>NZ_JBVIHH010000001.1:696611-739899 GCF_055570395.1 Streptomyces sp. NPDC031210
GGAGGGTCGGTCCGACGAGAGGGTGGGAAAACAGTTTAGGTAAACCCCCTACTCCCCCCCCCCCCCCCCCCCCCCCCCCCCCCACCCACCCCCCCCCCCCCCCCCCACCCCCCCCCCCCCCCCCGGTCCCGTTGTGTACGGCGGACGTCGCGGACGCCACACCGCATCCCCCTGCCGTCCCTGCCGTTCTCGCCGTCCCCGCCCTTCCTGTCGCTTTATCGGCTCTCCGGCCGCCGGCCGAAGTGCACGGTCTTCGCGGTCAGCAGGAACAGATCCGTACGCCGGTCGATACCCGCCGGGTCGTCCGGGTCCAGCAGCCGGTCCAGCGTCGCCACGTCCGCCGCGTCCAAAAGCTCGCCCAGCATCGTGCGATACCGCTCCAGAGCCCGTCGCACCGACCGCCGCGGCCCCTCGGCCAGGGGCGCCGGACGGTCCACGAGGAACGTCTTGGCGCGTACCTCGCCCAGACCCGCGGCCCGCAGCATGCCGGGCCAGTCCTCGACCACCGCGACCGATCCGGGCAGCTCGTCCCGCATCCGGCTGAAGCGGTCCGCCAGCACGGCGTCCAGACGCTCCTGGAGGCCGGGACGGCCGAATCCCGGGTCACGCGGCAGACAGCGGGCCGGCAGCCCGCCCTCGACGAGCGCCAGCACGCCACCGGGTGCCAGCAGACCGGCCAGCCGGTCCAGTGCGTCCTGCTGATCGCCGACGTGATGCACGACCTGCCCCGACCACACCAGGTCCGCCGGACCCAGGTCGGTGAGGCCCGCCGGGAACTCGGCCACCTCGGTCCGCAGCCGTACGCCGAGCCGCTCGGCGCGTGCCCCGGCGCGGGCCAGCAGCTCCGGCGACCCGTCCACCGCGGTCACCTCGGCCTCCGGGAACGTCGCCGCCAACCGGCAGGCCGCGACCCCGGGGCCGCTCCCGATGTCCAGGATCCGCCGCGGACCCCGCCCCTCCCTTTCCCCGAAGGACTCCCGTACGTACGCCAGGGCCTGCCGCACATAAGGGCTGTGCGTCTCGCCCTCCAGCTCCAGCAGGTCGGTCATCGCGGCCCAGTCGAAGTCGTTCATCGCACCTTCTCCAGCTCCAGCAGATCCTCCCGGTTCCCCTGTGCCTGTTTCCGCTACGTCCGCCGTGTCGCGTACCTCTGCCATGTCGCGTTCCTCTGCCATGTCGTGCACCTCCTGGCGCCGACCCTGCGCGGGGCGGGGCAAGCTTGACAAACCTTGTTGCTGTTTCTGCAATAAGGGAATGGAAGACGTGCTCGCCGCTGTGGGACCCAGGCTCCGGCGCATCCGACAGCAGCGCGAGTGCACCCTCGCCGCCCTGTCGGAGGCCACCGGGATCTCGGTCAGCACCCTGTCCCGGCTGGAGTCCGGGCAGCGCAAGCCCAATCTGGAGCTGCTGCTGCCGATCGCGCACGCCCACCAGGTGCCTCTGGACGAGCTGGTCGGCGCGCCACCGGTCGGCGATCCACGGGTACGGCTGAAGCCGGTCAGGCGCGGGGACACCACGGTCGTGCCGCTCAGTCAACAGCCCGGCGGGCTCCAGGCGTTCAAGATGGTCATCGGCACCTCCCGCAGCACTCCCGACCCGCGTACGCACGAGGGCTACGAGTGGCTGTACGTCCTCGGCGGCCGGCTGCGGCTGGTCCTCGGCGAGCGGGACATCGAACTCAAGGTGGGGGAGGCCGCCGAGTTCGATACGCGGCTGCCGCACTGGTTCGGCAGTACGGGGAGGGCGCCGGTGGAGGTCCTCAGCCTCTTCGGGCCGCAGGGCGAACGCATGCACGTCCGCGCGAAGCCGCGTGGGGCGGGCGCCTGAGGCGCGGCGCGAGAACCACCGACCCGGAGGCCGCGCGCCTCGCCAGGCTTGAGCCCGGCGGCATCGCTCAGGGCGTCGACCAGACGTCGGGTCCGCAGTCGCGCCATTCGAAGACGCCGGTGTCGTCCCAGACGAACTTCGTAGGGCGGAATCCGGCCCGGCGCAGGAACGCGGCCACGTCACCGGTGCGCCGCGCACGCCCGAGGTCCTGTCCGTGGAGCGTGACGCGGCGACCGCCGGTGGACGGCGGATGCACGATCACAGGTGCGCGGTTCATGCCTCCCAGGATGAGACCGGTCGCGCCCCCTCGCATGCCGAGTGCGTTCGATACCTCACCGTGTGTGAGTGGCGGGGTCTCGATCGGGCGGATGGCGGCCGGCTCCGTTGACGCGACGGGCCGTTTCCCGGCCGGTCCGCCGACGGTGTGGCCCAGGGCCGCCGCGGTCCGGGGCCGGCACGGGGCAGGGGCCCGCCGCTTTTATGGTGGTGTCTTTCGTCCGGTACCTCGGTGATGGCGAGGGGCCGCCCGTGGACCGGACCCGGACCTGTCCGAGGAGAACGTTCCGATGAAGTGCCTGCGTGCCGGTGCCGCGCTCAGCGCGGTCGCCGTGGCGCTCCTTGCCGGTTGCGGCAGCCAGGACGGGGGCGCCGTCGACGCGTCGGGTGTGCCGCGGCCGCACGCGCGGACCGTGGACGCCAGCAACGGCAGGCCGAGGATGGTGCCGCCCACCGGCCCGCGCTCCGCGCTCCTTCCGTTCCGCGCGACCGGTGACGACGGCACCCAGGTGGTGAGGGCCAGGTGGCACGGGCGGAAGTCCGGGTTCACCGGGGACATCTGGGCGTGGGTGCCGCCGCAGTACCACCAGCAGCGGTATGCCAGGAGCGGTTTCCCGGTGCTGATCGCGCTGCCCGGTGCCTGGGGATACCCGTTCAACTACTGGGCCGGGGACACCTTCGCGCTCCCCGAGCGCGTCGCCGCCTGGTCGAAGCAGGGCAAGACGCTGCCGTTCATCCTGGTGATGCCGGTGCTCAACCCGACCAAGAGGTACTACGACGGCAGCGACATACCGGGTCAGCCGAAGATGGGGAGTTGGCTCACGCGGGACGTGCCGGACTTCGCGCGCGCCCACTTCCGCACGTACGACAGCCGTGACGGCTGGGCCTTCATGGGGTCCTCCTCCGGCGGGTTCGCCGGGCTGAAGGCGGTGCTGAAACACCCGGGGAGATTCAAGGCGGTCGTCGCCAACGGCCCGGACACGAAGCCCGATTCGCCGCTGTGGCGGGGGCACCCGCGCCAGAAGCGCGCCAACGACCCGCGGTGGCTGGCCCGTCGGCTGGCCGCGCACCACGGACCGCCGGTGTACCTGGCGTTCGAGCTCGGGTCCGACGAGGTGGCGGTGCCCGACGTGAAGCGTTTCATCCGGGACCACACCGGCGGCCCGGTCCACACGGCGCTCTTCGAAATACCGCACGGGGTGCACAGCGGCCACACCTACATCCAGCGGATGGCCGAATCGCTGCACTGGATCAGTGCGCGGATGCAGGGGCCCGTACCGTCTGCCTGACAGCCCGGGCCGCCTGCCTGACGGGTCGTCAGGGTCCCGGCGCGTACCGAGGGGCGGACCCTGTTGTCGCCCGTGCCGGGCGGGCGGCGACAATGGGCCACTGCCCGGCCGCTGGAGCGGCCGGCGTTTCGTCGTCTTGCGGTGGGAGGAAGTGCTGTGAGGTATCTGCGGGCCCTGGGCCTGGCGCTGGCCGGGACGGCTCTGCTGGCGGGTGGCCTCATGGCGGGCAGTCACTGGCTGATGGCCCGGGACGCGACCAGCGAGGTGGACGACGTGACCGGGTCGGTACCGCGTGCCGAGGTCGCCCGGTCGATTTCCGGCCACCTGTCGCTGCCCGTCATCCCCCGGGGGCCGCGCTCGGTCGACTGCGCCCGGGACCTGCGAGCGGTCGAAGGGGCCCGGACCTTGTGTACGGCGCACTATCTGCGGGGCACGGACCGCGATATGACGGTACGTGTGGTGCGAGTGAGCGGCGACGCGATCACCTACGTCCACGACGCCCCGCACCGCTGACCCCGGGCGGCCGCTCGCGGCCGCGGCCGGCGTCGACCGGACGTCAGGAACGGTTGTCCGAATAGCGGAAGCGCTGGGTGCGGGGACGGGGAAAGAACGCCCAATGGACCCAAAGGGAACCATTGTTGAATCTCCGTCAGATTCTCGTTAGAGGGGAGATCGCCATAGACGGCCGATGGTGCCGTGATGCTAAGATCATCATACTTGCCAAGCGATGTCATCACCTGCTATGGCAAAAGAGAAATTCCGCGTATCGGCCCGAGAAAACCGCCACTCCGGGGAGAATCATGCCATTAGCCGGGCCTTCGTTGGCTTTCTGGCAGGCGACCGCGCGTGGCCGATCGCGTATGCCTGGGATCGTGTGTGAGGTGGCTCGCGCCCGCCCGGCATCCGATATCCGGTGGCTCCGTCGTCCGAAGAGAGTCCTATGACGCCATACTTCCAGGATCCAGCGCTCTGGGGTTTGATCGCTGGTACCCCTGTCGCCGCAGCCGTGATTATTCGCGGCCGAAAGAAGAACGCGGAGCTAAGAAAGGAACAGGACGCACTCCGGGCGCACTACGCCACCCTGGAGGGGCATTACGCCGAGGCCGTCGAAGAGGCCAAGGACCGCGCCGAAGAAGCCACGAAGAACACGCTGAAGGCCGCGATGCGGACCTTGCAGGGTCTGGCGAGCGAGCAGCAACTGGCGATCTCCAAGATGCAGGAGACGTACGGCGAGCACCGCATTCTCCAGGACCTGCTCGACATCGACCACATGAACTCGCAGTTCGCGCGGCGCGCCCAGTCCATCGCCGTGCTCTGCGACGGCTGGCTCGGACGGCGGCGGAACGCGGCTTCTCTCTACGACGTGGTCCGCAGCGCCAAGGGCCGTATCCGCCATTTCACGCGCGTGGAGATCCGGTCGCAGAGCAACTACGCGATCGTGAACCGCGCCGTGGAGCCGGTGGCGCTGACCCTGGCCGAGCTGCTGGACAACGCGACCAGCTATTCGGCACCCGAGACGGTGATCGAGATCAATATCCGTCCGGTGCCCAAGGGCGTGTGCATCGTCGTCGACGACGCCGGTGTCGGCATGAACGAGGAAGAAAAGGCGCGGGCCGCCGAGCTGTTGTCGAGCGAGCATTCGCCCGGCGTTTCCAGTCTCGGTAATCCGCCGCAGTTCGGATTCACCGTCATCGGTGTGCTGGCCGCCCGGTACGGCTTCAAGGTCTCGGTGGATTCCACCTCGCCCTACGGCGGCGTGCGCGCGGTCGTCCTGCTTCCCGACGATCTGCTGACGTCCCTGCACGAGCCCGAGGAGAGTCCCGCCGTGGCCGCGTCCGCCCCGATGCCGCCCGAGGAGACCCCGGCGGGCTCCCCGGCGGGCTCCCCTGCCCCGGCCGCCCCCGCGACCACGGCGGGCGGTCTTCCCAAGCGCCGGCGACGCGGCGCGATATCCATCGTGCCGGCGGACGCCGAGAGCACGAACGGCCCGGCCCGGGACAGCGCGAGAGCCGCGTCCGTCATGGGCGCATTCCAGCGGGGGACGCAATCGGGCCGGCGTTCCACCAACGCAAGCAGTGAAGGGCATGAGGCTCAGTGAACTACGATTTGTCGTGGATGCTTGACAGTGCTCTGGAAGTGCCCGAGGCGCAACACGCGATTCTTGTCTCCGCCGACGGTCTTCTCATGGCGCGCTCGAAAGAGGTCGGCCGGGACCACGCCGATACCGTCGCCGCCGCCATGAGCGGAATGCAGTCGCTGAGCCGTACGGTCGCCGACTTCTGCGGAAGCGGCGCGACCCGTACGCGCTCGCAGTGGCGCCAGACGCTGGTGGAATTCGACCACGGCTGGGTCTTTCTCATTTCGGCCGGAGAAGGCGCCTATCTCGCGGTGTCGGCATCGCCGGATGTGGACATGGCGGAGATCACCTTCCGTATGCAGCAGCTCGTCGGGCAGCTCGGCAAGGCGCTGACCAGCCCGCCCCGTGAGAGGGCTGATATCCAACCATGACGATCTCGGACGAGCCGGAACTGGAACACGAAGCAGCGGAATTAGTGCGGCCGTACGTCATCACCAACGGCCGTGACCTCCTCGACGGCAGCGATTTCTCGCTGATCACCCTGGTCACCGTGCATGAGGAGCCACCCCGGACCAAACCCCTCGATCCGGAGAAGCTCCGCCTCCTTGAGCTCTGCTCGGGAGGCTTCCTTTCGGTCGCCGAAATCGCCGGACACACACGACTTCCGGTCGGTGTCGTCAAAATCCTGGTGTCCGACCTCACTCAGGAAGGACACCTTCGTGCGCGGGCTCCCATACCGTCTGCCCAGCTCGTTGACAGGCAAATCCTCGAGGAGGTGCTGAATGGGCTCCAGGCTCGCTTCGGATGACAACGTTTATCTGCGTAATTCGGTGCAGACGGCGGCGAAGATCCTCGTGGTCGGACACTTCGCCGTGGGCAAGACGACGTTCATCGGGACGATGTCGGAGATTCCTCCGCTGCGCACCGAAGAAGTCATGACACAGGCCGGCGCGGGAATTGACGACCCGAAAGGAGCGCCCGGAAAGACCACGACGACCGTGGCCATGGACTTCGGGCGCCTCACCCTCAGCGAGAAGCTGGTCCTGTACCTGTTCGGAACGCCCGGCCAGCAGCGCTTCGTTCAGGTCTGGGAGGACATGTCGCGGGGGGCGCTCGGCGCGCTCGTGCTCGTCGACCCCGCGCGCCTGGAGGACTCCTTCCCGGTCATGGACCTGGTGGAGCACTACGGCATTCCCTACGCCATCGCCGTGAACCGCTTCGACGGCACGCCGGACCATTCGCTCGACGAGATCCGCGAGGCGCTGGACCTGCTCCCCGAGACCCCCGTCGTCACCTGTGACGCGCGCGACCAGCGGTCATCGGCGGATTCCCTGATCACGCTCGTCCGCTATCTACAGTCCCGCCTCAACTAGGAGTTCAGGCATGTCATCTCACTCGGAATACCAGACTCCGCCACCCGGCTGCCCCGCGCACGCCGGCGGCGGACGAGCGCCCCTGTACGGGCCCGAATTCGCCGCCGCGCCGGATGCCTTCTACGCGAGCCTGCGGCAGCGCGGCCCCAGCGCGCCCGTCGAGCTGGCTCCCGGGGTGGAGGCCGAACTCGTCACGGATTACGCCGCGGCGCTCCACGTCCTGCAGAACCCGGACGCCTTCGCGCGCGATTCCCGGCGCTGGCGGGCCCTGAACGAGGGGCGCATACCCATGGACAGCCCGGTGCTGCCCATGCTGATGTACCGGCCGAACTCCATGTTCTCCGACGGCGCCGAGCACCTGAGGCTGCGGCAGGCGGTGACGGACAGCCTGGCCCGTGTGGACATGCACCGGATGAGCCGGCACGTCGACCGGGTGGCCACCTACCTCATCGAACAGTTCAGCAGCCGGGGCAAGGCGGACCTGGTCACCGACTACGCGCAGTGGCTGCCGCTGCTGGTCTTCAACGACCTCTTCGGCTGCCCGGCCGAGATCGGTGACCGGCTGGTCTTCGGCTTCTCGGGCATCTTCGACGGCGTCGACGCGGAGAAGGCCAACGAGGTCCTCACCGAGTCGCTGTTCGAGCTGGTCGCGCTGAAGCGTGCCCATCCGGGAGAGGACGTCACCTCCTGGTTGATGGCGCATCCCTCGAACCTGACGGACGAGGAGATGATCCACCAGCTCGTCCTGCTCATCGGGGCGGGCGCCGAGCCGATGCAGAACATCATCTCCAGCGCCCTGCGCCTGCTGCTGTCCGACGACAAGTACGCGGGCGGCCCGCACTCGGCCGGGCTGCTCGTGGACGACGCGATCAACGACGTGCTGTGGAACAGCCCGCCGATCGCCAACTACGCCGTGCACTACCCGGTGCACGACGTGGATCTCGCCGGGAGCCAACTGGACGCCGGCGATCCGGTGCTCATCAGCTTCGCCGCGGCCAACACCGATCCGAGCCTGTCGGTGGGCCGCCAGACGCTCAGCAAGCGCGCCCACCTCGCCTGGGGAGCCGGCCCGCACGCCTGCCCGGCCAAGGACCCCGCCCTGCTGATCTCGGTGCTGGCCATCGAAAAGCTCCTCAACACCTTGCCCGACGTCGAATTGGGCGTGCCCGAGGAGAGTCTGACCTGGCGGCCCGGGCCCTTCCACCGCGCGCTCAACGCGCTGCCCGCCCGCTTCACCCCGATCCGCGCCGAGCGTCGTTCCCCGGTCGGATTCCCGGCCGCCGGCCACGCCGCGTCACATCCCCCCGTGCAGGAGACTCCGGGCAAATCGAGGAAGAACAGTTGGTGGAGCGGATTCCTGACGTGGTGGAAGGTGTGACGTTCGCAACAAGCTCGACCATCTTTCCGTCGTATGAATGTTCAAGCGCACGGGTAGGCAGGGGTGTCGCGTTCAACTTGATCGTCTGAAGGAGTCACTGTGGAGCCCGCCCTGGCTTCCCCACCCGTCGATCGGCGCACGGTGGTTTCCCTTTTCTCCCGCCTGCGTACGGCGAGTGGACAGGCGAATCCCCTGCCTGTCTATGCGGAACTCCGGTCCATGGGGGACGTCGTGCCGGCTCCGTGGGGCGGATATCTGATCACCTCTTACGGGCTGTGTGACCAGGTGTTGCGAGACCGGGGCTGGCGGGTGCCCGACAGTGGCTGGCGGGCACGTCAGGGGGATGCGACACGGTGGAGCGCGCGCTCCTCGCGGGAAATGAGCAGAACCCTGCCCGCGCTCAATCCGCCGCACCACACCCGGGTGCGGCGGTCCTTGGGCAATATCTTCGACCGGAAATCCGTGCCGGTTATCAAGAAGACGATTGAGAAGTCTGTGGAGCGGCTTCTCGACCAGCTCATCGATAAACTGCGCCATGGCGAGGCCGACTTCAGCTCCACCGTCAGTGAAGAGCTGCCCATGGGCGCCATCGGCGAATTCCTCCAACTGCCGCCCGCCGACTATCCATTGCTGCGGTCATGGGCTCACGACCAGGTGTTCACCCAGGAACTGCTGCCCTCCGCGAGCCAGCTCGCCCGGTCCGACGCCGCGACGGAACGGCTGCGGGAGTACTTCACCGCCCTGGTGCGGGACCGGCGCAGAGCACCCGGGGACGACCCGGTCTCGGCGTGGCTGCGGACCTGGGACGCTCTCGAATCCGACCGGGAGGCGGCCGACGAGGCCGTCTACCTCTTGGCGCTCCTGGTCTTCCTGGCCGCACCGGAGACGACGGCGACGCTGCTGTCGACCATGGCCTGGCTGTTGCTGGAGCACCCGCGCCAACTGGGGTGGCTGCGCGCCCACCCGGAGCACATACCGGACGCCGTCGAGGAGGTGCTGCGCTACGACTCCCCGAACCACGTCATCAGCCGGGTCGCCGGCGAGGACACCGCACTGGCCGGATGGCCCATCGCGAAGGACCAAATGATCCACCTCATGGTGGGCGCCGCGAACCACGATCCGGCCCACCACATGGCCCCCGAGGTCTTCGATATCCGCCGTAAGGCTTCCCACCTCAGCTTCAGCGGCGGAATCCACTACTGCCTCGGTGCCCCGCTGGCTCGTCTGGAAGCGACGACACTCCTGAGCGCCCTGCTCCGACGGCTGCCCGGCCTACGGGTGGCCGCGCCCCCGGTCTGGGCCCCGAGGGTGGGCTTCCGACGCATCATGGAGCTACGGGTAGCCGCCCCCTGACGTATCGATCCCGGGGAGAAGCAGGCAGTGCACCGACAATGAGAAGCGAGAACAAGGAACACCGTCGTGGAAGATCTCAAGGCGCTCCGCGTCATATCCGAAGGGCCCGTGCTCAAGGTCGAGTTGAGCAGCCCGGAGACCGGTAACGCCGTCTCCGGGCTGGTGCTTGACGAACTCCTCGCCGTACTCGGCACGGTGCAGGACGAGTCCGGTGTGCGGGTCCTGATCCTCTCCGGCGCCGGTGCCGACTTCTGCCTGGGCGGAGACCGCAGGGAGTTCGCCGAACTCCTCGCCGCCGATCCCGGTGGCGCGGACCTGCGGGTGCTCGCCAACAAGGCCCGCCGGGTCTGTGACGCCCTGGCGACCGCCAACGCGGTCACCATCGCCCGGCTCCAGGGCGGCGTGATCGGGGCCGGGATGGCGCTCGCTCTCTTCTGCGACCTGCGGGCCGGGGCCGACGACTGCCGGTTCCGGATGCCGGAGCTGGCCCTGGGACTGCCGCCCGCCTGGGGTGGCGCCCTGCCCCGCCTGCTGAACGAGACCGGCGCCGCCCGCATCCGGGAACTCGTGCTGACCGGGGAGAGCTTCGACGCGGTGAAGGCCGCCGAGCTGTCCATCCTCCACAAGGTCGTCGCCGAGGCGGAGTTGGACGACGCGATCAGGCAGTGGACCAAGCCCCTCATCCGCCGTTCGCCCGTGGCACTGCGGACCGCCAAGGTCATGATGAACGCCTACGCCGGTGCCCACCGCCTCGCGGACGCCACCTTGTTCGACGCGGAGCTGATGACGTCCGTGCTGGCCGCCGGCGCGTCGGCCCGGCGGGGCTGAAGCCTCCCGGCCGGGGCGGCCGTCACGAGCCGCACCCGGCCGCACCGGTCCGAAGGCGGCCCCACCGCTTCCGAGGCCGGATCAGCGCCCGGAGTCCGGCGCCCCGTCGTCCCCCACCGCTTCCCGGTGCGCCGCCGCCAGTCCCAGGTACATCCCGGCATTGAGCTTGATGACCTCACGCTCCTCGTCGGTCAGCTCGCGCTTGACCTTCGCCGGCACTCCGGCGACCAGGGAGCCGGGCGGGACCCGCATGCCCTGGGGGACCAGCGCCTGCGCGGCGATCAGCGAACCCGCGCCGATGTGCGCGCCGTTCAGGACGGTGGCACCCATGCCGACCAGGACGTCGTCCTCGACGGTGCAGCCGTGCAGCACCGCGTTGTGGCCGACGGAGACCCGCTCGCCCACGGTCACCGGGAAGCCCGGGTCCACGTGCACCGTGCAGTTGTCCTGGATGTTGCTGTCCGCGCCGAGGACGATCGGTCCGCAGTCGGCGCGCAGCACCGCGTGGTACCAGACGCTGGCGCCCGCGGCCAGCGTGACCTCGCCGAGGACGACGGAGGTGGGAGCGGTGAAGGCCGCCGGATCGATGCTCGGTTCCTTGCCGCCCACCTGTGAAATCAACGCCCGTCCCGTCATCCCTGCTTCTCCTTGCCGCTGGTGCGTCGCGCCGACAGCACCGTAGACGACGGCCGCGAGGCCGGGTGGGGGCGCCTGCCGGTGGGGCGAAGATCACAGGGCCCGGCGCGGGAGGTGGCGGGGGGCGCTGAGTACGGTGTGCGGGTGCCGATGAACAAGAACGTGTTCTCATCCGTCGCGGCCTGGCGACGCCGGGCCGTGTCGCGCGCGGTCCACCGCGGCGTGCGCTGGGTGCGGCAGGCCGCGGCCGTCACGGCGGACCGGCCCGGTCCGTACCGCTTCCGGCGCCTGGGAGCCGGCGCCCGGCTCGCCTTCCCCCAGGGCACCGTCTTCGGCGACCCGTGGATCGAGATCGGGGACCACTGCATCATCGCCCAGGACGTGACCCTGACCGCGGGCATGATGCCGGACCTCGACCTCGGCCCGGAGCCGATCCTCACCCTCGGCAACGGCGTCGTCCTGGGGCGCGGCAGCCATGTGATCGCGGATGTCCGGCTGACGATCGGCGATGACTGCTTCTTCGGCCCCGGTGTCTACGTGACCACCACCAACCACAGTTACGACGACCCCGACGTGCCGGTCGGCAGGCAGTGGCCGCGTACCGACCCGGTCACCATCGGCTCCGGCAGTTGGATCGGCACCGGCGCGGTCATCCTGCCCGGCGCGCGGCTGGGCAGGAACGTGGTGGTCGCGGCGGGCGCCGTGGTCCGCGGCGAGGTTCCCGACCACGCGGTGGTCGCCGGGGCGCCCGCGAAGGTCGTCCGCCGCTGGGACCCGCGCCAGGGCTGGCAGCCGCCGCTGCGCACCCCGGCGCCGGTGCCGATCCCCGAGGGCGTCACTCCCGAGCAGTTGCTCGCGGTGGCCGAGTGGGAGGCGGCGGCCGGCGGCGCGGCGGCGACGGAGGGGGAAGCGGCGGCAGGTGGGGCAGGGGATTCGGATTCCTCCCGGACCCGCTCGTCGGCGGACGCGACGTAGCGGGCCCGGCGAAGGCCGGGGCAAGGGACCGCCGCGCCGGAAGACGCGGCCGTCCTCACCCGCCCGAGGCGAGCAGGACCGTGCCGACCAGGGCCAGCGAGGCGCCCGCCGTCTGGATCGCGCGCAGTCGCTCCTTGAGGACGCCGAGGGCGGCGAGGGCGGTGACGACGGGGTACAGCGAGGCGAGGACGGCCGCCATGGTGATCGGGCCGTTCTGGGCGGCGAGTGCGTAGGTGCCGTTGGCGGCGACGTCGGCGATACCGATGAAGGCGAGCGCGGGCAGGGTGCCGCGCAGCTCCGGGAAGCCGCCCTCGGGCAGTGCCGGGGTGCCGCGCCGGACGGTGGCGTACAGGGCCGCGCCGCCGACCGCGACGTTGCACAGCCGCTGGACGAACAGGGCGAGGAAGAGTCCGGTCACGGTCGTGGAGGCCTCGGCGATCAGGGCCATCACGGCGCCGAAGCCCAGCGCCGAGACCAGCGTCAGCACGATCGTCTCGCGGGGCACGGACGCGCCGCCGATGCGCGGTCCGCCGGCCAGCAGGACGCCGATGACGGCCACGACCATGCCCACGGCCTGCATCAGCCCGGGCCGCTCGCCCGCCATGAAGCCCACGCCGAGGGGGACGAGCACGGTGCCGAGCGAGCCGAGCGGCGAGACCACGCCCATCGGGCCGAGCGCCAGGGCGCGGTAGAAGCAGAGCATCGCGGCGGGTCCCACGACGCCGGCGGCGACCGCGAACCACAGTTGCGGCCCGGCCTCCCGCCAGCCGCCGGTGGCCAGCACGATGGCGCCGAGCACGACGGCGGCCAGGGCCTGCGAGACGACCACCACGGTCAGGGCGTGCAGGCGTCGGGTCAGCAGTCCGCCGCCGAAGTCGGCGAGCCCCCACAGGAGGCTGGTGGCCAGGGCGAAGACCGCTGTCATGGTGAAACCTCGCAGTACAGTGTGCTGAACGATGAAGTGCAGCACACCGTAGTACACCTGAGTCGACTACTGCATCCAATATATTAGCCTTCGATGAGGATGGACCGTGACGGACCTCGACCAGCTCACGCAGTCGCTCGCCCGCAACCTCAAGCGCTGGCGCACCGAACGCGGCTACACCCTCGACGCGCTCGCGGCGCGTGCGGGCGTCAGTCGGGGCATGATCATCCAGATCGAGCAGGCCCGTACGAACCCGAGTGTGGGCACCACCGTCAAGATCGCCGACGCGCTCGGCGTCAGCATCACCACGCTCCTGGACTACGAACAGGGCCCCCAGGTGCGCATCGTCGCGCCCGGCGACGCCGTCCGGATGTGGTCGACCGAGGCCGGCAGCTACACCTCGCTGCTGGTGGGCGGCGAGGCCCCCGGACCCTTCGAACTATGGGAGTGGCGGCTGATGCCGGGCGAGAGCAGCGGCTCCGATCCGCATCCGCCGGGGACCGTCGAGCTGATCCACGTCCGCGCCGGCACGCTGACCCTGACGGTCGACGGCGAGGACCACACCGTCCCGGCCGGCGCCTCGGCGACCTTCGAGGCCAAGGTCGCGCACGCCTACCGCAACGCCGGCGAGGAACCCGTGGAGATGACGATGGCCGTGATCATCCCGCTCGCCCGCTGAACCGGCGTCCCGCACGACCCACCGCCCCTGTTAGCTTGGCGCCATGCCCGTGCCCATGGACGCATTCGACGAGGTCCGGCCCGCCGCCGACCGCCTGGACCTGCTGCCCGCCCCCGTCGCGGCCGCGATCCGCTCGTGGAGCGGCTCCGTACCGGTCGCGGAACTGCGCCATGTCGACACCGACCCGGCCATCGCGGACACCGAACGCCTCGTCGCCCACTACGGCGCCTGGCTCCTGGAGCAGTCCGTCAACTGCGTGGTCGTCGCCGGCAAGAGAGGCGGCGAGGTCACCCTGGCCGCCTGCCTGGTCCCCTCGCACACCCGCGTCGACGTCAACGGCGTCGTCCGGCGCCAACTGGGCGCCCGCAAGGCGTCCTTCGCGCCGATGGACACCACGGTCGGCGCCAGCGGAATGGAATACGGCGGCATCACCCCGATCGGCCTGCCCGCCGACTGGCCGGTTCTGGTGGACGCCGCGGCCGCCGACCTCCCCTACGCGCTGATCGGCAGCGGCGCGCGCCGGGGCAAGCTCATCGTGCCCGGCAAGGCGCTGGCGGAACTGCCCGGCGCCACGGTCATCGAGGGCCTGGGCGTGGCGTAGTCAGAGCCGGCCGCCGGGCGCGCGCGAGCGCAGGTCCAGCGACAGGGGCGTGGAGTGCTCGGCGAAGCCCAGGCTGCGGTAGAGCGGTTCGGCGCCGTCCGTGGCGTGCAGGTCGACGCGGCTGACGCCCCGTTCGGCGAACCAGTCCAGCAGCGCCTCGGTCGTGGCGCGCGCGTAACCGCGGCCCCGGTAGCGCGGATCTGTGCAGACATTGAAGACGAAGGCGAAACGCCCCGAGGGATGGCCGGGCGCGGGCAGCCGCTCCTCGATCCGCCCGGCCGCGCACGCCGCCAGATGCGGCGCACCCGGCTCGTCACCGTCCACCACGAACGCCCCCAGCGGCGCGTCCGGTCCGGCGAGCTGGCGGCGCGCTATCGCCTCGGCGTCCCTCTCCCAATCCCCGGGCTCGTCACGGCCGTTCATCGCGCGGAACATCAGGCGGCGCAACCGGACCAGCTCGGCGGCGTCCTCGGGGAGAGCGGCACGTGGCGTGATCATGCCCTGGACGCTAACGCACCGCGCGCTCAGCCCGAACGGGGTATCTCGATGGCCGGACAGCGGTCCATCACCATGTCCAGCCCGGCCTCCCGCGTACGCTCCCACGCCGCCTCGTCAACGACCCCGAGCTGGAACCACACGGCCTTCGCGCCGATCGCCACGGCCTCGTCGGCCACCGCGCCCGCCAGGTCGCTGTTGACGAAGACATCGACCACGTCGACGGGGAAGGGGATCGCGGCGAGCGAGGGGTACCCCCGCTCGCCGTGCACCGTCTCGGCTTTCGGATGCACCGGGACGATCCGCTTGCCGTAGCGCTGGAGCACGTCCGCCACGCCATGTGCCGCGCGCCGCTCGTTCGTGGACAGGCCCACCACGGCCCAGGTGTCGCCGAGCTCGGTGAGAATCCTGCGGATCGTGCGGGGGTCGCCGTACACGTCACTCCTCCTGCGGCCGGAAAGGTCCTGTCCGGCTCAACGGACGCCGCACGCGGGAGATTCCCGGGCAGGCAAGCGGTCGCCCCGCCCGAAGGGGAAGACGGGCGGGGCGTGTCCAGGTGCCGGCGCTTCGCGACGCACGCGCCGCGGGCGCTGCTGCCCGCCGGTCAGGCGCCGACGCTGCTGCCGGCCTCGGCGCGGGCCGGGGCGCCGATCGCCATCCCGGCACCCACCGGCTCGGCACCGGCCGCCGCCGTACCCGGGCGCAGCTCCGGGGCACCGGCCGGCACGGGAGCCTCGTCGCCCAGGGCCGCCGCGTCGGCGACCGCGGCCCGCACCGGCTCGGTCTCCACGAGCATGCTCACCGGACCCGTCGGATTGACGTAGAGGGCGTGGCCCGGCGGCAACTGGTCGAGGAGCTCGGCCACCGGCCGCCGGTCGAACATCAGGCGTCCCACCCCTTCGAGATAGCCCTCCGAGGTGTAGACGGGGACCACCGGGGTGCCCTCCGGCGAGGCCGCGGCCAGCGGGGTGCCCGTCGCGGTGACCAGGACGGAGACCTCCGCGCGCGCCAGCGCCGCGTGGACGTCCTCGGCCGGGCCGTAGCCGGTCGCGGCGAGCTGCACCGCGCCGTCGACCGCGTCGGCCGGGTCCGGCCAGTCCAGCATCTGCGGCGACGGCCGGTACTCCGGGTTGTCGCGCCACTCCTCGATCTCACCGGTCGGCCCCGACCGCCACTGCCCGATCAGCGCCCAGAGGGGCGGCTGCCCCTCACCCGACCAGGTCAGGTCGACCATCGCCAACCAGTGATCGGGCGCGTTGCGTGCCGCCTCGATGACTTCCGGGGGTGGTTCGGGCATCTCCTTGCCCGTCACGGGAACGCCCGCCGTCATCGCCGACTGTGTGCTCTTGTCCATGAAGCCTCCGCCAACTGGCCGTTCCGTTCCTGCGTCCACGAGCCGGCCCCGGAAACGCGAGGCCCTCGCCCTGGGCTCACAGTGCCCACGGGCGGGGCGGACGTCCTCGCGACGCACCGTGCGCACCTCGCGCGTACGCCGCCTGGCCGTGCGCACGGCCCCCGTACGGCGGACACCGCAGCGCGGCGCGGGAGGCCGGGACCGGCCGGCGTCCCCTCCGGCGGGGCCGCATAGGGTGGTGCGATGCAGGAGCAGTACCGGACTCTCGCGCGCGAGGGTGTCCACGAGATCGAGATCAACAAGTCCCGCTTCCTCTGCGCGCTCGCGCCCGCCGCGACCGAGGCCGAGGCCCAGGACTTCATCGCGCGCGTCCGCAAGGAGCACCCCGGCGCCCGCCACCACTGCTTCGCGTACGTCATCGGCGCCGACGGCGGCATCCAGAAGGCGAGCGACGACGGCGAGCCGGGCGGCACCGCGGGTGTCCCCATGCTCCAGATGCTCCTGCGGCGCGAGGTGCGCTATGTCGTCGCCGTCGTCACCCGGTACTTCGGCGGCGTCAAACTGGGCGCCGGGGGCCTGATCCGCGCCTACGGCGGTGTCGTCGGCGAGGCACTGGACGCGGTGGGCACAGTCACCCGCCGACGCTTCCGGCTGGTGACGCTCACCGTCGACCACCAGCGGGCCGGCCGCGTGGAGAACGACCTGCGCACCACGGGACGCTCGGTGCGCGAGGTGACGTACGGGGCCCAGGTGCGCATCGAGGTCGGACTGCCCGAGGCGGACCTGGAAGCCTTCCGCGCCTGGCTTGCCGACGCGACGGCCGGCACCGCGGTGCTGGAGCTGGGCGGCGAGGCGTACGGCGAGATGTGATCCGCCAGGGTCGGCCCCGGGCCAGGATGGGCGGGCGCGGGCGCGGACCGGCGTGCGCGCCGCCACGAGAAAGGGCCGACCGATGCCTGACCTCCCCGCCGAGCGCCCGGGATTCGCCCGCCGGATCGGACTGTTCCAGGCCACCGCCCTCAACATGAGCCAGATGTGCGGCATCGGGCCGTTCGTGACCATCCCGCTGATGGTCGCCGCGTTCGGCGGGCCGCAGGCCGTCATCGGCTTCCTCGCCGGCGCGGCCCTGGCGCTCGCCGACGGCCTGGTCTGGGCCGAACTGGGCGCCTCCCTGCCGGGCGCGGGCGGCAGTTACGTCTATCTGCGCCAGGCGTTCCAGTACCGCACCGGAAAGCTGATGCCGTTCCTGTTCGTCTGGACGGCGATGCTGTTCGTCCCCCTCGCGATGTCCACCGGCGTCATCGGCTTCGTGCAGTACCTGGGCTATCTGTGGCCGGACATGACCGCGGGCCAGGGCGACGTGACCGGTCTCCTCCTCACCGCCGGCGTCGTCGCGCTGCTGTGGCGGCGGGTGGAGAGCGTCGCCAGGCTCACCGTCGTGCTGTGGACGGTGATGATCGCCTCGGTCGTCCTGGTCGTCACCGCCGCGTTCACGCACTTCAGCCCGGAACGCGCCTTCACCTATCCCGCGCACGCCTTCGACCTGACGGCGCCCGGCTTCTGGCCCGGCTTCGCGGCCGGCCTGACCATCGGCATCTACGACTACCTCGGCTACAACACCGCCGCCTACCTGGGCGCCGAGATCAAGCGGCCCGGACGCACCCTGCCCCGCGCCATCGTCTACTCCGTCCTCGGCATCATGACGATCTACCTGCTCCTCCAGATCGGCACGCTCGGCGTCGTCGACTGGCGGGACATGCTCGACCCGGACAGCACGGCGTCCTCCTCCGTCGCGTCGGCCGTGCTGGAGACGGCCTGGGGCCGGGGGCCGGCCGCCGCTGTCACGGTCCTCATCCTCATCACCGCCGCCGCCTCCGTCCTCGCCGGGCTGCTCGGCGGCTCCCGCATCCCCTGCGACGCGGCCCGCGACCGGGTCTTCTTCCGCCCCTACGGCCGACTCCACCCCCGCCACCGCTTCCCCGTCCTGGGGCTGCTGACGATGGGCCTCCTCATGGCCGCCGGCTTCCTCGTCGGCCGGCACACCGACCTGGCCACGATCATCCAGTTGCTGACCACCGTCATGGTGCTCGTCCAGGCGCTGGCCCAGATCGCGGCGGTGACCGTGCTGCGCCGCCGCCGTCCGGACCTGCGCCGGCCGTACCGGATGTGGCTCTATCCGCTGCCGGGCGTCGTGGCGCTCGCCGGCTGGCTGGTGATCTACGGCTACGCGGATCGGAACGCCCCCGGCCGGCACCCCATCGGCTGGTCACTGGCCTGGCTCGCGGCGGGCATCGTGGCGTTTCTGCTGTGGGCGCGTCACGAGAAGGAGTGGCCGTTCGGGCCGAAGCGGATCAGTGAGGCGTACCCCGACGGGGTGGATCCGGACGGGGCGGATCCGGAGGTCGAGGAGGGACCGGACAGGGCCGTCGGCTCGCCGGGGTGAGCGGCGCGGCGGGCACCGGCCGTCCGCGACCGGACCTCTCAACTGCGCGCCCGGCGCCGCCAGTTGCGTGACCTCCGTCACTTCCGCCGGCGCGGCGGTCGGAATGTTCCTGATGCCCCGAATGACGGCTCTGGCGCCGACCCGGCCCGTGACCCACGTCATACGGCCCGTCCGGTTCGCGGTGCTTCCATCCCAAGGTGCCCGAGACCACCGCAGACCCGGCGCACCCGAGGAAAAGGAACACCACGATGCCGTTACGCCCGCGTGCCTCCCGAGCCGCGACTCTGGCCGCCGTCCTGCCGCTGCTCGCCCTGACCTCCTCCGCCGCCGACGCCGACACCCGCGTCCCGCCACCGAAGCGGGCCCCGGCCCCGGCCCCGGACGAAGTCGTCGCCTGGACGGCGGCGCACGGCACCGCCACCGCCTCGGGCACCCGCTGGAAGGAGAAGCGTGACGGGGCCCGCTCCGACCTGGTCGTCGACGGGCGGCTGACGAACACCGGCGGCGGCTGCGCCTCGGTGTGGTTCGCCTGGACCTACGACCTCGCCGGCCCGATACCGCGCGAGCACGTCACCCAGTGCGGCCCGGGAACGGCCCGGATCGACTTCCGGCTGCGCGGCTACCGCCTCAGCACCACCGGCTCGCTCCGCGTCTGCGCGGGCGAGAAGCAGTACGAGCACTGCGGGCCGGGCGCGCCGATGACCGTATGGCCCCTCCAGGCCCGGCCGACCGGCGGCGCGCGACTGAGGCCGCCGGGCGCGTCCGGTCGGCGCGCCGACCGAGGCTAGAGTGTGCCCTGCGGAGAGCCGGCCCGGACGGAGCGGCGCGGTCGCGGAGCGGACGAGAGGTAGCGGTGCAGGTGGGGGCCCGGGCGTGAGAATCCTGCACACCTCCGACTGGCACCTGGGCCGGTCCTTCCACCGCGTGAGCCTGCTCACCGCCCAGCGCGCCTTCCTCGACCACCTCGTCGAGACCGTCCGCACCCGCGAGATCGAGGCCGTGGTCGTGGCCGGAGACGTCTACGACCGCGCCGTGCCGCCGCTCGCCGCCGTCGAACTCTTCGACGACGCCCTGCACCGCCTCGCCGCCCTCGGCGTACCCACCGTCATGATCTCCGGCAACCACGACTCCGCCCGCCGCCTGGGCGTCGGCGCCGGACTGATGCGCCGGGCCGGCATCCACCTGCGGACCGACCCGGCGGCCTGCGGCACCCCCGTCCTCCTCACCGACGCGCACGGACCGGTGGCGTTCTACGGGCTGCCCTACCTCGAACCGGCGATGGTCCGCGACGAGCTCGGCGCCCCGCGCGCCGACCACGCCGCGGTCCTCGGCGCCGCCATGGACCGGGTCCGCGCCGACCTGGCCGGCCGGCCCGAAGGCACCCGCTCGGTGGTGCTCGCCCACGCCTTCGTCACCGGTGGAGCCGCCAGCGACAGCGAACGGGACATCACCGTCGGCGGGGTCGCCTCCGTCCCCGCGTCGGTGTTCGACGGCGTCGACTACGCGGCCCTCGGCCACCTGCACGGCTGCCAGACCCTCACCGAACGGGTCCGCTACTCCGGCTCGCCGCTCGCCTACTCCTTCTCCGAGGCCGCCCACCACAAGTCCTCCTGGATCGTCGACCTCGACGCGGCGGGCGGGCTGCGCGCCGAGCGGGTGCCCTGCCCGGTACCGCGACCGCTGGCCCGTATCCGGGGACGGCTGGCGGACCTGCTCGACGATCCGGAGCTGGCCGGCCACGAAGACGCCTGGGTGGAGGCGACGCTCACCGACACCGCCCGCCCGCACGAGCCCATGGCCCGCCTCACCCGGCGCTTCCCCCACCTCCTCAGCCTCGTCTTCGACCCCGACGAGGGACCCGCCCGCTCCCTCGCCTCCTACGCCCAGCGGCTGCGCGGCCGCAGCGACCAGGAGATCGCCGAGGACTTCGTGGAACACGTCCGGGCCGGCCGGGGCGCCGACGACGACGAGCGGGCCGAACTGCGGTCCGCGATCGATGACGTCCGCGTCGACGACACCGAGCGCGAGGTGGCCCGATGAGGCTGCACCAACTGGCCCTCACGGCGTTCGGGCCGTTCGCCCGCACCCAGACCATCGACTTCGACCGCCTCACCGGCGACGGCCTCTTCCTGCTGCACGGGCCGACCGGCGCCGGCAAGACCTCCGTCCTGGACGCCGTGTGCTTCGCGCTCTACGGGTCGGTGCCGGGCGCGCGGCAGGGCGGCCAGGCACTGCGCAGCGACCTCGCGGACCCGCTGACCCTCACCGAGGTCGTCCTCGAACTGACCGTGGCCGGACGGCGGTTGGAGATCACTCGGCTGCCCGAACAGCCGCGCCCCAAGAAGCGCGGCAGCGGCTTCACCCGCGAGAAGGCGCAGAGCCGGCTGCGGGAGTACGTGCCCGCCGGTGCCGACGACGCGGCGGGAGGCGGCGGCCACTGGAAGGCGCTCAGCCGCTCGCACCAGGAGATCGGCGAGGAGATCGGGCAGCTTCTCGGCATGAGCAAGGAGCAGTTCTGCCAGGTGGTCCTGTTGCCGCAGGGCGACTTCGCGCGCTTTCTGCGCGCCGACGCCGAAGCCCGGTCCCGGCTGCTGGGACGGCTCTTCGACACCCGCAGGTTCGCCGCCCTGGAAGACCAGCTCAACGCGCGCCGCAAGACGGCGGCGGACCGGGTCGCCGCGGGCGACGAACGGCTCCTCGCGCTGGCCCACCGGATGGCGCAGGCGGCCGGCGACTGCGCCGACCTCGCCGACGCGTCCCTGCCCGCACCGGAACGGGCCGCGCCCGCGGCCCAGACCACCCCGGCACGCGGGCGGGGCGCCGCCGCGCGGGCACGGGCGACGACCGTACCGGGACAGGGCGGCCCCGTGGACGGCGGCAGGAGCGGCGCGGCGGCCGACGCCGGCCCGCCCGCCCCCGGCCCCGGCGAGCCCGGATTCGCCGACGCCGTGCTGACCAGAGCCGCCGTGGCCCGGGTGAGCGCACGCGAACGCCTGGACATCGCGCGGGCCGCCCAGGCCACCGCCGAGGCCGCCGAACACCGCGCCGCCCGGCTTTTGGAGGAGACCCGCGAACGCCACCGGCTCCAGCGGCGCCACGCCGAGGCCCGCGACCGCGCCGCGCGACTCGCCGCGTACGCCGGTGAGCGTGACGAGACCCGCGAGCGGCTGGACCGGGCCCGGGCGGCCGCGGACGTCGCCCCCGCCCTGGCGCTGCGCGACGCCGCCGCGCGCGAACTGGACGCCGCGCAGCGCACCGAGCGGCGCGCCCGGGCACTGCTGCCGCCGGACCTCACCGACGCCGGAGGTGACCGGCTCGCCGCCCTGGAGCGGCAGGCGCGCGCGGACCTCGGCTCGCTCGGCGCGGCCCGCCGGGCGGAGCGGCGGGCCGCCGAACTCGCCGAGGAACGTGCCGGGCTCGACCGTGAGGCGCGCGCCGACGACGAGACGCTGCTGGACGCCGCCGAGTGGCTGGCCGGGTGGGAGGCCGCCCGCCGGGCCCACCAGCGGCGGATCGAACGTGCCCAGGAAGCCGCGACCCGCGCCGAACACCTCGGCTCGCTGATCGCCCCGGCCGCCGAACGCCTGGACGCCGCCCGCCGACGGGACCGCCTGGCGGAAGAAGTCGGCGCGGCCGAGCGGGCGTCGCTCACCGCCCGGGAGGCGGCCGCGGCGGCCCACGAGCGGTGGCTCGACCTCAAGGACCGGCGGCTGCGCGGTATCGCCGCCGAACTCGCCGAGAACCTGCGCGACGGCCGGGCCTGCGCGGTGTGCGGCGCCACCGAGCACCCCCACCCGGCGCGGGCGGGTGCCGGCCACGTCGACCGCGCCGCCGAGGAGGCCGCGCTGGCCGCCTACCGCCGGGCCGAGGACGCCCGGCAGGAGGCGGAGGGACGCTGCCGGACGACCAGAGAAGCGCTGGCCGCCGCGGCCGCCACGGCCGGGGACGCCCCGGCCGGCGAACTCGCCGCGCACGTCGAGCGGTTGCGGGCCGACCACGCCCGCGACCATGCCGCCGGCGCGGACCTGCACGCCGCCCGCGAGGCCCTCCAGCGCGCCGAGCGCGAATACGAACGCCGCCGGGCCGAGCAGCAGCAGGCCGAGCGCCGGGCCGCCGCCCGCACCTCGCACCGCGAGGCACTCGAACGCGAACAGACCGCCCTGGAAGAGGAGTTGGACCAGGCGCGGGGCGACTGCGCGAGCG
The DNA here is from genome assembly GCF_055570395.1 of Streptomyces sp. NPDC031210. Lineage (NCBI taxonomy): Bacteria > Bacillati > Actinomycetota > Actinomycetes > Kitasatosporales > Streptomycetaceae > Streptomyces > Streptomyces sp. NPDC031210. Next base: position 719,324 of record NZ_JBVIHH010000001.1, read on the forward strand.
TCGCCGACCGGGCCCGGCGCCTGGAGCGGCAGGGCGAACTGCTCGCCGACGCCGCCGAGGCGTCCCGTACGGCGGCCGCCTGCGCCGTACGGCTGAAGGAAGCCGAATCCGGCGCCCTCGACGCCGCCCACCGCGCCGGATTCGGCACCCCCCAGGACGCCGCGCGGGCGCTGCTGGACGACACGCGGTGGCGGGAGCTGCAGCGGCGCCTCGACGCCTGGCAGGCCGAAGAGGCCGCCGTGGCGGCGGAGCTGGCCGACCCCGCGGCCACCGCCGCCGCGGCCGCACCGCCCGCGGACCCGGACGGTGCCCGCACCGCGCTGGACGCGGCCGGGCAGCGGCTGCGCGCGGCCTCCGCCACCCAGGCCGCCGCCCGAGAACGCTGCGCGGAGCTCGACCGGCTCTCCGCCCGCGCCGAGTCCGACGCCCGCGAACTCGCCCCGCTGCGCGCCGCCTACGACCGCATCGCCCGCCTCGCCGCCCTCGCCTCGGGCACCTCCACGGAGAACGAACGGCGGATGCGCCTGGAGTCGTACGTACTCGCCGCCCGCCTCGAACAGGTCGCGGCCGCCGCCAGCGCGCGCCTGCTCCGGATGTCCGCCGGCCGCTACACCCTGGTGCACTCCGACGAACGCGCCGGCGGCACCCGGCGTTCGGGACTCGGCCTGCACGTCATCGACGCCTGGACCGGGCACGAGCGGGACACCTCCAGCCTCTCCGGCGGCGAGACGTTCTTCGCGTCCCTGGCGTTGGCCCTCGGCCTCGCCGACGTGGTCACCGACGAGGCGGGCGGCACCCGGCTGGACACCCTCTTCATCGACGAGGGATTCGGCAGCCTCGACGAACAGACCCTGGACGAGGTGCTGGACGTCCTGGACTCGCTGCGCGAGCGGGACCGCAGCGTCGGCATCGTCAGCCATGTCGCGGACCTCCGGGCGCGCATCCCCGCCCAGTTGGAGGTCGTGAAGGACCGCTCGGGCTCCACCGTGCGCCACCGCGTCCGCGGCTGACGCCGGACACCGCCGCGGGCGGTGCGGCGGTGGGGCGCGGCCGGTCAGTGGCTGACCGGCCGCCGGGGGAGCGGTGAGGAGTACACGACGCTGGTCGTCACCGCGCCGAGGGCCCCTATCCGGCCCGACACCTCCTCAAGATGCTTCATCGAACGGGCGGCGACCTTGATGACGAAGCAGTCGTCGCCCGTGACGTGGTGCGCCTCCAGTATTTCCGGCGTCCGCTCCAACAGGTCGTGGAACGGCTTGTAGTTGCCGTTCGGATAGCGCAGCCGCACGAACGCCAGGACGGACAGACCGATCCGCTCCGGGTCGACCACCGCCGCGTACCCCGAGATCACCCCGGCCTCCTCCAGGCGCCGCACCCGCTCGGTGACGGCGCTCGCGGACATGTTCACGGCGCGCGCCAGCTCGGCGTAGCCCGCGCGGCCGTTGCGTTGCAGGACGTCGAGGATGCGCCAGTCGGTGGCGTCGGGGGAATAGCCGGTCATCCCCGCTGTCTAGCAGGGAAATCACCGGAAGATCAAGGGTTTTGCCGGTGATCATGACTTCTAGGGCCGGTCCGCGAACCGTAGATTATCGGCCATGACCACACAGACGCGGCGGCCCGCCGCCACCAGCCCCGTCCTCGCCGTCGCGCCGGCCGCGCCCGCCGAAGCCGCCGCCTACTTCGCCGCGCGCCTCGCCTTCCACACCGATGTCGCCGATGTGCACAGCGCCCTCGCGGCCGGCGCCCGCGACTTCGCCGTGGTCGATTCGCGCAGCACCGCCGCCTGGGACCAGGGACACGTCCCCGGCGCCGTTCACCTGCCCACCGCCCGCATACCGCGGGACGCGCCCGGGCTGCTGGACCCGGCGGTCCCCGTCGTCGTCTACTGCTGGGGCCCCGGCTGCGACGGCGCCACCCGCGCCGCCCTCGCCCTCGCCCGCCTGGGCTACCGCGTCAAGGAGATGCTCGGCGGCATCGAATACTGGATCCGCGAGGGCTACGAGGTGACGACCTGGGAAGGCCCGCGCACCCTTCCCGCCGACCCGCTGACGGCGCCCGTCGACGCCGACGACTGCGGCTGCTGAAGCCGAACCGCCCGACGGCGGCCGACGCGCACGCCCGGCCGCCACGTGGAGTGTGGTGACCGGGCGCCGTCCGGCGTCCGCCGGGTCAGAGCGCGGACAGCTCGCTGAGCAGATCGTCCAGGCCGAGCGACCCCTGCGACAGCGCCGCCATGTGCCACGCCTTGAGGTCGAAGTCCGCGCCGTGCCGGGCGCGGGCCGCCTCCCGGCCCTGGAGCCAGACGCGCTCGCCGAGCTTGTAGCCGATCGCCTGGCCCGCCATCCCCTGGTAGCGGACGATCTCGCTCTCGACGAAGTCGGCCGGGCGGCTGCTGTGGCGCGCGAAGAACTCGTGCGCGAGTCGGGGCGTCCAGCGCTCACCCGGGTGGAAGGGCGAGTCCGCCGGGATCTCCAGCTCCAGATGCATGCCGATGTCGATGATGACGCGCACCGCCCGCATCATCTGCGCGTCCAGATACCCCAGCCGCCGTTCGGCGGTCGTCAGGAACCCCAGCTCGTCCATGAGACGTTCGGCGTACAGCGCCCAGCCCTCGGCGTTGGCGCTGACCATGCCCACGGTCGTCTGGTAGCGCGAGAGGTCGCCGGCGACGTGCGCCCACTGCGCCAACTGGAGGTGATGGCCGGGCACGCCCTCGTGGTACCAGGTGGACACCAGGTCGTACGCCGGGAAGCGGGTCTGGCCCATCGTCGGGAGCCAGGTGCGGCCCGGCCGGGAGAAGTCCAGCGACGGCTGGGTGTAGTACGGTGCCGCCGCGCTGCCCGGCGGAGCGATCCGCGACTCCACCCGCCGCACCCGCTCGGCGAGCTCGAAGTGCGTGCCGTCCAGCGCCTCGATGGCCTCGTCCATGAGCGACTGGAGCCACCGCCGGGTCTCCTCGACGCCCTCGACGGCCTCGCCGTTCTCGTCCAGCCAGGCCAGCGCCTCCCACGGCGTCGTCGCACCCGGCAGGATCTTCCCGGCCTCCGCCTCCATCTCGGCCAGCAGCCGGTGGAACTCCGACCAGCCGTAGGCGTACGCCTCCTCCGCGTCGAGGTCGGCGCCGTTGTAGTAGCGGGCGAGGAGGGCGTAGCGCTCCCGGCCCACCACGTCCGGCGCGCCCTCGACGGCGGGGGCGTAGGTGTCGCGGAACCAGTCCCGCAGCTCGACCAGCGCGCCGGTCGCCACCTGGGCGGCCGCGGTCAGTTCCGCACGCAGCGCCTCCGGGCCCGGGTCGGTGAACTGGGCGAACCAGCCGCGGTCCGTACCGATCAGTTCGCCCAACTGGCCGATGACGGTGGCCACTTGAAGCGGACCCGCCGGAAGGCCCCGCTGGAGGCCGGCGGCGAGCGCGGCGCGGTAGCCCTCCAGCGCGTCCGGTACCGCCCGCATCCGCCGGGCGATCGCCGCCCAGTCCTCGTCCGTGTCGGCGGGCGTGAGCTGGAAGACCTCCCGGACGTGGTGCAGCGGGGAGCTGATGTTGCTGACCGCGCGCAGACCCTCGCCCGCCTCGTGTACGGCGAGTTCCGCGGTGAGCCGCTCGCGCAGCAGCCGTGCGCAGACCTGCTCGGCGGCGCGCTCCGCACCGGGACGGGCCTGGGCCGCGGTGAGCTGCTCCAGCGTCGTACGGGCGAGCTGGGCCACCGCTTCCTGGCCGGTCGGGGAGAAGTCGGGAAGCTTGTCGGAGCTTTCGGCGACACCCAGGAAGGTGCCGGTGATCGGGTCCAGCTCGACCAGGGCGTCGACGTAGGCGTCGGCCACCTGGCGGGGCAGCGGGCCGTCGGCGGGAGGTGTGGTGTGGGACATGAGGGCCATCCTCATATGGATGGACCCGCCGCGTCACCATCAATAGGCCGGACGTTCCTGTCGCTTTACCCGTCCATTGCCTTCGCCGGTGAGCGGCGGGGCGCCGCCCGCGCTACGGACGGCGACCGCCGGGGCGCGGTTCTCGCCCCGGCGGTCCGCCTCAGCGGCGCGGCATCGACCCTCGCGCACGCTCAGCGGCGGCCGGTGCCGTCCTGCGTCCGTACCGTCTCGCGGGCGTCCGCCCGGCCCGCCACACCCGTCGGCCGTGCGGTGATCACCAGCGTGCCCTCCTCGATCTGGTAGTCGAGGGGCAGCCCCAGTCCGCGCATCGCCGCCACCATGCCGGTGTTGGAGGACTGGGTGATGGCGTACACGCTCTCGCAGCCGGCCTCGGCCGCCATCGCCACCAGCCGCCGCAGCAGCTCCGTGCCGATCCCGCGCTGCTGCCAGGCGTCCTCCACCAGCAGCGCGACCTCGGTCTCGTCGCCGTCCCACAGCAGATGGCCGAGTGCCACCAGCCGGCCGGAGGCGGTCTCCACCGCGAGGGTGCGGCCGAAACGGGGGCTGAGCAGATGCGCCAGATAACGGTCCGCGTCGGCGACCGGGCCGTGGTAGCGCAGCGAGAGGGTCGCCGGGGAGCAGCGGTCGTGCATCTCGCGGGCGGCCGCCTGATCGGTGGTGTCGGCGCGGCGGATGGTGATGGCGTTGCCCTCGGGCAGCGTCAGCACGTCACGTCGCGGCGGCACCCGCTGCCCGAGCCGGGTGTCCAGCGCGATCAGCGCCCGCACCCGGGCGAACTCGGTGGGCGTGAACGGCAACTGGGGCCGTTCGATGGTCAAGGAGCCCCCGGAGGGGTCGCGGAACTTCATGACGTGGTCCTCCAGTACCCCCTCGGCGGGCACCGGTTCGGCGAGGGGCTGGCCGCGCAGCGAACGCGCCGGCGTCGAGTGGATGGTGCAGCGCCCCAGCAACTCGCGCAGCGCCAGAGGAAGTTCGGCCGAATCCAGTGCCGTACGCGTCGCCAGGCCCAGCATCCTGGTCGGCCCGTCCACCAGATCGTGGGCGTCCGCCCGCTCCAGCCAACTGTCGGAGCCGCCCGCCCCGGCCACCGTCCGGGTGAGCTCGGCGGGCGTCACCGCGGCCGGCGCGCGCAGCAGGAACTCGTCGACCGTCCCGTCGGACAGCGGATGGGTCTGCAGGCTCAGGATGTCCACCCGCTGCCGGGCCAGGGCGGTGCACAGCCGCGCCAGGCTGCCCGGCTCGTCACGGACCGTCGTCCGCATCCGCCACAGCGTCGTCTCCTGCCCGCCCGGCCGGCGGGCCTGGGCGGAGGACGACGCCGTGGCGCCGGTATCGGTCGGCGGCGGGGCGTGCGGGTGGCGGCGTGACCACCAGACGTGGAAGCCCGAGGTGGCCAGCAGGGCGATGGCGGCGAAGCACAGCAGCGTGCCACCCGAGGGCGCGTGCGCGACGGTGTTGGCGACGGCGTCGGCCACCGCCACGGCCGTGAACAAGGCGGCCAGCTCGACGAGGTCCCGCCGCCAGTGCGAGCGGCGGGAGCTGTGGGCAGAGGTTGCTTCAGTCATGCGGACAGCCTTGCGGACCGGTGTTGCCTGATCGCCAACACCTTGTGTCCGACGGGTAAAAGACGCAATCGACGCATTGGCCTTTACTGCCCCACCTGTCCCGGTTGGAGTACCTTGCTGAACAACACCTTCCCGCCCTCCTGACGCAGCCGCACCGTCAGCTCCCCGCTGCCCCCGTCGATGCCGATCTCGCCGAAGTTCTGCGGGGTCTCCGCCGGCGAGGTGTTGGCACGGCTCGGTGCCTTGAGGAACGTCTGCTCGGGCCCGAAGGTTCCATCCAGCTTCAGCGCCTGGAATCCGCCGGCGTTCAGCGGCCCGGACACGAACTCCCAGAACGGCGCGAAGTCCTTGAACGCCGCCCGCTCCGGCGCGTAGTGCTGCGCCGAGGTGTAGTGCACGTCCGTCGTCAGCCAGAGCGTCCCGGTCACCCGCTGGTGCTTGATGTGCCGCAACAGCTCGGCGAGCTGGAGCTCGCGCCCCAGCGGCGCGCCCGGATCGCCCTGCGCCACCGCCTCGAAGTCCGTCTTCCCGTCCGGGACGACCAGGCCCAGCGGCATGTCGGCGGCGATCACCTTCCACACCGCCCGCGACCGCGACAGCTCCCGCTTGAGCCAGCGCAACTGCTCGGCGCCGAGGATCCCCTGCGGGTCGTCGGTCTGCCGGCCCGGCGAATTGGCGTTGCGGTAGCGGCGCATGTCCAGCACGAACACGTCCAGCAGCGGCCCGTGGCGCAGCACCCGGTAGACCCGGCCGCCGCCGTCGGCCCGCAGCGTACGGATGGGGAAGTACTCGCCGAACGCCCGCAGCGAGCGCGCCGCGAGCACGTCCGCGTCCTTGACGGTGTAGCGGGCGTCGTCGAGCAACTGCCCCGGATACCAGTTGTTGTGCACCTCGTGGTCGTCCCACTGCGCGATCGTGGGCACCTGGGCGTTGAACCGGCGCAGGTTGTCGTCCAGCAGGTTGTAGCGGAACGCGCCGCGGAACTCCCCGAGCGTCTCGGCGACCTTCGCCTTCTCCTCGGTCGTCACGTTCCGCCAGATCCGGCCGTCGGGCAGCGTCACCTCGGCGGTGATCGGTCCGTCCGCGTAGATGTTGTCGCCGCTGCACAGGAAGAAGTCCGGATCGCGCCGCCGCATGTCCTCGAAGACGCGGTAGCCGCCGCGGTCGGGGTTGATGCCCCAGCCCTGGCCGGCCAGGTCACCCGACCAGAGGAAGCGGACGTCCGCGCGGCGGCTCGCGGGCGCGGTGCGGAAGGTGCCGGCGACCGGCTCGCCGGTGCGCCGCGGATCGTCCGGATCGGCCAGCAGCACCCGGTAGTGGATCTGCTCACCGGGCGGCAGGCCGTGCAGCGCGGTGACGCCGGTGAAGTCCGTGCCGGGGCCGGTCACCGGCCCCCGCCAGGTCCGCGTCGTCGCGCCGCGGAACGACTCGGTGGCGGAGGTCTGCACCACCATCCGGGCCGGCCGGTCCGACCGCACCCACACCAGTCCCGAGGACGCCGTCACATCCCCGACCTGGACGCCCCAGTCGGCGCTCGGCCGCCCGCTGCGGGCCTGCGCGGGCGCGGCACACGACAGAGCGGGCAGGGCGAGCACCGCCGAGCCGGCCGCCGCGCGGTGCAGCAGCGACCGCCGTCCGAAGCCTGCCCCGGATCCCTGCGCCATCGGATACCTCCATCGCTCGACCTGCCTGGGTGCCGTCCCGTTCGTACCGCGACCCGGTGCCCCGCGGCCGAACGCACGGTGAACGGCTGACCATCCAGGGCCGTACGTCCCCCGGACCGCGCCCATCGTCGCAAGGCCGCCGGCCGATCGCCAGGACGGCGCCGGCACCCCGGGACGGCGAACCGCCGGCGGACGGCGACCTCAAGAGGAGCCGGTCAGCCCACCGTGTCCAGGATGACCCGCGCCACCAGCGCCGGATCGTCGTTCATCGGCACGTGCCCGCAGCCGGGCAGCCGCACCAGCCGGGCCCCGGGAATGGTCCGCTTGGCGCGCAGGCCCTGACGGGGCAGCAGCAACCGGTCCCGGCTGCCCCAGGCGATGGTCACCGGGACGTCCGGGAGATCGGCGGTGAACCGCACCCGGCGACCGGCCGCCAGCGACGGAGCGAAGCCGGGGGCCTCGCGCAGCGCCCGGGTCTCCGCCACCACCGCTTCGGGCGAACGGCGGCCGGGATGGGCGTAGATGGTGCCGGTCAGCGAGGCGCGGCCGAGGGCCGAGCGGGCCAGGGACTCCACCACCGGCTGCGGCAGCGCCTGCGCGCCGGCGTACATGCCGCGCAGCACCCCGAAGGCGTAGCGCCGCTCGGCCTGCGTCCAAAAGCCCGCCGGCGACAGGGCGGTGACCGACCGCACGGCGCCGGCCAGGCCCAGCTCCAGGGCGAGCAGACCGCCCAGGGAGTTGCCCACCACATGGGGCCGGTCGAGGCCCAGTTCCGGGAACGCCGCGGCGAGCAGCGCGACCACCGTCGTCAGGTCGTACGACGAGCCGTCCGGCAGCGACGGGGAGGCGCCGAAGCCGGGCAGGTCGATGGCGATGACCTCGTGCGAGGCGGCCAGGATGTCGCAGACCGGCCGCCATGCCTGGAGATGGTGACCGATGCCGTGCAGCAGCACTATGGGCTCGCCCGCGCCCTTGCGCTCGTACGCGAGCGTGCACGCGGGCCGGTCTGCGGGGGTGACACGGGCGAAGGAGACCGAGGCGGCCATGGGGACTCCTCAAAGGATCGCGGTGCTTGCGGGGTTGCGAGGACATGCGGGACGCACGGGACACGCGAGGGCGTGCGGGACGTGCGGGGGCACGCGGGACACGATGCCAGCATTGGCTACCGAGCGGTATGGGCGGCCGCGGCCGTGAGTCCCCCCGGCCGCGCCACGCCCAGGAATGTGCCGCACACCACGTGCCCGCCCGGCCGCGCCGTGCCGGTTCCGCTGGACAACGACGCGCCGGAACGCTGGGATGGCAGGGTGTTGATGGACGCGGCGACCGAAGTCTTCGAAGAGCACCGCCCGGTGCTGCGGGCGGTGGCCTACCGCATGCTCGGCCGGGTGGCCGACGCCGAGGACGTGGTCCAGGAAGCGTGGCTGCGCTGGTCGGCCGCGGACCGGGCCGAGGTCCGCGAACCGCGCGCCTACCTGGTGCGCGTCACCACCCGGCTGGCCATCGACCGCCTGCGCCAGGTCCAGTCGCGCCGCGAGTCCTACGTGGGGCCCTGGCTGCCGGAGCCGCTCGCCACGGACGCGGTCGGCACCGCCCCCGACACGGCGGAACGGGCGGTGTTCACCGAGTCCGTCACGCTCGCGATGCTCGTGGTCATGGAGTCGCTCTCCCCTCTGGAACGCGCGGTGTTCGTGCTCCGCGAAGCCTTCGGCTACCCGTACGCGGAGATCGCCGAGGTCCTGGAGCGCGGCGAGGCCGCGGTCCGCCAACTGGCGGGCCGGGCCCGGCGGCACGTGGCCGAGGGCAAACCGCGCTTCGAGGTCAATCCGCAGCGGCAGCGCGATCTGACCGAGCGGTTCATCGCCGCGGCGGCCGGTGAGGACCTGGAGGGCCTGCTGAGCCTGCTGGCCGCGGACGCGCGCCTGGTCGGCGACAGCGGCGGGAAGGCCAAGGCGCCGCTGCGGATCATCGAATCCGCCGACAAGGTCGCCCGGTTCCTGTTGGGCGTCACCAAGAAGACGTCGATCCCCGGCATGGAAGTCCGCCTCGTCGAACTCAACGGCGGCGTCGGGCTCTTGGCGCACTACGGCGGCACGCCGGACAGCGTCCTCCAGTTCGATGTCCAGGACGGCCGGATCCAGACGGTCTACATCGTGCGCAATCCGGACAAGCTCCGCGCGTTCGCGAGCTGACCCTCAAAGGCGCCCTCCTCGGAGGCGCCGACGCCCCGACGCGCTGAGGCCCCGAGGTGCCACCCCCTGCCCGGCGGTCGCCTGCCCCGGTTCGGGGATTGGTCTTGACCAAGGGTGGGGCCGGCCATATCGTCGGGATACTGCAACAACCTTTAATAAAGAAGCGCTCATATACGGGCTCCCGGCGAGCCCGTGCCCGATGCGGGCGCGGCCCCCGGGGGCAACGGCCAGTGCGGAGGACAGGGTGGGGACCACGCAGCTCGAAACGGTGCCGGAGCCGAAGTACTGGCACCTCAAGACGGTGCTCAGTGAAGCGCTGGACTCGGAATTCACGGTCGGCGAGATCCTGCCCAACGAGCGTGAGCTGGCGGCCCGCTTCGGCGTCGCACGCGCCACGCTGCGGCAGGCCCTGGAGCAACTGGAGCTGGAGGGCAGGCTGCAGCGCCGCCGCGGGGTGGGCACCACGGTCGCACCCCCGCGCGTCGGCGTGGCCGTCGACCCGGTCCGCCACACCTGGCCCGGCGCGCCCGGCGACGACTGGCAGCCGCTCGACGCCGTCGAGACCGAGACCGTGCCCGCCGCGGTGGCCGGCCTGCTGGAGACCGCCCCCGGCGACCGCGTGCACCTCGTGCGCCGCAGCCGGGTGACGAACGGCCGGCCCGTCGCCGCCGAGCTGCTGTACGTCCCCTCGGCATCGGTCCCGGGCTGCTCGGCAGCGGCTTCGGTGAGCGCGCCGGCCCACGCCCGTGTCGTCCTGCACGAGCTTCAGGCCCTGGAGCTGGACGGCCAGGACCGCACCGTCGAGCTCGGGTCCGCCGGCGCGGCGGACGCCAAGCACCTCGACCGGCTGCCCGGCGCGCCCGTTCTCGTCGTCACCACCCGCTACGTCTCCGGGGGCCGTACGGCCGCCGTCGCGGTCTCCACCTACCGCGCCGACACCTGCCGCCTCACCTTCGGCGAGAGCGACGCCGTCTCCCTGCTCGCGGGCTGAGACGACCGCCCGGGCCCGTGCCGCCACCCGCGGGCACGGGCCCGCTCCGTGGGTGCCCGGGTGCCCGGCGAACCCTAGCGGCGCCCCGTCACCGTGCCCTCCACCGCGAAGAGTTCGCCCTCCACGTGGTCCAGGGCGAGCCGCAGCGCGCCGGTGGCCACCGCGGCCTCGCCCAGCACCGACAGGGCGACCTGCGGCGGCCGCAGGCAGTAGCGCGCCAACTCCGCGCGCAGCGGCTCCAATACGTCCGCCAGGCCCGCGGCCCAGCCGCCGATCACCACCAGCTCCGGGTCCAGCGCCAGCACCAGGGCCGCGACATCGTGGACCAGCCGCCTGAGGAAACGGTTCACCGCCTCGCGGGCCCGCTCGTCGCCGCCGCGTGCCAGGGCGAAGACGGTGGCGACCTGGGCCTCGTCCAAGGGGTGCAGCGGCTCCCCGGTCGTCGACAGCAGCTTCTCCGGGGTGGCCTCGCGGCCCAGCAGATGCAGCGCGCCGATCTCCCCGGCGGCGCCGCCGAACCCCCGGTGCAGCCGCCCGCCGATCAGCGAACCGGCTCCCGGGCTCAGCCCCGCGAGCACGAACACGATGTCGTCGGACCCGGTGGCCGCGCCCTGCCAGTGCTCGGCCACCGCGGCCGCGTTCGCGTCGTTCTCGACCAGCACCGGGCAGCGGAACGACCGCCGCAGCCGTTCGCCCAGCGGCAGGCCGGTCCAGCCGGGCAGCGCGGTGCCCAGCCGCACCGTGCCGTCCGCCTCCACGATTCCGGGGCCGGCCACGCCCACGGCGCGCAGCGAACCGCGCGCCACTCCCGCCCGCCGCAGCAGATCGGCCACCGTCGCGCGCACCCGCTCCAGCCGCTCATCGGCCGGCGCGGTCTCCTCCACGGAACGCTGCGCCGAGTCCAGCACCCGCCCGCTCAGGTCGGAGAGCAGGGCCGCGATACGGTGCGGGCCGATCTCGATGCCCAGCAGATGGCCGGCCTCCGTGCGGAACCGGAACCGGCGGGCCGGCCGCCCCTGGCGCCGCGCCTCGCCCTCCTCGGCGGCCGCCTCGACCACCAGCCCGGTCTCGATCAGTCCCTCGACGACGCCCTCGACGGTCGGCCGCGACAGGCCGGTCACCCGGACCAGGTCGGTGAGCGTGGGGGAGTCCGCCGCGCGCAGCGCGTGCAGTACCACCGCGGAGTTGATCCGTCGCAGCAGGGACGGGTCCCCGCCGGTGAGCCGCCCCAACGTCCGTCTCCCTCGCTTGCCCTGTCTGGCGGATCGTAGCCGGTCAGCGGGTGTGCGGCGAGCCCCGGCGGACGGCGCGGAGGAAGCCGGCCGGGCCGCCCGGCGCCGTCCCCCGCGCGGGGCGGGACGGTGCGCGCCGGCGCGGACGGGGCGTCCGCACCGCTGCCGGGCGGCCAATTGTCGTACCCCGGCGCTTTACTGACGGTATGACGCCTGAAGAACAGCCGCCCGAGGCCCCGCACTCCACCACCGCTCAGCACCTGCGCGTGATCGACGCCTTGCGGAGCCGCGCGTTCCCGGCCCGGCGGGAGCGGTCCCCCACGGGAGAGAGCGGGCCGGGATTCCATCTGGCCCGCCTGTGGCAGAGCCCGCCGCTGGAGGACGCCGACCCGGCCGACGTCCAGGAAATACGCGACGACTGCGCGGCCGGCCTGGCCGGACTGAGCGCGGTCCTGTCCTTACGGTGGGGCGAGCCCGCCGTCATCGACCTCACCGACCGGCTGGAGCGGGTGGCCATGGGGCTCCCGGTCGCGCCGCCGCTGGACGTGCTGTGCGCCCTGGTGCCCCGGCTGCACACCTGGCAGGCCGACGGCCGCTGGGTGGCGGTCGGCGCCGGGCGGGGCGGGCCGGAACTGCCCTGGCAGATCGTCGCGGCGACGGGGGAGGGGCGGCGGCCGGCGGGGCGGTTGCCGTAGTGCGCGCGGTACCGGGTGCGCGGCTCCGACCGGACGCGCGAGCGTCGTCGTGGCCGGGAACCGTCCGGACGTACGGATCAGACGCGCGAGCGTCGCGGCCGGGACCGTCGGGACATACGGACCAGGGGGAGAGGAGCGCGCCCGTCAGGACGTGCCGAAGGCCGCCGCGCGCAGCCGGCCGTACTCCTGCGCCATGGTCGCGAGCGTCCAATGGGCGTTCAGACCACTGGGGTTGGGCAGCGCCCACAGGCGGGTCGCGCCCAGGGTCCGCTCCTGCGGCCCGATGGCGGCGTGCTTGTCGCCGAAGGCCACGCGGTAGGCCGTGACGCCCGCGACGGCGAGCCAGTCCGGGCGCAGCCGCGCGACCTTCTCGGCCAGCAGCCGGCCGCCCTCGCGGTACTCCTCCGCCGTCAGCTCATCGGCCTTCGCCGTCGCCCGCGCCACGACGTTGGTGATGCCCACGCCGTGGGCGAGCAACTCCTCCTGCTCGGCGGGCTTGAACAGCCGGGGCGTGAAACCGGCGGCGTACAGCACGGGCCAGAAGCGGTTCCCGGGCCGGGCGAAGTGATGCCCGGTCGCGGCCGACATCAGCCCCGGATTGATCCCGCAGAAGAGCACCCGAAGACCGCTCGCGGCCACGTCGGGGACGAGGCGGTCGCGAGCGGCCGACAGTTCTTCGGGGGTGAAGGCCGTCATGACAGGTCGGGCACGTCAGAGAATCGAGCCCGGGGTGTAGGCCGCGGCCTCGGGGTGCTGCTTGGCGATGTCCTCGACGCGGGCGACGACGGACGCCACCTGGTCGGCGGCGGCGCCCGTGAAGGACAGCTTGTCCGCCATCAGGGCGTCCAACCGCGCCTTGTCCAGGGGGATGCGCGGGTCGGCGGCCAGCTTGTCGAGCAGCTCGTTGCGCTCGGCGCCCCGCTCGCGCATGGCCAGCGCCGACGCCACCGCGTTCTCCTTGATCGCCTCGTGCGCCTCCTCGCGGCCCACCCCGGCCCGTACGGCGCCCATCAGCACCTTGGTGGTGGCCAGGAACGGCAGGTAGCGGTCCAGCTCGCGGGCGACGACGGCGGGGAAGGCGCCGAACTCGTCCAGCACGGTCAGGAACGTCTCCAGCAGACCGTCCAGCGCGAAGAACGAATCGGGCAGGGCGACCCGGCGCACCACGGAGCAGGACACATCGCCCTCGTTCCACTGGTCGCCGGACAGCTCGCCGGCCATCGAGGCGTAGCCGCGCAGGATGACCATCAGGCCGTTGACGCGCTCGCAGGAGCGGGTGTTCATCTTGTGCGGCATCGCCGAGGAGCCGACCTGGCCCGGCTTGAAGCCCTCGGTCACCAGCTCGTGCCCGGCCATCAGCCGGATCGTCTTGGCGATCGAGGACGGCGCGGCGGCGAGCTGCACCAGCGCGGTCACCACGTCGTAGTCCAGGGAGCGCGGGTAGACCTGGCCGACGGAGGTGAACGCCTGGCCGAAGCCGAGGTGCGCGGCGATCCGCTGCTCCAGGTCGGCGAGCTTGGCGGCGTCACCGCCCAGCAGGTCGAGCATGTCCTGCGCGGTGCCGACCGGCCCCTTGATGCCGCGCAGCGGGTAGCGGGCGAGCAGGTCCTCCAGCCGTCCGTAGGCGACCAGCAGCTCGTCCGCCGCGGTCGCGAAGCGCTTGCCGAGCGTCGTGGCCTGCGCGGCGACGTTGTGCGAGCGGCCCGCCATGACCAGTTCGGCGTGCTGGGCGGCCAGCGAACCGAGCCGCGCCAGGACGGCGACCGTACGGTCGCGCATCAGCTCCAGCGACAGCCGCACCTGCAACTGCTCGACGTTCTCCGTCAGGTCGCGGGAGGTCATGCCCTTGTGGACCTGCTCATGGCCGGCGAGGGCGTTGAACTCCTCGATCCGGGCCTTGACGTCATGCCGGGTGACCTTCTCGCGCTCGGCGATCGAGGCCAGGTCGACGGTCTCCAGGACCCGCTCGTAATCGGCCAGCGCCTGCTCGGGAACCTCCACCCCCAGGTCCTTCTGCGCGCGCAGCACGGCCAGCCACAGCTTCCGCTCCAGCTTTACCTTGTACTCGGGGGACCACAGCACAGCCAGCTCCGCGGAGGCGTAGCGGCCGGCCAGGACATTGGGGATGCGAGGCTTCGCAGACACAGCAGTCACATGGCCAGAGTCTACTGGCGCTTCACGCAGGCCGACGCCCCGGTCCCGGCTGTGCTTTCCTCCAACCCCCCGCGGACGGGCCGCACGGCGTCAGCCCTCGTACGGCAGCAGCAGCGGACGCTTGGCCGACCGGCCGTCGCCCGAGGAGCGGCCCGTGAGGCGGCGGCCTATCCACGGCAGCAGATGTTCGCGAGCGAATCGCAGGTCCGAAGCCCGCCGGGCGCCCCGGCTCGGTGCGGCGGCGGGTGGCAGTGGTGCGTCCCAGTCCGACTCGGGGTCCAGGCCGAGCGCCTGCCAGACGGCTTCCGCCACCCGTCGGTGACCTTCGGCGTTCAGGTGCAGCCGGTCGTCCGCCCACAGGCGGGGGTCGGAGAGCGTCCGCGACCCGTACAGGTCGACCAGCACCGCGTCATGGCGCTCCGCCAGGTCGTAGAGGTGGGCGAACAACCGCTCCATGCGCGGCCGGAAGCGTTCCAGGACCGGACCCTGCCGGCCGGGGCTGCGCATCAGCACCAACCGCCCGCCGCCGGCCGCCAGCAGGCGTGCGGCCCGCGAGAGCCGTGCGCACACCTGGTCCACGTCGCACTTGGGGCGCAGGACGTCGTTGAGTCCGCCGACGAGCGTCACCAGGTCCGCGTCCATCGCCGCCGCGGGCGGGCACTGCTCGTCGGCTATCTGCCCGATGAGCTTGCCGCGTACGGCGAGATTGGCGTAGCGGAACCCGGAGGAGGGGCCGTCGGCACGGCCGTGCGGCCGGGCCGCGAGCCGGGCGGCGAGCAGATCGGCCCAGCCGCGGTAGGAGCCGTCCGGCAGTCCGTCCGACATGCCTTCGGTGAAGCTGTCGCCGACCGCGACGAAACTGGTGTAATGGGCATTCATCTCCATGGCGCGGAGATCCTATCCGCCGGTGTACGGTCGGATGTCGTCCGGTGTGCGAGGAAAGGCAAGGGTGGACGCGCGATGACTCCTCGCCGGGGCGGTGACCCCGACGCGCCGACGTTCACCGAGCGGGCCCGCCGCCGCCAGCTCATCGAGTGCACCATCGACCTGATCTCCACCCGCGGCTACCCCGCCACCTCCCTTTCGGCCATCGCCGAACGCGCGGGCCTGTCCAAGGCCGCCGTGCTCTACCACTTCTCCTCCAAGGACAACCTCACCCGCGCGGCGCTGGAGCAGGTCCTGGAGGAGTTCGGCGCGTATGTCACCGCGGCGGTGGAGCACGAGCCGGACCCGCGCGACGCGGTCGTCGCCTACGTACGGGCGATGATCGGCTATCAGCGAGCCCACCGCCGGCACGTCCGGGTGATCACCGAGATGCTGCTCGACGACCACGGCGGCACCCGGCTGAAGACCCCCGGCTCGCACGACACCCACGGACGGGGGCAGGCCCTCGCCGCGCTGCTCGCCGAGGGCCAGCGGGCGGGCGCGCTACGGGAGTTCGACACCCAGGTGGTGGCCCTGGCGATCGGCGGCGCGATCGACGGGGTGATCGCCCACTGGCTCGCCCACCCGGACCTCGACCTGGACGCGGCGGCCGCGGAGCTGGAGACGTTCACCCTCAACGCCATCGAACGCCGCGGCTGATCCCGGCGCGGGGACAGGCCCTTTCCGAGGTGCGCAGGTGCCCTCCGGGCGGTCGTGTTCCCGGACCGGATCCCGCCGGGCGGCACCCCGGCGGGCCGGGGACGGGCGTCGGCTCTCAGGCGGGGGACCGGGCGAAGTCCGGGGCGCGTTCGGGGCGTACGCCGATCCCGCCGAGGTAGCCGGTGACCGTACGCAGGGCCGGCACCCGCCGCAGCAGGCGCATCGGCACCGGAAGCCGGTCGCCGTCGAGCGTGCCCTCCAGCGCGGCCCGGATCATGGTGTGCTCGGCCCGCTGGACCCTCTGAGTGACCAGGACCGGCAGCCGTCGCCGGCGCTGTACGCGGGCGAGGTCGGCGACGCCGAGCGTGCCGCGGCGCAGCGGCTGAGCCAGAATGCGGGCGGCGGCGACCGCGTCCTGGAGCGCGAGGTTGACGCCGACGCCGCCGACCGGCGACATGGTGTGCGCGGCGTCCCCGATGCACAGCAGCCCGTCGCGGTGCCAGCGCCGCAGCCTGCCGAACGTCACCTCCAGCAGTTTCACCTCGTCCCACGACCCGATCGCGTCCGTCACCTCCGCGTCCCAGTCGAACAGGGCGCCCAGTCGGTCCCGCAGCCACTGGATGTCCCGCGCGCGCAGCTCCGCGTCCCGGCCCTTCGCCAGGAGATAGGAGGTCTGGTAGTAGTCGCCGCGGTCCATGGTGACCGCCACCTGGCCGCCGCCGAACCGCGCGAAGACCCGCCCGTCCTTGAGGTCGTCGGAGGGCGCGTCCACCCGGACCTGCCAGACGTCCATCGGCACTTCGAAGTGCTCCTGGCGGAGCCCGGCCGCCCGCCGGACCACCGAGTCCCGGCCGTCGCAGGCCACCGTCAGATCCGCGGCGAGTTCGCCCGGTGTGCCGTCCGCGCCGATGTAGCGCACGCCCGTTGTCCGCCCGCCCTCGGTGCGCACTCCGGTGACCTCGGTGTTCATCCGCAGGGTGAAGGACGGCTCCGCGGCGGCGGCGTCGGCGAGGAGGGTGAGGAAATCCCACTGCGGGACCATCGCGAAGTATTTGTGCCGCCCGGGGAGGTGCCGCATGTCGGCCATCACCACCGTCGTGCCCCCGATCCGCGCCCGCATCTCCTCCAGCCGGACGAACGGCAGCCGGGCGAAGGCCGCGCCCAGGCCCAGTTCGTCCAGCAGGCGCAGCGTCGAGGGGTGCACGGTGTCGCCGCGGAAGTCGCGCAGGAAGTCGCCGTGCTTCTCCAGGACGGTCACCTCCACCCCGGCTCTGGCGAGCAGCAGCCCGAGCATCATCCCGGCGGGCCCGCCGCCCACGACGCAAGCCGTCGTACGGTCCATGCTCGTGCTCCCTCGTCCTGGCCGGAGGCGCGTCCGGCAGATGTCTGACCGATCGGTCAGCAATCTAACCGATCGGTCAGGCACCGTGCTCGGGCACCCCCCGCCCGGACCGCGACGGCGGGTTTCCCGCGTCGCTCACTCAGCCGCCGGCGGCCGTTGCAGGACCACCTCCCGCAGGACGTCCTCCATGGTCACCAGCCCGGCCAGCGTCCCGTCGTCACCGATCACCGCGGCCAGATGCGTACGCGATCCGCGCAGCGCCGTCAGGACGTCGTCGAGCGGGGTGGCGGCCTTGACGCGGGCGATCGGGCGCAGCGCGGAGACCGGGAACGGCGTCTCGCGCGGGAGCGCGTCCAACGCGTCCTTGACGTGCAGGTAGCCCAGAATGCGGCGGGTGTCGTCCAGGACCGGGAAACGCGAGAAGCCCGAATCGGCGGCCAGCCGTTCCAGGCCCTCCGCGGTGATCCCGATCCGGGCCGAGACGACCTTCTCGGCGGGCAGCACGACGTCCCTGACCGGACGGCGGCCCAGCTCCAGGGCGTCGCGCAGCCGCTCCTTGGCCCGGTCGTCCAGCAGCCCGGCGTCCCGCGAGTCCTCCACCATCTTGGCGAGCTGGTCGTCCGAGAACGTCGCGGCCACCTCGTCCCTGGTCTGCACCCGCAGCAGCCGCAGCAGCGCGTTGGCCAGCGCGTTGATCGCGAAGATCACCGGGCGCAGCGCCCGGGTCAGGGCGACCAGCGGAGGGCCCAGCGCCAGGGCGCTGCGCACCGGCTCCGCCAGCGCGACGTTCTTCGGCACCATCTCGCCGAACAGCATGTGCAGATACGTCGCCAACGACAGCGCGATCACGAAGGAGATGGGGTGCACCAGCGTGTGCGAGATCCCCACCGCGTGGAACAGCGGCTCCAGGAGGTGGGCGATGGCCGGCTCGGCGACCGCGCCCAGCACCAGCGTGCACAGCGTGATGCCCAGTTGGGCGGCCGCCAGCAGCGCGGAGACGTGCTGGAGGCCCCACAGCACGCTGCGCGCCCGCCGGTCCCCGTGGTCGGCGTACGGCTCGATCTGGCTGCGGCGCACCGAGATCAGCGCGAACTCCGCGCCGACGAAGAAGGCGTTGACGACCAGCGTCAGCAGACCCACGAACAACTGGATGACGATCATCGGCCGGCTCCCGCGCCGCGCTCCTCGGAGCTGCCGGGCGGCGGCGCGTGCAGCAGGACACGGGCCGCGCGGTGGCCGGTCGCGTCCAGCACTTCCACCGACCAGCCGACGACCTCCAGTCGGTCGCCGTCCACGGGGATGCGGCCGAGTTCGGTGGCTATCAGGCCGGCGAGCGTTTCGTACGGCCCCTCCGGCAGGCGCAGCCCGATCCGCTCCAACTGGTCGGTGCGCGCGGCGCCGTCGGCCTGGTAGACGCTCCGGCCGTCCGTGTCCGTACCGGCCGGCGCGAGGTCGGGCGACTCCAGCGGGTCGTGCTCGTCGCGGACCTCGCCGACGACCTCCTCCACGATGTCCTCCAGCGTCACCACGCCGGCCGTGCCGCCGTACTCGTCGATGACCACGGCCATCGTCCGCTTGCCGGACAGCCGGTCCAGCAGCCGGTCCACGGTCAGCGTCTCGGGGACGAGCAGGGGTTCGCGCAGCAGCTCGGCGACGGGGTGGCGGGGGCGGCGCTCGGCCGGGATCCGCAGGACGTCCTTGATGTGGGCGACGCCGACGACGCTGTCCAGGCTGCCGCGGTAGACGGGGAAGCGGGACAGTCCCGTCGCGCGGGTCGCGTTCGCGACGTCCTCGGCGGTGGACTGCACCTCCAGCGCCATCACCTGCACGCGTGGCGTCATGACGTTCTCCGCGCTCAGGTCGGCCAGGTTGAGGGTGCGCACGAACAGCTCGGCGGTGTCCGGCTCCAGCGCCCCCTCCTTGGCGGAGTGCCGGGCCAGCGCCATCAGCTCCTGCGGGCCGCGCGCGGAGGCCAGCTCCTGGGCGGGCTCCAGGCCCATCCGGCGCACGGTGTGGTTCGCGGTGGTGTTCAGGTGGCCGATCAGCGGCTTGAAGGCGGCGCTGAAGCCGCGCTGCGCGGTCGCGACCCGCTTGGCGACGGCCAGCGGGGAGGAGATCGCCCAGTTTTTGGGGACCAGCTCGCCGACGACCATCAGGACGACGGTGGAGACGGCGGTGGCCACGACCAGGGCCACCGATTCGGCGGCGGCACGCGGCAGGCCCAGCGCGTCGAACGGGCCGGCCAGCAAGGTCGCCAGCGCCGGCTTGGCGAGCATGCCGATGACCAGGCCGGTCACGGTGATGCCGAGCTGCGCGCCGGAGAGCTGGAAGGTGAGGCCGCGGACGGCCTTCAGGGCGCTGTCCGCACCGCGTTCGCCGCGCTCGGCGGCGCGCACCAGATCGCTGCGCTCGACGGTCGTCAGCGAGAACTCAGCCGCGACGAAGACTCCGCAGGCGAGCGTCAGGAGGAGCGCCACGGCCAGAAGGAGCAGCTCGGTCATCGGGTCACCTCCGTCCCATCGTCGGACAGGATCGGGAGGTTCGCGCTCTGTCGGGGGGCTGCTCGGCGACCGGGAGGTTCGCCCATGGCTGGACGCTCACACACCTTTCACGGGGAGGGTGGGAACCCCAGGGTAAAGGACCGGCAAAGTGGGTGGGGTGTCGAGAAGATCCCGGCCCCGGCCTCAGGTGTCCAGATGCTTGACCCAGCGGCTCCACTGCGGTTCGGGCGCGTACCCCGCCGCCCGCCACGCATGCCGCGCCCGCTCGTTGCCGTCCAGCACCATCGCGTCCGCACGCCGCCCGCCCAGCGCCGTGAACCGGTCCTCCGCGGCGGCGAGCAGCGCGCCGCCGATGCCACGCCTGCGGTGACCGGGGTGCACGGCCAGCCGGTAGAGGTGGCAGCGCCAGCCGTCGAAACCGGCGATGACGGTCCCGGCCAGCTCACCGTTCCGCTCGGCCAGCAGCAGCGACTCGGGGTCGCGCGCCAGCAGCCGGGCCACGCCCTCGGTGTCGTCGCTGATGCTGGTCCCCTCGGCGGCGACCTTCCAGAACGCCAGGACGGCGTCGAGGTCGGACGGGGTGGCGGCGCGTATATGAAGATCGCTCATGGCGGCCACCCCACCATCGGGGCGGCGGCGGTGTCGACCGCGTTTGCGGGACGCCGCCCGCCCCGGGGGGGGGGGTGAAGGGAGAGGGGGGGGGGGGGGGGGGGGGGGGGGACTTATTCCAGGGGGGGGGGTGTGGTCGGGGGGGGGCCCCCGGCGGGGGAGCCA
>NZ_JBVIHH010000001.1:739909-748254 GCF_055570395.1 Streptomyces sp. NPDC031210
GGTGTGGGGTGGGGCGGGTGTGGTGTCTCGAACAGAACACTCGTCCCGGGTTCCCCCCCCCCCGCTGTGTCGGTTGTCCCCCCCCCCCCCTCCCCGCCCCCCCCCCCCCCCCGGGGCCCGTCCTACGACGGGCCCCGGGGCGGTGGTGGTCAGGAGGCTCGCTCCGTCCCGGGGGCGGGCTTCGGTCAGGGGCGGCCCTCCGGTGAGGGGACCCGCCCGGTGGGCTCGGGCTCGGCGGTGGGGATGAGGTTGCCGATGAAGTACTTGTAGAAGGCGGCGCCCAGGAGGCCGCCGATCAGTGGTCCGGCGATGGGCACCCAGAAGTACAGGTTGCCCCACTGGTCCCGCCAAGCGCCTCCGTAACCCGTGAGGAAGCTGGCGAGCCGCGGGCCGAAGTCGCGTGCCGGATTGATCGCGTAACCGGCGTCCGTGCCGAAGGCCATGCCGATGGCGACCACGACCAGGCCGATGATGAGCGGGGCCAGGTTGGCGCCGGGAGGCGTGTTCAGCAGATCGGTGATCGCGAAAATGAGGAGGAGCAGCAGCGCGGTCCCGATCACCTGGTCGCGGAACGCTCCCCATTCGTGAATGCCCGCCGTGGTCGAACCGTTTCCCGGCAGCGTGGAAAAGACGAATTGCGTCTTGATGGTGTGCGTGGGATCGGCCCGCGCCAGCACCTCCGTGTAGTTCCAGCGCACCAGCAGTGCGGCGGCGAACGCGCCGGCCGTCTGGGCGAGGGCGTAGGGCGCGACCCTGGCCCACGGAAAGCCCTTGAAGACGGCCAGGGCCAGCGTCACCGCCGGATTGAGATGGGCGCCGCTGAGGCGGGCCGCGACGTAAACGCCGAGGGTGACGCCGAGGCCCCAGGCCCAGGTGATGCTGTCGTGGTCGCCCAGTCCGCCCTTCGGGGTGGTGAGGGCGCCTCCGGCCACCACCTGGGCGACCACGCCGCATCCGAAGAGAATCAGCACCATCGTGCCCGCGAATTCCGCGGAGAGTTCCCGGAAGAGCTTTGGTTTCTGCACCGGTTCGCTCATTATCGTTCGGCCTCTCCTCGGAGGTTCAGGGCACGGTCTACCGGCGTCGGGCTTGCAATGGCGATCCTCTTCGTAGGCCCGGCACCACCGCCACCTGAAGCCCCTCCGGCAAGGCGTATTCGCGCTGACCGGGTGACGCGGTTGATCCGTCCGGGTCGTGTCGGCATCCCGGGCGGGAACGCCCGAACGCCGCGCCGGGTCGGGAAGCGGGCCGCCTATCGGCCCGACGCGTCCGAGAGTCCGCCGTCACCGCGCCGGGTACGCGCCCGCTGGACCGCGTAGCCCGCGACGCCGACGGCCAGCAGCAGGACGACCGTGCCGAGCGTGAAGGCCTCGAAGGCCGCCCGGGAGACGCCCCAGGTGGCGGAGAAGTCGTACGCGAGGCCGGCCAGCGGCTCCAGGGTGCCGGGGAACAGCGCCACCCAGGAGCCGAGCAGGATCCAGGCGTAGACGAGCGACGTGGCGACGGTGAAACCCCGGGTGCCGAACGGGACTTGGTAGGGCCGGTGCACCTCGGGACGGCGCACGCGCAGGGCGAGCAGCGCGGGGACGATGGTGAGGTAGGACAGCAGCAGCGTGGTGATCGCGACGGTCAGGACGACACCGAAGACGGCCGAGGCGTCCCCCTGCGCCAGATTCATCGCGGCGGCCATGAACACCGTGGCGGTGACGCCGGAGAGGAGGTTCATCCGCACCGGCGTGCCCAGCCGCGCGTGGAAGGCGCCGAGTTCGCGGCTGAAGAATCCGCCGTCGGCGGCCGCCATCGCCTGCATCCGGTCGGCGACGATCATCCAGGCGCTGCCCTGTGTCAGCAGCGCGTAGACGAACAGCACCGCCGTCGTGGTCAGCAGCGGCCCGCGCCAGCCCCCGTAGATCTCGAAGACCAGTTGGGCGGCGTCCATGAAGCCGCCGATGCCGGTGATGTGTCCCGACGGGGCGGCGGAGAGGATCGCCAGGACGGGCAGGAGATAGCAGCAGGTGGCGATCAGGCCCGCGACCCCGATCGAGACGGGCACGTCGTGCTGCGGGTCGTGCATCTCGTCGCCCGCCGCGTTGGGGGCCTCGAACCCGACGTAGGCGAACAGCAGCACCGGCACCAGGCCGAGGAACCCGGCGACGGTGGGCGAGAAGCCGGCGTCCTCCAGGCCCCGGAAGCCGTGCTGGACGCCGTAGGCGACAGCGGTGCCGGTGAAGAACGCCAGGGCCAGGACCTTGGCCGCGGCGCCGGCCGTGGTGATCCATTTGCCGCGGCGCAGCGAGACGACCGCGGTGAGGATGGCGGCCCAGATGAAGACCAGTTTGAAGACGTAGTCGGCGAACGTGCCCGAGCCGAGGGGGAAGACGAAGCCGTCCCAGGTCTGGGCGGCGACGAAGACCAGCGAACCGCCGAGCCAGACCGGATTGGTGACCCAGTAGAACAGCGTGGTCAGCGCGGCCGCCAGCCGGCCGAAGGCCAGCTCCACCCAGACGTACGGGCCGCCTTCCTGAGGGAACGCCGCGCCGGTCTCGGCGAAGATCAGGGCGTAGGGCACCAGGAACGTCAGCGCGACGGCGGCGATCCAGGAGACCGCCTCGCCGCCGCCGGTGGCGAGCTGCCCGATCACATCGAACGAGATCACGGCGGCGACACCCATCGCCATGATGTCGAAGCGGCGCAGGCTGCGCTTGAGATGCGGGACGGGGGCGGGGACGGACACGGCGGGGTCCTCCTGGGGCCGGGCGGTCGGGGAGCGGTCCGGTCGGTCGCCGGTCGGTGTGCCGCGGGCCGGGCCCGATGCTCGGCAGCGGGGCCGACGGCGCCGGCCTCGTACGACCTGCCGGTCTCACGCCGGATCTCATCGTGCGGTATCGGCTCCGGCGGCTCCGGTAGCGGCGCGCGGGCCCGCCCCGGCCCGCCCGACGGAATCGGAATGCGGAGGAACCGGACACCTGTGCTTGCCCGTGCTAGCGGATGCGCGCTAGCTTGGAAGCGTGGCGAAGACACAGTTGAACGTCCGTGTGGACGAAGCCACCGCCGAAGCGGCGCGAGAGCGTGCCCTGCAGCGGGGAGTGAGTGTGAACCGCTATATCGAGGAGCTCGTCCTGAAGGACGCGGGGGAGGTCGGCCAGACGTTCGTCGAGGCCGCCTCGGACTTCATGAAGCAGTACGAACGCGTCTTCGCCGAGGAATTCGGCCGGGAACCCGGGTACGACCGCGGCCGCGCCGGGTCGGGCCGGGAAGGACAGCCGGGCACCACGTGACACTGCGTATCGACCTCGCCTGGCTCCTGCTCATCGCCGAACAGCACACCCCCGGAGACCCCCAGGTCACCGACTGGGGTGCCCTGGTCGCCGCCGTCAGCCGCCACGAAGCGGAGATACTCGGCGTCCCCGTCTACACCGACCCCCAGGACCGGGCCGCCGCCCTCCTCCAACTCCTCCTCCACGTCCCGGCGTTGGAACGCTCGAACGCCATGTTCGCGACCGCCGTCGCCTACGGCTACCTCGTCGCGAGCGGCCTGAAGATCGCCACCTCCCCCGAACAGGTCCGCGACCTCGCCCGCCTGATCAAGGAGGGCACCACCGACCTGCACGCCATCGCCGACGAACTACGCACCTGGACGGTGTGACGGGCCGGTGGCCGCGGCACGCCGGGCCAGGGTGATGATCTCGGGGCTGGTCGCCGTCAGGGGCCGGCGGTCCCAATCGCCGTACTGTTCCCCGATCGTGAGGCCGGCGCCGCACAGAAACGCCGCGAGCGCGTCCGGGGCGAGGAAGCGCAGCGTGCTCCGGCTCACCCGTGGGCGGCCGCCGTCCGGATCGCTGAACGTCTCGGAGAAGTGGACCAGGTCACCGTTGACCGGCGTCCGCACCCGGTGCGTGACGCGAACGGTGACGCCGGCCGCGTTCGTCACCTCCACCGCCCGGTCCGGAGTCCATCGTTCCCAGGGGCGCGTCAGCGGGTTGCGGGTCTCGAAGACGAACCGGCCCCGCTCGCTCAGCGCGGCGCGGATCCTGGCGAGGCCGGTGCGCAGCTCGTCGTCACCGACCAGGACCTGGAAGGCGTGACCGGTCATCACGATCAGGTCGAAGGCCCCCTCCCAGCGGGCGGACGCCAGGTCGCCGAGGACCCACTCGATGTCCGTCCGCCGCCGCGCCCGGGCGAGCATCGCGGCCGACGGGTCCAGCCCGCACAGCCGCCCGGTGTGACCGCTCTGCCGCGCCCGGTGCAGCAGGGTCCCCGTCCCGCAACCGACGTCCAGGACACGGTCCGCGGATCTCACCAGGTCGAGGAAGAAGGAGTCGCTCGGCCCCCACGGGTTGAGGAGGTCGTACCACTCGGCGAGGGTTTCGTCCGTGTACGCGCGAGCCGCCATCGCGGCAGTGTGGCAGGGCGGCCGCCGGGGCGCACCCGGGAATCGGGCCGTGTGCGGGCGGATGCCCGGTCAGCGTGCCCCGGGGCCCGGGCCGTCCCCGCCCGCTGTCAGGCCGGGACGCGGAAGGCGTCCGTTCCGCCGAGCGCCGGCGCCAGCCAGCCGGGAGCCGCGGTGCGGAAGGCGTGCGGGGACAGGGCGCCGGAGCCCTCCGGGATCAGGCCGAGGAGGGGGGCGTCGGCGGCTTCGGGGAGGTCGGCGAGGTTGCAGCGGGCCGCGAGGTCGGGCTCGGCGGGCCAACTCCCGACGACCACACCGGGGGAGCGCAGCCCGTAGGAGCGCAGGGCCATCGCGGTCAGCGCGGTGCTGTTGAGGGTGCCCAGGCCGGCCTGGACGACCACCAGGACCGGCGCGTCCGCCAGTCGCGCGGCGTCGGCGAGGGTGTGGCCGTCCGCGTCGAACCGTACGAGCAGACCGCCGGCGCCCTCGACCAGCACCAGGTCGTGGGAGGCGGCCAGCTTGGCGGCGGCCTCCGCGATCTCCTGGGGGGACACCGGCGGCAGCCCGGACCGCCGTGCGGCCGTCGCGGGCGCCAACGGCTCGGGATAACGGGCGAGTTCGCTGGTGGTGACGCGGCCGGCGAGCCGCTCGACCTCCGCGGCGTCGCCCCGCTCGTCGGCGGTGACGCCGGTCTGGGCGGGCTTGAGCACCGCCACCGAACGGCCCTGGGCGAGCGCGGCGGCGGCGATCGCGGCCGTGGTCACGGTCTTGCCGATCTCCGTGCCCGTGCCCGTCACGAACAACACCGACATGGGGAGCCTCCGAAATCCCGCGCGGACCCAGGAGGACCCGCGCACCAGTTCAACGCTTGCTGCTCTTCGATCCGGCCGGTGGCCCGTGGCCGGTGGCCCTGCGGAAGGGGGCCGCGGGGACGGCCGTGACCGCTTCCCGCAGCCGCCGGTTCAGCCCTCCCGGGCGGCGGCGCACACCGCGGCGCACACGCGCGCCACGTCGTGATCGCCGGTGATGTACGGCGGCATGGTGTAGATGAGGTCCCGGAACGGACGCAGCCACACGCCCTCGCGGACCGCCGCCCGCGTCGCGGCCGCCATGTCCACCTCGTGGTCGAGCTGGACCACGCCGATCGCGCCGAGCACCCGCACCTCGCGTACCCCGGCCACGTCCTCCGCCGCCGCCAGACCGTCCCGCAGACCCGCCTCGATCCGCTTGACCTCGCCCGCCCAGTCCTGCGACAGCAGCAGGTCGATCGAGGCGTCGGCGACGGCCGCGGCGAGCGGATTGCCCATGAAGGTGGGGCCGTGGGCCAGTACCGGCAGTTCGCCGCGCGAGATGCCGTCCGCGACGGCCGACGTGCACAGCGTCGCCGCCAGGGTGAGATAACCCCCGGTCAGCGCCTTGCCCAGGCACATGACATCCGGCGAGACGCCGGCGTGGTCGGCCGCGAACAGGGCGCCCGTCCGGCCGAATCCGGTCGCGATCTCATCGAAGATGAGCAGCACGCCGTGCTCGTCGCACGCCTCCCGCAGCACCCGCAGATACGCGGGGGAGTGGAACGACATCCCGCCCGCGCCCTGCACCACCGGCTCGACGATCACCGCCGCCAGCTCGTCGGCGTGCCGGCCGATCAGGTCGCGCAGATGCGCGGCGTACGCCTCGTCGGGCGCGGCACCGAAGCCGGCCGGGGGCCGGTCCGCGAAGATCTGCCGCGGCAGCACCCCCTGCCACAGCTCGTGCATGCCGCCGTCCGGGTCGCAGACGGCCATCGGCTGCCAGGTGTCGCCGTGGTAGCCGCCCCGCCACGTCAGCAGCCGCTGCTTGCGCGGCTGTCCGACCGAACGCCAGTACTGCAGGCACATCTTGACGGCGACCTCGACCGACACCGAACCGGAGTCGGCGAGGAAGACGTGCTGGAGCGGCTGCGGGGTGATGTCGACCAGCCGCTTGGCCAGCCGCACGGCGGGCTCGTGGGTGAGCCCGCCGAACATCACATGGCTCATCCGCTCCAACTGGCCGCGCGCGGCGTCGTTGAGGACGGGGTGGTTGTAGCCGTGCACCGCCGACCACCACGAGGACATACCGTCCACCAACTCGCCCCGGCCCTCGACCGGTTCGGCCAGGCGCAGGCGTACCCCGGACGCCGACTCCACCAGCAGCGGCTCCGCCCGGCCCGGCATCGGCCCGTACGGATGCCATACGTGCTGCCGGTCGAGGGCGAGCAGATCGCGGGGGGTGAGCGGCTCAGGCATTGGGCGGGAGGTCGGTGCCCGCGCCGCGGCGGCGTACCGAGACCAGGTCCCGGCGGGTCTCGTCGGCGGAAGCGGAAGCGGGGACGCCCGCGGGTGCCTTGTCGTCGGACGGTGCCGCGTCGTCGGACGCGGCGTCGCCGGCCGCTTCCGCGCCGTCCGGCGCGGTGCGGTGGCGGGGCAGCGTCGTGGTGTCGGTGCCCTCCACCTCGAAGCCGGCATCCGCGATCATCGCCAGGTCGTCCTTGCCTGCCTGGCCCTCGCTGGTCAGGTAGTCGCCCAGGAAGATGGAGTTCGCCAGGTGCAGGGCCAGCGGCTGCATGCTGCGCAGATGCACCTCGCGGCCGCCGGCGAGCCGTACCTCGACATCCGGGCAGACGAAGCGGACCATCGCCAGGATGCGCAGCGCCCGCTGCGGGGTGAGGTTCCACTCCTCGGCGAGGGGGGTGCCCTCGAAGGGGATCAGGAAGTTGACCGGCACCGAGTCGGGGTCGAGGTCGCGCAGCGCGAAGACCACGTCGACCAGGTCGCCGTCGCTCTCGCCCATACCGGCGATGAGTCCCGAACACGCCGACATGCCCGCCGCCTGCGCCTGCTGGACGGTGGAAACGCGGTCGGAGAAGTCGTGTGTGGTGCAGATGTCGCCGTATGTGGCTTCTGAGGTGTTGAGGTTGTGGTTGTACGCGTCGGCGCCCGCCTCGCGCAGCCGCCCGGCCTGCCCGTCGGAGAGCAGTCCGAGACAGGCGCAGACCTCGACGCCCTCGTTCTGCTCCTTGATGGCGGAGATGGTCTCCGAGACCCGGTCCACGTCCTTGTCGGTGGGCCCGCGGCCACTGGCCACCAGGCAGACCCGCTTGGCGCCGCCGGCCACCCCGGCGGCCGCCGCCTTGGAGGCGTCATCGGGCTTGAGCCAGGTGTACTTGAGGATCTCCGCCTTCGAACCCAGGCGCTGCGAGCAGTACGAGCAGTCCTCGGGGCACAGGCCCGATTTGAGGTTGACCAGGTAGTTGAGCTTGACCCGCCGCCCGAACCACTGGCGGCGCACCTTTCCGGCCGCGGCCACGACATCGAGCAGTTCGTCATCGGAGGTCGCCAGCACGGCGAGCGCCTCTTCGCGGGTCGGCAACTCGCGCCGCAGTCCCTTGTCCACCAGTGTGTTCAGCAGGTCCATGGCGTTGATCCTGGCGTACGCCACCGCCCCCGGCCAAGGAGGATTCCCACAACGAGCGTCGATCGGGGTGTGTGTATCGCCACACCGTGGGCGTGCGGAACGACCGCTAACGTCTATCGACAGCCCACAATCGACAAGGACGACGATGCCGCAGGACTCCGCCCCGTCCCCGCTCCGCGACACCTCACCGGTGACGCGGTCCGAGCCGTCCGCCGCGGCCCCGCGGCAGCCGTCCGCCGCGGCCTTCGACTGGATCGACGCGGCGCACGACGAGCGCCGCCGCGCCGGGCTCGTACGGACCCTGCGGCCCCGGCCCGCCGACTCACCGCTGCTCGACCTGGCCGGAAACGACTACCTCGGACTGGCCCGGCACCCCGAGGTGACCGACGGCGGGGGGGGGGGGGGGGGGAGCTGGGGGGGGGGGGGGGGGGGGGGCCGGCTGGTCACCGGCAGCACCGAACCGCACACCGAGGCGGAAAGCGAACCCGCCTCGTTCTTCGGGTTCTAAAAGACCCCGGTG
>NZ_JBVIHH010000001.1:748264-811192 GCF_055570395.1 Streptomyces sp. NPDC031210
GGACTCGTCGCCCCCGCCCCCCCACCCCACCTCCGCTCGACCCGACCGGAAACGACCACCTCGGACTGTCCGAGCACTCCGAGGCGACCGACGGCCCCCCCCCCCCCCCGCACCGCTGGGGCGCCGGCGCGACCGGCTCCCGGCTCGTCACCGGCAGCACCGAGCTGCACGCCGAGCTGGAGCGCGAACTCGCCTCGTTCTGCGGATTCGAAGCGGCCCTGGTGCTCTCCTCCGGCTACGCCGCGAACCTCGCCGCCGTCACCGCGCTCACCGGCCCCGGTGCCCTCATCGTCTCCGACGCGGGCAACCACGCCTCGCTCATCGACGGCTGCCGGCTCTCCCGGGCCCGCACCACCGTGGTCCCGCACGCCGACCCCGAAGCCGTACGCACCGCCCTGGCCGGGCACGACGGCCGGGCGCTGGCCGTCACCGACTCGGTGTTCTCCGTCGACGGCGACGCGGCCCCGCTGCCGGCCCTCGCCGCGGCCTGCCGGGCACACGGCGCGTCCCTCCTCGTCGACGACGCGCACGGGCTCGGCGTCCTCGGCGCCGGGGGTAGCGGCGCGCTCGCGGCCGCCGGTCTCGCCGGCGACCGGGACGTGGTCGCCACCGTGACGCTGTCGAAGTCGCTGGGCTCCCAGGGCGGCGCGGTGCTCGGCCCCGCCCGCGTCATCGAGCACCTCGTCAACACCGCCCGGTCCTTCATCTTCGACACCGGACTGGCGCCAGCGGCGGTCGGCGGCGCCCTCGCCGCGCTGCGGCTGCTGCGCCGCGAACCGGCCCGCGCCGGCCGGGCCGGGCAGGTCGCCGGGGAGCTGCACACCAGGCTCACCGCGGCCGGTCTGGCGGCGGTGAGGCCGGACGCCGCGGTGGTCTCCGTACGGGCGCCGTCCCCGCAGGAGGCGGTCCGCTGGGCGGCCGACTGCCGGGACGCCGGGCTCGCCGTCGGCTGTTTCCGGCCACCGTCCGTGCCCGACGGCGTCTCCCGGCTGCGGCTCACCGCCCGCGCCGACCTCACGGACGCCCAGATCGACCTGGCCGTCGCCACGATCGTCGCGACGGCGCCCGCCACCGCGACCGCCGCGGGTTTGTCCCTGCCCGGCCCCCGGGCGTAGCTGACAACCCGTCACGCCACCACGTGTACGGGCTGTCGGAGCAGAGTTCACCGCATCGGGCGATAGATATATCCGCATCTTGGTGGATCGGCCGCATGCCGACCGCCGGGGTGGCAGTCTGACGCACAGCAGCAGCCCGAGGCCGTATCGGTGTCCCGATCGGCATCCCGGCTCCCTGGACAGTGCGCAGGAGCCGGGGCTCGGTGGGAAAAGGACGGCGCGATGGCGGACCACCAGGAATCCTCACTCACCCTGCCGAGTGTCCCGGCGTCGGTCCCCGTCGCCCGCGGGTACGTCATGGACGTGCTCGCCGAGTGGGGGCTGCCGGCCGGCAGCCCGACCGCCGACTCCGTCCGCCTGATCGTCTCCGAACTCACCACCAACGCCGTCCAGCACACCTTCGGCCGGTCCCCGACGTTCACCGTCGACCTGCGGCTCGACCGCCACGAGCACCTGCGCGTCGGCGTCACCGACAGCCACCCCCGCCGCCCGCGCCGGCTCCCGGCCGCGGTGCAGCAGGACAACGGCCGGGGCCTGGTCATCATCCGCTACCTCGCCGCGGAATCCGGCGGCGGCCTCACGGTCGTCCCCACCGAGGAAGGCGGCAAGACGGTCTGGGTCACGATGCCCTGGCCGGTCGCCGTCCCCTGATCCCCTGGGGCGGGGGACGGCCGTGATCGCCGGGCCGTCGACCGCCGGACCGGGGGTGGACCGTCGCCCACGCGTCCGTAGGAGATACCGCGCGTCAGCCCACGCGTCCGTAGGAGATGGCGCCGGTCCAGATCCGCTCCAGGCGGACGACCGTCCCGGCCTTGGGCGCGTGCCAGATCCGGCCCCGGCCCGCGTAGATGCCGACGTGGTAGATCCCGCGGCGGGAGTGGAAGAAGACCAGGTCACCGGTCTTGCGGGCGGACGGCGAGACGCGTCGGGTGCGGTGGTACTGCGCCGCGGCGGTGCGGGGCAGCGCCTTGCCGGCGCGTTTGAAGGAGTACAGCGTCAGGCCCGAACAGTCGAAGCGGTGCGGTCCCTGGGCGCCGTACTGGTAGGGCGAGCCCCTCTTGGAGGCGGCGATCCGCAGCGCTTTGGTGGAGGCGGAGGCCGCCTCGGCGTCCCCGGACGTGCCGGGGGCGAGCGTGGTGCCTCCGACGGTGACCAGGGCCAGGGCGGAGATGATGCCGGCGCGTGCCAGCAGATGCGGCACATATCTGCGCATGGTCATGCGCGACCCTTCGTCAGCCGCCTGCGAAGGAAGACCTGTCGGGTTCGGGCAGGCGAAGATGCCCGGCCGTGCGTACGGCTTCACCCCAAGGGGCCCGCGGCCGCGATGGCCGGCGCCCCGTCGTGCTCGGGTCCTCCGCTCCTGCCGAACCAACCGCGTCGACCGGACATCCGGGACGGCGGCAGGATTAGGCGTCCGTCCGGACCGCCCCGCCGCTGTGGCGGGGTCTTGTCGTCGATGGGATCTTCACGCACTCTCCACCCGAATTCCGAGTTGAAACCGCGATATGTGACATGAGTCACGTTTGGGCTGAATGGTGCGTTATGCCCGCTTCTGCGGCGTGCACGGCGCGTTCGCGACGCCGGGACCAGCGACGAAGCCCCGCGCGCCGCCCGAAACGCGCCCGCCCCGCGCAATTCGTCACCCCTCCGCGACGGGCGTGCGGGCTACGCCGTACGAGCGGGCCGGTTCGGGCGTGTCGTGTCAGTCCTCGGGCGGCGGAACGGCGGCGAGGCGGGAGCGGCGTTCACCGTCGAGAACCCGCAACGCCCGCGCCAGCGTCGCCCGGTGCAGCTCGCTCTCGCCCCGCTCGTGCATCACCGTCAGCGCGTCGCGCAGCGCGGCGGCCTTGCCGACCAGGGCCTGAGCGGCCCGCAGGCCGCCGTAAGTGGAGTCGCGGCGCGCGGGATTGATCCGGCCCAGCAGATCCAGCACCTCCAGATAACGGTCGATCAGCTCGCCCTCCGCCCGCGTCAGCGCGGGCAGCGGGGGCAGTTCGGGGGGCAGCACCTGCCCTCACCGCGCGCCGAGCGCGGCGGCGGACCGCTTGCGGTTACGGGTCAGGGCGTCGACCAGGCCGTACTCCTGGGCGGCGCGGGCGTCGAGGATCTTGTCGCGCTCGATGTCCGCGGCGATCCGCTCGCGGGGCTGCCCGGTGTGCCGCGCCAGCATCTCCTCCAGCCGGTCGCGGGTGCGCAGCAGCTCCGCGGCCTGGATCTGGAGATCGGTGGCCTGCCCCCGCACCGGCTCGCCGAACGACGGCTGATGGATGAGCACCCGGGCGCCGGGCAGCGCCAGCCGCTTTCCGGGCGTGCCGGCGGCCAGCAGGACCGCGGCGGCGGAGGCGGCCTGCCCCAGGCACACGGTCTCCACGTCGCAGGAGACGTAGCGCATCGTGTCGTAGATGGCGGTCATCGCCGTGAACGAGCCGCCCGGGGAGTTGATGTAGAGCGAGATGTCCCGCTCCGGGGCGGCGTGTTCGAGGTACATGAGCTGCGCCATCACGTCGTTGGCCGCGGCGTCGTCGAGCGGCGTGCCCAAGAAGACGATGCGCTCGCCGAGCAGCTTGGAGTACGGGTCGAGGGTCTGGACGCCGTGGGAGGTGCGCTCGGTGAATTCCGGCAGGACGTAGCGGGCCGTGGGTCGCAGCATGGCTGCTCCTCTCCGTAAAAAATGTACAGGACGTACATCCCGTTAGAATGGGACTCGATTCTAGTGATCAAGTCAAATGCCCAGGTCAGAGGGGCTTTTTGCTCCTTGGTGAGGGCTCATATCTCACATCACGGTCACCGGCGTCCACATTGACCGGGGCGTCGTCACCATCACATTCGGCAGCTCGCCAGTCGTCCTCCCCACACCACTGACCAGCCTGGTCCGCGAGCTTGTTGCGACTCGCCGCGGTAAGGCCGAGGTCGGCACCCCGGACGACGTCCCTTGGCTGTTCCCGGGCGGTCATCCAGGGCGCCCTGTCACCGACAGCCAGATCGGCAAGCGCCTCCACAACATCGGGATTCGATCCAAACAGGATCGGTCCGCTGCGCTGTTCACCCTCGCGAGCGAGCTGCCTGCCGCGATCCTCGCCCGGATGCTCGGCACCCAGATCAAGGTCGCCGTCCAGTGGCAGAAGGCATCGGCCGGAGACTGGGGCGCCTACGCCGCCGATGTCGGCCAGCGAGCCACACGCCGACAGCAAGGAGAAAACGTACGTGACCCTCGATGACCAGAGTGCTTGGGCCCTGCTCCGGCAACTCGACGACCCCGAGCACATGGAGTTCCCCCGCGGCTACGATCACGCCGCCGTCCGAGCACGGTTTGACCAACTCGCAGCCCGCTTGGACCAGCAATTCCAGTGCACCTGCTCCGTTGATCGGTACGTCCAGGACGCAAGCCACCACGGGACGATCACCATCCCGCAGACCGCCACCACCAGCGGGGATCACATCACCGTGACCGTCAGCAACTTCGGGAACCTGACAGCCGTGACCTTGGGCAATCCCGGAAGCTACGACGAGGACGAGGAACGCGAACTCTTCCAGGCCACCGACCGTCACCGGGTCGACGGCGAGCTCGAAGCACTCGGCTACGTCGCCATCTCAGAACACCTGCTCGGGACGAGATACGACGGCGTCAGCGACCTCATCTCCTACTACCCGCCCGAGCCTCCCCCGACGTGGTGGACCCGCTTCTTCGACTATCTGTGACCGGCGTCTCGGGCGCCCCGGCCGAGGCATTCCGAGGGTTCCAATACCCGACTCCACCATTAGCCGTCTATCCCGAAGAGACAATCCAGGCGCACATGGCTTTCCTCGCTGCGGATTCTCCGCAGTGCCCGCCTCCGTGCCTGCTCCCCGGGTAGCCTCGTACACGTGACCACATCGTCTGTCATGTTCGTCAACGAGGGGATCTTCGGCGTCTCTGATGCCGCCCAAGTGCCCATGGATACGGTGCGATGGTCGAACGGCCTCGCCGCTCCGATGGACTACGGAGCGTGGATCCTCACCGGCATCAACACCGGCCTTGTGCGAGTCAGGGCTCAGTCCCTCGATGCCGCGCCGCCAGTAGAGGCGACTGACTGGGAGGAGGTCGTAGAGATCAGCGTGCAGTCAGTTCAAGGCGATCTGCGCATCAACTCCGGTTACAAAATTACGCCCGACGACCTTCCCGTGCTCAATCCCCAAGGACCGGGCCGGTATCGAATGCGCGTCCATGCCCGGGGGCGCTCGTTCAACCCGGACGGGGTCAGCGACGAGCCGGTCGAGGACTACCTCATTGCCGTCTGGCCGCAAGAGCCGGCGGAGTCCGTAGTCATCCGCTCCAGCAAGATGATCGACGAGGCATTGCTAGCCCATGCTGGCACAATGCCCGAAGAGTCCACCTCTCACTCCATCCCGGAGCCGGACGACACGGTCGAAAGAAACCGAAGGGCTGACGTACGAGCACGACTTCTGCGGTCAATGAAGGACGACTGAACTGCACGCAGTTCACGCGCGGCGTCGCCGGCGTCCGACGGCCGGCTCCCCGGCTGTGCGCTGCCATCGCCGACCGCCTCATCTTCAGCGGCAACATCATCGAGACCGTCACCGGCTCTCCTACCGCCTCGCCACCACCCGAGCCCGAGCCGAACAACAAGCCGCCGCCGAGTGAGCGCAGTTCCCGTGAGCGTGGACGAGTCGGGAGTCCCCATCAGTCAGCGCTCTCGGATTCGCCACCACCAGCGGCCCGCCGTCCACTCGCTCATTCGGCCAGGGTCCGGCAGAGTACGACGCTCGAACTCGGCGTCTATTCGCTGCACCAGCCGGCCCAGAGCATGCCGGCACCGCGAGGCAGGTGACGCATGGCCTCGTCCAAGGTGTCACGCGCAGCCTCGACCTCCAGGCCGGACTCCCACACCTGAGAAGCGTTCAAGTAGCGACCTGGCTGCTTGAACGCCCACTCAAAGCGCGACAGTACCCCCGCTCCATCCGCTCGTCTTCCAGGCGCCGAACGGCAGCACGAGTAAGGGCGGAGAGGCCATGGATCCGTTGCACCGGAAATATCTAACGTGGCCGCCATCGCTCAGCGCGGACAGCCTTGGGACGCCTACGCGGCATCGGCCTTTCGGATCAACATCCCGTCATCCTGCCACGGACCGAGCTGCCCCTGCACGTGATCAACGAGCGCCCCGCAGCACATTGAGTGCTCTTACTTCTCACCGACATTCACGCGCTCTCCGGACGACGAGTGATGCCGGTGTCCGTCGTCATCCAAGTCAGTCGTCGTGTCACCGAAGGCAGTCGAATAGCGTTCTGTGTCAACGACCCCAGTCGTCGCAGGCCAGGCATCTGTCCCGTGCCAGCGGAGCTTGGTGTTCTCAGGCAAGGTGGGGATCACAGCGGTTGTTCTCGGTGAGCCGTGTGGAGCGAGGCCCGGTTTCCCTCTTCAGGGCGGTTTGCGTCTCATCTGATCTGGTCTGTGTCAATGAACCCGGCATGGTCGTCCCATGAGTGGGGTTCGCACGATGCCCGCGGCGGCGTCGGTCAGGGGACGCGGGGCTGAGCACGTTTCCGCGTACGCCGACGCGACGGACTACGAGATCGCATGGGCGACGGCCGGCGGTGAGGAGAGGCGTCGGCCCTTGGCCGAGGCCGGGGATGTCGCGTTCGAGGATGCATCGCCGGTGCGGGACTTTCCGTCCCACCGCGGGCAGCGCCATTTCCCGGGCCTGTACTGGGCGGCGACGACGGGTCGGCATGTGGGGTTCGAGTCCTGGCTGGAGCGTGACCACGCGATGCTCTTGGACTTCGATCCGCTTGTGAAGGGGCTGGCCTCCCAGCCCTTCTGGCTGAGTTGGAGGGACAGGGAGTCGGGCCGTAGTCGTTCGCATGCCCCGGATTACTTCGCGCGGGCTGTCGACGCAGCCGGGTTGGTGGTCGACTGCCGTCCGGCGGACCGGATGGATGCGAGGGCGGCGGAGTCGTTTGCGCGGATGCGGGAGGCGTGTGAGGCGGTGGGGTGGGCCTACCGCGTCGTCGGTGACATCGAGCCTGTGAGGGCAGCGAATCTGCGCTGGCTGGCGGGTTATCGCCATCCTCGCTTCGCGGTGTCTCAGGGGGTGACGGCGGCGGTCCGGTCGGCTTTCGTGGTCCCCGGGCCGCTGCTGGGGCAGGCGGCGACGGTGGGTGATCCGATCGAGGTGTTGCCGGTGGTCTTTCATCTGCTGTGGTGCGGTGTGTTGCGGGCGGATCTGCCCGTCGGCTGAGCGATCGCACTGTGGTGATGGCCCAGGAGCCGCGGCAGTGACGGGCACCGGACCCCGTGGGGTGCTGCGTGTTGGTGACCGGGTCCGGTTCGACGGGCAGGTCCAGGTGGTGGCCGGTCTGGCGGGCACGACGGTGCGGTTGCAGGACGAGGCTGGCTGGGCGTCGCTGGTGCTGTTCTCTCATCTGCTGGCGTCGGACGGTTTCGAGTTGCTCGACTCGTTGCCCACTGCGCCGGGACTACCGTCGTTCGGGCTGCTGGACACCGTGCCGGAACTTGCTCTGCGGAAGGCCAGGTTCCTGGAGCGACACTTGGTCGAGGCGGAGACCGGGGTCTCGCCCGACGCGGGACCGAACGCGTCGGTCCGGCCGGAGTACGACCCGAAGTGGCACACGGTGAATGACCGCCTGGCCACGAAGGCCGAGGAACTGACCGCGATGGGCACACCCATGACCGCGCGGACTTTGTTCCGGTTGCGGGGGTGCTGGCGCGAGCAGGGCCTTTGGGGGCTGGTGGACCGACGGGCGACACGGGGCTCGAAGCCGACGGGACACGCGGACCCGCGGCTGGTCGACGCGATCCGGGAGGCCCTGGCCGGGCAAGAGAAGCTGTCGACCGGAACGCGGAGCCGGGTGCTGCGGCAGGCCGAACGGCTGCTGGTCGAGCATCATGGTGAAGGTGCCGTTCCTCTGCCATCACGGTCGACTCTCTACCGGCTGGTGAGATCCCTGTCGGAGGGCATGCACTCCTTCGGCACCGCCACAGCCCGACGTTCCCAGGCCCGAAGGCCGCAGGGGGCGTTCACTCCGACGCAAGCCGCCCGCCCCGGCGAAGTCGTGCAGATCGACACAACTCCGCTGGACGTCCTGGCCGTCCTGGACGACGGAGTGACGGGCCGGATCGAGCTGTCGATCGCGGTCGATGTCGCCACACGGACGATCTGCGCGGCAGTTGTGCGGCCCGCAGGCACCAAGGCGGTGGACGCGGCGTTGCTGCTGGCCCGCACTCTGGTCCCGGAACCGATGCGGCCGGGCTGGCACGAAGCCCTGCGGATGTCCGCCTCCCTGATTCCGCACGCGCGGCTGATGAGCGTGGATGCCCGGCTGGAGCATGCGGCGGCGAAGCCGGTGATCGTGCCGGACACGATCGTGGTCGATCACGGGAAGGTGTTCATCTCCGAGACCTTCGTGACGGCCTGCCAGTCTCTGGGCATCTCCGTCCAGCCGGCCCGGCCTGCCACCCCGACGGACAAGGGCGTGGTGGAACGCACCTACGCCTTGATCAACACGCTGTTCTGCCAGCACGTCGCCGGCTATATCGGCTCCAGCTCCTCCCACCGCGGGGAGGACGTTCAAGCGGTCTGGACCCTGAGGGAAATCGCCGACCTGTTCGACGAGTGGGTCGTGGCCCGGTGGCAGACCCGGCCCCATGACAGTCTCCGCAGCCCGTTCCTGCCAGGCCGGGCTCTGTCGCCCAACGAGGTCTACGCCATGCTCGTGGCCCGAGGCGGACATCTGCCGGTCTGTCTGACCGGCGACGACTACATCGAGCTGCTGCCCGCGGAATGGCGGAAGATCAACGACTACGGCATCGTCATGGACTACCGCACCTACGACTGCCGCGAGCTGGCGCCTTACCGGAGGCAGCCGTCCGGAGTCGACCTCAAGGGCGGCCTCTGGGAAGTCCACTACGACCCCTACGACCTGTCCCACGTCTGGGTCCGCGACCACCGGGCAGGCGGCTGGATTACCGTTCCATGGACCCGGATGGACTCGGTCTCCGCCCCCTTCGCCGACTTCACCTGGCGGCATGCCCGCTCCATCCTGGCCGCCCAGGGTGCAGATGACACCGACGAAGGCGCGATCGCCGTCGTCATGGAGGACCTGCTGACACGGGCCCAGCGCGGCTCGGACCGCAAGGTCGCGGCCCGGACCCGTGCGGCGACCGACCACGCTGTCCTGCCCAGTCTCCGTCCCACCATCGTCGACGATCCGCAGGACGACGAGGATGAGCCGGCCGGCAAAGTCATTCCGTTCGGCGTCTTCGACGCCTTCACCGACGGGAGCCGTCCGTGAGTTTCACCCCGGAGGCCCACGAGGGAGCCGAGGAGGTCCATCCGCTGAGCACGAAAGAGGGCTGGACGCGATTCGTCGCCGAGGAAGTCGTCGCTCCCGAACTGCTGCCACCGGCCGCAATCCAGCGGCTGGATCACGCCCAGCGGGCCGCACGCGAGCGGGAACGCGAGGGCTATCACTCACGACTGGTCATCTTTCGTACTCCCACGATCCAGCACATCACCGCCATCGGGCGCAAGCGGATCCTGCTCAACCGCCACCAGCAGTCGGCCCGTCGCGGACTGATCGTCACGTGAGCCGCCGGCACCGGGAAGACCACCGCGATCACCCAACTCGGGAAGAACTATGAACTCCTCGCCCGGCGCCGGGGAGAGGTCGCCCGCCAGGCGTTGCCTGTCGTCTATGTCACTGTCCCGCCGGCAGCGACGCCCAAGATGCTGGCGGTTGAGCTGGCCCGCTTCATCGGTCTGCCACTGCCCAGCCGCTTCAGCCAGGTTGAGATCACCAATCGGGTTTGCGACCTGCTCTGCAGCAGGGGTTGCCGTCTCGTGCTGATCGACGAACTGCACAATCTCGACATCCGTACCAAGATGGGGGCGGAAGCCTCCGACCAGATCAAGTACCTGTCCGAGCGCATCCCGGCGACGTTCGTCCTGGCCGGCGTGGATGTCGAGGACACCGGGCTGTTCACAGGACGCCGCGGTGGGCAGATCGCCAGCCGCTACACCGAAATCACCACCAGCTCGTTCCCTCACAGGACCACCCGGGACAGAGAATCATGGCAGTCCCTGGTGTCGACGCTGGAGGGCGCCCTGCGTCTGCACGCTCACCGTCCGGACACCCTGCTGAAGCTGAGCGCCTACCTCCACGACCGCACCGCAGGCATGATCGGAAGCCTGTCCCATCTGATCCGGGAAGCCGCACTGGACGCCATCCTCGACGGCACCGAGAAGATCACACGAGCCGGACTC
The DNA here is from genome assembly GCF_055570395.1 of Streptomyces sp. NPDC031210. NCBI lineage: Bacteria > Bacillati > Actinomycetota > Actinomycetes > Kitasatosporales > Streptomycetaceae > Streptomyces > Streptomyces sp. NPDC031210. The sequence continues at coordinate 758,661 of NZ_JBVIHH010000001.1, forward strand.
GACGCGGTTGAACTGGACAGAGGCGTCAAACGGACCCGTCCCCGACGCCGACCGTCGGCCCCGGCGAGGAAGGCCGGATGAGTATGCGTCTGCGGACACTGCCGGTCACACCGCCGCCCATACACGGTGAAACGACCGGCTCTTATCTGAACCGGCTCGCCGACGCCAACCGCCTGCCAGTCCGGTTTCTGTCCATCCTGCTCGGGCACAACCAGCACCCCCGTCGCGACGACAACCGCACCGGTCACTGGACTCCCGAGACCCTGCTCCGGCTCTCCGCCCTGGCGGGGAGAACTCCTGCCGAGTTGTCTCACGCGATGCCGACCCTCGCCGTGATCGGTGAACAGACCGAGAGCACCCTGCGGCCCGTGAGTGACCAGGCCGACGAAGTGCTCCGACGTCCGGCCTGCCGCCGTTGCATAGCCCGACGAGGAGTTCGCGGGCTCGTGATCCGCAACGTTCCACCTCACGAAGCCGTCTGTCTGCGGCACCATCTATGGCTCCTCGGCGACGAGCAGTATCGCCTTCACGCCCTGCCTGAAGTGCAACAGGCCAGCCGGCGGCACCGCCGGCTCGCCCGCCGAACCTGAGCGTCCTCCATCGCGCGGGACTACGCCATCGCCCGCGACTGCCTCCTGGACTGGTTCCAGGACGGAGAACCGTCCGACCTGCAACAACGCTGGACCGACCGCATCGACCTTCTCGGCGAGGACCCCTATGGAGACCCCCGCCGTCCCTCGCCGCCCCGGATTGAACTCGCGACCTACCCCGAGACAGTCAAGCTCACGGCCTTGCTCGCCTTGCCACACTGGCTCGCACATCAGAAGTTCCCCCAAGAGACCGCACGGAGGCTCGGAGTCAGAGCCGCAGACAGCGACCTCAACCTCTTCCGGAAACTGCCAAGTTCGGCGAGAAACGCGCACGGCCAGTATCAGCGAGACCGACAAATCACAGCTCAGCGAACCAACCCTCACAACGCTCGATGACACATCAGGGCCCGGCTGATCATCCCGCATGGCACGTGACACTCCAGCGGACGGACCCGTGTCACTCCAAGATGACAACTCCCAGATCAGAGACCTGAAGTCAGCGAACCTCGTTGAGAACGGACAGGCATCGGATGTACCAGCCCTGCACCCACGGACCGAAGCAAGCCGAAGCAGCCGCCGACCCGCCCCACTTCGCCGCGGTGCCCGGTCTACCCGCCATATCTGATGCCCGCCGACATGGAGCAGGATGGACATCATGCTTGCCGATCATCAGGAGTACGACGTCGTCGTCACAGGAGTGTTCCCTGTCAAGTTCTTCTGTGTCAGTCTCCTTAAGCTCCTGATTTCCCTGCGAGAAGCTGTGGTCGGGTAGCCGGAGACCAGCAATGGTCTCCGGCTACCCGACCACAGAAGCCGCAGGGCCTGCTCCGGGTTCAACTGGAACAGGCCCGTCGCTGCTGCCGGACCGGCAGCAGCGGCATCGGCGCTCTGGGTGGAAGCTCGACCCTCCTCGACGAAACCGAGCCGACGTTGCGAAGTCCGGCGCGCTGGTCGGCGTGGCGATCTGGGTGGCCATCGTCCGGGCCGCCGCCGACGCCGCGGTCGCCCTCAGCTACGGGCAGTACAGCAGGCCCGCGGCTCGTCTGAGCAGCCGCTGCTCAACCTCGCCGGGATCGTGCTGGCCGGAGTGGCCACCATGCTGGCTCAGAAAGCCCTCTGGGGCCGGGCAGCGGCGGCGAGACGAGCGGGACCGGCCGAGGTCCCCGCGGCTGCATGCCCGAAGGGTCATCTGCGAAGCGGGGCAAACGGGGTCGACCCACCCGCCGCCCGTCCCCGGTACGTGCGTTCGTTGCACCGTCCGACATACTTGTGCCGCATGAACGAGGCATGGGAAGTACTCATTCTTGTCGGCATGATCCTGTTCATGGCCGCTTTTTTCTGGTTCTTCATCTGGGCCTCGCGGTACGTGAAGAAGAGGGATGACCGAAGCCCCCAACAGATGGAAGAGCTGCTCCAGTTGGTGGAGAGCCGGGGCTGGAGCCACACCGATTGGGTCCCCGGCGGGGGAGACCGCTACTGCGGGGGGGAGCCGCTGCCAGGACAGGGCACCAATATCCCCATACGGGACCAAATCGTCGGCGAATTCCGAGGTCGCGCCATCTGCTGCTTCGAGTACCACTCACGCGGAATGGACGCGGACGGCCCGAACACGGTGCAGTGCTCCACGGTGTACGCCGTAACGTCGGCGACGTCCGTACCTCGGATGGTCATTAAACGGCCCCGGGCCCTGGACAAGCTGAACGCGCGCGCGGGCGCCCTGTTCGGCGGCGGCAAAGTGATGGAGCTGGGCGTCCCCGAATTCGACGAGGCATTTCGCGTGATCGCCAACGACGAAGAGTTCGCGCGCGGTGTCCTGACTGGCTCCTTGGCGCAGTTCCTCATGTCCGATGCCCGGGCCAAGGGCGAGCCTCTCCGGTTCCAGGGAAACGATCTGCTCACCTGGCATCGGGGGCGGCTCCGGGCGGAACAGATCGAGCACAAGCTGAACTATCTGTGTGACGTCCTGGACCACCAGCCGGCGCAGGCGTAACACGCGGCCCTAAGGACAGATGCGGACGAGTGAGCCCCTCGCAGATACGGATCGCGAGGGGCTCACCCATGAGCGCCGAGGCGCACAGGACTTACGTGGCGTCAGGGCCCGACGGGCGAATGGACCGGACAAACTCCTCGAAGTCGTCCGCGACCTGATCCAGCTGGGACTGCTTGGCTGTCAATGCCAGCTCGATCACCGCGTGTTTGGCCGGGTCGTGCACATCATGCATGAGCAGGTAGACCTGGCTCTGGACCAACTCCACGGGCAGCCCGCGCAATGTGGTGGAGATGCGCAGGGTTTGGGTCAGCGCAGGCATTTCCGGGGTCCCACCTTGGGCCTGCTTGGCGACGGTCACCGTCGCCCCCTCGCGCAGCCGCTGGACCGACTCGTGCGCGAGTGTCACCAGGTCGAACTCGTCCCGGATTTTACCGGCGATGGTGATATTTGCGGTGAACTTGTCCTGCGACTCGGGGTGGAGGGCAATGAAAGCCACTCCGGGAGCGCCCACCTCATCGGGGGGCGCCGGCTGCCAGCCTTCCGGCAGCGAAAATTCGATCTTTACCGGTAGCGTGGTCGCCATCGTGGATCAACTCCCTAGTGTGCGAAATGCGAGGCCAGTGTCATCCGAAGGGGTTGATGGCATCCAGTCCTTCGCCCACCGCGTCGAGGCCGTCACCCACCTTGTCCCCAATGTCGCTGACCGTGTCCGCGACCTTTTGCGGGTCGATCTCGGCCTGGAAGCCGATCTTGCCCCCGAGTCCGAGTCCGACGCCCACATCGGCACCGATAACGAACTTTCCGCCCTTCATGCCAACATCCGCATGGGCCGCAGCTCCGACTCCGGCCCACCCTTCAGCGGTGGCACCGGCCCCGATACCGCCCACATCCGCGTGGGCGCTCGCAGTCGCCTTGGCGCCCGCGAAAGCCTCGGCGCCCGCGTGCACTCCGTCCTTGCCCACGGATGCGTTCACTGCCCCTTCAGCCCCGACGAACGCCGAGGCGTCCCCCTTGGCCGCGGCGAGGCCGTACTCGACGCCGCCCTCCGCGGATGCCTGCGCCAGGTACGCCTTACCGCTGGCTCCGGCCTGGAGTCTGCCGTCGGTCACGGACGCAGCCGCTGTGCCTTCCGCTCCGAGAAGTTTGACACCGGCCTTCCCGGATACCTTCCCGTCGTCTCCGAACTGCGACTCGCCTTCCGCCTCCTTCTCCCAGGCACTTACCTCGGCCTTCCGCTCCCACAGCTTGACCTCGGAGGCTCGGGGCTTCTTGGCATTGGGATCCTCGGGCCCCGCCGCGCCGTAGTACTTCTTCTTGCTATTCGGCTTGTCGGTCAGTGGGCTGGATTCGTAGAGCTCCCTGAGGCTGGCGGTGACCTTTCCCGATTCCTTTTGCTGTTCGGCGGTCTTGCCTGCCCTTTGCAGCCAGGACGGCGCGTCGGAAGCGCCGCCGGCCGCGTCTTCCAGCTTCCCCGCCGCCGAATCAGCTTCGTCCCGCACGTGCTGTCGGGCGGTCTTCAGAATCAGCTGGGCCTGGCTTTCATCGCCGCCGTCCCACAGCTCGATTGCCTCCCGCGCCTGCCCCTGTGCCGCGCTCAACGCCGTGGCGTACCTACTGATTGCCGCAGCCGCGTCGGACAGCGCATCGGAGGCGTACAGCCAGTTCTTCCTCTCGCCGGAAAGCTTTTCCCAGAACTCGTCGCTGGCCTTGCCGCTCCAGCCGGATATTCGTACGGCGCCCAGTGAATGCGCGACGGTCTCGAATTTGCCGGATTGCTTCTCCAGTGCCCGCGCGACGCCCTCGACGTCCCCTGCGTTGCCAGGGATGAGCCCCTTGGGGTCTTTTGTTTCGCCCAACTCTTCCGTCATGCCGCCCCCGTTGTTACAGTCCCGAACCATTCTTATTCTGATTTATATATTTTATATATTCGTCGGTATGGGATTCGTTTTGCTCGTAAGTGTCCGCTTGGCTTTTTAGCTTGTCCGATATATCTCCTGCGTGGTCACCGAGAACGAGATAGGCCACGTTCCATGTATCGCAAAAAGCTTCGAACTTATCGGCGAGGATCTTGTCACCCTGACCGGACCCATCAAAGTCCTCGTTCAGCGCTCCGAAATCGGCACGCTTGGCCGGGTTAAGAGACTTCAGTACATCCGAAGCCCCAGCCCTGATCTCATCCGGATCGGCTTTAAAGTCCTCGCGACTACTGGACACCCTCGAACCACCCCCGTGAACACGCGCTAATGACAGGCAGGTTGGCACTGTCGTTCGGGCGAATCTATCACCATCTGTGGACCCGTCAGGCCGCCGGGGGGTTCGATCCATCCGTCCGCAACTCGCCCTATTAATCCCGCTAGTTGCACAGATCGGCCTATCGTCGATTTGTCCCGGTCGGCGCCTCGGTATGAACAGGTTGGGAGGCGGCGGCATTCAAGTAGAGGAAAGCGCAGGGAAGTTGGAACAATTCCCTCATCGCGACCGCGTAGGACAATTACCCCGCCCCGCCACTGACGATTCCTGGAGGCATCCACCCCACCTTCACCAACCTCTTCAATGGCATGCTGACGCCCGCTCATCGTTATCGGAAATCAGGGGACGACACGGAGTATGAGGGTCGGTCAGGTGCCACTGGCCCGGGCGCCGAGCCCCCCATGTCCGCCGATGCAACCGCCCTGGCCGCCCTAACGACCTGCTGCGCAATTGCCTCGCGCACGAGCCGCCCCGCGATCTACCCTCGCGGCCATGACGTCACACGATGCGCCTGAAGGCTCTCGGATCGCTCCCGGTGGTGCCGGGCTCGTGATCCGGCAAGAGACCGCTGACGATCACCGAGACGTGCGCGAGGTTCATACGCGCGCCTTCGGTGACAGCGAGCGGGTGCCCGGACTCGTGGAGGCACTTCGCGTTGCGGAGGCTGCGTTGGCGCCGATGTCCTTCGTCGCCACCGTTGATGACCGGGTCGTCGGGCATGTTCTGCTGAGCGCGACGCGGTTGGACGCTCCGCGCCGGATCGTGGACGTCCTGTCCCTGTCACCGCTGGGCGTGGTCCCGGAGTTCCAGCGTCAGGGCATCGGTACTCAGCTCATCGCGTACGCCCTCGCGGTGGCCGACAGCCAGGGTGTGCCGTTGGTATTCCTGGAGGGTTCGCCGCGCTACTACGGCCCGCGCGGTTTCGAGGGTGCCAGCGCGGTGGGCTTCCGTTCGCCGTCGCTGCGTATTCCTGAAACCGCGTTCCAGGTCGCCCGGTTGTCCGCTCACGAGCCGTGGATGACGGGCACCTTCGTCTACTCAGAGGTTTTTTGGGACTTTGACTGCGTCGGCCTGCGCGACCTCGAGGCATGAGTGGCTACCCGCAGGCACTCGACCTGATCCCCAGAACCATCACAGTGGCGATGTCCAGCTCGTCGTCGGTTGCGGGCGATCAGCGAGGCGTCGGGCCGTAACGTGAACAGGGCCGTAGGGTTCATTGGACGTGTCGTCTCAATGGGCCCGTACTGCCCTGTCTCATTCTGCTTTCACGGGCCTGTCCCGTGCACATCTCGACAACTTGATCGAGGAGTTGGCCGGGCCTTGGTCAGCTCAACGCGAGAGCCGACTGCACGAGCGACGCCACGGTGAACGCCTTCGGGCCGCAGGTGCGGGCCGTCAGCACGGGCTGGTCTTCGTAGACCGGGTCCTGGTCACCCTCGCGCACCTGCGGCTGGACCTCACCCACGCGGCCCTGGCCGAGCTGTTCGACGTCGACCGGTGCACCGTGACCAAGGCCATCGGAGAGATCAGGCCGCTGCTGGCCGCCCGCGGCTTCGCTACCCCCACCGGGTTCCGCCTGCGCACCCTGGCCGACCTCTTCGCCTATGCCCAGGCCGAGGGCGTGCGCCTGCGGTTGGACGGCACCGAGATCCAGGTCCGCCGACCCGCCGCCCACCGGCCCGGAAGGCGCCGGTTCGTCTCAGGCAAGCGGCGGCAGAACACCCACAAGTGCACCGTCGCTTCCGACAGCGAGGGCCGCCCGCTGTGGATCGGCGCCCATCGGCCAGGCAGGATGCACGACCAGACCGCGCTCAAGACCGAAGGCATCGAGGACCTGCTCGCCCAGTCCCCCCACGTCGAACTGTCCCTGGACTCCGGCTACCGGGGCGTGGCCAAGCTCGACCCGAAGCGGATCGTGGTCCCGCCGCCCAAGCCCGGCAAAGCCGCCTCTGCGGACGAGACCGCCGTCTACCAGCGTGCGCGCCGGCATCAGTCATCCGAACGGATCTGCGTCGAGCACGCCATCGCCGAGACCAAAACCTGGAGAGTCCTCGAGCGCTACCACGGCAAGCGTGAGCACCTGGCCCAGACCATCGATGCCATCGTGTCCCTGGCCTCCGATCGGGCGGCCCGCCGCTGATCACCCACCCGACAACCCGCCAGGCCAACACGCCCCAACCTCAACTGCGAACATCGTCGTAAGACGCCGCCCGCTACCCCGGTGGGCCGCAGCACCCCGATCAGCATCAGCAGCAGCTCCTCGACGATCTCGTCCGGTGAGGCGTCGATCGCGCCCGCGGTCCAGTCGTGCAGCGGCCCGTTGACCGCGCCGATGAAGGCCGTCGCTGCCACCCGCTCCGCCGCCTCGCCCCTGCCGGCAGCCCGCTTCAGCTCGTGCAGCATAACCTCGGCCCACCGCACGCGGCCCGCGCCAGCCGCTGCGCTTCGAATGTGGGCTGACGCCGACGACCTCGACAAAGGCGATCCTGATCCGCCGCCGGTCGCAGGTCGCGCTCTTCGCGTACGCAGGGAACGCGGCGGCCGCGCGCTCCTCGACGCCGTCCTCCGGCATCGCCGCAAGCACGGTGATCGCGGCCTCCTCCGCCCACTTGTTGATGAGCATGTGGAGCGCGGCGAGCGCTGCTTCGAGGTTGCTGAACGCCTCATACCAACTGTCGGGTGGACAGACCCGCTTCCTCGCACAGGGCGCTCACCGAGGTAGCGCGGTATCCAGGGTCGCCACTGAAGAGTTGCAGTCCGGCGTCGAGCAGCCGCTGCCGACGCTCCGCACGTCGTTCACCAGCGGTTCTGCCGCTGTATCTACCGGTGGGCTGCTTCGCTCCGGCCGCCACCGGACCTTCCTCGATCGTCGTCCGGCGATTCTCCCCCTGCACGAGTCTTGTCACCGGCCAGGGGCCGCCTTACCGTCCCGCATCGCCGACGGCAGCTACCCGATCGGCGACCTCGGCATCGGCGTACACAACTTCTTCTTCAGCCCGGACACCGTGGCCGGCGCCAACGGCTGGAGCTGCAGGCTGAGAAGCCGTTGTCGTATCGAGTGGTCCACCTGACGGTCGAACCAGGGTTCCCGGTCAGTTGATCCTCCGGTGGTCCGGCCATGAAGGCAGGGCTTCCCGAGCAGGTCGTGGCTGCCAAGCCATCCGGGCAACAGGAGACCCCTGCTGTCGAAGTTGCAAGTCTCCGAACGGATCGACCGGAGCCGGGACCGATCCAGAAGTCCAGTGACAGATGGACCTACGCCAGCTCCCGGTCGGGCCAGCGCGGAAACCCCGCCAACGGAGGCTGCCACGTGGGCAACTGCAAGTCGCCGCGCGTCCGAACGCCGCAGGCAACTGGCAGGAGCGTTGAGGCATTCTCCCGCCGTCGCGCCAAGACAGTCGACACGGCAGGATCGCGTCGAGGAACAGCAGATCCCTGAACTCGGCCGGCCCGGCGGGAGGCCGTCCAGGCCGACTCAGCGATCGGTGGACCAGCCTTCACATCAGCATCTCGCGTGCAAGGAATGCATCGAAGCGCTCTGCCCGCGCGTTCCCTCTGAGCCTTCCGCCGCGCTCATGCCCAGAGGAAGCCCCCATCTTGCCCGGAGCAGCCTGCCAGTATGCTTCCCGCGTCCTTCCTGCCTTGATCACCTGGACCGGAGTCCACCATGCCCATAACCCGGTTGTCCGCAGCAGCTTCAATCGTCTCAACGCTAGCCGCCGGCGTGCTGCTTGTCGGCTGCTCGGTCTCTTCGTCGAACCACGGGGGAGAGCCCAGGCCAAAACTGTCCGCGGACAAGCTGGCCACGACAGTCGCTAAAAAGCTCGCCGCCGCAACGGGTCAGCCAACGCCACACATCACATGTCCTGAGGACCTCGTCGGCAAGGTAGGCACCACCACCCGGTGCAAGCTCACAGCGGACGACGGCAGCACCTTGGGAGTGTCGGTCACCGTGTCCTCAGTCGCTGGATCCCAGATCAACTTCAACGTCAAGGCCGACAACACGCCTACGCCGTGAGGGCGATCTGATCGAGGAGGGCGCCTGGTCGGGTGGTTTCGGCAGGCGGGCCCCAGGTGTAGCGCCAGGTGGCGGGTTTGCGCGACAGTCGGGTCTTCTGGCGAAGGGTGAGGCGGCTGAGAGCGTCGTGCTCATAGCGGACCTGGCCAGCGCCTGTTATTCGGGTGCCGGTGTAAGTGCGCGTACCTCGCGCCGTTGATCGGAGCTGCTGCCGAGGTCTGTGCGTGCCGCTCGTTATCTAGTGCTGTCAAGCAACTCTGCAGGTACATGCGCTGGCAGTTATTCAGTCAAGTAAGGCAAGTGAGGGAGAGGCGGGGCCGATTCAGCACCACGTGCTCGAAGATCAACGCCGCAGCGTGCGCGCTCGGTGGTATCGGTGATCGCGGTCCGTCCGCTTGTCCCGAGGCACTCGGTGACCTCGGTCGGCGTTCAGCCAGGTATCCGGCGCGACCATGCAGCCGCGTTGGGCCAGCAGCAGCCGCGCCTCGCCGATCGCCCAGGTGATAGTGGGACGGGCCACACCGAACCAGCAGGCGAGCACGTCGTGCGTGACCCCGTGCCGCAGATGGATCAGGGTGGCCAACAGCCGGTCGACGAAGACCGGCCTGCACCGGGCGCCGGCCCCGGCCGCTCGCTGTCGGGGCCGTGAACGAAGACGCCTCTCGCGTTGCGAGCCCCACAACGGGCCTACCTAGGCGACGAGTTCAGCAATCACATGCGTTGCCAGGCCGACGACCCTCGAACTCCGCACGCGAACCGTTCCCCATCACCCAACAATGGCGCCATTGCGGAGGTGACCCCACCCGGACCGTCCGCTGGCTATCTAGTGCTGTCAAGTGAAGGTGCAGGTAAGTGGCTTGCCCTTCCTCTTGACGTCCCACCAGGGTGAAGCGGCACGCGCGCTGTTGAACTACGTGGCCTCGCTGGGCCTTCCCGGCCCCGACGCGTAGCTCGTCGCTGTGGTGGTGGCCATCCGGGCGGCACGTGGCGGCGTCGGCAACCTCTGCGGAGCGGATCTGTCTGCCTTGCGGCTGGGCGATGCACGTGGAGCCGTTGATGCCCTTCGTGGCCTGGGGTGGCAGGTGGACGATCTGTTCGTCGACGGCGACCCTGCAACACCGGTCCCCATCACCGTCCCTGGTCTGGCCGAGGAAACGCACCACCCGCTGTCCCTACGGCGTCCCGCTCCACCTGCCCGCGCCGTTCGGCCTCGACACCAGCGCCCTGCAGGCCGCCAATAGGCCGACGCTGTTCGTCGTCGCTGCCCCGCCGATGCTGGCTGCGGCATGGGTGTCGAGCCAGCAACCGACCATGTTGGTAGCCCGAAGGCCAGCCGCGGGGTCAGCACAGCCCTTGCGGTGTGCGTGCCGACATCTCCCTCTGGTCCTTCACGTTCGCTCTGAGGGGTTTGCTCCCGCAGGAAGCGTTCGCTCTCCAAAGTCAGGGTGTGCTCGATCTGGATGAAGTTCAGGCCCGGCACATCGGCAAGCTCCTCCTCATCGGTCGGGTTGTGCGCGCAGGGCGCGGGCGATCTTTCCGGCCCAGAGCTCCTCCCTCACGAAGGGGCGTCCCCGGTAGCGTTGTTGGAGCTGGCCGAGGTGGTCGAGACCGCAGGCCGCAAGCAGCCGCTCGCCGTCCTGGTCCGGGTTATACGGGTGAATGCTGAGTCGCGCACCAGACTTCAGGTCAGCGGCCGAGGGCCCTGGCAGTTCGTCCCTGTCCTTGACGAGCGGCCCTCGATGTCCTGGCCTGTCGCAGGCAGCCCCATGGCAGCCGCACAGTGCCAAGGCGGCAGCGAGTGCGAAGAGGAGCGGCATCGTCCGGTCACGCGCTCGCTCGAGCACCGTCCCGTGCTGTCCCCTCCACGTCCGTCCTCGCGCCGTCTTCCGTTTTGTTCCTCGCGCGCCGTACGGCGAACGGACCGGCGAAGGTGATGACGAGCACTAGACCGGTGGGCAGCAGCATCGCCGTACCTAGGGTCTGTCCGGCGGATCATTGCCACGGCAGGTCAGCCTTGGTCAATGATTCGCGGGACGCGACTGGGGACTGGTTGTCAGGTCATTGCGAACTTGGCAATGTACTCGTCAAAGGGCTCGATGCCGACTGCCGCACGGAGTTCGTCCATGCGCTCGGGCTCTTCACAAGGCCACGGAACGGGTGACCCGTCCTTCACGTCGGCGATCTGAGTGCCGTAGACCTGCTTGCGGCCCTCATTGACCAGCGCGCGGTCGCGCAGAAAGGCCAGCTCTCGCGGGCTGGCCGAGCCCGCCGACACCGCCTGCTCCATCAGATGGAGGGCGCGCCGCTGGACGTCGAGCTGCCGGTCGGCGTGCTGGGCAATCAGCCACGCCGCGCGTGCGGCCTTCTCGCCGACCATTTCTGCCGTCGGCCAGCCGTACTCATCCATGATCTCGCCGAGTCGGTCGCCGTGCCGTGCGGTCAGCCGCCGCCACGCCAACTGCTCCGCCGGGTCATCGCTGTTCGCGCGGACTGAGGACTGGTGATCTGCCACGGCGATGTCCTTGAGTTCCACCGTCAGCGCGGCAACGTCGTGCTCCACTCTCGACTCCCTGGTTACGTCGGTGCGTTGTGCTCGTCGACCGCAACCCTAAAGGCGCATATCCGGCACAAAGATCGTTCCGGAGAACGGTGACAGGTGCCTCTCCGAACCTGGATAATGGATCTATGCCCGCAGCCAGAGCCGGATCGCTGCGACGGTCACGGTGCCCTGGAAGACGTAGGCACGCTTGTCGAATCTCCTGGCCGCGGCCCGGAAGTTCTTGAGGGCGTTGATCGTCCGCTCCGCTTCGTTCCTGCGCTTGTAGATCGTCTTGTCGAAGCCGGCGGGCCGCCCGCCGTGGCTCCCGCGGCGCTTGCGGTTGGCCCGCTGGCTCTTCGGCTCGGGGATGGTGTGCTGGATCTGCCGTCGTCGCAGGTAGCAGCGGTTGCGGCGGGAGGAGTACGCCTTATCGCCGCTGAGATGGTCCGGCCGGGTACGCGGGCGTCCACCGCCGAGTCGGCCGACCCGGATGCGTTCCATGACAGGGATGAGCTGTGGGGCATCACGCCACTGGCCCGGAGTGATCTGCAGGGCCAGGGGCCGGCGTCCGCCTTCCCCGGCAAGGTGGATCTTGCAGGTCAGGCCGCCCCGGGAGCGTCCCAGCCCCTCATCGGGGCGGTGCCGCCGGGGCGTTGTTCTTTTCCCGGCACCCGCGGGGATCTCCTGCGTGCTCCGGCCGCATGCTGGTGGGCCCGGCAGGAGGTGGAATCCACGCTCACCATCGACCAGTCGATACGGCCCTCCGCGTCGGCGTCGGCCAGGACGGCCGCGAAGACCTTGTCCCACGTGCCGTCCGCCGACCAGCGTCTGTGCCTCTCGTACACGGTCTTCCACTTGCCGAAACGCGCAGGCAGATCCCGCCACGGCACCCCGGTGCGCTGCCGAAAGAGGATCCCGTTTATCACCCTGCGATGGCTGACCCAACGTCCACCGCGCTGACCGGACTTCGGCAGATGCGGGCGCAGCCGCGCCCATTCCGAGTTCGTCAGATTCCCCATCGCCATGTCCATGCCAGCGAGCCGAATCGGAACGGTCACATGATCCGCCGGACAGGGCCTAGCCATGGACGACAATGCCGGGGTCCTGGGCACCTGCGGAGCACGTCGCAGACTCTGCAGAACTGAAGTCAAGCAGGATGAACGAGCAAACCCAGATTGATCCCCAATGGCACCCGTACGCCTCCCGGCCGGCGCCGCTGGCGCGGGCCATCGCGTCGTACGGCGCGAACATCGTCGGCCAGTTGGGCCCCGCCTCCATCACATCGGTCGGTAGCTCGTTCTGGAATCAGTGCCTTCCTGACGCTCCGGTACTCCAAGTCGACGTCGTCCGGCCTGGCATGAATGCGCAGGTCAGCGGGAATTGTCAGTAGTGCGTTCTACCGTGAAAACCCAACTGGCGGCTAGGCAGGGGGATTTGTGGCGAACGGCGTGTGGCACTCCGAATTGAAGTGTGTCCTCGAACTCGATAAGCCGGACCTTGGACTCTCGAACAGCGTCATCAGCGTGACCGCCCTGATCGAGGAACTGCTCCAGCCGGTCGCCACCAGAAGACGAGACCTCCTCATCTGCGCGGAGAAGGCCCAGAACCGCAAATGTAAGGCCGAGATGTCTGGCGTCAAGAGCCCACACATGTACGCCCGCCGGCACCGCGGCCCCGACGGTGTCTTGCGATTACGAGCCGCACACCTGCCCACCGCACACGAGATGACGCAGGAGGAAAGCGACCGGCACAAGGCGATGAAGGAGTTCCTCGGCCGCACCGGCCAGAGCGCGGGTCTGAGAACGACGGTGGAGAAGGCCACGAAGAGCCGGGCCGCCCGCCCCGACGTCACCATCTACGGTCACGGTGGTGTCAACCTCGGCTGCGAGGCCCAGTTATATAACGCAAGCCCCAGCACGGTCCCGCGCCGCGCCAAGGCCCAGTCCGAGGCAGGGCTCGTATCCAACTGGATCACCCACGACGACACCTTCCATCTCGTCGACCGGGCCCAGTGGATGCTGATCCGCGACGTTACCTGGCGCGAGATCGACAACGCCGCCGACCTCCCCCTCATCGGAGGATTCCGCGTCCTCGCCGAGTGGCTCTGCACCGCGGCAGCCGTGCGACCATGCCCGACCGGCAAGTCGAAGACCGGATGCGGCAAACGCCACCTGTTCTGGGAGACCCCACGCGCCTCCGACGGAATCGTGAGCGGCTACACCGGCGACCGAGGCGATCGGCTCGGCGTCACCGTCGGCCGCACCATTATCGGCGCCGCCACCGGCAGCGTCGTGCCCATCTTCCTGCCCAGCCGCAAAGACCACCGGACCGGAAGTTTCATGTGGGTCCCCGTCGACGACCACGCCACGTGGTCCGACTACCAAGACGGGGTCACATACGACGAGCCCGAACCAACTCCGGCGGATCACGACCTGCACTTCTCCGGCAACGATGCCAACAGCATCTGCCAATTCGGCGATCAGACCTGGACTCCCAGTGCGCCCCTGCAGCGCCGTGGCATCGACAGCGTCGAGCTTGGCATCACCATCGAGACCAACGCCCTCCCGGCCATCCCGAAGCAGCGCGCCTTGCAGGACCGAGCGCGTCCCCAGCCGTCGCCGTCGAACCTGGTGCCGAGACAACGGATAGTCGATTGGAGTGACCCCGCCCGCTTCCTGCCCGAACCGCAGGCTTGCTGGCACTGCGGGAAACCCGCCAGCCTTCTCGACGACGACGCGAAACCGGCCCACAAGCTTTGCGCCGAGGAACACGCCAACGGATAGCGGGGACGGGCAGGGAGTCCAACGTGCGAACGGTATGTACGGTCATGGCTTCAGCTGGCCGTAAAGGTCCGTTCGGGGACAGGGACGGGTATACCGGTTGATGTTCCCGCGCGCTGGGTTCTGGCTCGTGAGAAATCGGAGGGGAGGCAGATCTCCCGCTTCACCCCTGGCCCGTTCCCCGCGGGTGTACGCACGCCTCACGTACAGGGATCTCGTGCTTATCCTCGGGCTCACCGTCGCCCGCCACTTCCTGAGGCTCGACGCGTTCGCAGGAGCCTCTGACACCGACATCGCCCTCAACCGGCCGGTGAGCTGTGCCGCTCACCGGTCACACGGTGTGCCGCAGGCCCGTGCCTGCGGCGCACCGCTGCGTCCCGCTCAGGACCGCGAACGCGTCCCCTGCCCATGCTGCTGGCCCCGTGATTCCGCTTCGGGGCCAGCAAACAGCCGGAAAGAATCCAGCAGGACGCGACGCGTGGCTTACACCCGCTCGAACTCCACGTCGGTGCTCTCGCAGCCGGCGGCGAGCTGGCGCAGGGTGTCGCCTTCGGCGCGGTCGACAGTCAGCGACCAGCGGAAGCCTCCCGCCCGCACACCTCGCCCAGGGCCCGATGTACCGGTTTCGGTCATCTGTGCCAGAAATTGGCCGTGATGCGTCTGTGAAGGTTGTGATGGTCGAGTGAAGATAGATTGACCTGACCATGCCGGGACCATCTCCGCAGGGCATGACTACGGAACCGCGCGCCCGATCTGCCGCGACGCGTACCGAGCCGACCGACATCTCTGATCGCATCGGCGTTCCGCATGGCTGGGTCTTTGACATTCATGTATGGGGGGAGTTCGTATGCGGTGGCGTGTTGCGCTGGGGCGGCCGATGTCAGTGACATTGGCCGTGCTGACCGCGGTGACCGCCTGGGGCACAGGCCCCATGGCCGGAGTGTCGTCGGCGGCGCCTGGTGATGGATCGGATTCTCTGGTGGAGGATTTCGCTTACCCCGACCGGGACAAGCTGCTCGCGGAGAAGGGTTTGAAGCTGGTCTCAGGAGACGGCCACATCACTCTCGTCGACTGTGCCTCCGGTGGCAGCGATCTGGTGCGGGTCAACAGCCGTACCAGCGGCGACGCGTGTTTCGCGGTCTCCGGGCCGGTGGGGTACCTGGCTCTGGAGATCAAGCGCTCCTACCTGGCCAAGTCCGACAGCCGGGAAGGCGTTACGGCGACGGTGCGGACGGAGAATCCCGCCACCAACGAGAGCAAGGTCGAGGAAGTCGCCCTCGAACCCGGTGCCTGGAAGTCGCTGGGCGAGGGGCTCGACCCCGCTCTCGATTCCACCGTGCTGGAACTCAGCGTGGGTGAGGGCAAGACGCCCGTGGTGACCGGAGACTCCGCTCGCCCGTGGCTGGCCCGGGTGACCGTGGGCCGGCCCGGGCAGCAGGGGGGCAAGGGTTGTAGTGGCGCCCTCGTCGACCGGACCTGGGTTCTCACGGCGGCGAGCTGCTTCTCCGATGACCCGGCCAAGCCGGTGCCTGCGGGCGCGCCGCCGCGTGAAGCGACGGCCGCTTTCGCGGGCAAGGCACCGGTGAGGATCAACTACGTGGTGCCGCGCGACGACCGTGACGTGCTGCTGGCCCGGTTGGCCGCTCCGCTGACCGACATCGCTCCTGCCAGGGTCGCGGGCAGCTCTCCCGGCGACGGGGCGGCGCTGGTCGCGGCCGGATACGGGCGCACCGGCACGGCGTGGGTGCCCGCCGGTCCGCACAGCGGCAACGTGACCCGGAGCAGCGCCACGGACACCACCATTGCGCTGACGGGCGGCAGAATCTGCAAGGGCGATGCCGGGGGGCCGGTCCTCGACGGGAACGGGCGCATCACGGCGGTCCAGAGTCTCGCGGCCCACGCCGGCTGCCTGGGCCAGTCCGGAGACGGTGACGGCTCCACCGCTGCGCGTACCGACAACATCGTCTCGTGGCTCACGGGCAGTGCCTTCAACGGCAAGGCCGCCTTCCCTCTGGATGAGGGCGCGGGTTCGCGGCGGGTGCTGGGCGGTGTGGCGCGGGAGTTCACGGCGGAGCTGGTCGGTGGAGCCGAGCCGGGGGCGATCGGCAAGGTCGGCACCGCCCTGAAACTGAACGGTACCTCCGCCTACGCGGCCACCGCCGGACCCGTCATCGACACCACCAAATCCTTCGCTATATCCGCATGGGTCAAGCTCGATAACAAAGACAAGAACCAGACGTTCGTGTCTCAGGCGGGTAATCGTGCCAGTGGTTTCCAGCTGTACTACTCGAAGAACTATGACGAGTGGGTCTTCAACCGGCACACCGCGGACACTGACGACACCACTATTGCTCGGTCCATCAGTACGGACGCCGCGCAGACCGGGGTCTGGACCCACCTGACCGGTGTCTATGACGGTGCCGCGAAGAAGATCCAGCTCTTCGTCAATGGCAAGCCCCAGGCGGCAGCCGACTTCACCACCCCCTGGCGAGCCAGTGGTGCCTTCCAGATCGGCCGCCTGCGGTGGCAGAACACCTGGCAGGAGAATGCGGCCGGCGCGATCGATGAGGTTCGCACGGTGCAGTCTGCTGTGACACAGGCTGACGCCACGGCGCTCTCCACCGGACAGTTCCCCGCGCACTTGCAGGAATTGGCTTCCTTCCCGCTGGATGAAAGCGCGGGGGCGACGCACGTCAGCGGAGGCATGGGCGCCGGCCCCGTCGCCACGGTGGCTGGAGGCGGCGCCCAGATGGGCGTACCCGGCAAGGTCGGCACCGCCCTGAAGCTGAACGGTACCTCCGCCTATGCGGCCACCGCCGGGCCTGTCATCGACACCACCAAGTCGTTTGCCATTTCCGCATGGGTGAAGCTCGATGCCAAGGACAAGAACCGCACGTTCCTGTCTCAGGCGGGTAGTCGTGCCAGTGGTTTCCAGCTGTACTACTCGAAGAACTATGACAAGTGGGTCTTCAACCGGCACACCGCGGACACTGACGACACCACTATTGCTCGGTCCATCAGTACGGACGTCGCGCAGACCGGGGTCTGGACCCACCTGACCGGTGTCTATGACGGTGCCGCGAAGAGGGTCCAGCTCTTCGTCAATGGCAAGCCCCAGGCGGCAGCCGACTTCACCACCCCCTGGCGGGCCAGTGGTGCCTTCCAGATCGGCCGCCTCCACTACCAGGGCACCTTCCAGGAATATTTCGCCGGGACCATCGACAACATCCGCATCTGGGATCGGGCCATCGGCGTGGACGAGATCTTCAACGACGGGATTCAGAGCAAGAATTAGCGGAATCCCACGTCATTCCCCACCGGGGCCTCGTCCGGATATTCGCACCGGTCCGGGCCCCGGTTTCCGCAGGCACGGAGACGCGCTCTCCGTATGCGCCATCGCTTGATGAACAAGGATCAGAATTGAGACTTCACAGCGGATTAGTGCTGCCCTTGACAGTGGCAGCTGTACTGGCCACCGGTGCCCCGGCGATGGCGTCGAGCGATCCGCTCGCGGCTTCACCGGCAGGGCGGATCCCCTCCGCCCGGTCGGCCGGCGTGGCCGAGGACGCGGCCTTTTCCCTGGACGAGGGCGCGGGTTCGCGGCGGGTGCTGGGCGGTGTGGCGCGGGAGTTCACAGCGGAGCTGGTCGGTGGAGCCGAGCCGGGGGCGGTCGGCAAGGTCGGCACCGCACTCAAGCTCAACGGCACCACTGCCTACGCGGCCACCGCCGGACCCCTCATCGACACCACCAAATCCTTCGCCATAGCCGCATGGGTCAAGCTCGACAACAAAGACAAGAACCAGACGTTCCTCTCCCAGGCCGGCAACCACGCCAGCGGATTCCAGCTCTACTACTCGAAGGCTTACGACAAGTGGGTCTTCAATCAGCACACCGCCGACACCGACGCCCCGGACCTCGTGCGCGCAGTGAGCAGGGAGGCGGCGCAGCCGGATGAGTGGACCCATCTGACCGGTTCCTATGACGCGGACAAGCGCTCGCTGTCGCTGTTCGTGAACGGTCGGCTCCAACAGTCGGTGCAGGCCGCCCCCGTGTGGCGGGCCATCGGCGGTCTTCAGATCGGCCGGCTGCGCTCGCACGGCGCCTGGAAGGAGAATGCCGCCGGTGCGATCGATGAGATACGCACGGTGCAGTCGCCGGTGACACAGGCCGACGCCACGGCGCTCTCCACCGGCCGCCTCCCCGAGCACCTGCAGGAACTGGCCTCCTTCCCGCTGGACGAAAGCGCGGGGGCGACCCAGGTCAGCGGAGGCATGGGCGCCGGCCCCGTCGCCACCCTCGCCGGAGGCGGCGCTCAGCTCGGCGCAGCCGGCAAGGTCGGCACCGCTCTGAAACTGAACGGCACCACCGCCTACGCGGCCACCGCCGGACCCGTCACAGACACCACCAAGTCCTTCTCCGTATCCGCATGGGTCAAGCTTGACGCCAAGGACAGGAACCGCACGTTCCTTTCTCAGGCCGGCAACCACGCCAGCGGGTTCCAGCTCTACTACTCGAAGGCCTACGACAAGTGGGTCTTCAACCGGCACACCACGGACAGCGACAACACGACGATCGTCCGCTCCACCAGCACCGACACCGCCCAGACCGGTGTCTGGACCCACCTCACCGGCGTCTACGACAGCGCCACGAAGAAGATCCAGCTCTTCGTCAACGGCAAGCCCCAGACCGCAGCCGACTTCACCACCCCCTGGCGGGCCAGTGGTGCCTTCCAGATCGGCCGCCTCCACTACCAGGGCACCTTCCAGGAATATTTCGCCGGGACCATCGACAACATCCGCATCTGGGACGAGACCGTCCGGGTCGGCTGCTCGCGCGTGAATGCCATCGGGCACCGCGGCGCGCCGGAGATCGCCCCGGAGAATACGCTGGCCGCCTTGGAGGCCGCGGCCGACCGTGGTGCGGACTGGGTCGAGACCGATGTGCAGTTCACCAAGGACGGCCGGCCGGTCATCATGCACGACGCGACCGTGGACCGGACGACCGATGGCACCGGACGGGTCGACGAGCTCACCGCCGAGGAGATATCCCGGGTGACGGTCAAGGGCGGAGGCCGGGTTCCGACGCTCGAACAGGTGCTGGCCTCGCTCAAGGACAGGCCGGCCCGGCTCCTCCTGGAGATCAAGGGACCGCAGTCGTCCGCTGCGGTCGACCGGGCCCTCGCGCTCGTCTCCGAGGCGAAGATGACCGACCGCACGCTGCTCCAGTCCTTCGACGAGCAGGTGGTGCGGGACGCGTCCGCCTCCCCGCACCGGACGAAGGTGGCGCTGCTCCGGTCGGTCCTGGATGCCGATCCCGTGGCTACCGCCCGGCAGTTCTCGCTCAGCGCGTATGCGGTCAAGTTCAGTGGTCTGTCGGCTCGTCCGGCGGCCGTGGACAAGCTCCGGGCTGCCGGTGTCGAGGTGTTCGTCTGGACGGTCGACACCGAGGCCCAGTGGCAGACCACGACGGCATGGGGCGTCGACGGCGTGATCACCAACCGCGCTGATCACTTCGTCCAGTGGCGGGATGCGCACTGCGCCGAAAGGTGACGCGGACTCCCGGCGCGCCTCGGGCCGTGCCGCCCGAGGCGCACCGCCCGGTTGTCCATGAGAACCGTTCACTCACTCACAAGGAGAAGCGTTGTGGTAGCAGGATTACGGAGCGCCTTCGGTCGGCGCGGCGTCGTGGCGACGCTGCTGGCCATGGCGCTGATAGCGGGCGCGGACTTACGTCCCGCCACGGCTGATGAGGCGCCGCCGGCGTATGACAGATCCGACGTTCTCCAGGAATGGCGGACCGGCGGCCCGGGGGTACGCAAGGCGGCCGAGGCCGTCCTGCTGGGGCCGGACCAGAACGTCGACACGTTCATGCAAAAGGAACTGCCGTCGGTCAAGGAAGACGACCTGCGGGTTCAGGTGGCGCAGGTCATGGCCATAGGCGGGCCGGGCGTGCGGGAGGCCGCGAACAAGGCGCTGGACGGCGGAGTCCAGGAGTTGCAGGCGTTCCTGAACGGCGGGCTCGTTGAGCCCTATGACGCCGATCTGCGCGTCGAGGTGTCACAAGTCATGGCCGCCGGTGGGCGGGGTGTGAAGGAGGCGGCCGGCAAGGCGTTGAACGGGTCGGCCGACGAGTGGCGCCGGTTCATCGATGACGGGCAGTTCCGGGCGCGGGAGGAGGACAACCGGGTTCAGGTCGCTCAGTTGATGACCGCGGGTGGCCCGAATGTGAAGAACGTCGCGCAGCAGGCTCTCGATGGTTCTCCGGAGGATGTGCAGGAGTTCCTGGACGAGGGGTGGCAGGTCGCTGCCGCGCGGGATCAGGAGGCCCTGACTGTCTCGCAGTTGGCCGCACTTGCTGACCGGGCGCAGAAGAAGGCCAAGGAGCTGACCGAGGAGGCCAAGGAGGAGGCGGCCAAGGCAGAGAAGGCGACGCAGCGGGCCAAGGAGGCGGCACAGGTCGCGGCGAAGGAGGCGGAGGGGGCCAAGTCGTCGGCTCATAAGGCGGCGGCAGCGGCGTCGCGGGCGGCTGCTGCGGCCGACCGGGCGGCGCAGGCGGCGCGTACTGCGGTGTCGGCGGCTGCTGCGGCGAACCGGGTGGCACGGGTGGCCGCGACGGCTGCCGCGCAGGCGGCGTATGCCGCCGGCCGGGCGGGGAGCGCGGCGTCCTCGGCCCGGTCGGCTGCCGCGGCGGCGGCCGGTGATGCGTCCAGGGCCAAGGAGGCCCGGCTGGCGGCGCAGAAGGCGCGTGATGCGGCGGCCGGGGCGAAGAAGGCGGCGGACGCCGCTGATCAGGCCGGTATTGCCGCGGACAACGCGGCGAAGGCGGCGGGTGCCGCGGCCAGTGCGGGCGCCAATGCGGCCGCGGCGGCCACCTCGGCCGCCGAGGCGGGGCGCTGGGCCGGTGAGGCCGGTGCGAAGGAGGCCGAGGCGAAGGCGGCGGCTGCCCGGGCCCGGCGGCTGGCGGGCCAGGCCACGCGTGCGGCTGAGGCGGCGCAGACCAATGCCCGTCAGGCCGCGGTGGCCGCGCGGCAGTCGCGCAACGCCGCCAACGACGCAGCGAAGCATGCCGAGGCCGCGGCGAAGGCGGCGGACAAGGCCGCGGACGAGGCGGGTCAGGCGGTGGACGCGGCCAAGGAGTCCACGGCCGCGGCGGACGCCGCCACGAAGGCCGCCAACGACGCGCAAACGGCAGCAGGTCAGGCCAGGACCGTGGCCGAACTGGCCCGCAAGGCCGACGCCGAGCGGCTGACCGAGCAGCAGGAGGAGAACGTCCTCGCCGCCGAGGAGACCAAGAAGGAGCACGACTCGAGCGTCGCCGCCGCCCAGTGGCAGGCCGGGCGGGTCCAGCAGTTCAACACCGCGACCCAGCAAATTCGCGAGGAGGCCACCGCGGCGTCCGACCCCCAGGTCACCGCGGCCAAGGGGCGGCAGCTCGCGGTCAACCTCGCCTCCAGCGGCGGCCCATGGGTTGTTGAGGCTGCTGAGCAGGCCTTGATGGGGACCGACGCGGAAGTGGTCGAGTTCGTACGCGCGGGGCTGACAGTGGCCACCGAGCAGGACGACCGGGCCAGCGCGGGGCACATCGCCGCCACGAGCGACAGCCCGGCGCAGCAGGCGGCCGCTCTGGCTGTGCTGGACAAGCCGGCCGACCAGGTGCGGGAGTTCCTGCGCACCCGGGCCTACCCGGGCAAGGAGCACGACGACCGTATCGCGGTCTCCCGGATCATGGAGGCGGGCGGCCCGGGGGTGAAGGCCGCGGCCAACAAGGCCCTGGACGGCACCGCCGCCGACCTGCACCAGTTCCTGGAGACCGGGCAGTACAAGGCGCGGGAGGAGGACGAAAGGGTCGCGGTCTCCCAGGCCATGGAGGCCGGCGGCTCCGAGGTCAAGGCAGCGGCCCAGGCGGCGCTGTCGGCTCCGCCGTCCGAGCTGCACGACTTCCTGCAGATCGGGCTCCACCGGGCGCGGCAGCGCGACGCCAATACCGCTGCCCACACCGCTGAGATCGACATCCTGTTGGCGGGGGCGGACCGGTCCGCGGCGCTCGCCCACAAGGACGCCGCCCAGGCACAGCGCGTCGCCGCCGACGCCCGCGACGAGGCCACAGAGGCCGTCAAGTGGGCCGACAAGGCGCGCAAGTCCGCTGAGAAGGCGGAAACCTACGCCAAGCAGGCCGACAAGTCCGCCGACCAGGCCGCCGAGTCGGCCAAGAGTGCAGCGGAGTCCGCCAGGAAGGCCAACAGCGCCGCGGCGTCCGCCCGCAAGGACGCCCAGGCGGCGACCCGCTCAGCGGAACGGGCCGAGCACTCCGCGGGCATCGCGTCCTCCTACTCCCTGCAAGCCAACTCTGCCGCCTACGAGGCGAGCGTCTCCGCTCAGGCCGCGGGGAAGGACGCCACCGCGGCGGCCAAGGCCTCGACCGAGGCCATGAAGACCGCGGCCGACCTGCTGCTCTCGGAGATGAAGAAGCAAATCCAGGACGAGCTCCTGGAGAAGAACAAGCCCCTGTCCGACAGCGAGATGCGCAAGACCCTCGACAAGCGGCTGATTGAGTACCGCAGAAGCCTCCTGGGAAGCGGAGGACTGAAGCCCGGCCAGGTGATCCTGGTCTGCGCGGCCGACGGAGCGGGCGGGATGAGCTGCACGAGCAGCACCTACCTCGACCGCCTGATCGCCTGGTATGTGGGCGCGGAAGAGATCGAACAGTGCCTCCAGACGAAGAAACTCTCCTGTCTCAAGGGCCTCGCCCTCAGTGCTCTCAAGCTCAAGATCCTGAAGAAGGGCAAGCCGTGCGAGAAGAACAGCTTCGTCCCCGGCACCCGCGTACTGATGGCCGGTCACCGGACCAAGCGTATCGAGGACATCCGCACCGGCGACCGGGTCATCGCCACGGACCCGCGGACCGGCCGCACCGCAGCGAAGCCTGTTCAGGCGACCATCACCGGCTTCGGCCGTAAGGATCTCGTGCGAGTCACCGTCACCGGCCCCGGTGCACGGTCTTCGGGCACGGTGACCGCCACCGGCAGGCACCCCTTCTGGGCGGCGGGCGGCAGGTATGCCTGGCTCGATGCCGAGCAACTCAAGCCGGGTGAACGGCTGCTGACCGACGCCGGAAGCCAGGCACGGATCGACGCGACGAAGTCGTGGACCACGTCCCGGCAGCGCGTCCACAACCTGACGGTCGCCGACCTGCACACGTACTATGTTTTGGCGGGCGACACATCGGTCCTCGTTCACAACAGCAACTGCGGGAATCTGTCGGACCCCCTGCCCAGGGGGATGAATAACAAAATCGCTTCGGCCTACGATGACGTGAAGGCGGGACGGATTCCGTCGCACGACACCTATTCAGGCCATGAGCATTCGTGGTGGGCAGGTTCTAAGGAGTACCGGGTGCCTGGTAGGCCGGAAAGTGACAGAATCCTGGAAAAGGAGTTGTCGAACGGCGTTAAGGTGTACGGCTGGACGTCCACGCATTACACGAAGATTCAACGCTTCAGTGCACCCCACTTCCCTGACTCGGGGTGGAATCAGTAGCTTTATTGGTTAACTGGTGCAGCGACCGATCGTTCTTCGCTGCACCAGTTTCCGGTTTGGGGATGGGATATGCCTGGCGAAGTGCCTGTGACGGTTGCGGTGGATTTTCCGTTGTATGTGGTAGTGGATGAAGGGTCTGGGGCTGTACTCGTTGCGGCCGAAGGGGTAGAGGGTTTTTTTGTCGCCCCAGAAGAAGAGTTCTCGGAAGTGGCCTTCCAGAGAGTTCACGAGTTCGAAAGGGGTAGACGAAGGGCCGAGGATACAGTGCTGGAGGTCATGAATCGTCAACGGGAGAAGGTTGGCGAGTACTTCATTGGACGGGTTGTGCTCGGCGATACGGGCGTAGAGGTGTCAGGCGGATATATTTCACGAGTCGCGTACCAGTTCTTTGGTAATCGCTGCGAATATCCTGAAGCGGAGAAGATTTGGCGACGTTGGGCATCGGGAATCACCCTGGAGAAGGGGGAATGGCTTCGATGGCCGGTGAGTTATCAGAGTGCGTGGCTGCACGTTGTTCAGAATTCGTGGTTTACTTCGAATCGTAGGGCAGCCCGCTACGGAGTGGATGACGTCGCCTATTTGGACGGTGCGCATATCTCTACAAAGTCGGGATTCTTCTGCGCATTGGGCGAGGCAGTCAATGGTCCGGGCGGATACTTTGGGTCGAATCTTGACGCTCTTGCGGACTGTATTTCTTCGAGTTTTGGCGAGGGGCCTCCGGAGAGGATTGTTTGGCGAAACTTTCAGGCGTCTCAAGAGATTCTGGACAGAGCCTTTCTGGATTCGGTCGCGGGAGTGATGCGTGAATTTCGCGTTGAGTTTGTCACTTGCTGATTCCGGATTGTTGGTATGTGCGCAAGTGAATTTGACGTCCCGCCAGGCATTGTCTGACGGGACGTCTGGGTGGGGTGACGGCAGCAGTTGACGGCAACGTCAGCGGACGGGGACTGCGCAGAGCGGTGGTTCGTCGCCGTCGTCGGGCACGGCGGTGATGTCGGCGGGGTTGCGGAGGGCGTGGCTGAGGAGGCCGATGGCGTTGCGCTGGAGGCGGAGGGAGAATTGCGCTGTGCGCCGTGCTCTGATCCTCGTCGATGTGCAGAAGGACTTCTGCGAGGGCGGCAGCGTCCCGATGAAGGGCGCCGCCGACCGGGCCCGCGCCATCGCTGACACGGTCCAACGCTCCACCCGTGGTTCGCTGCAGGCAAGCTGTCCTCCCGCATCCCGAAGGAAGCCTGTGGTGACGGAGTGGCCGGAACTCAAGACCGTCGACTGGTCCGCAGCGGGCCGCTGCATGCGCCGCCGGCTCCTCTTCGACGGCCGGAACGTCCTCGACCCCCACGCGATGGCCTCTGCCGGCTTCACCTACATGAGCGTCGGCCGCGCCACGGTCCTCCCAAATGCCAAGTGATGCCCCGCCTCGCGGTGGAGCGGGGTGTCTCATGCTTTCCTGAACAGGGAGAACGCTCTAGGTGTGCTGTCCGATGGGTCGTAGCGACTCGCCGGACACGCTCGGCGCGACCAGGTGCTCACCGGCGGCTAGGTGCTGTCTGACGGTCATGCACGAAGCCGCAGGCGAATGGCGGCAACGGTCACGGTGCCGTGAAAGACATAAGCCCGCTTGTCGAACCTTGTGGCAACCGCCCGGTTGATCTTCAACTTCCCGATCAGCCGTTCCACTTCGTTCCTGCGGGCATAGTGGGCCTCGTCGAAGCCGGTGGGCCGACCGCCTCGGCTGCCACGCCGCAGTCGGTTGGCCTGCTGGTTCCTCGGCTCGGGGATGGGCAGCGGCGAGGCATCGCTGCTGGCGCCCGTGATCATCGTCGCGGCTCTCGTCATCCGTACCGCGTTCGCAGAGATCCGGCACCCGGGCAGCGCCCGCCGCCAATGGGCCTTCACGACCAGCCGGCGGGCGATCGCAGCCGCAGGCGTGGTCGTGGCGGCCATCGGCTGGAGCCAGGCCGGGTGGGCCGCCGTCGCCTGGGCCCTCCTCGCCGGCGCCCTGACCGCATCCCTGACCGGCAGGGACAACTGATGATCCCCACCCGCAGCAGCACCCAGGAGCAGCCCATGTCTGAACGTCGCATCGGGACCGTGCTGGCGGCCGTCGGAGCTCCGCTCACCCTGGCCGGGGCGTTGATGTACGTCCTGCCCGGCCCGGGTTTCCCGGTCCTGGTCAACGGCATGGCGCTGCTGGCCACCGGCCTGGTCATGGCCGCCGCCGGCCACCAGTGATGCCTCACCGGCGTATCGGGTTTTCTGGGCCCGCTCTGTGAGAACGGCGAAGGACCCCGGCGGTCGGCCGGGGTCCTCTCGGGTTTCGCGGGATGGGTCAGTGGCTGGTGAGCTCGCCGGTGAGTTTGCCGTGGAGGTCGGCGCTGGGGTCGTTGAGGCCGATGATCTCCACGCTCTTGCCGCGCTGCGCGTACTTGGTCTCGATCGCGTCCAGGGCGGCCACCGAGGAGGCATCCCAGATGTGGGCGGCGGACAGGTCGATGACGACCTTGCCGGGGTCGCCTGCATAGTTGAACTGGCCGACGAGGTCGTTGGAGGAGGCGAAGAACAGCTCGCCGGTCACGGAGTACACGACCGTGGTGCCGTCGGGGTCGGTGACGGCGGTGACGTTGGCGAGGTGGGCGACGCGCTTGGCGAAGATGACCATCGCGGTGACGGAGCCGACTACGACGCCGATGGCGAGATTGTCGGTGGCGACGACGCAGTTCACGGTGATGACCATGACGGCGATCTCGCCGGCGGGCATCCGCTTGAGGGTCTTGGGGGCGATGGAGTGCCAGTCGAAGGTTGCGAACGACACCATGACCATGACGGCGACGAGCGAGGCCATCGGGATGTCGGAGACGACCGGCCCGAAGACGATGCACAGCACCATCAGGAACACACCGGCCAGGAACGTGGACAGGCGCGTGCGGGCGCCGGAGACCTTCACGTTGATCATCGTCTGGCCGATCGTCGCGCAGCCGCCCATGCCGCCGAAGAATCCGGTGACGATGTTCGCGATGCCCTGGCCGATGGACTCGCGGGTCTTCGAGGAGTGGGTGTCGGGGATGTCGTCGACCAGCTTGGCCGTCATCAGCGACTCCATCAGGCCGACCAGCGCCATCGCGAACGCGTACGGGGCGATGGTGGTCAGGGTGTCCATGGTGAACGGCACGTCGGGCAGGCCGGGCACCGGAAGGGAGGAGGGCAGGGTGCCCTTGTCGCCCACCGTCGGGACCGCGATCCCTGCGGCCACCGTGATCACCGTGAGGATGACGATGGAAACCAGCGGCGCCGGGATCACCGTGGTGGCCTTCGGGAAGAACACCATCAGGGCCAGACCGGCCGCGATCAGCGGATACACGGGCCAGGGCACGTCGTGCATCTCGGGGACCTGGGGCCATGAAGATCAGGATGGCGAGGGCGTTGACGAAGCCGACCATCACCGAACGCGGGACGAACCGCATCAGCTTCGCCACCCCGAGCGCGCCGAGGGCGACCTGGATGATCCCGGCGAGGATGACGGCGGCGATCAGGTAGCCGAGACCGTGCTCACGGTTGAGTGGGGCGATGACGAGAGCGATTGCGCCGGTGGCGGCGGAGATCATCGCGCGACGGCCACCGACGATCGAGATGACCACGGCCATGGTGAACGAGGCGAACAGGCCGACCGCCGGATCCACGCCGGCGATGATCGAGAACGAGATCGCCTCGGGGATCAGCGCGAGGGCGACGACCAAGTGTCCTCGACGAGCAGCACGTCCAGGCCCGTCAGGTCGCCGAGCGAGGCGGGGCTTCGGGCGGCCGGCAGCCGGGTCTTGGCGGCATTGATGCCGGTGTGGGTGACCTCGACGGTCCGCACGTCGCGGATTCCTGAGACGATGGGCGAGGCAAACGGCCGGGATCACACCGCCGCGCGTGGTACTTACCACAGCTTGCCGATGTGGAGGCTGGGCGGATCCGCCCAGCCTCCGGTGCGCCGACGGGCAGGCACCCGCCCGGCCGGAGCTCCGTGTGGGGCCGGTGGCGCGGGGCGTTCCGCCGCCCCGGAGACCTGCCAGGATTCAGTGCGACCAGACAGCTCTTCGTCTCACGCATCTCTCACATACGAGAGCGCACGGGAGCGCGCGAGAGCCTCTGACCTGGATATCCGCTGTCGCCACGGACCACGGTGGACCAGATGGACGGCACATAGGCTAGGAGCATGGCCTACGAAATTCCGGTGACGCAAGCCCGGGCAGAGCTCGCGGATCTGATCAACCGCGTCGTCTACGGCGGTGAGCGCGTGGTCGTGACGCGGCACGGCAAGCCCTTGGTCGGGCTGGTATCGGCGGCTGACCTGCAACGTCTTGACGAATTGAGGCGGCGCGAGGAGGGCGCGGAGGAGGAGTCGGTGATCAGCACGGTCTCCACCGTGCGGCCGCTGCCGTCCGCTGCGGGCGAACGGCGGCGCTTCGGGATCGCGGCGGAACACCGCGACCCGGCCGCCGGAGACCGGCGACCGGGTCGCGAGAGCTGAGACTTCACCGCGTCCTGGGGGTCAGGAGCGGCCCAGGGGTCAGGAGCTGAGCTCCCACAGGGCGTGGGCGATGGCGTCGCTGTTGTTGTCCAGCGCGGTGTCGTCGATGTTCTTCGAGGTGTCGCAGGAGGCGTGGTAGCAGGCGTCGAACGCCTTGCCCGCCGTGCCGCCCCAATCCTTGGCCTGCTTCTCGGTCTTGATGTAGTCGGCGCCGGAGAACAGGCCGCCGACGGGGATGCCGGCGTCCTTGAAGGAGGCGTGGTCGGAGCGGCCGTCGCCCTCGGTCTCGATCTCGGTGGCGATGTTCTTGGTCGCGAACCAGTCCTTGAAGACCTTCTCCAGGCGCGGGTCGTCGTCGTAGACGAAGTAGCCGGGGTTCGGCGAGCCGATCATGTCGAAGTTCAGATACGAGTCGATCTTCGACTTGTCGGCGCCGAGGCTCTCGACGTAGTGCTGGGAGCCGACCATCCCGTACTCCTCGGCGCCCCACCAGCCGAACCGCAGGTGCTTGGTGGGCTTGAGGCCCTCCCGGGAGACCGCGAGGGCGGTCTCCAGGATGCCGGCGGAGCCGGAGCCGTTGTCGTTGATGCCGGGGCCGTCCTCGACCGAGTCCAGGTGGGCTCCGGCCATGACGGTCTTGTCCTCGGCCCCGCCCGGCCAGTCGGCGACGAGGTTGTAGCCCTTGGTGCCGCTGTAGTCGAACTCCTGGACCTTGGTGGTGAAGCCGGCCGCGTCCAGCTTGCCCTTGATGTAGTCGATGGATGCCTTGTAACCGGGCTTGCCGTGGGCGCGGTTGCCGCCGTTGGCGTCGGCTATGGACTGGAGCTGGTCAAGGTGGCCCTTGACCCCGGCTATGGGGATGTCGGGGGCGGCGAGGGGTGTGGGGGCGGTGGCCTGGGCGACCGCCGCGGTGCCCAGCAGGGCGGCGACGGCGGTGCAGGCGCCGGCGGCCAGGACGGCGCGGCGGGTACGGACTGAGCGAGTCACGGTGTGGCTCCGATACTGGTGTGGGGGGTGGTGCGGAGCTGCTTTTGACGCGCACATGAGGATTGCCAGCGTTCCGGCCCTTCGTCAAGAGCGCATATCGGACTGTGATCTTCGCCCAGCGGAGTGTTTTCCGGTTTGCGGCGATGTGTCACGCGGGCGGGAGGGGCGCGTCGTTTCCGGCGCCGAGCCCCGGATGGCCGTCGTGTTACGTGGGGCGTAAGCAGAGGTGCATAAAGGACCGCGCGTGTAACGCGGTGGAAATCGAGCCGAACTAGCCTCCAACTCATGGGTTATTGATGGGCGGGCGGTGGAAACCGGTTTGCTCCTTCTTTAATGACTGTGTGATACATCTACCGTCATGGGGTGTGCGCACGCCTGTGACCTGGGCAAATGCTTCCGGGTGGCAAGACTGTGAGGTGGAACGTATGCAACTGACCCCGCATGAGCAGGAACGTCTGATGATTCATGTGGCGGCAGACGTGGCCGAAAAGCGACGTTCTCGTGGACTGAAGCTGAACCACCCGGAGTCCATCGCCCTGTTGACCGTCCACATCCTCGAAGGCGCCCGGGACGGCCGTACGGTCGCCGAGCTCATGTCCTCCGGGCGCAAGGTCCTCACCCGCGACGAGGTGATGGAAGGCGTGCCCGAGATGATCCACGACGTGCAGGTCGAGGCCACCTTCCCCGACGGCACCAAGCTCGTCACCGTCCACGAACCCATCGACTGAACCGGGGAGAGCCGCAGATGATCCCGGGACAGATCTTCCCCGCCGACGAGCCGGTCCGCCTCAACGAGGGCCTCCCGCGCACCCGCCTGACCGTCCTCAACGCCGCCGACCGACCCGTCCAGGTCGGCTCCCACTACCACTTCGCCGAGGCCAACCCCGGCCTCGACTTCGACCGCGCGGCCGCGCACGGCAAGCGACTCGACGTCGCCGCCGGCTCCGCCGTGCGCTTCGAGCCCGGCATCCCCACCGAAGTCCACCTCGTGCCCCTCGCGGGCAAGCGCGTCGTCGTGGGCCTGCGCGGCGAGACCGGAGGCCCCGTCGATGGCTGAGCTGACCCGCCAGGAGTACGCCGATCTCTTCGGCCCCACCGTCGGCGACCGCATCCGGCTCGCCGACACCGACCTCCTCATCGAG
Organism: Streptomyces sp. NPDC031210; assembly: GCF_055570395.1. Lineage (NCBI taxonomy): Bacteria > Bacillati > Actinomycetota > Actinomycetes > Kitasatosporales > Streptomycetaceae > Streptomyces > Streptomyces sp. NPDC031210. Next base: position 789,007 of record NZ_JBVIHH010000001.1, read on the forward strand.
ATCACCGAGGACTACTGCGGCGGCCCCGGCCGGGCCGGCGACGAGGCGGTGTTCGGCGGCGGCAAGGTGATCCGCGAATCGATGGGCCAGTCCCGCGCCACCCGCGCCGAGGGCACCCCCGACACCGTCATCACCGGCGCCGTCGTCCTGGACCACTGGGGCGTCGTCAAGGCCGACATCGGCATCCGCGACGGCCGGATCACCGCACTGGGCAAGGCCGGCAACCCCGACACCATGGACGGCGTCCACCCCGACCTGGTCATCGGCCCCGAGACCGAGATCATCGCCGGCAACGGCAAGATCCTCACCGCCGGCGCCATCGACACCCACGTCCACTTCATCTGCCCCCAGCAGGTGGACGAGGCCCTGGCGGCGGGCGTCACCACGCTCATCGGCGGTGGCACCGGACCCGCCGAGGGCAGCAAGGCCACCACCATCACCCCCGGCGCCTGGCACGTCGCCCGGCTCCTGGAGTCCATGGACTCCTTCCCCGTCAACATCGGGCTGCTCGGCAAGGGCAACACCACCTCCGTCGCCTCGATGCGCGCCCAACTGCGCGCCGGCGTCCTCGGCTTCAAGATCCACGAGGACTGGGGCGCGACCCCCGCCGTCCTCGACGCCTGCCTGGGCGTCTGCGAGGAGAGCGGCGCGCAGCTCGCCATCCACACCGACACCCTCAACGAGGCCGGATTCCTCGGCGACACCCTCGCCGCCATCGCCGGCCGCTCCGTCCACGCCTTCCACGTCGAAGGGGCCGGCGGCGGCCACGCCCCCGACATGATCGCGATGGTCTCCGAGCCGAACGTCCTGCCCGCGTCCACCAACCCCACGCGGCCGCACACCGTCAACACCGTCGAGGAACACCTCGACATGCTGATGGTCTGCCACCACCTCAACCCCGCCGTCCCCGAGGACCTCGCCTTCGCCGAGTCCCGGATCAGGCCCTCCACCATCGCCGCCGAGGACATCCTGCACGACCTCGGCGCCATCTCGATCATGGCCTCCGACGCCCAGGCCATGGGCCGCGTCGGCGAGGTCGTGCTGCGTACGTGGCAGACCGCGCACGTCATGAAGCGGCGCCGTGGCGCGCTCGCCGGGGACGGCGGCGCCGACAACCACCGGGCCCGCCGCTACGTCGCGAAGTACACCGTCAACGCCGCCATCGCCCAGGGCATCGACCACGTCGTCGGCTCCGTCGAGGCCGGCAAACTCGCCGACCTCGTCCTGTGGAATCCCGCCTTCTTCGGCGTCAAACCCCAACTGGTCATCAAGGGCGGCCAGATCGCGTACGCGCAGATGGGCGACGCCAACGCCTCCATCCCCACCCCGCAGCCGGTGCTGCCCCGCCCGATGTTCGGCGCGACCGGCAGGGCACCCGGCAGCAACTCCCTCAATTTCGTCTCCCAGCAGGCCCTCGACGACGACCTGCCCGAGCGGCTGGCGCTGGCCAAGTCCTTCGAGGCCATCCGCAGTACCCGGGGCGTCACCAAGGCCGACATGCGGGGCAACGACGCCCTGCCGCGCGTCCACGTCGACCCCGACACCTTCACGGTGACCATCGACGGCGACGTGGTCGAACCGGCGCCCGCCGCCGAACTGCCCATGGCCCAGCGCTACTTCCTCTTCTGACGCGACGCCGATGACCACCCCGACGAAAGCCACGGACCCCCGATGAGCCGCGCGGCACTGCTCGTCCTCGCCGACGGCCGGTTCCCCGCCGGAGGACACGCCCACTCCGGCGGCGCCGAACCGGCCGTAACGGCGGGGCGCGTGAAGGACGCCGCCACCCTGGAGGACTTCTGCCGGGGCCGGCTGCACACCGCGGGCCTGGTCGCCGCGGGCCTCGCCGCCGCGGCCGCCGCCGGCTGCGACCCGCTCCTCCTGGACGACGCCGCCGACGCCCGTACGCCGGTGCCGGCCCTGCGGCAGGTCGCCCGCCGCCTCGGCCGGCAGATGATGCGGGCGGCCCGCGCCACCTGGCCCGACCCCGCGCTCGACGCGCTCGCCGCGGCCCGCCCGCGCGGCGCCCACCAACCCGTCGTCCTCGGCCTCGCCGCCCGGTCCGCCGGCCTCGAACCACTGGACGCCGCCTACGCCGTCGCCTACGAGAACATCAGCGGCCCGGCCACCGCCGCCGTCCGGCTGCTGAGCCTGGACCCCTTCGACGCCACCGCCGTCCTCGCCACCCTGGCCGCCGACCTCGACGACGTGGCGGCGCGCGCGACGGAAGCCGCCCGGCGCGCCGTCACCGAAGGCCCCGACGCGCTGCCCGCCGCCTCGGCCCCGCTGCTCGACATCACCGCCCAGCAGCACGCCGCCTGGCCGGTCCGCCTCTTCGCCTCCTGACCCGCTCACCCACGACCACCCCGGCACCGCCCACGACCACCCGGCCGCCCGCCCCCACCCCAGCCACCGGAGTCACCGTGCACCTCGACCACCACGACACCTTCCCCGAGCGCCACACCTACAGCGCCGCCGGCACCCGCCGCCCGGACGGCACCCGGCGGGCGCTGCGCATCGGCCTCGGCGGCCCGGTCGGCACCGGCAAGACCGCCACCGTCGCCGCGCTCTGCCGCGAACTGCGCGAGGAGTTCTCCCTCGCCGTCGTCACCAACGACATCTACACCCGCGAGGACGCCGAATTCCTGCTCCGCGAGGCGGTCCTGCCCGCCGAGCGCATCACCGCCGTCGAGACCGGCGCCTGCCCGCACACCGCCATCCGCGACGACATCTCCGCCAACCTCGAAGCCGTCGAGGACCTGGAGGAGGACTGCGGACCGCTCGATCTCGTCCTGGTCGAATCCGGCGGCGACAACCTCACCGCGACGTTCTCCAAGGGCCTGGTCGACGCGCAGATCTTCGTCATCGACGTGGCGGGCGGCGACGACATCCCCCGCAAGGGCGGCCCCGGCGTCACGTCGTCCGACCTGCTCGTCATCAACAAGACCGACCTCGCGCCCCACGTGGGAGTCGACCTGGAGGGCATGGCACGCGACGCCAAGGCCCAGCGCGGCGAACTCCCCGTCGCCTTCACCGCCCTGAAGTCGCCCGGCGGCGTCATGCCCGTCTCCGACTGGGTCCGCGCGCGGCTGTCCGACTGGACCACGGCCCCGGCATGACCCTCGCGCCCCTCGCCCCCGCCACGACCGTCGCCGCGCCGGTGGCGGGCCTGCGGGCCACCGCCCGCGTCCTCGCGCGGACCGACGCGCACGGCGTCACCCGCCTGCCCGTCCTCGACGGCGCCGGACCGTTCGCGCTGCGCCGCGTCCGCGCTTGTGGAAACCAGGCCCGGGTGTGCGTGGTCGGCGCCATGAGCGCCCCGCTCGGCGGTGACCGGCTGTGCCTGGAGGCCACCCTGGAGGAGGGCGCGCGTCTGCGGCTCACGGCCGCCGCGGCGACCGTCGCCCTGCCCGGCCGCACCGCCGATCACGCCACGTACGACGTGCGTCTGACGGTGGGCGACGGCGCGCGGTTGGAGTGGCTGCCGGAACCGCTCATCTCCGCGGCGGGCAGCGATCTGCGGATGACCACCACCGTCGACCTGGCACCCACCGCGCGCCTGGTCCTGCGGGAGGAACAGGTCCTGGGCCGCAGCGGCGAGCGGCCGGGCACGCTGCGCAGCCGGCTGACGGTCCGCCGCGCCGGCCGCACCCTCCTGGACCAGGAGACGGCGTACGGGCCCGGCATCCCCGGCTGGGACACCTCAGCGGTGCTGGACGGGCAGCGCGCCCTGGGTCAACTCCTCGTCGTCACCCCGGAGTTCGAGGACGCGCCCGCCGAGGTCCGGCTGCTGGGGGACGCGGCGGGCGAGCGGTCCGGGGCGGGCGCGCGGACGGGTGAGGGGCAGGGCGTGCTGGCGCCGCTCGCCGGGCCCGCCGCCCTGGCCACGGCCGTCGCCCCGGACGGGCTGCGGCTGCGGCGGCTGATGGACGAGGCGGCCCGCAGCGTGGCCGCCGGGTGAGGGCGCCGGGTGAGGGCGCCGGTCCGACGCCCCCTCCCGCTCACACCTCCAGATCGCCTTCGAGCCGGGCTAAGCGGTGGCGCGCCAGTGCCAGATTGGCGCGCTTGCGGTCCAGGACCAGATAGAGGAACAGACCGTTGCCGCTCTTGCCCGTCACCGGGCGGATCAGGTGGTACTGCGAGGTCAGCGTGATGAGCATGTCCTCGATGGCGCCCTGGAGTTCGAGCATCTCCATGGTGCGCAGCTTGGCGCGTACGACGTCGGTGTTGCCGGCCGCCGCGACATTGAGATCGAAGGTGCTGTGGTCGCCGAGGGTGGCCAGGGCCATGCCGCTGGTGTAGTCGACGAGGGCGACGCCGATGGCGCCCTCGATGGTCGACATCGCGTCGGCGAGTGCGGTTTCCATGTGTGCCATGGCGGTTTCGGACCTTTCGTTGCAGGGATGCGCTTGCATGGATTCGGTTGGATGGATACGCGGGGAATCCGCGCGCGTGTCTTCGTGACGGGTGAGGTGGGTGCGGGGCGCGTGGGCGGGGGAGCGCGGGACGGGGCGTGGGTCACCGGCGCGGTGCGGTGTCCACCAGGGTGCCGATGCGCGCCGCGGCCCGGCGGGCCTGGAGGTGGAGGCGGCCCACGTTGGTGTCCGGGCTCGCCACCGCGGTGAGGACCGCGCGGTTCCCGGCCGAGTACGCCGCGACGTAGCCGCCCGCCCCGCGTGTCAGGGACTCCTCGAAGACGCCCTGCCCGGTCGCCTCGGTGAGGCGCCTGGCGACGCCGATGGCCGCGGCGGTGAGGGCCGCGAGGCCGTCCGGTTCGATGTCGCGCAGGTCGTGGGCGATGACCATGCCGTCCGCGCTGGCCACCATCGCGCCCTGGAGGTGGCGTACTTGGTCGCGCAGCGCGTGCAGTTCCTCCCGTATCCGGGGTTCGATCGTCATCAGTCTCCTTTTCACGACACGCTTTCGTATGGCGTGCCTCATGGGCGGGCCGCACAAGGGTTCACAGGTGTTCCTCCAGCGCCGTACGCAGTCGGACCAGGAGGGCAACGTCCGGATCGGCGGTCTTCGTCACGTCCGGGACCGGGAGTTGCCACGTCGGTGGGTGCCACCGGCCCGCCGGAGCGGCCGCACGCTCCTCCAGGCACGCCCCGGGCCGCCGCCGTGGCAGCCCCGCGGCCCCCTCGGGCAGCCGGATCAGGCCGGCCGCGGCCAGCCGGCGCACATCGAGCAGCGTCACGAACGCCGACCGGCCCAGCGCGCGGGCGAGTTCCTGGGGGGTGTGCCGTCCGTCGGCGTGCGCGAGCAGCCGCCGTTGCCGGGCCGTGACGGGGGCGGCGGCCGAGGACGCCGCGGCGAGCGGGACGACGGGGGAGGTGTCGGCCGCCGCCCACGGGGAGAGGCGGTCGAGCAGCGCCCGGCGGCGGTCCGTCGCCCGCCGCAGCGCGGTGACGCCGACGTGGCGGACGACGCCCAGCCAGTGCACCGCGCCGGGGGTGAACGACGTCGTTTCCGGCAGCAGGGGCAGGGCGAAGAAGGCGGCGTCCAAAAGGGCGCCGAGGTGGCAGATCTCCAGCTCGCTCTGCGTCAGCCAGCCCTGCTCCACCAGTAATCGGGCGCCCGGGTGGCGGGGGCCGGCCGTTTCGCGGGCGGCCCGCCAGTGCTTGGGGGGCACTCTTCCGGCCAGGGCGAGCCGCGCCTCGATGCCCGGCGCGACGGGGCCCTCGACCCAGCTCACCGCGCCGTCGACGAGGTAGAAGCAGCAGCCCGGGCCGTGCAGGGCGCCGGTGACCCGGTCGGCGGCCAACCGGTCGAGTGGTTCGGCCCGGCCCGGTTGGGCCCGGGCGGGCGGGCGCGGTGGTGTGGGCAGGCCCATGGCGCTCAGGCCGCGACCAGCCCGTCCGCCAGATCGCGCAGCCGCAGCCGGGCCACGGCGAGATTGGCCCGCGTGCGGTCCAGCCACAGGTAGAGGTAGGTCTGGCTGTCGAACGCCGGGTGGACGAAGCGGATCAGGTGGTAGCTGTCCGCGGCGGTGATGATGAGGTCCTCCAGGCCGGAGCCGGCGGTGTCCGCGGTGTCGAACGTGGCGTTGCGCGCCACCGCCTGCACCACCTCGGCCGTGTCCGCGGCGGCCGCTTCGTGGTCGCCGTGCGGGCCTCGTCCGGCGGTGCCGAGCGTCAGGCCGCTGGTCCAGTCGATCAGCCCGGCACCCAGAACGCCGGGAATGCCCATCGCTTGGGACAACACCTGATCGATACCCGGCACTTCGGTACTCCTTCTGCACGGCTCGGACGGGGCTGCCGGAGCGGATCCGGCTCGTACGAACCACCGCGCGAAGACGAAAACGCCGAGGCCCCCCTCGTGGCAGCCAGTGGGAGAGCCCGCACGGAAGGTTACTGAACGCGATGCGACTGGCACATGCCTGAAGGGCATGTGTACGGCAATTGACGTGTTATCGCCCCTCGGCGGCCCGTTGTCGCCCGCGGTCGCCCGGGAGGGGGCCCGTCACCCACATACCTCACAGGCATCCATCGGAGTGCCGAATCCTACGGGTTGGTAAAGAAATGGTGGTCAAACCTATTCAGGAAGCGACAAGAGACGACAGGATCCCTCTGTAGCTCTGTGATCACCGCTGCCACGAGCGGCGCACCCAGCAGGGGGAACCACCACGTGAGAAGAACAGCAGCACTCGGCGCCGCCGGCACCCTGGTGACCGGCACGCTCCTCGCCGGAGCGATAGCCGCCACACCCGCCAGCGCGGGCGAACACCACCCGCGCGGACAGGCCGAAGCACGCGGCGTACAGACCGCCGCCGCGCGCGCGGCCAAGAAGGGCATCGACTGGCAGGACTGTCCCGCGGACTGGGGCTTCAAGGCGCCCATCCAGTGCGGATACGTCACCGTCCCCGTCGACTACGCCAAGCCCGACGGACGCACCATCAAAATCGCCGTCGACCGTGCCCTCAGCACCGGCGGCAAGGAGGAGCACCAGGGCTCCCTCCTCTACAACCCCGGCGGCCCCGGCGGGTCGGGCATGCGCTTCCCGACCCGCATCACCAACAAGAGCCCGCTGTGGGCCAAGACCGCCAAGGCCTACGACTTCGTCGGCTTCGACCCCCGCGGCGTCGGCCACTCCGCCCCGATCTCCTGCGTCGACCCGCAGGAGTTCGTCAAGGCGCCCAAGGCCGACCCGGTGCCCGACAACGAGGCGGACAAGCGCGCCCAGCGCAAGCTCGCCAAGGAGTACGCCGACGGCTGCGCCGAGCGCAGCGGCGACCTCCTGCCGTACATGACGACGCCCAACACCGCCCGTGACCTGGACGTGGTGCGCGCCGCGCTCGGCGAGAAGAAGCTCAACTTCCTCGGCGTCTCCTACGGCACCTACCTCGGCGCCGTCTACGCCACGCTCTTCCCCGACCACGTACGCCGGATGCTCGTCGACAGCGTCGTCAACCCCTCCCGCGAGAAGATCTGGTACGAGGCCAACCTCGACCAGGACCTCGCCTTCGAGACGCGCTGGGGCGACTGGAAGCGGTGGGTCGCCAAGCACGACGCGGCCTACCACATCGGCGACACCCCGCAGAAGGTCCAGGCGGCGTGGGACAAGCTGCGCGCGACGGCCAAGAAGAACCCCATCGGTGGCGTCGTCGGCCCCGCCGAGCTGACCGGTTTCTTCCAGAACGCGCCCTACTACGACTCCATGTGGACCTCGGTCGCCGAGGTCTGGAGCGCCTACCTCGCCGGTGACGAGAAGCCGCTGGTGGAGAACGCCGGGCCGGACCTCAAGAACACCGCGGGCAACATCGCCTCCGAGAACGGCAACGCCGTCTACACCGCCGTCGAGTGCACCGACGCCAAGTGGCCCACCAACTGGCGCACATGGGACCGCGACAACACCCGCATCCACGCCAAGGCGCCGTTCATGACCTGGGCGAACGCCTGGATGAACCTGCCGTGCGCCACCTGGTCGGCCAAGCAGCAGCGACCGGTGGACGTCAAGACCGGCAAGGGCCTGCCCAGCGTCCTGATCGTGCAGAGCACCCGCGACGCCGCCACCCCCTACGACGGTGCCGTCGAGCTGCACCGGCGGCTCAAGGGCTCCCGCCTCATCACCGAGCGGGACGCCGGTTCGCACGGTGTCACCGGCCAGGTGAACCCCTGCATCAACGAGCGGGTCGACACCTACTTCCTGACCGGCAAGACCGACACGAAGGACGTGACCTGCGCCCCGCACGCCACGCCCGAGCCGGCCAAGGCGAGTGTGAAGGCCGCCGCCAAGAGTGCGGCCGACCTTCCGGCCGCCCCCTGAAAAACTGAGTGAGGCGCCCGCACCGGTCGCGACGCCTCGTCAGCCGCCGCGCACGGGCGGCCGGGACTCCTCCCGGCCGCCCGTGTCGCGTCAGCCCCCGAAAAGGCGGGCGAAGGCGGCCCGGGTGGGGGAGTCCTCCCGGCGGTCCAGCACCGCGAAGACCACCCGGTGGAAGCAGCCGGCGAAGCGCCCGCCGTCCAGCAGGTGCGCCGCGAACGCCCCCGCCACCTCGGCCGGTTCGTTACGGAACACCCCGCACCCCCAGGCGCCGAGCACGAGCTGACGGTGCCCGCCGGCCGCCGCGACCTCCAGCACGCGTTCCGCGCGGGTCACCAGCGCCGCCGCCACCCGGCCCGTCTCCGCCGGCCGCTGCCGCGCGATGACCCCGGCGTTCGGCGCCGCGGCGGTCAGGAACCCCGCCTCGTACGGCACCCCCAGCAGCGTGCCCCGGTCGTCACGGAAGACCGGAACGGCGGGCGAGAGGATCACCCGGTCGCTGTAGAACGGGCTCGGATCGGCCCGGTGCGCGGCGTAGAACTCCGGCGCCTCGCGCACACAGGTGTACAGCGCCGACCCGCGGCACAGCGCCTCCTCCTGGGCCTGCGCCCCGTTGAGATAGCCACCGCCGGGATTGCGGGCGGAGGCGAAGTTCAGCACCGCGGGCGGCCCGCCGCCGTCCGCCGCGACCCGACGGCCGGCCGCGAGGCTGCCTTCCCCCGTCACCTCGAACACCGTCCGCAAGCCCCCGCTCGCCCCCGGGACGGCCACCGGCTCCGGCCCGTACAACCGGGTCCCGGCCCGCGCCCGGGCCACGGCCTCCCCGATCTCCACCAGCCGCCCGCCCGGCGCGCGATACCCGCCCGCCGCCACGATCCGCTCCGTCTCCCGCGCCATCTCCCGCAGCCGGGCACTCATCGCCGGCACCCCCGTATCCGTCCTCTCACGACGATCACGCTACGTGCCACCCGGACCGGCCGCGACGGATTATCGGCAAGCGGGCCGGACGCGTCTGGGCCGTCCCGGTCACCGCGCGGGCAGGCGCGCGAGCCCCCCGCGCGCCTCGCCGGCGAGCGCCGGGCGCGAAAGTAGCGTCCCTGCTGCCGGGTAGGCGTCAGGTGGCGCACGACCACCGGGAGCCGGTCCGGCACCCCGCCAATGCGGCCCACAGCACGTCCCCTTGCGGAGGCACCCGTGAACGCGAACGAAGGCAGCCAGGAAACAGCACACCCCGTGGCCGTGATCACCGGCGCGGATTCCGGCATCGGACGGGCCACCGCCGTACGCCTGGCCCAACTCGGCATGGATATCGGCATCACCTGGCACACCGACCACGCGGGCGCCGAAGGGACGGCCGACGAGGTGCGGGCCGCCGGACGGCGGGCCGAGATCGAGCACCTGGACCTCACCCGCCTGCCGGAAGCGACGCAGGCCGTCGAGCGTCTCGCCGAACGGCTCGGCAGGATCGACGTCCTGGTCAACAACGCCGGAACGGGAACCGCCACACCCTTCCTCGACCTGGACCTCGACACCTTCCGGCAGGTCATCGACGTCGACCTGACCGGCCCGTTCCTCTGCTCGCAGCTCGCCGCCCGCCGCATGATCGCCCAGGGCGGCGGCGGCCGGATCGTCAACGTCACCAGCGTCCACGAACACCAGCCCCGGGTCGGCGCCGCCCCCTATTGCGCGGCCAAGGGCGGACTGGGCCTGCTCACCCAGGTGATGGCGCTGGAGCTCGCCGAGCACGGCATCCGTGTCAACGCCGTCGCGCCGGGGGAGATCGCGACGCCGATGACCGGTCAGGAGGACACGGACGTGTCCACCGAGAGCCGGCCCGGCGTCCCGCTGGGCCGGCCCGGTGACGCCCGCGAAGTGGCCGCGGTCATCGCGTTCCTGGCCGGTCCGCACGCGAGCTACGTCACCGGCGCCTCCTGGGCGGTCGACGGCGGCATGCTGAGGATGGGGCCGCAGGCCGGCTCGCACCTCACGGACGACGCGTGGCGGCGACCCTGAGGACGGGCCCTGGCCCTCCGTCAAGGGCGAACCGGGTCGTCAGGGCCCTCCGGGGCCCGTTCGGGTGACTCCACGGCGTGGCCCCTTGCCCGCCGCCGTCCGGCGGAGTGGCCTGGGGCCGCCGGGTGCCGCGGGGCTCAGCCGGATCTCCGCACGGGCGCCCACACCAGCCGTACCCAGGAGACAGCGATGCCTGTGAGCCGTACCCGCCCCTTCGCCCGCACCGCACCCGCCGCCGCGGCCCTGCTGACCGCCCTGACCGCGCCGGCCTCCGCCGCCACCCCGGCCGGCGCCGCCCAGACCGACGAGGACCGCGGCCTGTTCCTCACCGTCTCCGGCGGCCAGAACACCTGGATCCGGGGCGTCCGGCTCACCTGCCCCGACACCGGCGGCAGCCACCCGTTCGGCACCGCCGCCTGCGACGCGCTGACCTGGGCCAGGGGGAACTTCGACGCGCTGCGCGGCGAGCCGCACGCCTGCACCAAGGAATACGACCCGGTCACCGTCACCGCGACCGGCACCTGGCGCGGCACACCCGTGGAATGGCACAAGGACTTCCCCAGCGCCTGCACCATGGACGCCGCCACCGGGCCCGTCTTCCGCTTCTGAGCCCGCGGCCCGGCGTCACACCTGCCGCGCCGCCAGCACGCCGACGGTGACCAGCGCCAGCACCACCCACGAGAACCAGAGCCAGCCGTTGCCGCCCAGCGCCACGGTGTAGGCGGTGGCGACGACCAGCCCGCCCACCGTGCACACGGCCATCGTCCTAGCAGATCCGGGCATACCCGCAACCTCCTCACGGCAGCCCGCGACATCCCACGCCACGGGCCGCGGCCATGGGACCATCGTCCCCGGCCGCGGCCCGTACCGCCAGACTCCGCGCGTCCCCCGTGCCGCTACCCCCGGGCGTTGAGCGAGGCGAGATAGGCGTTGTAGTCCGCCAGATCCTTGTCCCCGTCGCGGTCCGCGGCCCGGTCCGAACGCTGCGACTGGCGCTCCTCGGACTTGTACCACTGGAAGACCAGAGCGATCAGCACCACGACCGACGGGATCTCGCTGAACGCCCAGGCGATCCCGCCCGCGGACGTCTGGTCGGCCAGCGCCTCGATGCCCAGGGAGGCCGGGGGATGGGTGTACGTGCCGACCATCGGCTCGGACGCCATCATCAGGGCGATGCCGAAGAACGCGTGGAAGGGCATGCCCGCGAACAGCTCCAGCATCCGCATCACATAGCCGGGGCGGTGCGGCCCCGGGTCGACGCCCATGATCGGCCAGAAGAACACCAGGCCGACGGCGAGGAAGTGCACCATCATCGCGATGTGCCCGGTCCGCGACCCCATCAGGAAGTCGAACAGCGGCGAGAAATACAGCGCGTACAGGCTCGCGATGAACAGCGGGATGGTGAACGCCGGATGCGAGATGATCCGCAGGTAGCGGCTGTGCAGCAGCGCCACCAGCAGCTCGCGCGGTCCCTTGCGGCCGCGCCCGGCGGTCGGCAGCGCCCGCAGCGCCAGCGTCACCGGCGCGCCCAGCAGCAGCAGGATCGGCGACAGCATGCTGATGACCATGTGCTGCACCATGTGCACGCTGAACATCGCCATGCCGTAGTCGTTGAGCTTGGTGCACATCACCAGCGCGACGGTCAGGACCCCCACGACCCAGGCGACGATCCGGCCCGCCGGCCAGCGGTCGCCGCGCCGCCGCAGCCGCAGCACCGCCCAGCCGTACAGGCCCAGCCCCAGCAGGCAGCCGACCAAGAAGAACGGATCTCCGCCGAACTCCAGCCCCCGCCCCAGCGTGAACGGCGGCAGATCCATGTTCATGCCGTGCCCGCTGTGATCCATCCGCTCGCTCCTGATTCGTACCAATGCTCCGGCGACCAGACTAGAGCCGCCCCCGGCCGAGGACGCGGCCGGGGGCGGTTCGTACGGAGGGACTAGCGGCCCCGGATCACAGCACGCACTCGGCCTCGGCGTAGCGCTCGGTGGGGACGGTCTTGAGCGTCTCGACGGCCTCGGCCAGCGGGACCAGCGTGATGTCGGTGCCGCGCAGCGCGGTCATCATGCCGAACTCACCGCGGTGCGCGGCCTCGACGGCGTGCCAGCCGAAACGGGTGGCCAGCACCCGGTCGTAGGCGGTCGGCGTACCGCCGCGCTGCACATGGCCGAGGATGACCGGCCGGGCCTCCTTGCCCAGGCGGTCCTCCAGCTCCACCGAGAGCTGCCGGGCCACGCCGGCGAACCGCTCGTGGCCGTACATGTCCTTGCCGCCGATGTCGAACGCCATGGTGCCCTCGCGCGGCTTGGCACCCTCCGCGACCACCACGATCGCGAACTTCTTGCCGGCCGAGAAGCGTGCGGCGACCCGCGCCGTCAACTCCTCGATGTCGAACGGGCGCTCCGGCACGACGATCGCGTGCGCGCCCGCCGCCATCCCCGAATGCAGCGCGATCCAGCCGGTGTGCCGCCCCATCACCTCGACGATCATCACCCGCTGGTGCGATTCGGCGGTCGTCTTCAGGCGGTCCAGCGCCTCGGTCGCGACACCCACCGCGGTGTCGAAACCGAACGTCACGTCCGTGACGGCGATGTCGTTGTCGATCGTCTTCGGCACGCCGACGATCGGCAGCCCGGCGTCGGACAGCAGCCGCGCCGCCTTCAGCGTGCCCTCGCCGCCGATCGGGATGATCGCGTCCAGGCCCAGCTCGGCGACGTGGCCGCGGGCCCGCTCCACGCCGTCGCGCAGATGCGCGGGCTGCACCCGGGAGGAGCCCAGGATCGTGCCGCCGAGCGCCAGGATGCCGCCGACGGCGTCGAGGTCGAGCTTGCGGTAGTCGGCCTCCAGCAGGCCCTTCCAGCCATCACGGAAGCCGATCACCTCATCGCCGTGATCGGCGGTGGCGCGGTGGACGACGGACCGGATGACGGCGTTCAGACCGGGGCAGTCGCCGCCGGAGGTGAGCACACCAATGCGCATGGATCGTCAGACTTTCTGCAACTCAACCGGATGCCCGGACCCCGTCGTCCGGTTGGATCCCGCTCACCCTACAAGCGCGCGGCCTCCGGGCACACGTACGCCCGCGGTGCAAGACCGCGGGCGTACGGAAACGGGAGATAACGGACCAGGGTGCGCCGGGCCCGCGAGCGGGATCAGGCGGGCTGCGTCGCCGCGGCGATCCGCTCCTGGCGCAGCGCCTCGTACCACCGGTCGTCGGCCGGCGGCAGCGCGTTCACATCGAGTGCCAGCTTGATCAGCAGGTCCGCGATGTGCGGGTTGCGGGCCATCACCGGGCCGTGCATGTAGGTGCCGAAGACGGTGTCGTTGTACGCGCCCTCGTAGCCGTCGCCGACGCCGTTGCCCTTGCCGAACCGCACCTTCGCGAACGGCCGGGCGGTCTGCCCCAGATGCGTCACGCCCTGGTGGTTCTCGAAGCCGGTCAGCGGCGGCAGGCCGAGCTGCGGGTCGATGTCGGCCAATACGTCGCCGACGCACCGCTCGCCCTCGCCGCGGCTGCTCACCACGTCGAGCAGCCCCAGGCCCTGCTGGCGCTCGCCGAGGTCGTTGATGAACTCGTGCCCCAGGATCTGGTAGCCGGCGCACACCGAGAACACGATCGCGCCGTTGGAGACCGCGCGGCTCAGGCCGCCGTCGCGGATCAGCCGCTCGGACGCCAGCCGCTGCGGCCGGTCCTCGCCGCCGCCGATCAGGTAGATGTCACCGGAGGTGGGGATCTGCTGGTCGGAGCGGACGTCCAGGCGCTGCACGTCCAGGCCGCGCTGACGCGCCCGCCGCTCCACCACCAGGGCGTTGCCCTGGTCGCCGTACGTGCTCAGCAGGTCCGGGTAGATCCACACCAGCCGCAGGCTGTTGTCACTCATGCTCGCTCGTCCTTGTCCGCGCATCGTCAGTTGCCCACCCGTCGGCGCAGGTCCTGGAACGCCGTGTAGTTGGCGATGACCTCGATCCGGCCGGGCGGCGCCATCCGCACCGCCTCGTCGAGACTTTCGCACACCTCGAAGTCGAGCCCGGCGACCTCCAGCCGTACCGCCAGGTCCAGCCTGCGGTCGCCCAGCACGAAGATCGGGTGCCCGGCGAGCCGGGTGTAGTCGACGTCCCAGAGCCAGGAGGTGTCCGTACCGTCCGCGCCGCGCGCGTTCACCGACATGATCACCGGGGTCGGCGGCGGGTCGATCAGCGAGAACGTCTCCAGCCAGCCGGCCGGGTTCTTCGCCAGCAGCAGCCGCAGCTCCCGCTCCATGAAGGTGACGACGTCATAGCGGCCGGCGACCGCCTGCACCGCGTACATCCGCTCCAGCGCGACCTGCGGCGGCACCCCGAACGCGGCGGCGACCGCGGCCGAGGTCGTGGCGTTGGCCTTGTTGGCGCGGCCCGGCAACTGGAGCTTGATCGGCCACGCGCTGCCGTGCGGGTCCAGGACGTGATCGCCGGACAGCGCCCAACTGGGCAGGGGGCGGCGGAAGCCGCACTCACCGCAGAACCAGTCCTCGCCCGGCCGCTGCATCACACCACCGCACGAGGGGCAGGACCAGGCGTCGTCCTTCCACTCCTGCCCGGCCGCGACCCACACCACGTTCGCGGACGACGAGGCCGCCCACACGATCAGCGGGTCGTCCGCGTTGGCGATGATCAGGGCCTTGGAGCCGGCCAGGCCCTCGCGCCAGTGCTCGGCCAGCATGCGGGTCTCCGCGGCCCGGTCGAGCTGGTCGCGGGAGAGGTTCAGCAGCGCTATGGCCTTCGGCGTCACGTCCCGTGCCACGCCGGCGAGGTACTTCTCGTCCACCTCGATGACGCCGTACCGGGCGTCGGAGCCGCCGGCCAGCGCGGAGGTGATGCCCGCCGGCATGTTCGCGCCGAGCGCGTTGGAGACGACCGGGCCGCTGGCCCGCAGCGCCTCCGCGATCAGCCGCGTCGTGGTCGTCTTGCCGTTGGTCGCCGACACCAGGATGACGTCCAGGTGTCGTGCCAGCCGGGCCAGCAGGTCGGGGTCGAGCTTGAGCGCCACCCGGCCACCGATCACCGATCCGCTGCCGCGGCCCGCCGCGCGCGATACCGCCGCCGCGGCCTTGCCCGCCGTCACGGCCAGCTTGGCCCGCGGCGACAGCGGCTCCGTGTTGCCTGCCATCGTCCTTGATCCTCCTTGCATCCGGCGCCCTCCCGCCCTGTGGGCTGCCGGTGAGACGCCTCCTCCGCAGCCGATGACCGGCCGGAGGCTTCGGTCGGGGATCAGCCTATCGAGATCCGGCCGTGGGCCCGAACCCCGCCACCCGTCGGACGACATCCTCTCCGGCCGGGACCGTACCCTTGCCCCCATGCCTTCCCGCACCATCCCCGGCCGCACCGGCCGCCCCCGCCCCTTGCGGCTCCTGGGCGATCCGGCCCTGAGCGAGCCCTGCCGGGAGGTCACCGCCTTCGACGGCGAACTGGCCCGGCTCATCGAGGACATGTTCGCCACGATGTACGCCGCCCGGGGCGTGGGCCTCGCCGCCAACCAGATCGGCGTGCCGCTGCGGGTGTTCGTCTACGACTGCCCCGACGACGAGGACGTCCGGCATTTGGGGCATCTCGTCAACCCCCGCCTCGTCGAAGCCGGCGGTCCGGTCTTCCGCGGGCCGGAGGGCTGCCTGTCGCTGCCCGGTATCGAGGCCGGCACGCCGCGCCACGACGAGGCGGTGGTGGCGGGTTTCAGCGCGACCGGCGAGCCCCGGACGGTGTCCGGCACGGGATTCTTCGCCCGCTGCCTCCAGCACGAGTGCGACCACCTCGACGGCGGCCTCTACGTCGACCGCCTCACGGGTCTGCGCCGCCGCCGTGCGCTGCGGGCGGCGGCCAGGGCTCCCTGGGCGGCGGGGGCGTCCGGCCGCTGAGCGGCCGGCTTCCCCGACGGGTTCTCAGAAGCCGGGACCGTCCGCGCGGTCCTTGACGGTGGCCAGTTGGCCCCACAGCAGGTTGGTGAGGTGCTGCACCAACTGCTCGCGGGAGCAGGGCCGTTCGCGCAGCCACCAGTCGCCGGCCGCGTGCATCATGCCGACTATGCCGTGCCCCCACACCCGCGCGGTCTCCTCGCCGTCCGGCCCCAGGTCGAGCCGCTCGGCGATCACCTTGGCCAGCTCCTCGCCGAGCCGGCGCAGCAGGGGAGCGGAGTGCCGTCCGACGTCGAAGCCGGACTCCGCCTGGTTGTCCTCGTCGGCCGGGTGCATCAGGAAGCGGTAGACCTGCGGCCGGGTCTCGATGGCGACGAGATAGGTGTCGAGCGTCGCCTCGACGCGGTCGCGTCGCAGCACCGGTGCGTCCAGTGCCGCCCGCAGGCTCGCCAGCAAGGCGTCGGTGTGCCGTACGGCGAGTGCGCGGTAGAGCCCGCCCTTGTCGCCGAAGTGCCGATAGAGGATCGGCTTGGTGATGCCCGCCTCGGCGGCGATGGCGTTCATCGACGCTTCCGGGCCGTCGCGCAGCACGATCCGTTCCGCGGCCTCCAGCAGCTCTCGCCGCCGGCGCGCGGTCGCCGCCTGCTGGCGACCGTTGTGCTGTGTGTTCTCCATGGTCGTGCTCCCCACCCTTGTGAATCCGTGGCGCTCGCGCAACGTAACACCCGCCCTCGGCGGCGAAATCGAGACGCTGTGGAGTTGACATTCCTTACTGGCGAGTAACAGACTTTGGTTACCGCAAGTAACACGCAAGAGTTCGCAGCGCTGGAGGGGACATGGCCGAGTTCACCATGGAGCTCAACGACGAGCAGAAGGAAGTCCGTGACTGGATTCACGGCTTCGCCGCGGACGTCATGCGCCCCGCGGCCGCCGAATGGGACGAGCGCGAGGAGACCCCCTGGCCCGTCATCCAGGAAGCCGCGAAAATCGGCCTGTATTCCCTCGACTTCTACGCCCAGCAGTTCTTCGACCCCACGGGCCTCGGCATCCCCATGGCGATGGAGGAGCTGTTCTGGGGCGACGCCGGCATCGGCCTGTCGATCGTCGGCACCGGCCTGGCCGCGGTCGGCGTGCTCGCCAACGGCACCGAGGAGCAGATCGGCACCTGGGTGCCGCAGATGTACGGCGACGCCAGTGACGTGAAGGTCGCCGCCTTCTGCTCCTCCGAGCCGGACGCCGGCTCGGACGTCTCCGCCATGCGCACCCGCGCCGTCTACGACGAGGCCAAGGACGAGTGGGTGCTCAACGGCACCAAGACCTGGGCCACCAACGGCGGCATCGCCAACGTCCACGTCGTCGTCGCGGTCGTCGACCCCGACGCCGGCTCCAAGGGCCACGCCTCCTTCATCATTCCGCCGAACACCCCCGGACTGTCCCAGGGCCAGAAGTTCAAGAAGCACGGCATCCGCGCCTCCCACACCGCCGAGGTCGTCCTGGAGAACGTCCGGGTTCCCGGCCACTGCCTGCTCGGCGGCAAGGAGAAGCTCGACGAGCGCCTGGCCCGGGCCCGCGAGCGGGCGAAGAACGGCGGCGAGCGCGTGAAGAACGCGGCGATGGCCACCTTCGAGGCGTCCCGCCCGGCCGTCGGCGCGATGGCGGTCGGCACCGCCCGTGCCGCCTACGAAGAGGCGCTGGAGTACGCCAAGACCCGCTCCCAGTTCGGCCGCCCGATCATCGACAACCAGGGCGTCGCCTTCCAGCTCGCCGACATGCGCACCCAGGTCGACGCGGCCCGTCTCCTGGTCTGGCGCGCCTCCTGGATGGCGACCACGGGCAAGCCCTTCACCTCCGCCGAGGGCTCCATGTCCAAGCTCTACGCGAGCGAGGTCGCCAAGAAGGTCACCGCCCAGGCCGTCCAGATCCTCGGCGGCAACGGCTTCACCCGCGAATACCCGGTCGAGCGCATGCACCGCGACGCGGCGATCTACACGATCTTCGAGGGCACCAGCGAGATCCAGCGCCTGGTCATCGCCCGCACGCTGTCGGGCATGCCGATCCGCTAGCTCCTGTCGGCTCCGCCGGCTCCTGTCGGCCTGGGCCGACGAGACGGCACGGGAGAACGCGGCCCGTGCCGGCCGGCACCGGACGTTCGCCTCAGAGGCCCTGTCCCCTTTCCGGGGGCGGGGCCTCTTCCGTTGCGCCCGCCTCGCCCGCCGCCCGGACGGGCCAATGCCCTGCGTCCATCCGCGTGCGCGCGCGAGCCGACACCCCGCGCCCCCCTCCCGCACGCCGCGCCGCGCCGCAGACTGGCCGCTCCCGCCCCTTCCCCGCTTCCGAAGGGCCACCGTCGTGCCGGCACTCCTGCCCGCAGCTCTCGACCGGGCCGCGGCTCGCCGCCTCGCCGGCCCGGCGAAGGACGAGGCGTGGGCGGACCTCGTCCGGCGATACCCGCGCACGGCACCGGCCGACCCCGCGGCCCGGAAGCTGCTGACCGCCACCGTCGACGAGCTCGTCGCGGAGGCCCTCCGCTGTGTCCCGGCGCACGGCACCCGCCCTGCGGTCGAAGTGCGCCTGCCCGGCCGGCTCGCCCGCGTCCTCCCCGACCGCCTGCACCGCCGCCGGCCCGGCCTCTCCCACCGCCCGTCCACGCAGCTCGCCGTCGCCGCCGCGATCCTGCGTGAGTGGGGCTGGCAGCGGCGACCGCACCGCCTGCGCGACCTCCGCGGCCGGCGCTGCGTCTGCGGCGCCCTCCTCACCGCCGTCGCCCTGGGCGTCGGCACCGAGGACACGGCCGAACGCGCCGCCGGCCACGTCCTGGCCGAACTCCGCGACCGGGGCTGGGGCGCGCTGATCGGCGACTGGAACCAGGTCCCGGGCCGGACCGCCGAACAGGCCGTCGCCCTGGTGGACGCGGCCCGCCGACGAGCGTCCCGGGCGGGCGACTAGCCGGGTCGCCCCGGGGCCCCGGAGTCGCGCCTCGCATCGCGGACATTCCGACGGTCTTCCGTCGGCCTCCCCTTGACGATCGGATCGTCTCGTTCTACGTTCCTTCCATAAAGCAAAACATTAATTCCATGATACGGAATTAAGAACCTCCGGCCTGTCGGCCGGAACTTGCCCCTGACAGGTCGACGCAGGAGTACCGATGCCTCGCATGACAGCCGCCCGCGCCGCAGTGGAGATCCTCAAGCGCGAAGGCGTGACCAACGCCTTCGGAGTGCCGGGCGCGGCCATCAACCCGTTCTACGCAGCGCTCAAGGGCGCGGGCGGGATCGACCACACGCTCGCCCGTCACGTCGAGGGCGCCTCGCACATGGCCGAGGGCTACACCCGGGCCAACCCGGGCAACATCGGTGTCTGCATCGGCACGTCCGGCCCGGCCGGCACCGACATGATCACCGGGCTCTACTCCGCGATCGGCGACTCGATCCCGATCCTGTGCATCACCGGCCAGGCGCCGACCTCGGTGATCCACAAGGAGGACTTCCAGGCCGTCGACATCGCCTCGATCGCCAAGCCGGTCACCAAGGCCGCCACCACCGTGCTGGAGGCCGCCCAGGTCCCCGGCGTCTTCCAGCAGGCGTTCCACCTGATGCGCTCCGGCCGTCCCGGCCCGGTCCTGATCGACCTGCCGATCGACGTCCAGCTCACCGAGATCGAGTTCGACCCCGAGACCTACGAGCCGCTCCAGGCGTACAAGCCGGCCGCGACCCGTGCCCAGGTCGAGAAGGCCCTCACGCTGCTCAACGAGTCCGAGCGCCCGCTGATCGTCGCCGGTGGCGGCATCATCAACGCCGACGCCTCCGAGCTGCTGGTGGAGTTCGCCGAGCTGACCGGCACCCCGGTCATCCCCACCCTGATGGGCTGGGGCATCCTCGCCGACGACCACGAGCTGAACGCCGGCATGGTGGGTCTGCAGACCTCGCACCGCTACGGCAACGCCAACTTCCTGGAGTCGGACTTCGTCCTCGGCATCGGCAACCGCTGGGCCAACCGCCACACCGGCAAGCTGGACGTCTACACCCAGGGCCGCAAGTTCGTCCACGTCGACATCGAGCCGACCCAGATCGGCAAGATCTTCGCCCCGGACTACGGCATCGCCTCCGACGCCAAGGCCGCCCTGGAGCTCTTCGTCGAGGTGGCGAAGGAGCTCAAGGCCGCGGGCAAGCTGCCCGACCGCAGCGCCTGGGCCGCCTCCACCCAGGAGCGCAAGGCGCAGCTCCAGCGGCGTACGCACTTCGACAACATCCCCATGAAGCCGCAGCGCGTCTACGAGGAGATGAACAAGGCGTTCGGCCCGGAGACTCGCTACGTCACCACCATCGGCCTCTCCCAGATCGCCGGCGCGCAGATGCTGCACGTCTACAAGCCGCGCCACTGGATCAACTGCGGTCAGGCCGGCCCCCTCGGCTGGACCATCCCGGCCGCCCTGGGTGTCGCCAAGGCCGACCCCGAGACGCCGGTCGTCGCCCTCTCCGGTGACTACGACTTCCAGTTCATGCTCGAAGAGCTGGCCGTCGGCGCCCAGCACAAGATCCCCTACGTCCACGTCCTGGTGAACAACGCCTACCTGGGCCTGATCCGCCAGGCGCAGCGCAACCTCGACATCAACTTCCAGGTCAACCTGGAGTTCGAGAACATCAACTCCCCCGAGCTGGGCGTCTACGGCGTGGACCACGTCAAGGTCGTCGAGGGCCTGGGCTGCAAGGCGATCCGGGTCACCGACCCCAGCGAGCTGGGTGCCGCCCTGGAGGAGGCCAAGAAGCTCGCCGCCGAGCACAGCGTGCCGGTCGTCGTCGAGGTGATCCTCGAGCGGATCACCAACATCTCGATGAGCGGCAGCGACATCGCCAGCGTCAACGAGTGGGAGGAGATCGCGACCGAGCCCGGTCACGCTCCCACCGCGATCAAGCCGCTCAAGGTCTGACACCGGACCTGATCCGGAGTGGTGTGCCCGGGCGCGGCTTGACGGTCGCGCCCGGCCTCGCCACCATCCCGTAAAAACAGAAACAAAAATCCGCTATCCGGAAGGGGTGTCGGCCTTATGGGTTTCTCGGACACGCGCTTCAACGTCAATCTGTCGATCCTGTTCACCGAGCTTCCGTTGCTGGAGCGGCCGGCGGCCGCGCGGGCGGCGGGGTTCACGGCGGTGGAGTTGTGGTGGCCGTGGGTGGATGCCCCGGTGCCGGAGCGGTCGGAGCTGGACGCGCTGCGCGATGCGCTGAACGACGCGGGGACGGCGTTGGTGGGGCTGAACTTCTACGCCGGGCAGTTGCCGGGCCCCGACCGTGGCGCGCTGTCGGTGCCGGGTGAGGAGTCGGACAAGTTCCGCGCCAATGTCCCGGTGGCGATCGAGTTCGCGACGTCGCTGGGCTGCACCACCTTCAACGCCCTCTACGGCAACCGGGTGGAGGGGGTGTCGCCGCAGGAGCAGGACGCGCTGGCGCTGGAGAACCTGACCTTCGCCGCGCGGGCGGTGGGCGAGGTGGGCGGCACGCTGCTGATCGAGGCGCTCAACGCGCCCGAGTCGCCGAAGTGCCCGATCGTCTCCGCGCCGAAGGCCATCGAGATCGTCGACGCGGTCAACGCCGCCACCGGCCTGGACAACGCCCGGTTCCTGATGGACCTCTACCACCTGTCGATGAACGGCGAGGACCTGGACGAGGTCATCGACCGCTACACCGACAAGACCGCGCACGTCCAGATCGCCGACAACCCCGGCCGCGGCGCGCCCGGCACCGGATCACTGGACTTCACCGCGCTGCTCGACCGCCTCAAGAAGGCCGGCTACAGCGGCTGGATCGGCCTGGAGTACAAGCCCGGCGACGGCCCCAGCGCGGGCGCCTTCGAATGGCTCCCGGCCCCGCTGCGCGCCGCCACCTCCTGACGAGCCCCGCCCTGACGTACGCCCTGTTTGTTCGAAAGAGGATTTCCGATGAGTAACCTTCCCAAGATCGCGTGGATCGGGCTGGGCATCATGGGCTCGCCCATGGCCGAGAACCTGCTCAAGGCCGGCTACAGCGTCTCCG
>NZ_JBVIHH010000002.1:0-14596 GCF_055570395.1 Streptomyces sp. NPDC031210
GGTTGATAGGCCAGATATGGAAGACCGGTAACGGTTGGAGTTGACTGGTACTAATAGGCCGAGGGCTTGTCCTCAGTTGCTCGCGTCCACTGTGTAGGTTCTGAAGTAACGACCTGTGTTGATGCCGGGTTGGTTAACTTCATAGTGTTTCGGTGGTCATAGCGTTAGGGAAACGCCCGGTTACATTTCGAACCCGGAAGCTAAGCCTTTCAGCGCCGATGGTACTGCAGGGGGGACCCTGTGGGAGAGTAGGACGCCGCCGAACAATTTTTGTGAAAAGCCCCGTGGGAACTTCGGTTCCCACGGGGCTTTTTCGCGTTCCCGAATGTTCCGGAGATCTCACGCCTAACAGCCCCGTCCGTATGCCGTATGCCGAATGGCCTCTGTGCTCCTGTGCTCCCCTGAGGGGGTTGCCGGTTATGGGTGCAGCGGCTCGGTGCCGTATTCGTGTCCCTCAGCAAGGTCGCAGACAATGCCTGTCGGGAATGGCAGCACATGGCTTCCACGCCTAGAACGTCTACGGCTGAGGACGCGACACATTGTTCGTGGCGCGTCCTCAGTGGTGCGGTGTGGTGTGGGGTGTCAGAGGCGGCCGGTGGCCTTCAAGGTGAGGTAGGCGTCGGCCAGGTCGGGGGCCAGGTGGGACGGGGTGGAGTCGATGACGGTGATGCCTCGGTGGCGCAGGCGGTCCGCGGTGCGGCGGCGTGCGGCGCGGGTCTGTTCGGCGGCGGCCGCCGCGTAAACGGCCTGGGGGGTGTGGCGGCCGGCGGCCATCTCTTCGATACGGGGGTCGGCCACGGCGGCGACGATGAGCTCGTTGCGCTGGGTGAGGCTGGGCAGCACGGGCAGCAGCGCTTCCTCCACGGGTGCCGCGTCGAGGCCCGTGAAGAGCACGATGAGGGACCGGCGGGGAGTGCGGCGATGGATCGTGGCGGCCAGGCCGCGGGCGTCCGCCTCGACGAGTTCGGGTTCGAGGGGCGCGAGCGCGTCGGTCAGGGCCGGGAGGAGGTCACGGGCGGCGCGGCCTTGTACGGAAGCCCGTACGCGGCGGTCGTAAGCGAGGAGGTCCACGTGATCGCCGGCGCGGGCGGCCAGGGCCGCGAGCAGCAGGGCGGCATCCATGGAGGCATCGAGGCGGGGTACGTCGCCGACGCGGCCGGCCGAGGTGCGGCCGGTTTCGAGGACCAGCAGGATGCGGCGGTCGCGCTCGGGGCGCCAGGTGCGGACGGCCACGCTCTGTCGGCGGGCGGTGGCTCGCCAGTCGATGGAGCGGGTGTCGTCGCCGGGCGCGTAATCGCGGAGGCTGTCGAATTCGGTGCCCTCGCCGCGGGTCAGGATGCTGGTGCGGCCGTCGAGTTCGCGGAGCCGGGCGAGCTTGGCGGGGAGGTGTTTGCGGCTGGTGAAGGGCGGCAGGACGCGCAGGGTCCACGGGACGTGGTGGTTGCCCTGCCGGGCTGCCAGACCGAGCGGGCCGTAGGAGCGGACGGTGACGCGGACGGCGTGGTGGTCACCGCGGCGGGTGGGCCGGAGGGTGGTGGTGAGCTGCCTGCGTTCGGCGCCCGGGACGCGCACGTGGTGGCGCGAGGCGCGGATGTCCGCTCCGGGCGGGAAAGCGCTGGGCGGCCAGGCGTCGCGGATGTCGGCGCGCAGGGTCCGGCGGTCACGGTTGGTGAGGGTGAGGCGGGTGAGGGCTTCGCCAGTTAGTCGAACTGTTGTGTCGCCGGTTCGGGTGAAATGGAGCTTTCGCACTGGCGCGGCGAGCGCGAGATCGCACAGGATTGCTATCAGCAGGGCGAGTTGGACGGTGAGGATGCCGAGCCAGCTTGGCAGAGCGAAGCCGACGACGAGGGCTCCGAGTGCGGCGATGAGGGCGGTGCGTCCGGTGAGGGCCACGGCGTCGTCTCAGCGGGGGACGGGGAGGTGGGCGAGTATGGCAGTGATGACGGAGTCCGCGGTGACTCCCTCCATCTCCGCTTCGGGGCGGAGCTGGACGCGGTGCCGGAGCGTGGGCAGAGCGAGGGCCTTGACGTCGTCAGGGGTGACGTAGTCGCGGCCGGTGAGCCAGGCCCAGGCACGGGATGTGGAGAGCAGGGCGGTGGCTCCTCGGGGGGAGACGCCGAGGGAGAGCGAGGGGGATTCACGGGTGGCACGGCAGATATCGACTATATAGCCGGTGACTTCGGAAGACACCGCGGTCTTGGCGACTGCGGCTCGGGCCGCGTCGAGGTCGGCGGCGGAGGCCACGGGGCGTAGTCCCGCGGCGGTGAGGTCGCGGGGGCTGAAGCCGTCGGCGTGACGGGTGAGGATGTCTATCTCGTCCTGCCGCGCGGGGAGAGGGACCGTCAGCTTCAGCAGGAAGCGGTCCAGTTGGGCCTCCGGCAGTGGATAGGTGCCTTCGTATTCGACGGGGTTCTGGGTTGCGGCGACGAGGAACGGTTCGGGGAGGGGGCGGGCGGTGCCGTCGACGGTGACCTGGCGTTCTTCCATCGCTTCGAGCAGGGACGCCTGGGTCTTGGGCGGCGTGCGGTTGATCTCGTCGGCCAGAAGGAGGTTGGTGAAGACGGGGCCGGGCTGGAAGGAGAACTCGGCGCTGCGTGCGTCGTAGACCAGGGAACCGGTGACGTCGCTCGGCATCAGGTCGGGGGTGAACTGGACGCGCTTGGTGTCGAGTTCGAGGGTGGCTGACAGGGCGCGTACGAGCAGGGTCTTGGCGACACCGGGGACGCCTTCGAGGAGGACATGTCCGCGGCAGAGAAGAGCGACGACCAGGCCGGTGACGGCAGGGTCCTGGCCGACGACGGCCTTGGCGATCTCGGTGCGCAGGGCCTCCAGGGAGGCTCGGGCACTGTCAGCGGTCGGGGTGCTCACGGGGGGCGTGCCTCTCTTGGGAAACGATCGAGGTTTCTAGTTGGTCGAGTTGGTCGGCCAGCCGCACCAGCGCCTTGTCGTCCGCGGGAGTTGGGCCGAAAAGCAGCGTGTGCGGGTCGGTTCCGGGGCCGGAGCCGGCGCTCAAGTGGGAGTGCAGAGCGGGGAGAAGGAGGTCGGGGGAGTGGGCGCGTGTGGGGGGCACGCCGAGGAGGGGGGCGAGCCGGGTGCGGGTCGCCGACCGTAGGACGGCTGAGGCGCGGTCGCGGGCGTTGGCCTGCTCGTAGAGGCGGGCGTGGCCTTCGGTGGTCTCCGCGGCCGGGACGGTGACGGGGAGCCGTTCGGGGACCAGGGGGCCGAGGCGGCGTGCGCGCCAGAAGGCGGCGAACGCGGCGGCGAAGCCGAGTTGGAGCAGTCCCCAGCTCCAGCCGGAGGGGAGGAGGTCAAGGAAATCGCGCTGGTTGTCTTCCTGGATGGAGGACGGGTCGCTTACGGAGGGGAGGTACCAGACCAGATGCTTGTGGGCGCCGAGGAGTTGAAGGGCCAGCGAGGCGTTGCCGTGTTCGGCGAGATGCTGGTTGTCGAGGAAGTCGGCCGAGCCGAGGAGCACGGTGTCGCGGCCGGTGGCGGGGGCCGGCAGGCGCAGCAGGGTGGGCAGGCCGCCGCTGACGTAGCAGCGGTCGGCGGGGGCACGGGGGGTGGCGTAGCGCAGGCCGCCCAGGAGGGCGTCGCCCGCCCGCCGGGCTTCGGAGAGGGGGCAGGCGGGCCGGCGGGCCGAGATGCCGACGGGCGACCGGGGCCGGACGCCGGGGGCGAAGGTGTCGAGGGTCGGGGCGCCGGGGGCGAGCAGGATGGTGCGGCCGGGGGTGTGGGTCGTGGCGGTGTGCAGGCCGGTGAGCTGCCTTTGGGTGAGCAGGTCGGGTTCGGTGATCAGGAGGGTGGTGCCGGGGCCGGACGCGGCGGCGGCTTCCTCGGAGGTGGTCACGACGTGCGTGGTGACGCCCCGGGCGGCGAGGAGGCGGGCGAGCGCCAGGCTGCCGGGGCGGTCCGCGGACCGGGGGTCGAGGCGGCCGTGCTGTTCGCCGGATTGAAGGGCGGCCAGGACGATCCCGCTCACGACGAGCAGGAGGAGGGCGAGCAGCGGCCCGCGGGAGCGGGTCCAGAGGCGGCGGGTGGGGAGCGGACGCGTGGTGCTGTCCGTCGCGGCCGTGGTCATCGGCGGCTCCCGGTGGGGGCGCCGGCCAGGTGGGGCTTGGCGCGTTGCAGGTCGGTGTCGAGGTCGGTCAGGAGGGTGTACTCCCGTTCCGAGCCGGGGCGGCCGCCGTATGTGACGTCGTCGAAGGCGCGGGCCGCGGCGCGCAGTCGGTCGGTGTGCGCGGGGAACGCCTGGCCGGCCTCGGCGGCTGCCTCGTCGGCGGTGCGGCCGGGGCCCGGTGTGAGCAGGGCCCGCTCTTCGAGGGAGAGGACGAGGGCGCGCATGCGGTCCTGGATCGCCGCGCTCCATTGGCTTTCGGCGGCGTGCCGGTCGGCGGTGGCCCGGTGCTCGGCGGCGGTGCGCGGGGTGTCGGTGAAGAGAGCTCCGGTCGTGGTGGGGGTGCGGCGTACGGCCCCCAGGCGCAGACGGAGGGCGATGACCAGCAGCAGCACGAACGCGGCGATGGCCAGGAGCCCGATCCAGCCGCCCGGTGTGGCGCCGGAGGCGGCCTGGAACAGGTCGTCGACGCGTTCCCAGAACCAGTTCAGGACCCGTTGGATCGGGTTGGGGTCGTGCTGGTGGTACCGCGGATCGGACAGCTCGCGCTCGGCCGCTTCGCGGGCCGGGGCGCGGGGCGTCCGCACCGGTATGTCGTCGCCGGTGCGCGATATGAGGCGTATCAACGCGGTGGTGCTCCCCCCAGTGATCACCGCATCAGCTTCCCGGTGCGGCGTCGCTCGGGCGCTCTTCGGAGTGGTCCGCGGGGGCCTCCCGACGGCCCGGGATGGCGCCGTCAGTGGCTTGTTCGCCGGGGGCCGCGCGATGCTCGGCCGGGGCGTCGGTCTCCGCGCGGGCGGCGGTGTCCTGGTCCGGCGCGGTGGCCGGGGCAGGGACGCCGGGGGCCGGGGCGGCGGCGCCGGGGGCGGCTGCCGGTGCGGCGTCGGCCGGCGGGGCGGGGCGCTGGGGGCGGGCTTGCGAACCGTAGTCGGGGAGGCCGGCGGCGCGGGCGAGTTCGAGGTCGAGTGCCTCGCGGCGGACGCGCTGGTCGATGTAGAGGAGCGCGGTGACTCCGGCGCTGATCGGGAAGGTGAGGGTCGAGCTGATGACGGCGCCGACGCCCAGGACGATCAGGAAGCTCCAACCGGTGGTGTTGCTGGTGCCGTCCGCCCAGTCCATGAGGGTCTCGCCGTCGATGAGGAAGGCGACGAGGGTGGCCGGGATCTGGATGATGAACTCGACCATGACGATCAGCACGTAGGCGAGGAGCTGGACGCCCAGCACCCGCCACCAGGCGCCCCGTACGAGCTTTGCGGACCGTCGCATGGAGGCGAGGACGCCCTGCTTCTCCAGCATCAGAGCCGGGGAGGCGAGGCTGTAGCGGACCCACAGCCAGACGCTCACGATCATCGCGGCCAGTCCGCCGAGGACGCTGAGAATCAGGCCGATGTCCCAGGTGCCGAGCGCGCTGACGATGATGCCGGGTGCCACACCGACCGCCACGACGGCCGTGAAGAGGAGGGGCAGCAGGACCAGCAGCCCCAGCAGGCGGGGGAGTTGAGCGCGGGCGTCCTGCCAGGCCGCCGCGGTGGTGACGGGGCGGCCGAGGACGGCGCGGCTGACGACCATCGTCAGCAGTCCGGTGGCGATGATCGTGGCGAGCAGCCCGATCAGCGAGGTGATGCCGGTGCCGGCGAGCTGGTCGCCGACGGCGCGCATGGTCTCGCCCAGCGCGGGGCCGGAGGAGTCCTCCAGGGCGGGCGGGCGGCCCCCGTCCCGGAACCACAGGCCGGTGACGAGGGTGACGGCGGTCTGCGAGACGACCGCGACGATCAGCGAGACGCCGAGCACGGTGCGCCAGTGGGCGCGCATGGTGGAGACCGCACCGTCGAGGATCTCGCCGACGCCCAGCGGGCGCAGCGGGACGACGCCGGGTTGCGCGGCCGGAGGGGTGGCGGACCAGCCGGTGCCCCATGGGGCTTGATGGCCGGGGCCGGCGGGGCCGTTCCAGCCGCCCTGGGTGGAGCCGGAGGAGGCGGCGCGGGCGCGGTCTCCGGCGCCGCCGTGGCTCTGCGGGCCGCTCTGACCGGGGATGCCGGTGGGCGCCGACCACTGTCCGGCCGGGGGCTGTTGCTTGGACCAGTTCGGCGGGGACGGCTGCTCGGCGGTGCCGGGCGCCTCCGTCTCGTCGGGCTGTCGGTCGGGCTGCTCCTGGGTGCCGCGGTCCGGCTCTTCGGAGGGGGTGGATCCGGGCGAGGCCCAGCCCGGAGAGTTGTTCATCGTCGCTCCTTCTTGCTGCCCGTCCGCCGAGGCGGTCGGGGTCCGGGGTCCGCGGTGGCAGTCATCGTGTCATGGCGTGTGCCGTTGTGGACGGGTGCCCTGAGAGGGAGGGCACCTTCTGTTGGAGGTGCTGTCGGCGGCAGACTGAGCAGATGGCCGATCAGCACGAGGTATCAGAGGTGGGCGTCGAAGCGCTCGCAATTCCGTCGTTGCGTTGGGAGGAACCACCCGAGGGACCCGTATTGGTGCTCCTCGATCAGACTCGGCTGCCGGCGGAGGAGGTCGAACTGGTCTGCACGGACGTGCCGGCGCTGGTGCAGGCGATCAGGACGCTGGCCGTGCGCGGGGCGCCGCTGCTGGGTATCGCCGGCGCTTACGGTGTCGCCTTGGCGGCCGCGCGCGGGTTCGATGTGGCGGACGCGGCGGAGACGCTGGCGCATGCCCGGCCGACCGCCGTCAATCTGGGGTACGGCGTGCGCCGGGCGGCTGCCGCCTATCACCGGGCGGCGGCCGACGGTGCGGAGCCGGAGGCGGGCGCGGTGGCCGCTCTGGCCGAGGCGCGGGCCCTGCACGCGGAGGACGCCGACGCCAGCAAGCGGATGGCGGAGCACGGTCTGGCGCTGCTGGGCGAGCTGCTGCCCGGGGGTGGTCACCGGATCCTCACCCACTGCAATACGGGTGCGCTGGTGTCCGGGGGCGAGGGCACCGCCCTGGCGGTGGCGCTGGCGGCGCACCGGGCCGGCGAGCTGCGCCGGCTGTGGGTGGACGAGACCCGGCCGCTGTTGCAGGGGGCGCGGCTGACCGCGTACGAGGCGGCGCGGACGGGGATGGCGTACACCGTGCTGGCGGACGGGGCGGCGGGGTCGCTGTTCGCCGCCGGTGAGGTGGACGCGGTGCTGATCGGCGCGGACCGGATCGCGGCGGACGGGTCGGTCGCCAACAAGGTCGGCAGCTATCCGCTGGCGGTGTTGGCGCGGTATCACCAGGTTCCGTTCGTGGTGGTGGCTCCGACGAGCACGGTCGACCTGGAGACGGCAGAGGGGGCGGCTATCGAGGTGGAGCAGCGTCCGGGGCATGAGGTGACGGAATTCTCGTTGCCGCACGCGCAGGGCGTCGGGGTGGAGGCGGGCGTCGGTATACCGCTGGCGCCGCTGGGGGCCCAGGCCTACAACCCGGCCTTCGATGTCACGCCGCCGGAGCTGGTGACGGCGATCGTGACGGAGGCCGGAGTGGTGTCGCCGGTCACCCGGGACTCGCTGGTGGAAGCGTGTTCCACGTCACGATGGAGTACGTCACGATCAGGTAATGGGATGATGGCCGAATGAAGGGACGCGTCCTGGTCGTCGACGACGACACCGCACTGGCAGAGATGCTTGGCATCGTGCTGCGCGGCGAAGGCTTTGAACCGTCGTTCGTGTCGGACGGCGACAAGGCGCTTGCCGCTTTCCGCGAGACCAAGCCCGATCTTGTCCTGCTCGATCTGATGCTGCCCGGACGGGACGGTATCGAGGTGTGCAGGCTGATCCGCGGCGAGTCCGGCGTGCCGATCGTCATGCTGACCGCCAAGAGCGACACGGTGGATGTGGTGGTCGGGCTCGAGTCGGGCGCGGACGACTACATCGTCAAGCCGTTCAAGCCCAAGGAACTGGTGGCTCGTATCCGGGCCCGGCTGCGGCGTTCGGAGGAGCCGGCGCCCGAGCAGCTCGCGATCGGTGATCTTGTCATCGATGTGGCGGGTCACTCCGTGAAGCGGGACGGGCAGTCGATCGCGCTGACGCCGCTGGAGTTCGATCTGCTGGTGGCACTGGCGCGCAAGCCGTGGCAGGTGTTCACTCGTGAGGTGCTCCTGGAGCAGGTGTGGGGTTATCGGCACGCCGCTGACACCCGGCTGGTCAATGTCCACGTACAGCGGCTGCGTTCCAAGGTCGAGAGGGACCCGGAGCGGCCCGAGATCGTGGTGACGGTGCGCGGGGTCGGCTATAAGGCCGGGCCCAGTTGAGATGAGCCGGGACGGTTCCGCCCCGGAGGCAAAGCGGGGGCGTGGTTTCGGCCCGGCAGGAGAAATGTCCTTTTCGAGCAAGTTGTCTGCCCGATTGCTGCGCGGTGGCCAGTTGCTGCCCGACGGTGCGGTGAGCGGCCCGGTCCATCCCCTGCTGCGGCTCTTCAGTCGCTGGGTGCGGCGGCCGCTGCTGTCCGCCCTGCGGCTGTGGCGCCGCAACATCCAGCTCCGCGTGGTCGCCACCACGCTGTTGATGTCGCTCGCGGTGGTTTTGCTGCTCGGCGTCGTGGTCGTCGGGCAGGTCCGTAACGGCCTGCTCACGGCCAAGGCCCAGGCCGCGCAGAGCCAGGCCGTGGGCGGCTTCGGTGTGGCGCAGAAGCTGGCCGACGGCGCCGGCGGCACCCGGCCCGACGACGGCGGCCGCGCCGGAAACCGCGGCACCCAGGACTCCGCGACCTGGCTGACCGGGCTGGTCGAACAGCTCGCCAGTGGTGGTCAGGGCGTCTTCTCCGTCGTGGCGCTCAGTTCCGACTCCGAGGAGCCGTTCGGCGACGCCAGCCCCGGCACCCGCGGCCCGCGCGCCTCCGGGGACGTCGACCCCGAGCGCAGCGTGCCCGCCGGACTGCGCCGGAAGCTGGACACCCAGGCCGGCACCTTCCGCGAGTACACGCAGATCAAGCGCATCGGGTCCGACGACGGCGTGGCCGCGCTGATCATCGGCAAGCGGCTCAACGACGTGAACAGCAACCAGTACCAGCTCTACTACCTCTTCCCGTTCAGCCAGGAAGAGGAGTCGCTCAAGCTGGTGACGGGCACTCTCGCGACCGCCGGGGTGTTCGTCGTCATCCTGCTCGGCGCCATCGCCTGGCTGGTGGTGCGCCAGGTCGTCACCCCCGTACGCATGGCCGCCGGGATCTCCGAGCGGCTGGCCGCCGGCATCCTCCAGGAACGGATGAAGGTCACCGGCGAGGACGACATCGCGCGCCTGGGCGAGTCCTTCAACAAGATGGCGCAGAACCTCCAGCTCAAGATCCAGCAGTTGGAGGAGCTCTCCCGGATGCAGCGCCGCTTCGTCTCCGACGTCTCGCACGAGCTGCGGACGCCGCTGACGACCGTGCGGATGGCGGCCGACGTCATCCACGAGGTACGCGACGAGTTCGACCCGGCCACCGCCCGCTCCGCGGAGTTGCTGCGCGGCCAGCTCGACCGCTTCGAATCGCTGCTCGCGGAGCTGCTGGAGATCAGTCGTTTCGACGCGGGCGCGGCCGCCCTGGAAGCGGAGCCGATAGACCTGCGCGACGTGGTGCACCGCGTCATCGAGGGCGCGGAGCCGCTCGCCGAGCGCAAGGGCACCCGCATCGAGGTGCGGGGCGCCGAGGGCCCGGTGATCGCCGAGGCCGACCCGCGCCGCGTGGAGCGCATCCTGCGCAACCTCGTCGTCAACGCCGTCGAGCACGGCGAGGGCCGCGAGGTCGTGGTGCGCCTGGCGTCCGGCGGCGGTCGCATCGGCGGCGCCGTGGCCATCGCGGTGCGGGACTACGGCGTCGGGCTCAAGCCCGGCGAGGCGACGCGGGTCTTCAACCGCTTCTGGCGGGCGGATCCGGCGCGGGCTCGTACGACCGGTGGTACGGGCCTCGGCCTGTCCATCGCCGTGGAGGACGCCCGGTTGCACGGCGGGTGGCTGCAGGCCTGGGGCGAGCCCGGTGGCGGTTCGCAGTTCCGGCTGACGCTGCCCCGTACGGCCGGGGAGTCGCTGCGCGGCTCGCCGATCCCGTTGGAGCCGGAGGACTCGCGGCGCAACCGGGGAGTGGACGAGGCGGGCCAGCCGCGCGCCGTCTCGGCGGGCAAGTCCTCCACGATTCCCGCTCAGCCGCGGGCTTCGGAACCGCGCGCCACGGCACGGCCGTCGGCCGATCCGGCGGCGCTTCCCGGCCAGGGTGCCCGCGTGGTGCCGCAGACCGGGGACGGGCGGACCGGGGACGGGCGGAGTGGAGACGGGCGGAGCGGGGCAGGGCCGCGCGGCGGGGAAGCGGCCGTCGGGGCGCCCCGCCATGAGGGCGGGGCCCGCGCGGCAGCGGAGCAAGAGGCCGTACGCGGCGAGGATCGGGAAGGCGGGGCGCGTGGACGCTGAGCGCGCGGAGGAGTGTGAGCCGGGCGCGCGGGGGCGTGCGCGTGCCCGCGAGGGAGCCGACGAGAGCGTCGGAGGCCGTGGCCGGGCCCGTTCGATGTCCCGGATGCGGAATCCGAAGCGGCCGCGGAGCCGGGCGGGGCGGAAGGCCGTGCTGCTCGGCTCCGCGGCGGCGCTGCTGGCCGGCTGCGCGTCGATGCCGGACAGCGGCGAGATCAGGGCCGTCGACCAGTCGCCGCGCGCCGAGGGCGAGTCGCAGGTGCGCGTCTACGGCGTGCCCCCGCAGGACGGCGCGCAGCCGACGAACATCGTCCGCAGCTTCCTGGACGCGACGACCAGCGACGAGGCGGATTTCCGTACGGCGAGTCAGTATCTGGCCAAGTCGGCCAAGCGGACCTGGCGGCCGTTCGTGGTGACGAACGTGCTCCAGGAGCGCCCGAAGCCCGAGCCGAAGGCGCAGCCCAACCGCGAGGACGCCCACGGCTACACCGTCACGCTCTCCGGCAGCCAGGTGGCGACGGTGGACGGCAACCACGCCTACACGCCGGAGGAGAAGCCGTACCGCCGGACGATCCACCTCATCAAGGAGGGGGACCAGTGGCGCATCGACCGGCTGCCCAACGGGCTGGTGCTGGGGCAGTCCGACTTCCAGCGGATCTACCGCTCGGTCAACAAGTACTACTTCGCGTCGTACAAGTCGGAGTCGGGGGAGCCGAAGGCGGGCAAGAACGTCCTCGTCGCCGATCCGGTCTACCTGCGGCAGCGGATAGAGCCGATCACCGCCAGTGTGGAGGCGCTGCTGTCCGGGCCGACCGACTGGCTGGACCAGGTCACGACCTCGGCGTTCCCGCCCGGCACCCGGCTCGCCGCGCGTGACCTGTCGCTGGACGACTCCAACGCGCTGCGGGTCAAGCTCAGCAAGCAGGCGGTGAGCGCCGACGTCACCCAGTGCAAGCGGATGGCGGCCCAGCTCTTCTACACCGTTCAGGACATGACCCGGGCGTCGAAGATCAGCGAGGTGGATCTCCAGGACGAGGGCGGCGACTCGCTGTGCGCGCTGACCCAGGAGCAGGCCGACCGCGATTTCGCCCCCTCCCGGGGGGCCGGCCGCGCGGCCAAGGAGTACTTCATCGACGCCGACCACAAGGTCGTCGCCATGTCGGACGCCGCCACCGAGCCGACTCCGGTGCGCGGACCGTTCGGCACGGGCCGGACGCCGCTGCGTTCGGTGGCGATCTCGCGCGGGGAGAACACCGCGGCGGGGGTGTCGAGCGATGGCCGGTCGCTGTACGTGGCCGGTATGGAGGACGGGATCGAGCGCGGCGGTCCGCTGCTGACCAGCGGTGCCGTGGTCAAGGGCCCGCAGGACGGCCTGACCGCGCCGAGCTGGGACGGCCTGGGCGATCTGTGGATCGCCGACCGTGACGCGCACGGCTCGCGGCTGCTGCGGATGCGCGAGGGCAAGGGCGACCCCGAACAGGTCGCGGTGCCGGGCCTGGGCGAGCGGCGGATCAAGGCGATCCGGGTCGCCTCGGACGGCATCCGGATCGCCGTCCTGGTCGAGGACAAGGGGCGTACGACGCTCCAGCTCGGCCGGGTGGAGCGCGGCGGCACCCCGGCGCACCCGGTGCTCTCGGTGCGGGAATTGCGCCCGATCGCGCCGCAGTTGGAGGACGTGGTCGCCGCGTCCTGGGCGGGCGGCAGCAGGCTGGTGGTTGTCGGCCGGGAGTCCGGCGGGGTGCAGCAGATGCAGTTCATGGAGACCGACGGCTCGGCGTCGAACGCGCAGACGCTGCCCGGGGTCAACGGCGTCAAGGCGGTGGCCGCCTCGGAGGACGAGAGCAGGCCGCTGATCGCGGACGCCGCCGAGGGCATCGTGCGGCTGCCGCTGGACGCGAACTGGAAGACCGTGGCGAAGGACGGGTCGGCGCCGGTCTATCCGGGCTGAGGGCGGGTTCCTCGCCGCTGAGGCGCGGGCCGCCGGCGGTGGGCGCCGCGGCCGCGGAATCCGGGTCCAGGCCGCGGAATCCGGTCCGGCCGCGGGGAGTCCCGGTGCGGCCGGTCGGAGTCCTGGTCCGACGGCGCGGGAGGTCCCGGTCCTGCCGGTCGGGGTACCGGTCCGACGGCGCGGGAGTCCCGGTCCTGCCGGTCGGGGTACCGGTCCGACGGCGTGGGAGTCCCACGCGGCGTCCGCTCGTTGTCCCCATCCGGCCGGTTATCCACAGGGGTGGCCGGCGCGCGGCCGCGGCGGGACAGTTGAGCCATGCGGGGGGTATGGCGGGAACTGACGGGACTGGTGCTGCCGGTCGACTGCGCCGGGTGTGGGCGGCCGCGTACGGAGCTGTGCGGGCGGTGCCGGCGGGTGCTGTCGCGGGGCGGGCGCGGGGCGGGGCGGGTGCGGCCCGCTCCGGTGCCCGCCGGGTTGCCGCGGGTGTGGGCCGCCGCGCCCTACGCGGACGAGGTGCGGGCGGTGCTGCTGGCCCACAAGGAGCGCGGTGCGCTGCGGCTGGCGGGGCCGCTGGGGTCGGCGCTGACCGGGGCGGTCCGGGGCGTACGCGCCGGTGGTGCGGGGCGGCGGCGGGCCGGGGGTGGCGGCGGGCCGCCGGTGCTGGTGCCGGTGCCGTCGGCGCGGCGGGCGGTGGCGGGCCGGGGCCATGACCCCGTACGCAGGATCGCGCGGGCCGCGGCAGCCGAGCTGCGGCGGGCGGGGAGCGGCGCGCGGGTGCTCGCGGTGCTGCGGCAGCGCCGGATGGTGGCCGACCAGGCGGGGCTGAGCGCCCGGGAGCGGCTGGCCAATGTCGCGGGTGCCCTGGAGGTGCCGGGCGGGGCCGGGAGGCTGCTGGTGGGGCCGCCAGTGGTGCTGGTGGACGACCTGATGACCACGGGGGCCACGCTGGCCGAGGCGGCGCGGGCGGTCGCGGCGGCGGGTGGCCGGGTGGCCGGAGCGGCGGTGGTGGCGGCGCCCCGTGCCGCCTTCGTCCTCCGCCGGAACTGAACGAGAAAGTTCAACGTTCCTGGTATGAGGCCCAAATTTCACCCAAACGGAGTTGGAGGCCCCGAGGGGGTGCCGACACCCATCCAGGCGAGCTATGTTCGGTTGTGAGGACTTGGCGGGTGCTTTGCCTCGAATGTCGTGATGCACGCGTTCAGGGGAGTTTTCACCGATCCTGATGACGTGGGAGTGGAGAGCTCGCCCCCTGGGGAGGAGGAGGTGAAAGTCGCCAAGTCCGAGGCTTCGGCACCCACCGGAGCCTGGTGCAAGAAGGCATCGCTCCGCTTTTCGGGCGGGGCGATCCGGGAACGGAGTTCTGCGTGGACATCGTCGTCAAGGGCCGCAAGACCGAGGTGCCCGAGCGGTTCCGCAAGCACGTGGCCGAGAAGCTGAACCTGGAGAAAGTCCAGAAGCTCGACGGCAAGGTGATCAGCCTGGACGTCGAGGTGTCCAAGGAGCCCAACCCGCGACAGGCCGACCGTTCCGACCGGGTGGAGATCACCCTTCGCTCCCGTGGCCCGGTGGTCCGGGCGGAGGCGGCCGCGGCAGACCCGTACGCCGCGCTCGACCTGGCTACCGCCAAGCTAGAGGCGCGTCTGAGGAAGCAGCACGACAAGCGCTTTTCCCGTCGCGGCTCGGGTCGCATCCCGGCGAGTGATGTCGCCGTCAGCGTCCCCGACGCCGCGCACCTGACCCCCAACGGCGAACTCGCCGCCGAGCGGGAGACCGAGTCGAAGGTGCCGATCAAGAAGGTGGGCTCCCTGGAGGTCCAGGGTGAAGGCCCCCTCATCGTCCGCGAAAAAACGCACTCCGCGGCACCCATGACGCTCGACCAGGCGCTCTACGAGATGGAGTTGGTCGGTCACGACTTCTATCTCTTCGTCGACGCCGAGACCAAGCAGCCCAGTGTCGTCTACCGGCGGCACGCCTACGACTACGGCGTCATCCACCTCAATCCCGACTCCTACGGGGAGGTTCAGCCCGGCGGCGCGGGCGGCGCGCTCGGCGGCTGACATCCGTTTCGCTCGGTGGCCCCGGCGTGCGCCGGGGGGACCACCGCGCCTTCGAAAAACAAGAGGTGGAACCATCCAATGTTTTTTTCCGCCAGGGAGGATGTGAGCACCAAAAAGCAAAACGCCC
>NZ_JBVIHH010000002.1:14606-172470 GCF_055570395.1 Streptomyces sp. NPDC031210
CTGGGGGCGGGGGCGGCGCGTTGGGCGGCTGACCTCTTTTCCTCTTGGTCCCCCCCCCCCCCCCCCGCCCCACCATCGCGCCTGCGAAAAGCAGGAGTTGAAGCCGTATAGTGTTTGTGCCAGCCGGGGAGTATGTGAGCACGAAACGGCGACATGCCGGGGAGGCGGTCGTATGGCATTGATCGGGCTGGCCGCAGGGGGCTGTTGTCAACCAGCCTTATTTCCAAACTCTGCCCTCGCGGCCGAGTAGTTGACGGGGAGGAACGATGGGGGACAGCTTCGGGCCCGTGCGTGACCACGCGGACGACGACGGAAGCGGTGCCGACGACGGAGCCGGCGAGGGCGTGTCACGCAAGGAACCGATCCGGGTCCTGGTGGTGGATGATCACGCGCTGTTCCGGCGGGGCCTGGAAATCGTTCTGGCCCAGGAGGAGGACATCCAGGTCGTCGGCGAGGCGGGGGACGGCGCGGAGGCGGTCGACAAGGCCGCTGATCTGCTGCCCGACATCGTGCTGATGGACGTCCGGATGCCCAAGCGCGGCGGTA
The DNA here is from genome assembly GCF_055570395.1 of Streptomyces sp. NPDC031210. Classification (NCBI taxonomy): domain Bacteria; kingdom Bacillati; phylum Actinomycetota; class Actinomycetes; order Kitasatosporales; family Streptomycetaceae; genus Streptomyces; species Streptomyces sp. NPDC031210. Next base: position 15,153 of record NZ_JBVIHH010000002.1, read on the forward strand.
TCGAGGCGTGTACCTCCATCAAGGAGGTGGCTCCCAGCGCGAAGATCATCATGCTGACGATCAGCGACGAAGAGGCCGATCTCTACGACGCGATCAAGGCCGGTGCCACGGGTTACCTCCTCAAGGAGATCTCCACCGACGAGGTGGCGACGGCGATCCGCGCCGTCGCGGACGGCCAGTCGCAGATCAGCCCGTCGATGGCGTCCAAGCTGCTGACGGAGTTCAAGTCGATGATCCAGCGGACCGACGAGCGCCGGCTGGTGCCCGCGCCCCGGCTCACCGAACGCGAGCTGGAGGTCCTCAAGCTCGTCGCGACGGGGATGAACAACCGCGATATCGCCAAGGAACTCTTCATCTCCGAGAACACCGTCAAAAACCATGTGCGCAACATCCTGGAGAAGTTGCAACTGCACTCCCGGATGGAAGCGGTGGTCTACGCGATGCGGGAGAAAATCCTCGAAATCCGGTGACCCGGTGACCCGGTGACGCCCTGATCCGGTGATGCGGTGATCCGATTCCGGTTCAGCGCGGATCGGCGGCCAGTTCCGCGCGGAGCGCGGCGGCCAGCTCCCGGTCGTCGCAACGTTCGAGGCGCACGGCGTCGCAGCCGACCCAGGACGCGGCCTCGCGCAGCGCCTGGGCCATGGGGCCGACGGCCTTGCGGTCGCGCATCGAGACCTGGCGGGCGATGAGCGTGCGGCCCTCGCGGGCCGGATCCACCCGGCCCACCAACTGGCCGCCGGCCAGCAGCGGCATCGCGAAGTAGCCGTGTATCCGCTTGGGCCGCGGAACATACGCCTCCAGGCGGTGGGTGAAGCCGAAGATCCGTTCCGTGCGCGGGCGGTCCCAGATCAGCGAGTCGAACGGCGAGAGCAGGGTCGTGCGGTGCCGGCCGCGCGGTGGTGCGGCGAGGGCCGCCGGATCGGCCCAGGCGGGCTTCGCCCAGCCCTCGACCTCGACCGGGACCAGGCCGGAGTCGGCCACCACGGCGTCGACCTGTTCGGCCTTCAGCCGGTGGTAGTCGGCGAGGTCGGCGCGGGTGGCGACGCCCATCGCCGCCCCGGCCTGGGCGACCAGGCGCCGGACGCACTCGGTGTCGTCGAGATCGTCCTTCAGCAGTCGCTCGGGGAGGGCGCGCTCGGCGAGGTCGTACACCCGCTTCCAGCCCCGGCGCTCGGTGCAGACCACCTCGCCGAGCATCAGGGCGCGCTCCACGGCGATCTTCGCCTCGCTCCAGTCCCACCACGGGCCGCCGTTCCTGGCTCCGCCCAGTTCCGTCGCCGTCAGCGGCCCCTCGGCGGTGAGCTGTGCCAGCACCGCGTCGTACGCGGCCGGCGGCAGGTCGTGATGCCAGGTGCGGCGGGCGCGGTAGGCGCGGCGGCGGAAGGCGAAGTGCGGCCACTCCTCGACGGGCAGCACGCAGGCGGCGTGCGACCAGTACTCGAAGCTGTGCGGTGCCGCCGCGGGCCCGCCGGGGGTCCAGTAGGCGGCCTCGACGGCCTGGCGGCCGGTCGCGCCGAGGCGGGCGTAGGGGACCAGTTCGTGGGAGCGGGCGAGGACCGAGATCGTGTCGAGCTGGACCGCGCCGAGGTGCCGCAGCACGCCGCGGACGCCCGCCCGGCGGTCCGGGGCGCCCATCAGGCCCTGCGCCCGCAGCGCCATCCGGCGGGCGTCGTCACGGGAGAGGGCGGTAACGGGCCTGGGCTCCGGGGCTGGCTGCGTCGCGGCGGTCATGCGGCAAAGGGTAGGGGCGGGCACTGACAACAAGGCCCGGAGGCGGGGGCGTCCCCCGTCCCCCGGGGACGCCCCGGGGGACCGTCAGCGGCTTCAGCCCGTGTACGGCAGGTAGGGCGTCGTCTCCCGGACCGGCGCGGAGCCCGGGAAGCCGGCGCCGTCGTGGCCCTCCGGCTCCGCCAGGAGATCGCTCGGGAGCAGCGAGCCGATCCACACGTCACGCCGCGTGCCCTGGTGGAGGAGTTTGGCGCGCAGGGTGCCCTCCATCTGGAAGCCCGCCTTGCGGGCGACGGCGCGCGAGCCCTCGTTGCCGGCCTCCGCGAGCCATTCCATCCGCTCCACGCCCAGGTCGCGGAAGGCCCAGCGCAGCACCGCGCGGGCCGCCTCGACGGTGTAGCCGCGGCCGCGGTGTTCCTTGGCGGTCCAGTAGCCGAGCTCGGCCTGCCGCTCCGGGGTGTGCAGCCGGTCGAGGCGGACCAGGCCCATGGAGCCGACCAGCGCGCCGTCGGCCCGGGAGGTCACGGCGAAGGCGTAGGCCGTGTCCTCGCGCCAGCCCTGCGGGGCGAAGGTGCCGACGAACTGTTCCGCGTCCGTCAGGCCGTACGGCGAGGGGATGCTCGTCCACCGCGGAATGTCGGGTTCCTGACAGGCGGCGTACACCGCGGGGGCGTCGGAAGGCTCGAAAGGGCGCAGAATGAGGCGCTCGGTCGTGAGGGTGACATGCTCCATACAGTGAGTCTGCTGTGGGGCGGGAAAGGCGGCGAAGGGTTTTCGCGGTGATTCCCGGCACCTTCCCGGGACCTCGCGCGTTCACCGGGGGAGGGGATACCGGCCTTCGCGGCGGCGGACCTCCCGGCCGAGACGCGTCCTCCCTTACGATGGCCGTTGCGGCGGGGCCTGCCCCCTTGGAAAAATGCCGCGCCCGCGCACTCGACCGTGCAGGCCCGACCGGCAAGGAGACCAGCCCAAGTGTCCGTCTTCAACAAGCTCATGCGTGCAGGCGAAGGAAAGATCCTGCGCAAACTGCACCGCATCGCGGGCCAGGTCAACTCCATCGAAGAGGACTTCAAGGCCCTCTCCGACGCCGAGCTGCGGGCGCTCACCGATGAGTACAAAGAGCGGTACGCGGACGGTGAGTCCCTGGACGATCTGCTCCCCGAGGCGTTCGCCACGGTTCGTGAGGCGGCCAAGCGCGTGCTCGGCCAGCGCCACTACGACGTCCAGATGATGGGTGGCGCGGCCCTTCACCTCGGGTACGTCGCCGAGATGAAGACCGGTGAGGGCAAGACCCTCGTCGGCACCCTGCCGGCGTATCTCAACGCGCTCTCCGGCAAGGGCGTCCACCTGATCACGGTCAACGACTATCTGGCCGAGCGCGACTCCGAGATGATGGGCCGGGTCCACAAGTTCCTGGGCCTGGAGGTCGGTTGCATCCTCGCCGACATGACGCCGGCCCAGCGCCGCGAGCAGTACGCGTGCGACATCACGTACGGCACGAACAACGAATTCGGTTTCGATTACCTGCGCGACAACATGGCGTGGTCGCAGGACGAACTCGTCCAGCGCGGCCATAACTTCGCGATCGTCGACGAGGTCGACTCCATCCTCGTCGACGAGGCCCGTACGCCGCTGATCATCTCCGGTCCGGCGGACTCGGCCACCAAGTGGTACGGCGACTTCGCGAAGTTGGTGCAGCGCCTCAAGCGGGGCGAGGCCGCCAACCCGCAGCGCGGTATCGAGGAGACCGGCGACTACGACGTCGACGAGAAGAAGCGCACCGTCGGCATCCACGAGTCCGGTGTCAGCAAGGTCGAGGACTGGCTGGGCATCGACAACCTCTACGAGTCGGTGAACACCCCGCTCGTCGGGTACCTCAACAACGCGATCAAGGCCAAGGAGCTGTTCAAGAACGACAAGGACTACGTCGTCATCGACGGCGAAGTCATGATCGTTGACGAGCACACCGGCCGTATCCTCGCCGGCCGCCGCTACAACGAGGGCATGCACCAGGCCATCGAGGCGAAGGAGGGGGTGGAGATCAAGGACGAGAACCAGACGCTCGCCACGATCACCCTCCAGAACTTCTTCCGCCTCTACGACAAGCTCTCCGGCATGACCGGTACGGCCATGACCGAGGCCGCCGAGTTCCACCAGATCTACAAGCTGGGCGTCGTCCCGATCCCGACGAACCGCCCGATGGTCCGCAAGGACCAGCCCGACCTGATCTACCGCACCGAGCCGGCGAAGTTCGACGCGGTGGTCGAGGACATCGTCGAGAAGCACGAAAAGGGCCAGCCGATCCTGGTCGGCACCACCTCGGTCGAGAAGTCCGAGTACCTCTCGCAGCAGCTCAACAAGCGCGGCGTCGTCCACGAGGTGCTCAACGCCAAGCAGCACGACCGTGAGGCGCCGATCATCGCCCAGGCCGGCCGCAAGGGTGCCGTGACGGTCGCCACCAACATGGCCGGCCGTGGTACGGACATCAAGCTCGGCGGCAACCCCGACGACCTCGCCGAGGCGGAGCTGCGCCAGCGCGGCCTGGACCCGGTGGAGCACGTCGAGGAGTGGGCGGCCGCGCTGCCCGCCGCCCTGGAGCGGGCCGAGGCCGCGGTCAAGGCGGAGTTCGAGGAGGTCAAGGAGCTCGGCGGGCTCTACGTCCTGGGCACCGAGCGGCACGAGTCGCGCCGTATCGACAACCAGCTACGCGGTCGTTCCGGCCGTCAGGGTGACCCCGGCGAGTCCCGGTTCTACCTCTCCCTGGGCGATGACCTGATGCGGCTGTTCAAGGCGCAGATGGTCGAGCGGGTCATGTCGATGGCCAACGTTCCCGATGACGTGCCGATCGAGAACAAGATGGTGACGCGGGCCATCGCCTCCGCCCAGTCGCAGGTCGAGCAGCAGAACTTCGAGACGCGTAAGAACGTCCTGAAGTACGACGAGGTGCTCAACCGCCAGCGTGAGGTCATCTACGGCGAGCGCCGCCGGGTCCTGGAGGGCGAGGACCTGCAGGACCAGATCAAGCACTTCATGGAAGACACCATCGACGCCTACATCCAGGCGGAGACGGTCGAGGGCTTCGCCGAGGAGTGGGACCTGGACCGGTTGTGGGGCGCGTTCAAGCAGCTCTACCCGGTGAAGGTGACCATCGAGGAGCTGGAGGAGGAGGCCGGCGACCGGGCCGGCATCACCGCAGAGTTCATCGCCGACGCCGTCAAGGACGACATCCACGAGCAGTACGCCGCCCGCGAGGAGCAGCTCGGCTCGGAGATCATGCGCGAGCTGGAGCGCCGGGTCGTGCTGTCGGTCCTGGACCGCAAGTGGCGCGAGCACCTCTACGAGATGGACTACCTCCAGGAGGGCATCGGCCTGCGGGCGATGGCCCAGAAGGACCCGCTGGTGGAGTACCAGCGCGAGGGCTTCGACATGTTCACCGCCATGATGGAGGGCATCAAGGAGGAGTCCGTCGGCTACCTGTTCAACCTGGAGGTCCAGGTGGAGCAGCAGGTCGAGGAGGTTCCGGTGCCGGACGTGGTGGAGCCGACGTCGCTGGAGAAGGGCGCGCCGGACGTCGTCGCGGCCGGTGCGGGCCGTCCCGAGATCCATGCCAAGGGCCTGGAGGCGCCGCAGCGCCCGGACCGGCTGCACTTCTCCGCGCCCACGGTCGACGGTGAGGGCGGCGTCATCGAGGGTGACTTCACCAACGACGAGGACGGCGATTCCCCGGCCCGCTCCGAGTCGGACGGCCTGACCCGCGCCGAGCGGCGTAAGGCCCAGAAGAGCGGCGGGCGCCGGCGCCGGAAGTGAGCCGCGCGCGATGAGCGGTGAGTAGGTGCGTGACCCGGGCGCGGTGTGCCCGGGTCACGCGGTGGAGGCGTCCCGGCCGGGCATCGGCCGGGGCGCCTTTCGCCGTTCTCCGGCGGCGGCTATGGCGCGGGAACGGCCGGTGCGGGGGATTGCGGGCCGAGGTCGAGGGCGGCGCAGCGCCAGCGGGCGTCGGGGCCGAGTTCCAGGCGGAAGGCCAGGGCGCGCAGGCGTTCGCCGGCTGTGACCCGGGCGAACGCCTCGATGACGCCGCTGCGGGGCCGGCACAGTCCGCAGCCGCGGAGGATCGGGGCCGACGCCCGGACGCCCGGCCCGGGGACGGGCCGCAGCGGCGCCTGCGGTGCCAGCTCCACCAGGCGGTCGTACGCGGCGGGCAGGGAGTGGCCCAGCAGGGCGTGTACGGGCCGCTGGCCGCTGAGGGTGAGCAGGAGCTGATGGGCGAACCACACATGCGGGCGGCGCTCCTGTGCGCGTCGCTGGGCGCCGACGGTCGGCCGGGCGACGCCGGGTGCCGGGGCGGCGCCGGCGGGCGCCCGGCGGCGGCTCACGGCGGCTGCGAGGGCCGCCGAGCGTTCCGGGCCCGGCCGGTCGAGCGTCCGGGCCGAGGGGGCGGGGCCGGTGGGCGCGGGCGGGGCGGTGACGGGCCGGCCCTGGGGCGGGGTGCCGGGCAGGGGCCTGCCGGGGGTGGAGCGGGTGGTGGGGGAGGGGGCGCCGGGGCGGGTGCGGGCGGCGGGGCGGTTGCCCGCGGAGGCGGGGCCGGAGCCGGGTCCGGAGCCGGGGCCGGGGCCTGAGCGGGAGCGGGAGCGGCGGCTGGAGGCGGAGCCGCGATCGGTGGGGTACGGGCCCTGGCCAGTACCGGTGGGGTACGGGCCCTGGCCGCTGCCGGTGGCGGCATCGGGGGACGTGGCGGTGTGGCGGACGCTCCCGGGCTCAGCCGTTCCGGGGCGGGGTGAAGGCATCGCAGGAAGCGTGGGAGGAGCGGTGAGGCGCTGGTCTGCGGGCGCCCGCCTCGGCTGCGGGACGGTGGGCGTGAGGACGGGGGGCTTCGTGGGGTCCGTGGCACCGGTGGGGTGCGTGGAACCGATGGGATCCGTGGCCCCGGTGTGGACCGTGGTTTCTGTGGCGTCCGTGCTCCCGGTGGGATCCGGGAAGCGGGCGAAGTGGGCGTGGGGTGCGTCGGGCGTGGCCGGTGTGGCGGTGTTCGGCATGTGGGTCCCCCGTCGGGCCGGGCCCGGAGTGATTACCGGACGGTAGCTTTCGGTGGGAGATCTCTATCGGCGGGGCGCGGACGGCAGCAAGGCGGGCCGGGGCGGGGGCGGGGCGTGCGGGGAGTTCACCCGTCCGTGGCGCGGGCCCGGGAACAGGGCGTGGAAGAGGGCCGGGTGATCTTCGGCGCCGGGTGGCGCGGACGCGGTGGGGACGCTCCGATGGGGGACTGTCGCCCGTATGCTGGCCGGGCGTTCTTCCACGTCGAGCGAAGCGAGCGAAAGCGACTGCCATGCGCCTCTATATCCCCCTGACCCTCCCCGGTCTCGCAGAGGCGCACAAGAGCGGCGAGCTGGGTCCCGGCCCCCTGGACGCGTACGCCGTCACGCCCGCACTGCGCGAGTGGTACGTCTCGGACGACATCGAGGAGCTGGAGTACGCGGCGCTGAACCGCGCGGCGGCGGCCTCCCTGCGCCTGCTCGCCGGTAATCCGCAGGTGGCGCGGCGGCGGGTCGTGGTGGCCGTGGAGGTGCCGGACGGTGCCGCGGTGTCGGACCCCGACCAGGGGCTGGACCCGTCGTCGCTGGGCGAGGTGCGGGTGGCCGGGCCGGTGCCGCTGGCGAAGGCCGCGGCGGTGCACGTCGACGCCGACGACGCGGAGGCGGACGTCGCCGCGGCGGCCGCCGCGCTCGGCGCCGCCGACCAGGGCGATGCCGACGCCCAGTTCACGGTGGACGGCGCGGAGGACCACGACCTGATGTGGTTCGGGGTGCAGGAGATCCCCCACCTGCTCGGCTGAGCGCGGCTGGAACCCTTGGCCCGACCGGTTGACCGGTTGACCGGGGCGGGCCCCTCGGCGTTGTCAGTGGCCGCGGGTACGGTTTTTGCAGGGCCGGCGGACGGGAGCCGGGACCGGAGCCGTAGGGGGGCGCATGGAGAGCCGCAGGGAACACCGGATGGAGCAGCACACCGCGCATATCGTCTGGGACTGGAACGGCACCCTGTTCCACGACATCGACGCGGTCATCGGAGCGACCAATTCCGCGTTCGCGGAGATCGGCCTGGCGCCGATCACGCTGGAGCGCTACCGCGAGCTGTACTGCGTGCCCGTGCCGCGGTTCTACGAGCGGCTGATGGGGCGGCTGCCGTCGGACGACGAGTGGCTGGCGATGGACGCGGCCTTCCACCGGCACTACACCCGGCACCGGGTGGGCTGCGGGCTGGCCGAGGGCGTCGAGCTGCTGCTGGAGACGTGGCAGGCGGCCGGTCACAGCCAGTCGCTTCTGAGCATGTACGGGCACGACGAGCTGGTGCCGCTCGTGCGGGGCTTCGGGATCGCGTCGCGGTTCGTCCGGGTGGACGGCAGGACCGGGCCGTCCGGGGGCTCGAAGGGCGCGCACATGGTGCGGCATCTCAAGGCGCTGGTGCGCGTCGATCCCGGGCGGACGGTCGTGATCGGTGACGCCGTGGACGACGCTGTGGCGGCGCGGGAGGCGGGAGCGCGTGCGGTGCTCTACACCGGCGGGTCGCACAGCCGGAGCAGTCTGGCGGCCGCCGGGGTGCCTGTGGTGGACACCCTCGCCGAGGCGGTCGAGGTGGCGGAGGAGATAAGCCGGCGGGCCGCCTAGCCGCGATCGGCGGGCGCCTGGTACGGACCATGGGGGCCGAGGCATACGCCACCCCGGTGAGGCGTTGTCCGGAGGGGATAAGTTCGGGCCAGGGATTTGTACACACGTGGCCCATGACGGCACCCGTGCGGGGAGAGATAGCCTTGCACCGTGATCAGCGCGATAACCCGCGGGGGCATCGAGGCCCCTGCCCCGCGCCCGGGACACCACGGTGCCCGGGCGATCGCTGGTCTTCGCGGCCGGGACAGCGGGTCGGTTCTGCCCAGGGCAACCGATGACCGCACGGCCCTTTCTCATCGCGGCACACCGTCGACAGCGACCGGAAACCCCGCGTCGCCGAAGCGTTGCGCCGCTTCCACGGAGATCTTCCACAACGTCACGCAACGGCGCGCGACAGGAGCCAGAGGACATGCAGACCAAGCTGGACGAAGCCAAGACCGAGCTGCTCGCCAGGGCCGCCCGGGTCGTTGAGAACAACCCGGCCGGGGGGGCGACCCCGGTACGCGGCCTCGACCCGGACACCCTCACGGGATACCTCCAGCGCTACTACCTGCACACCGCCCCCGAGGACCTCGTCGGCCGCGATCCGGTCGACGTGTTCGGTGCCGCGCTCTCCCACTACCGCCTCGCGGAGGAGCGTCCGCAGGGCACGGCGAACGTCCGGGTGCACACGCCCACGGTCGAGGAGAACGGCTGGACGTGCAGCCACTCCGTCGTGGAGGTCGTCACCGACGACATGCCGTTCCTGGTCGACTCGGTCACCAATGAGCTCTCCCGGCAGGGGCGCGGCATCCATGTCGTGATCCACCCGCAGATCATCGTCCGCCGCGATGTGACCGGAAAGCTCATCGAGGTCTTCGACTCGAGCTGCGACGCGCACGGCAGCACCGGCAAGGGCAAGGCCACCGAGCTGCCGCACGACGCGGTGACCGAGTCCTGGATCCATGTGGAGATCGACCGCGAGACCGACCGGGAGGACCTCAAGCAGATCACCGCCGATCTCCGCCGGGTGCTCTCCGACGTCCGCGAGGCCGTCGAGGACTGGGAGAAGATGCGCGCCGGCGCGCTGCGCATCGCCGACGAGCTGCCCTCCGAACCGACCGCCGGCGACCTGCGCGACCAGGAGATCGACGAGGCCCGCGAGCTGCTGCGGTGGCTGGCCGCCGATCACTTCACCTTCCTCGGGTACCGCGAGTACGAGCTGGTCAGCGCGCCCGGTGAGGGCGGCGCCGAGGAGGACGTGCTGGCCGCCGTGCCGGGCACCGGCCTGGGCATCCTGCGCGCCGACCCGCCGCACAGCGAGGGCGACGAGGGCCACCCGGTCTCCCCGTCCTTCAACCGGCTGCCCGCGGACGCCCGCGCCAAGGCCCGTGAGCACAAGCTGCTGATCCTGACCAAGGCCAACAGCCGCGCCACCGTCCACCGCCCGTCCTACCTCGACTACGTCGGGGTCAAGAAGTTCGACGCCGACGGCAACGTCATCGGCGAGCGCCGCTTCCTGGGCCTGTTCTCCTCGGCCGCGTACACGGAGTCCGTGCGCCGTGTCCCCGTCATCCGCCGTAAGGTCGCCGAGGTCCTGGAGGGCGCGGGCTTCACCCCGAACAGCCACGACGGCCGCGACCTGATGCAGATCCTGGAGACGTACCCGCGCGACGAGCTGTTCCAGACGCCGGTCGACCAACTGCGTGCCATTGCCACCAGCGTGCTCTACCTCCAAGAGCGCCGCCGGCTGCGGCTCTACCTCCGCCAGGACGAGTACGGCCGCTACTACTCCGCGCTGGTCTACCTTCCGCGCGACCGCTACACCACCGCCGTCCGGCTGCGCCTGATCGACATCCTCAAGGAGGAGCTGGGCGGCACCAACGTCGACTTCACGGCCTGGAACACCGAGTCGATCCTCTCCCGCCTGCACTTCGTCATCCGCGTCGAGCCCGGCGCGTCCCTGCCCAACCTCACGGACGAGGACGTCGAGCGGATCGAGGCGCGGCTGGTGGAGGCCGCCCGTTCCTGGGAGGACGGCTTCTCCGAGGCGCTGACCGCCGAGGTCGGCGAGGAGCGCGCCGCGGAGCTGACGCGCCGCTACACCCGGGCCTTCCCCGAGGGCTACAAGGCCGACAACTCCCCGCGCAGCGCGGTCGCCGACCTCCAGCACCTGGAGCAGCTCACCGGCGCCCCGGGCCACGACTTCGCCGTCAGCCTCTACGAGCCGGTCGGCGCGGGCCCCGGCGAGCGCCGTTTCAAGATCTACCGCAGGGGCGAGCCGGTCTCGCTGTCCAAGGTGCTGCCGGGCCTGAACCGCCTGGGCGTCGAGGTCATCGACGAGCGCCCGCACGAGCTGCGCTGCGCCGACGCCACCGTCGCCTGGGTCTACGACTTCGGGCTGCGGATGCCCGAGCACGTCAAGGGCGACGACGCCCGCGAGCGGTTCCAGGACGCGTTCACCGCGGTGTGGACGGGCGCGGCCGAGAGCGACAACTTCAACAAGCTGGTGCTGCGGGCCGGTCTCCACTGGCGCCAGGCGATGGTGCTGCGCGCGTACGCCAAGTACCTGCGCCAGGCCGGCTCCACGTTCTCGCAGACGTACATGGAGGACACCCTCTCCAACAACGTCCACACCACCCGGCTGCTGGTCTCGCTCTTCGAGGCGCGCATGTCGCCGGAGCGGCAGCGGGCCGGCACGGAGCTGACCGACGGGCTGCTGGAGGAGCTGGACGGCGCCCTCGACCAGGTCGCCTCCCTGGACGAGGACCGGATCCTGCGGGCCTTCCTGACGGTCATCAAGGCGACGCTGCGCACCAACCACTACCAGACCGACGGCCAGGGCCGCCCGCACTCCTACCTGTCCATCAAGCTGGACCCGCAGGCCATCCCCGACCTGCCGGCGCCCCGCCCGGCGTACGAGATCTGGGTGTACTCCCCGCGCGTCGAGGGTGTCCACCTGCGGTTCGGCAAGGTCGCGCGCGGTGGTCTGCGCTGGTCCGACCGCCGGGAGGACTTCCGTACGGAGATCCTCGGCCTGGTCAAGGCGCAGATGGTCAAGAACACCGTCATCGTGCCGGTCGGCGCGAAGGGCGGCTTCGTCGGCAAGCGGCTGCCGGATCCGGCGCAGGACCGGGACGCGTGGCTGGCCGAGGGCATCGCCAGCTACAAGACCTTCATCTCCGGTCTGCTGGACATCACCGACAACCTCGTCGGCGGCGAGGTCGTGCACCCCAAGAACGTCGTGCGGCACGACGAGGACGACACCTACCTGGTCGTCGCCGCCGACAAGGGCACCGCGACGTTCTCCGACATCGCCAACGAGGTCGCCGAGTCCTACGGCTTCTGGCTCGGTGACGCCTTCGCCTCCGGCGGCAGCGCCGGCTACGACCACAAGGGCATGGGCATCACCGCCCGCGGTGCCTGGGAGTCGGTCAAGCGGCACTTCCGCGAGCTGGGCGTCAACACCCAGACCGACGACTTCACCGTTGTGGGCGTCGGCGACATGTCCGGTGACGTCTTCGGCAACGGCATGCTGCTCAGTGAGCACATCCGCCTGGTGGCCGCGTTCGACCACCGGCACATCTTCATCGACCCCGACCCGGACGCGGCCGTCTCCTACGCCGAGCGCCGCCGGCTGTTCGAACTGCCCCGCTCCTCATGGGCCGACTACAACACCGAGCTGCTCTCGCAGGGCGGCGGCATCCACCCGCGCTCGGCGAAGTCCATCCCGGTCAGCGCGCAGGTGCGGGCCGCCCTGGGCATCGAGTCGGGCGTGAAGAAGATGACGCCCGCCGATCTGATGCGGGCCATCCTCCAGGCGCCGGTCGACCTGCTGTGGAACGGCGGCATCGGCACGTATGTGAAGGCCGCGCCGGAGACGCACGCCGATGTGGGCGACAAGGCCAACGACCCGATCCGGGTCAACGGCGAGGACCTGCGGGTCAAGGTCGTCGGCGAGGGCGGCAACCTGGGCCTGACCCAGCTCGGCCGGATCGAGTTCGCCATGGCCGGCGGGAAGATCAACACCGACGCGATCGACAACAGCGCCGGCGTGGACACCTCCGACCACGAGGTGAACATCAAGATCCTGCTCAACGGCGTGGTCGCCGACGGCGACATGACGGTCAAGCAGCGCAACAAGCTGCTCGCCGAGATGACCGACGAGGTCGGCGCGCTGGTGCTGCGCAACAACTACGCGCAGAACACCGCGCTGTCGCTGGCGCTCGCCCAGTCCTCCAGCATGCTGCACGCCCAGCAGCGCTTCATGCGCCGCCTGGAGCGGGATGGTTACCTCGACCGGGCGCTGGAGTTCCTGCCCACCGACCGGCAGATCCGCGAGCGGCTGAACGCCGGGCGCGGCCTGACCCAGCCCGAGACCGCGGTGCTCCTGGCCTACACCAAGATCACCGTCGCCGACGAGCTGATCGGGACGGGCCTGCCGGACGATCCCTACCTCCAGCGGCTGCTGCACGCCTACTTCCCGTCGCAACTGCGCGAGGGCTTCGCCGAGCAGATCGACGGCCACGCGCTGCGCCGCGAGATCGTCACGACGGTGCTGGTCAACGACACCGTCAACACCGGTGGTACGAGCTTCCTGCACCGCATGCGGGAGGAGACCGGCGCGTCCTTGGAGGAGGTCGTGCGGGCGCACACCGCGGCGCGGGCGATCTTCGGCCTGGGCCAGGTGTGGGACGACGTCGAGGCGCTCGACAACACGGTGGCCGCGCAGGTCCAGACCCGCATCCGGCTGCACTCGCGCCGGCTGGTCGAGCGGGGCACCCGCTGGCTGCTCAACAACCGTCCGCAGCCGCTGGAGCTGTCGCAGACCATCGACTTCTTCGGCGACCGGGTCGCCGGGGTCTGGGCGGCGCTGCCCAAGCTGCTCCAGGGCAGCGACCTGGAGTGGCACCGCGCGATCCTGGCGGAGCTGACCGAGGCGGGGGTGCCGGAGGCGCTGGCCGTCCGGGTCGCCGGCTTCTCCTCGGTCTTCCCGGCGCTGGACATCGTCGCCGTCGCGGACCGCCTGGGCAAGGAGCCGCTGGATGTCGCCGAGGTCTACTACGACCTGGGCGACCGGCTGCGGATCAACCAACTCCTCGACCGCATCCTGGAGTTGCCGCGCAACGACCGCTGGCAGTCGATGGCCCGCGCCTCGATCCGCGAGGACCTCTTCGCGGCGCACGCGGCGCTGACCGCCGACGTGCTGACGGTGGGCAACGGCTCCTCGACGCCCGAGCAGCGGTTCACGGCATGGGAGGAGGCCAACGCGCCGATCCTCAACCGGGCCCGCGCCACGCTGGAGGAGATCCACCGGTCGGAGGGCTTCGACCTGGCGAACCTCTCGGTGGCCATGCGGACGATGCGTACGCTGCTGCGCGCGCACAGCTAACGGGGCCGGACCCCGGCCCGGGTCCGCACATGACGGCTGTCCGCCGTCATGTGCGGGCCTCGTAGGCCCGCACGACCTCCTCGGTCGGGCCGTCCATGATCAGCTCGCCCTTCTCCAGCCACAGCACGCGGTCGCAGGTCTCGCGGATGGACTTGTTGTTGTGGCTGACCAGGAAGACCGTGCCGGCCTCGGCGCGCAGTTCGCGCAGGCGCGCCTCGGAGCGTTTCTGGAAGGCGCGGTCGCCGGTGGCCAGCGCCTCGTCGATCATCAGCACGTCGTGTTTCCGGGCGGCGGCGAGAGAGAACCGCAGGCGGGCCGCCATGCCGGAGGAGTAGGTGCGCATCGGCAGGGAGACGAAGTCGCCCTTGTCGTCGATGCCGGAGAAGTCGACGATGCCGTCGTAGCGGGCGCGGACCTCTTCGCGGCTCATGCCCATGGCCAGGCCGCCCAGGAGGATGTTCTTGCGGCCGGTCAGGTCGTTCATCATCGCGGCGTTGACGCCCAGCAGTGAGGGCCGGCCGCGGGTGTAGACGCGGCCGCTCGCGGGCGGCAGCAGGCCGGCGAGGGCGCGCAGCAGTGTGGACTTGCCCGACCCGTTGGAGCCGATCAGGCCGATCGCCTCGCCTTCGCGGGCGGTGAAGGTGACGCCCTTGACGGCGTGCACCTCGCGGGTGCCGGCCGAGGTGGTGCGGCGCACGATCCGGTTCAGGGCGGAGGTGGCGCCGCCCCGGCCGCCGCCCGCGCCGTGCACCCGGTAGACCAGGTGGACGTTGTCGGCGATGACGGTGGGGACGCGCTCGGTGGTGTCAGCCACGGCCGTACTCCTCCTCGGCCCGGTGGAAATAGAGGTATCCGGCGGCGCCCGACAGCAGGGCCCAGCCCAGGGCCATCGGCCACACGTGCGGGGGCAGGCCGTCGGCCCGTACGGAGTCGATCAGGGCGTAGCGCATCAGGTCGATGTAGAGCAGGGCCGGGTTGGCGTCCAGGAGTACGGCGACCAGGTGCGGGGCGTCGCGGGTGAAGACCGACAGGTCGTAGAAGACGCCCGAGACGTACATCCAGGTGCGCAGCACGAACGGCATGAGCTGGGCGGTGTCGGTACTGCGCGCGCCGATGCGCGCCACGGCCATCGCCAGGCCGGCGTTGAAGACCGACTGGAGCAGCAGGGCGGGGACCGCCAGCAGCCAGTGCCAGGTCAGCGGCACCCCGCAGAGCAGCACGATGGCGGCGAGCACACCCATGGAGAACAGCAACTGCTGGAGCTGGATGAGGGTGTACGCCAGGGGCAGGCAGGCGCGCGGGAAGTGCAGCGCGCGCACCAGGCCGAGGTTGCCCGACAGGGCGCGGATGCCGGTCAGGACCGTGGACTGGGTGAAGGTGAAGACGAAGATGCCGGTGCACAGGAACGGCACGAAGTCGTCGATGCCGCGGTCGGTGTGCAGCAGCAGGCCGAAGATGACGTAGTAGACGCCCGCGTTGAGCAGCGGCGTCAGCACCTGCCAGAGCTGGCCGAGCCGGGCGGTGGTGTACGTCGCGGTGAGCCGGGCGGTGGCGAAGGCGCCGATGAAGTGGCGGCGGGCCCATAGGCGGCGGGTGTAGTCGGCGAGCGGGGGGCGGGCGCCGCTCACGCTCAGGCCGTGGCGTTCGGCCAGGGCGCGCAGGTCAGGGTCGGGGGCGGTGCGGGGCAGGGGAGTCCGGGCGGGTGCGGGGGCGGGCCGGGCGAGGGTCTGGGGCATGGGGGCCGCTTTCGTACGTGACGGCGTCGACGGCGTCGGGCGGTGACCGGTGGAGGAGGGAGCACGACGGGACGGGGAACACGACAGAACGAGGTATACGACGGAACGGGTCCGTATCGTCGCGACGTCGACAGTAGGGGCTCCCGACGTCGATACGCAACCGTTGCGTCGTGACGCTATGCTCACGCCATGGCAAAAGACGGCAGCGAGAACGACCCCGCGGCGACGCGCCGGGCACCGGCCGGCGCCGCCGTCCTGCGGGAGGACAAGACCGCCGCGATCCGCGCCGCGGTCTTCGAGGAACTGGCCGCGGTGGGCTTCGCCCGGATGTCGATCGAGGGCATCGCGCGGCGGGCGGGCGTCGGCAAGACCGCCGTCTACCGGCGGTGGCGCTCCAAGCTGCACCTCGTCCTCGACGTCGTCTCCGCGGTGGCCGAGGCCGGGATGCCGACCCCCGACACCGGCTCGCTGCGCGGCGACGTACGGATGCTGCTGGAGGTCGCGGCCCGCGCGCTGCGGCACCCGATGGCCGCGCAGATCATTCCCGACCTGCTGGCCGAGGCGGCGCGCAGCCCGGAGCTGGCGCAGGCGCTCAAGACCGCGCTGCACGACAGCCAGGAGGGTGTGGCGTCGGCGATGCTGGCGCGGGCGGCCGAGCGCGGCGAGATCCTGGCCGGTGCCGACAGCCGGCTGGCGCTGGACCTGCTGGCCGGGCCGCTGTACTGGCGGATGCTGGTCGTCCGCGACGAGCCGCCGGCGGACTATCTGGACGAGCTGTCGGCGGCCGTGGTCGGCGCGCTCGGCGGGCGCTGAGCGGCCCGGCCGGCGCGCGGACGGTGACAGAGGTGCCGCGGCGGATCATCCGCCCCGGCACCCCTGTCGTCCTGTGTGCGGGTGTCAGCCCGCGAGCCCGATGTCCGAAGGCTCCTCGTCCGGGCTCGCCTCGCGTTGCGCGGGCAGCCGGAGCGCCCCGGCCGCGGCGGCCGCCGCGCGCGGGGACGGCGCGGGGGTGCGCTCGGCCGGCGGCAGCGGGGCCGGGGCGAGCTCCTGGCCGAGGAAGACGCGGCGCACCACGCGCTCGGCGGCGTGCCCGTCGTCCCACTGGCAGAAGCGGTCGCGGAAGGCGGCGCGCCGCGCGGTGGCCCGGTCGTCGTCCCAACCGCCGTCGCGGAACGCCTCGATCAGCTCGTCCTCGGTGGTGGCGATGACGCCCGGAGTGTCGCCCGGCCTGCCGGAGAGCAGGTCGAAGGTCACGCCCCGGGAGCGGACGTAGGTGTCCCAGTCGTCGGCGTAGTTGATGATCGGCCGGTCGAGGTTGGCGTAGTCGAACATGATCGACGAGTAGTCCGTGACCAGCGCGTCGGCGGCCAGGCACAGCTCCTCGACGACCGGGTGGCCCGAGACGTCGATCAGCGCGCCGCGCTCCTGGAGCTCCTGGAGGCCGGGGTCCTGGTCGTAGAAGTAGTGGGTGCGCACCAGCAGGACGTAGTCCTCGCCCAGTTCGCGGGAGATCTTCTCCAGGTCCAGGCGCGGGACGTAGCCGACCTGGTAGTCGCGCATCGTCGGCGCGTACAGGACGGCGGTCTTGCCGGGGGCGATGCCCAGGCGCTGCCGGATCTCCAGGACGTCCGCCGCGGTGGCGCGGTAGTAGACGTCGTTGCGGGGGTAGCCGGCGTCCAGCGACTGGAAGTCGCACGGGTAGACGCGCTCCCACTGCTCGGTGGTGTGCTGGTTGGAGGAGAGCGAGTAGTCCCAGCGGTCCGCGCGCGCCAGCAGCTTGCGGAAGCTCATGCCCTTGGCGGCGGCCGGATAGCGCTTCTGGTCGGTGCCCATCGACTTCAGCGGGGTGCCGTGGTGGGTCTGGAGGTGGATCTGCCCCTCGCGCTTGACCACGCCGTCCGCGAAGTTGACGTTGTTGACGAGGTACTTGGCGCGGGCCATGACCTCCCAGTAGCGCGGTGAGTTCACCACGACGTGGTCGATGCCGGCCGGGAGCTCGTCGGCCACCGACTGCTTGACGACCCAGACGCCGTGGACCTGGGGCGCGAGCTCCTTGGCCTTCTCGTAGACCGCGAGCGGGTTGCAGGCGGGCAGGCGGTTCCAGTACGCGGAGTAGACCGCGAGGTTCTCGTCCAGCGGCTGGCGCAGCAGGGCCTGGTAGCGCAGGTCCATCGCCTTGCGCTTGGCCTGCCTGACCCGCTTGGTGGCGTGCTTGCGCACCGTCCGCTGAACCTTGCCGGCGACCTTGAGGCCGGCCAGCGCCGGGTAGGCGTCCTTGGCGAGCAGGGCGTACTTGCCGCCGGCCACGCCGGCCGGCCGCACGAAGCCGGGCGGCAGCAGCCGGCGGTAGTCGCGGGCGGCGCGGTGGAAGAACTCGGCCTGGGCGTTGTGCGGCAGGCGGCCGGGCTTGTCCAGGACGGTCAGGTAGTGGTCGATCATCTTGCGGAACATCTGCGGGCGCCAGCGCGCGAGTTCGGGGTGCGCGTCGAGGTGGGCGAAGACCCGGGCGTACTGGTCGAAGACGTCGAAGTGCTTGCGGCTGGTGGTGCGCAGGATGTTGCCGCCCTGGCGGCGCTGGCGGTAGTGCAGCAGGACCCGGTCCAGGACCGCGATGCGCTCGGCGGTGATCAGCGTGCAGAACGTCCAGGGGGCGTCCTCGTAGTAGCCGACGGGGAAGCGGAAACCGTGCTCCTCGACGAAGTCGCGGCGGTATGCCTTGTTCCAGACGATCTGGAGGAGGTCCAGGAGCTCGGGGCGGTCGGCGAGGGGGAAGGCCGGGGCGCCGGACTCGTCGAGGAGGCCGGCGAGCAGGTTGCGCCGGACGGAGCCGTCCCAGTAGGTCCGCGCGTAGTCGAAGATCAGGATCTCGGGGTCCTCGGTGGCGGCCAGCCGCTCGGCAAGGGCGGCGAGCGCGCCGGGCACGAGGGTGTCGTCGCTGTCGAGGAAGAGGACGTAGTCGCCGCGGACCTTCTCCAGGCCGGCGTTGCGGGCCAGGCCCAGGCCGACGTTCTCCGGGAGGTGCAGCACCTGGACGCGGTCGTCACGGGCGGCGTACTCGTCCAGGATGGCGCCGCTGCGGTCGGGCGAGCAGTCGTCCACCGCGATCAGCTCGAAGTCCGTGAAGTCCTGCTCCAGCACCGAGTCCAGGCATTCGCGCAGGAAGCCCTGCACTTTGAACACGGGGACGATGACGCTGAAGCGGGGTACGGCGTCGGTGCCTATCTCGGCCATGCGGTGCTACTCCTCGTGACGAGCTGAGTACAGAACGCAAAAAAACCCCAAAGGGGCTCGTTCCTTGTCAAGTGTCTGACTCGTGTTCATCCGAAAAGGTTGTGGTTGTTCACTTGAATGTTCCACAGCTCTTCTTGGCATAGTCCCCCGAATGGGGGCGTTCCGGGTGAGCGGGAGCCGCTGTGTCACCAAATACTGAAGATTGACTCGATATCGGCTGGACGGGGGCCGCCGAGCGCCACAGAGGAGACGACCCCCCAGTGCCCGCCCGACCGCCCCGCCTCTCCCGCCGCCGGCTGCTCAAGGCCACCGGCGGCGGACTGGTCGCGGCCTCGCTCGGCGGGGGCATCTGGACCTGGCTCTCCCCGGAGGACGGGGGCGCCGCCCGTCCGGCGGAACCCGCCGCCCCCACGGGACCGCTGGTGGCCGCGGCGGACCAGTCGTTCCTGCACGTCATCGCGCACGCCGACGACGCCCTGTACTTCATGAACCCCGACCTGGAGCAGTCCATCCGCTGCGGCGCCCGCTCGGTGACGGTCTGCCTGACCGGCGGCGAATCCGACGGCCACAACGTCGGCCGGGACACCCGCGACCCCGACAGCGTCCCCCAGGACCGCGCCGCCTTCTCCCGCGCCCGCGCCAACGGCCTGCGCGCCGCGCACGCCGTCATGGCCACCGGCGACCCCGACAGTCCGTGGCACGTGGCGGCCCTCTCCCTGGTCCCCGGCTTCCAGGTGGAGATCCAGACCCTGCGGGCCGCACCGCGCAACCAGCTCATCTTCATGGAGCTGGTCGAGGCCAGGTCCGTCTCGGAGGCCCGCGCGACCAGCCTGCGCGGCCTGTGGCTCGGCGTGGCCGACACCCTGCCCACCCTGCGCCCCGCCGGAACGCCCGTGCGGGGGCAGTACCGCTACACCCGCGACCAGGTCATCGAGACCCTGGTGGCGGTGCTGGAGCGGGTCCGGCCCACGGTCGTGCGGACCCTGGACCCGAACGCGGTGCACATCCCCGGCCGGCCGTGGACCGCCACCGACCCCCGGCTGGCCGGTCCCGTCTACCACGACCACCAGGACCACACCGCCTCCGCCTACTTCGCGCAGGCCGCCCTGGCCCGCTACTGGCGGCGGCGCGGGCCCCGCCGCCCCGCCCTCGTCGAGAGCTACCTCGGCTACGAGGCCGGCGTCCTGCCCCACAACATCGATCTCCAGGCCGGCCGCCGCAAGAGCGCGCTGCTGAGCGTCTACGGCTGGGCCGACGGCCGCCCGTGCGCCGATCCGGCGGGCTGCGGCGACCGCAAGGTGGGCGGCTCGGCGTTCACCGCCTCGCGCGACTGGACCCTCAGCACCCGGCTGCGCGCCCCCGGCTCCAACTGCTGGGTCCTGCCCACCGCCGACGGCCGGCTCGCCGCCTTCGCGGTCATGGACGGCAGGGCGCACTGCTGGACCGAGACCGCCCCCGGCAGCGGCCGCTTCGCCGGCCCGGCCGCCCTCGGCGGTGACCTGCTGGACAGCCAGATCCAGGCGGTACGGCGCCCCGACGGCACCCTCCGGCTCTTCGCCTGCCGCACCGTCCTGCCCGGCCCCGGCGCCGCCCACCACCGCGAGGTGCTGACCGCGGCCCAGCGCGGCACCGGCCGGGGCGGGGCGCCGGCCTTCGCGCCCTGGCAGTCGCTGGGCACCCCGGACCCCGACCCGGTCCGGTCGCTGGAGACCGGCTTCCCGGCGGCGGTGGCCACCGGCGACGGCGCGGCACACGTCTTCGTACGGACCTGGGACGGCGGCATCGCCCACCGCCGGGGGACGGGCGACGGGCCATGGTCGCCGTGGGAGGTGCTGGAGGGCCCGGTCGGCGCCCTGAACACCTCACCGCGGGTGGTCGACGGGCTGGACGCCTGCGTGGACTCCGACGGGCTGATCCACCTCGTCGCCCCCAGCGGGAAAACGGTGCTGCACTGGGTGTCCAAGGAGCCCGGCGGAGTGCCGCGGCCGGCTGCCGCCACCGGGTTGCCCGAGGCGGCCGGGCCGGTCAGCGCCGTCGCGCTGGACAACGGCGTCGTACGGATCGCCTACCGGCTGTCGGTCACCGCCCAGGTGATGGTCGCCGAGCGGCAGAAGGCGATCGGGGGCTGGCGGGTGGCGGGGCGCTGCGACCCGGTCGGCGGCCACGGGCGGGTCGCGGCGGCCCGCGCCGACCGCGGCGACCGGATGGTGATCGCGGCGCGGGACCAGGCGGGCGAGGTGCGCGCCGCGCTGGTCCAGGACACGCCGGGGCCCTGGCAGACGGGCCGGGTGGCGCACTCGGCGGCGGCCGCGGTGGCCCGGGACGTCCACGGCCGGGCGGTCGTCGTGGCACTCGGCAACGACGGCCGGCTGTACGCGTCCCGGCAGCGGGGAGCGGAGCGGACCGCACCGTTCGGCGCCTGGCGGGCCCGAACCGGCGGGCGCCGGGCCGTCGGGGCCTGATTTGGGGGGCGCTGCTCGCGGCGTTGGGCTCCACTGCTGCATACGCCGGCGGATCCACAAGCACCAAGCTGAGCAATGGCACGCTTTCCTTCGAGGCTCATAACGGGCGTGAGATAGGTCAGTCTTCTTCGAAGATCTACTTCGGTGAGAAGTACAAGAAGACCAGCGGGGGCTCCGTGTACGCGCAGTTGAGGGTCAGCTTCGAACGAGCCCTCTACAAGGACAAGGTGAAGCTCGTCAAGAAGGGGCAGAGCATTTCCTACTCGGGGAGCGCCCCCGTAAGTTACGCTACAGATTGCAGCGCCATAGGTGTCATGTCGGCGGATGGCGCGTATTTCGAGACGCCTTCGATCACGCACCTTTGCTGAAACGCCCTCCCCTTCCGCCTTCTTGAAAGATATACCTGGTGATTGAAGCATCTATCGGCGCGCTGCCCGGCCTGATACCGGCATTTCTCTTCATCGTAGTGATGCTGGGCATTCCGTCAGTTATGGTGGCGAAGGCCAAGGGCGGGAGCATCGGCATTTCGCTGCTGTTCGCGGCGGCTCTGGCCGGCGTGGTTGCCGTAACGCTTATGCCAGGTGGAGGAGGTTCAGGGCAGGCCGGAATTTGTGATGCCGGCCTGCCCGCGCAGGAGCTTATGGTCTCCGAGTCGGCGCGTCTTAACGTGCTGCTGTTTGTCCCTGTGAGCTGTCTCGCGGTACTCCTCTTCCGGCGGCCGGTCTTGGCTCTTTCTGGAATGTTGATGTTGACGTGTGGCGTCGAGCTGATCCAATCGTGGACAGATCTGGGGCGCGCGTGTAGCTACGACGACATCAGGGCGAACGCACTCGGTGGCCTTCTCGGCGTCTTCCTCGGGGTCGTGATCTTCTGGGTTCAGAAGCGACAGTCGCCTTTCACGCGCGCTGATGCCCTGTGGGGTACCTGCACCGGTGCGGTAGGGGTCCTCATCCTTACGGCATCGTTCGCTTTTACTGTCGATCCTGTTCACCAAGAGGCGAAGTCCCAGCGCATGCGCGCAACCATGAAGGAAACGGAAAAACAGGACGCGTGGCTGCAAAAGACGGTGGACGACCTGTACGGAAAGGGAACGCAGGTCACGCAGTCCACCAGCGAAAAGTTGAACGGCGGGCGGTGGCGCCTCAAGGCAGAAACAGCGCGTGGAGACGTTACTGTCCTGTGGCCGGAACGAAAGCTCGAAGGTTTCACTTCGAAGATGGCTACAGGCGACCACGCTTCACTTTCCGCAGATGAGGTACGGGCGGTTGGTGATCGATTCGCTGACAAATGGTTTCCCGACGACGTGGCCGGCGCCAAGGTCACCTACAGAACTCTTCATGGGGAGAAAGGGCCGCACATACTGGTTTACCGCCGTTACGTGGACAGGGTGATGATGCCAATGCGACTGGACATGACTGTCTCGTCTGCTGGTCGCATCACGGGTGTGGCTGCGCGAAGCATCCCCGATCCGAAACTCCAGAAGGCCACCGTAACGAAGGCTGTAGCGACGAAGCAGGCTGAACGCGTTGCGGGAGACGCGGATGCGGTTCCTGTCAAGCTGCTCGCCCAACGGGTCAACCACTCTTGGCGACCTGTATGGATGGTTTCCCTGGTGCGGGGTCCGGAGCGAAAAGTGGAGTCAACGGTCTTCATCGACGCTGTAACGGGTGGCGAAGTGACGCCAGAACCCGTCGGAGATGATGACTTGCAGAGCTGACCATGCCTTCCGTGGCACGGAGGCGAATGCATCCGCCACGAATCTACGTCCGCCACGAATCCCGATACTCCGCCCGCGGACTCTCGGCCTGTCGTATCTCCCTCCGACCAACCTGCTCCACACCGACATGATCGGCAAGGCTGAACGGAGCCCTACTGGACGAGCGAGTCCGAAGTGCCGCCCGCCCCGGAGACCGGGTCGGCCGGATGGGTGGCGGGGGAGCCGTCCGGGGAGGGGCCCGGCGTCGTGTGGTGGTGCCGGGAAGGAAGCAGGATCCGTCCGGCGACCAGATAGGTGACCGGCAGGGCCGCGAGGGCCGCCGCCAGCGGCGCCACCGCGCTGTCCATCCCCCACCAGCTCACCAGCGCGACCAGACCCGCGCTCTGCGCCGCGTAGTTGGTGACCTGCGTCAGCGGGAAGAGCAGAAACTTTCGCCACGTCGGGCGGGTGCGGTAGGTGAAGTGGGTGTTGAGGAAGAAGGAGCCCGTCAGGCTCAGCAGGAAGCCGGCGGTGTAGGCCGCGAAGTACGGCAGTACGCGGTGCAGCGGCAGATAACAGGCGTAGAACGTCAGGGTGTTGACGCAGCCGACCACGGCGAAGCGCAGCAGGCGGCTCCAGCGTCCGCCCTGCGCGGCACCGGGCATCAGCGGGCCCGGTAGGCGCCGGCGGCGGGACGCGGGGGGTGTGCGGCGCTCGTGGGCCGGATGCGGGCGGTGGTGGCGGGCTCCTTGGCGGCGGCGGGCGCCGCGCGGCCGGCCTCCTTGAGCAGGTAGTGGGGCCGGCGTTTGGACTCGTAGTAGATCCGTCCGATGTACTCGCCGATCAGTCCGAGCATCACCATCTGGAGGCCGCCCAGGCCCACGATGATGGCGACCAGGGTGACGTAGCCGGGCGCGGTGACCCCGCCGACGGCGGCGGCGCCGACGATCCACAGGGTGTAGAGCGCGGCGAGCCCGGCCAGGCTCAGACCGGCGTAGATCGCCACGCGCAGGGGGCGGCAGTTGAAGGAGATCATGCCGTCGATGCCGTAGTTGATCAGCGAGCCGAAGCGCCACTTGGTCTGCCCGGCCTCCCGGGCGGCGTTGCGGTAGTCGAAGGTGACGGTGTCGAAGCCGATCCAGGAGAACAGGCCCTTGGAGAAGCGGTTGTACTCCGGCAGGGATATCAGCGCGTCCACGGCCCTGCGCGACAGCAGCCGGAAGTCGCCCACGCCGTCGGTGAGTTCGACGTCCACCCAGGTGTTGACGGCGCGGTAGTACAGCCGGCTCAGCGCGGTGCGCACCCGTTTGTCGCCGTCCCGGCTGCGTTTGGCGATGACCTGGTCGTGGCCGAGCTGGTAGAGGTCGAGCATTCTTTCGATCAGCTCGGGCGGGTGCTGGAGATCGGCGTCCATGAGGATCACCGCGTCGCCGGTGGATTCCCGCAGGCCGGCCAGCATCGCGGCCTCCTTGCCGAAGTTGCGGCTGAAGGAGAGGAAGCGGGTGGTGCCGGGGTGCCGCTGGGTGAGGCCGCGCAGGGTGCGCAGGGTGCCGTCGGTGCTGCCGTCGTCCACGTACCAGAGCTCGTATTCGACGACGAGCCCGTCCAGTGCGGCGCGGAGCGTGTCGTCGAAGCGGCCTATGACGGCTTCTTCGTTAAAGCAGGGAACGACGAGGGAGAGCTTCATTCAGCAGTCCTTTTCGCCCGGGGCAGGGGACGGTTCATGCGCCGCCCTCTGGGTGCCGATTCTCGCAAAGGTGGGCGAATGTCACGATTCGGGCGTGTCGTGGGCGGGGGTCTTCCGCCGCCCACGGACGCGCGTGCCACCGGCCACCGCGGCCAGCACCAGGGCCGCCGCGCCGCTCGCCGCCAGTCCCGCCTTCAGGCCCGGTGGAGTGTACGAGCAGGCCAGACGCGAGGCGGAGGAGCCCAGCGGCACGGCCATCAGACCGCCGAAGGAGCGCGGTGCGCGGGCCGGCCCGTCATCGACCGAACAGCTCCAGCCCCGGATGGCGGGCACGGCCAGCACCGCGCTGCCGGAACTGCCCGGCGGCAGGGTGGCCGCCAGCCCGTGGCCGCTCGCGGTCAGCGAGAGCGGGCCCCGGGCGCGCAGGGCGGCCACCGCCGCGGCCAGCTTGCGCGGCGAGAGGCAGGCGACGGCACCGTCGGGGACGTGCTGGCGGCCCCGGCCGGCGAAGCGCACCGTCACCGTGCCGTCGGCCGGGACCGTGCCCAGCTTCCGGACCGGGTTGGCGGTGGTGTCGCGGCGGCCGACCGCCGGGGCGCCGCCGCCGGGGCCGCCGACCTCCCCGGAGAACCACGGCGCGTACCAGACGGCCGTACTGCCCGGGGCGCACTGGGCCGTAAAGGTGGTTCCCGGACGGCCGGGGCCGCCTGCCGGCCCGCCGGCGACGCGCCCGGGCCCGGCCGCCTTCGGTGCGCCCGCCTTCCGCCCGGCCGCCTCCCGAACGGCCGCCTTCCGCCCGCCCGCCTTCCGTACGGCCGGCAGGGTCCAGCCGCCCCGGTCGCGGACCGCCGCCGCGCCCGGGGCCGGCGTCAGCGGCGGCACCTCGTACACCCGCGCGCCCAGCACCCGCTCCTGGCGGGCGAAGACGGTCCCGGCCGGCGAGGCGGGCGGCAGGGTGGCGCGTACGGTCAGCAGCGGCGCCGGCACGCCGCGGGCGAGGGTGTAGCGGCCGTGGCCGCGCGGTACGGGGTGCAGCGAGCTGCTGACCCCCATCAGCGCCTGGCCGACCGGGTCCTCGAAGCTGAGGGTGTGCCGGCCCCTCATGTACCAGCCGGCGCCCAGGGCGTGCAGCGTGCGGGCGGTCGCGGCGGGCAGGTAGCTGCTGTAGTACGAGCCGCCCTCACCGCCGATCAGCAGCGGGTCGTTGTTCGCGAACTCGTGCGGGCCGGGGTCGGTGCGCGAGCGGGGCCAGTCGGCGCGGGCCGCCAGGCCGCGCCGGGCCGCCAGCACCCGGTCGTTCAGCGTGGTCTTCGGCCGGAACCACGCGATCTTGTCGCGCTGCACCGTCACGGAGAACGCCGCGTACGCCGAACCGGCCAGGACCGCGCAGGTCAACGCCACGGTGACGACCGCCCGTACGCCCGCCGCGGCGGCGGGGCGGCGGCGGGCGGCGGCCAGGGCGGCGAGCGCCCCGAGCACCACCGTGCCGGCGCCGGACAGCAGGATCCAGGTGGAGTCGCCGACCGCGCCCCGCTCGCGGCACAGCACCGCCAGCGCGGTGACCACCGCCGCGCCCGCGGCCAGCTCGCGCAGGCGCGGCCGGTGCGCCAGCGCCAGCCACGCGATCATCACCAGGACGCCGCTGAGGACGAAGGCGGCGCGGTACGGACTGCCGTTGGGCAGCGCGGAACCGTGCCACACCAGGATCGTCGGCTGCCACACGAAGGAGGCCGCGATCCCCGCCGCCAGGGCGCACCAACCGATGCGGACCGCCACCGGCACGGCCCGCACGAAGGGGAACGCGGCCACCAGCAGCAGCCCGAGGACGCCGGTGAAGACGTGCGGCACCGGTTGGGCGAGCGGGCCGCCATGGCCGACCGGCAGCAGCTCCGCCAACTGGTCCAGCAGCGGCGGCCGGCCGCGGTAGACGGCCTCCGGGGCCGGTTGGGACGTCTTCGCGGCCTTGAAGGCGACGGTCATCGCCGGGGCGGCGAGCGCGATCCCCGCCAGCGCCATGGACGCGGCCCGGGCGAGCGACCGCAGCCGGTCGCGGGCCGGCGTCCCGGAGGCGAGCAGCAGCCGCAGGGCGAGCACCAATGCCATCGCAAGGGTGGCCATCGCCGCCGTATAGAAGTTGCCCGCCCAGGCCAGGCCGACCAGGAGCGTGCCGGCCACCCAGCGGCGCCGGTGCAGGCACCAGTCAGCGGCGATGCCGGTCAGCGGCAGCGAGACCAGGCCCCACATCCACATCGGGTCCGCGAAGGCGTCGTTCAGCACCCAGCCGCACAGCCCGTAGCCCACCGACAGCAGCGCCCGCAGCGAGCCGGGCCCGGGGTGCAGGCGGCCGAGGAAGACGGTCATCGAGGCGGCGCCCAGGCCGATGCTCAGCAGGGTGACCAGGAAGACCGAGGAGTCCAGGAGGTGGCGAGGGAAGAGCGCGACGAGCCAGGAGAACGGGTTCATCAGGTAGGTGAGGAGGTCGGCGAGGAAGGGGACGCCGTAGCCGCTGCTCCAGTTGAAGAACGCGTCGCCGCCGGTGGTGCCGTGGACCAGGTCCCACAGCCGGGCGTGGAAGGGGACGAACTGATTGCCCAGGTCGTTGATGGCGCGGGAGCGGGCGCCGAAGGGGTGGGTGCCCGCGGCCGCCAGGGCCAGGCAGTAGGCCCCCATGGCCACCAGCGCCGCGAGCCCGGGGGCGGCCGACCGCTCCAGGACCGCTCGCGGCGCCGGCCCGCACCACCGGCCGGCGCGGCCGGGCAACCTTCCGCGCCCGGGCCGCCTCTTACGGGAGGGAGGGACCGGTTCCACCGGCGCTGAACCAAGATCGGCGAACACCCCGCCTACGGTATATGTCTTGAGAGTCCGTTTTGCTCTGCCGGGGCGCGGAGTGCTTTCCCCGGTCCGGTGATTTCACCGGACCGCAGGCGACGAACGGAGGCCACGGTGCCCGCATCCGAGAACTCACCGCGTTCACCCCACCGGGCCACCGCCCGCCCGGAGGCCGCGGCGCCGACCGTCTCCGTGATCGTGCCGGTGCACAACACCCGCCCCTACCTCGACCGCAGTCTCGGCTCGGTCTTCGCCCAGACCCTCGCCCAGGACCGGATCGAGCTGATCGCGGTCGACGACGGATCCACCGACGGCAGCGGCGAGTGGCTGGCCGAAACGGCCCGCCACCACCCGAACCTCACCGTGCTGAGCCGGCCCGCCTCCGGGGGCCCCGGCGCGCCCCGCAACACCGGCCTCGACCACGCCACCGGCGACTACGTCTTCTTCCTCGACTCCGACGACCGGCTCGGCCCGCAGGCGCTGCAACGGCTCACCCGGATGGCCGAAAAACACGGCTCGGACATCGTCTACGGGCGGCTGGCCGGCGCCGACGGCCGCACCGCCCCGGTGGACCTGCGCACCACCAGCGCCAGCGTCTCGGTCTTCGACTCGCCGGTCTACTGGACGCTCGCCGCCTACAAGCTCTTCCGCCGCTCCTTCGTCGAAAAGCACCGGCTGCGCTTCGTCGAAGGCCGGCTGCGGGCGGAGGACCTGCCGTTCGGCATCACCGCCCTGCTGCGCGCCGGCACCGTCTCCGTCGTCGCCGACCACGTCTGCTACTACCTGCACGGCCGCGACGACGACAGCAACGCCAGCCGCCAGGACATCGACTGGGCCGAGCACCTGCGCTACATCGCCACCGTCCTGGACCTCGTCGCCGAAGAGGTGCCGCCCGGCGAGAACCGCGACAAGCTGATGGTGCGTCACTTCCACGGCGAGATCCTCGGCGCGTTCAGCGCGCCCTACCTCGCCCGCGACGAGGCGGGCCGCCGGGAGATGGCGGCCGCCGCCCGGCCGCTCGTCGAGCGCTTCCTCACCGACCGGGTCCTGGCCGCCCTGCCGCCCCGGCTCCGGCTGCGCGCCCACTGCCTGCGCGCCGGACTCGACGACGAACTGACCGGCGTCATCCGGGCCGACACCGAGGACACGCCCGCACCGCCGCACATCGACCCCGACGGCCGGGTCTACGCCGGCTACCCCTACTTCCGCGACCCCGGCCGCGCCCTGCCCGACGCCTGCTACGACCTCACCGACCGGCTCGCCCCGAGCCAGCGGCTGACCGGCCTCGACTGGGTCGGCGGCGTCCTGCGCCTGGCCGGCACCGCCGCCCTGCCGGGACTGGACACCGCCGCCGTCGAGATCGTGCTGCACCGCGCCGGTGCCGAACACGCCGTCCCCGCCGACCACCGCGACGGCGGGTGGCGGGCGGCGCTGGACCCGGCCACCGCGGCGGACGGCGCGCCGCTGCCCGACGGCGTGTGGGGCCTGAAGATCGCGGTCACCGCGCACGGCGCGGACGGGCCGGCCGCGCCGGGCGTCCGGCGGGAAGCCTGGCTGCGCCCCGAGGACCCTGGCGCCCCGACCACCGCCGCGCCGACCGAAGCCGCCTTCCCGCCGCGGCTCGTCGGCCGCGGCCCCGCCGGCCCGGCCGTCGCCGCGCTGTTCCGCTCCGCGCCGCACGGCCATCTCCACCTCGACCTGGACCGCGACGGCGTCCGCCGCCCTCTTGGCGGCGACCTGCGCGGCGACGCCGCCTGCGACCGCACCGGGCGGGCCACCGTCACCGCCGGGGTGACCCTGCCCGGCTGCCCGGCCGACGGCACGCTGCGACTGGTCCTCTTCGACGCCACCCGGACCGTGGCGCTGCGCACCGCGACCGAACGGGGCGCCGGGGACCGCTTCACCGTGCGGTCCGTCCTGCGCTGCGCGCCGCCCGGCACCTGGCGGGTGGCGCTGCGGCTGACGGCGGGCGGGCTGCGCCGCGAGATGCCGGTACGGGCGGCGGGCGGCCGCGCGGACGGCCGGGCACCGCTGATCCTCACCGTCCCCGAGGGCGGCGCCGGGGTGACGGCGCCGCTGCGGCGGATGCTGGGCTGAACGGGGCGCCGGGGCCGGATCCCGCCGCGTCGGCGGTCCGGCCCCGTCCCCTCAGCGGCGCGGCGCCCGCGGGTGGTGGTGCTGCCAGCCCGCCCACGCCGAGGTGATCATGTCGCGGACGTCGTGGTGGGCCTTCCAGCCCAGCTCGGCGCTGATCCGGTCGGCGGCGGCGACGACCCGCGCGGGATCGCCCGGGCGGCGCGGGGTGACCTCGGCGGTGGCGCCCTCGTGCCCGGTGATCTCGATGATCAGGTCGATCATCTCGCGGACGGACACCCCCTCGCCGCGCCCGATGTTGAGCGTCAGATCACGCACCGGGCCCGGCCCGGCGAGCTTGCGGGCGGCCGCCACATGGGCGTCGGCGAGGTCGCTGACGTGGATGTAG
This sequence comes from Streptomyces sp. NPDC031210, assembly GCF_055570395.1. Taxonomy (NCBI): domain Bacteria; kingdom Bacillati; phylum Actinomycetota; class Actinomycetes; order Kitasatosporales; family Streptomycetaceae; genus Streptomyces; species Streptomyces sp. NPDC031210. Next base: position 45,037 of record NZ_JBVIHH010000002.1, read on the forward strand.
TCGCGCACGCAGGTGCCGTCGGGGGTGTCGTAGTCGTCGCCGAAGATGAGCGGTGCAGCGCCCGCGGTGAGCTTTTCGAAGACCATCGGGACGATGTTGAAGACCCCGGTGTCGGCCAGCTCGGGGGCGGCGGCGCCGGCGACGTTGAAATAGCGCAGGCAGGCGGTGCTGATGCCGTGGGCCTTGCCGGTGGCGCGCGACATCCACTCGCCGACGAGCTTGGTCTCGCCGTAGGGGTTGATGGGGGCGCAGGGGGTGTCCTCGGTGACCAGCTCGACGTCCGGCATGCCGTAGACGGCGGCCGAGGAGGAGAACACCAGGCGGCCCACGCCGCCCGCGCACATCGCCTCCAGCAGCGTCTGGAGGCCGTGCACGTTCTCGCGGTAGTAGTGCAGCGGCATCTCGACGGACTCGCCGACCTGCTTCTTCGCCGCCAGGTGCACCACGTCGGTGACGCCGTGCTCGGCGAGGGTGCGGCCGAGCAGCTCGCGGTTGAGCGTGGAGCCGACGACCAGCGGCACGCCCTCGGGAAGCCGGGCGGCCACCCCCGTCGTCAGGTCGTCCAGTACGACGACCTCCTCGCCCGCCTGCCGCAGGGCGCGTACGACATGGGAGCCGATGTAGCCGGCACCACCCGTGATCAAGTAAGACATGACGTCAATCCTAGGCTCGGGGTCAAAGGGGCGGGCCGGGCCGCGGTCAGCGGCGCAGCCGGCGGGCGGCGATGCGCCACACACTGCGCAGGCCCGACGCGACCCGCAGCGACAGCGCGCCGCCGGTCGTCGCGTACGGCTGCGCCAGCAGCAGCAGATGGCGGCGGCTGGGCAGGACCCGGCGCCGCAGCCCCGGGCCGGTCGCCCGCAGCGAGGCGCGGAAGCGGGAGCCGTCCGCGCAGCTCACCTCGGCCATCAGGTCCCAGGGCTCGGGGTCGGCGGACCGCTTGCCGCCCCGCTCGATCAGCGCGCCGAGGTCCAGCACGACCTCGGCCGTCCAGCAGACCGCCGGGTCGGTGCCGTCGGCACACGCGGCGCCGGGGGTGAGGGCGGCGGTGTGCACCGGGCCGCGCCGGTCGTCCGTGCGGCGCCGCAGCTCGATGTCGATGCCGACGGGGCCGGCCGCGGCCAGCCGCCCGTACAGCTCGTGCACCCGCAGCCGCAGCACGCTGCGGGCGCCGATGACCGGTTCGGCGTCGACGGTCACCGGCAGCCGGTGCAGCGGCTTGGTGCCGATCGCGTCCAGTTCCACCTCGGGCAGGTCCGCCGACCACACCGGGCGGTCCTCCTGCCGCGCGTACGGCGGCAGCAGCCGGCCGGGCCGGGCCGCCAACTGGGTCAGGCGCTCCAGGTCGCGCGGGACCGGGGAGGCCAGCACGACGCGGGCCAGCCAGCGGGCCGGGGCGCGGGCCGCGAGCAGGTCGGCCTCGTCGAAGCCGGTGAGGTAGGCGCGGGTCAGCCGCCACCACTCGGCGCGGTAGTCGGCGCCGCGGGTGTGCAGCTCGCGGACGTACATCCGCAGGTCGTGGTCGAGGAACTTGGTGTCCGCGGCGTGCGCGAGGGCCTTGAGGCCGGCGTCGTGGAAGATCCGCACGCTGGTGCGGTGCGCGTCGATCCGGGCCTGCCAGTTGGCGATGTCCGTGCGGTCCAGCGAGATCGACTGCTTGGCCGCGGCCCGGCGCACGTGCCAGACGTAGACGCTGTCGGGGATGGTCGCCAGGCGCGGGGCGGCGGCCAGCACCCGGGCGGTGAACACGAAGTCCTCGTAGGTGAAGCGGCCTTCGGGGAAGAGGATGTCGTGCTCGGCCAGGAACGCCCGGTCGTAGAGCTTGTTGACGCACAGGGTGTCCCGTACGAGCTGGGGGCTGGTCTCGGGCGAGCCGTGGACGGCCGCCTCGCGGTAGAGGGCCGGCTGCCACGGGATGTCGCGGTAGGCGGGCAGTTCACGGCGTACGCAGGCGCCGGCCACCACCGGGGTGTCGTGGCGCAGGGCCGCGGTCAGCAGCGCCTCGGCCGCGCCCGGTGGCAGCACGTCGTCACTGTCGAGGAACATCACGAAGCGGCCGGTGGCGGCGCGCAGCCCGTCGTTGCGCGGGGTGCCGCAGCCGCCGCTGTTCTCGGCGCGGTGGATGACCCTCAGGCGGGGTTCGGCGCGGGCCAGGGCGTCCAGCGCGGCGCCGGTGCCGTCGGTGGAGGCGTCGTTCACCGCGATCACTTCGGTGACCGTCTCTCCCGGTGCCCCCTGCGCCAGCGCGGAGCGCACGGCGTCAGCGACATGGGCGGCATCGTTGTAGGCGATGACGACGATGCTGACCTGCGCGGTGGGCGTGATGGTGGGCCCAGGCCGTGGCTCAAGGGCTTCTTTCACAGTCACTAAATCTACATTTCGTGTCGACAGCATCTCTTGGCGCGAGCGGGATCCGGTCCCCTTATCCGATGGGTCAGAGGGAGAAACCCGCCGTGCGGTTGCACCCCTTGCCACGGTTTTCCGCCTCATTGCCGTCTTGTGACGGACCGGAAGGCCGGACGGGGGGCTGCGCCGGCTCGTGACGACGCCTGCACATGCTGTAACGACGCGACCGCCGCGCGATGCCGATATGCGCGGCACCACATTGCCGCGGCCCGGGCCCCGCCGGCCCCGGGCCGCTGCCGTGTCCGTGAGCGCCGGGCCGGCACTCACTCCGTCATCAGGTCGGCGACCCGGCCCGCCGCGCCACCGTCGTCCCGGTGGCAGAAGGTCTGCCGGAAGTCCGCGTACGCGTCCGCGGCGGCCCGGTTGATGGCGTCCAAGTCGCCCAGCGCGTCGATCAGTTCACCCGTCGAGGTGAGCAGCGGGCCCGGCACCCGGGCCTCGAAGTCGAGGGTGAAGCCGCGCAGGGTGTCGCGGTAGTGCGGCAGGTCGGGGGTGAGGAAGAGCATCGGGCGGCCGGTGTTGGCGAAGTCGGCGGTCAGCGAGGAGTAGTCGGTGACCAGGACGTCCGCCGCCAGCAGCAGTTCGGTGGCGTCCGGGTGCGCGCAGACGTCGAGGGCGAACGGCGCGTGGTGCGCCGGCAGCCGGTCGGCGACCAGCGGATGGCCGCGCACCAGCAGCACGTGGTCCGGCGCCAGCGCCGCCCGGGCCGCCTCCAGGTCGAGCGGCAGATGCAGCCGGTGGTGGGCGGCGTCGTAGGCGAGGTGGTCACGCGGCGTCGGCGCGTAGAGCACCACCTTCTTGCCGGGGTCGATGCCCAGGCGGGCGCGTACGGCGGCCGCGGCCCGGTCGCGGTCGGGGCCGAACAGGGCGTCGGTGCGCGGCAGTCCGCACTCCAGCAGCTCACCGTCATAACCGAGCGCGGAGCGCAGGACCGGGGTGCTGTGCGCGTTGGGCGACAGCAGAACGCTCCACTGACGCTCCGGTCGCGGTCGCGGCGCCAGGTGGGCCAGTCCGGCGCACAGGGTGCCCGCGAGGTCCGCGCCGATGCGCTTGAGCGGGGTGCCGTGCCAGGTCTGCACGACGCGCTGGCCCTCCCGCCGCGAAAACCACCGGGGCAGGTGGGTGTTGGTGACGACCCACCGGCTGTGCGCCAGGGCCCCGTGCCATGCGGCGCTGCCCACCACCACCGGGCGGGCGGTGCCCGGCACCTCGGCCTGCGCGTCACGCACCGCCCACAGGTGCTCGACCGGCGCGCCCCGGCGCACCAGCTCCTCGTGCACGGCGCGCGGCGAGTCACCGTACGCCCGCCCGCCGAAGCTGCTGTAGAGGACGGAGTCGCGCAGCGGGCGGGCGCGGTGCAGCGGGTAGTGCTCCTCGCGCAGGACGCGGCGGCGGTAGGGGCCGCGGTCGACGGCGGGCAGGGCCGGGCCGGCCGCCACGAACGCCTCGTCGTAGTGGTGCCGGTCGAGGACGAGCGGCTTGCCGCGGACCGTACGGGAGGTGGGCAGCCCGTCGAAGACGGCGGGCGCGAAGCGGACCGGGGCGTCCAGGGGCGAGCCGGGCGCGCCCCGCTCGCGCAGATGGAGCGTCCAGCGGCCCTCCCGCAGGGGGACCGCCCCCGCGAGTGTGGGGAGCGCGCCCAGCGGCAGCGGGCAGTGGAACCGGCCGCCGCTGTGGGTGGTGGCGAAGACCGCCTCGGCGGCGTGCGCGGTGTGCTTGAGGACGAGTTCGGTGGCGCGCGGAGCGGCGTCCGGCAGCGTGCCGGCCACCAGCAGCGTGCCGTCCGCGCGCCAGGCGACGCGGTCGAGGAACGGCTGCGGGGTGCGGTCGTGCAGGACGAGGTCGCCGGCCGCGGTGGCCGCGACGATCAGCTCCCGGCCGTGCGAGAGCGGATACGCGACGGGGGCCAGGTCCGGGGCGCAGGCCACGCGGTCGGTGCCGCCGTCGGAGAGGACCAGCTCGGGCACCCAGGTCTCGGAGAGCGCGGGCGGGATCTCGCGGGGCGCGCCGTCCCGGGCGGGGCGGGCGGCGGCCAGGGCGTCCAGGCGCAGTCGCACGGTGCGGCGGGGGGTGGCGGGGGTGGCCGGAGCGGCCTCGGGCTTCGGCCGGGCCCCGGCGGCGTCCCCGTCCCCGGCGGCGTCCCCATCCCCGTCCCCGGCCTCGGCCGCGTCCCCCGTCTCCACCGGAAACGACACCACCGTGCCGGTGCCCTCATGGGTGAGCCGCAGGGCGCTGGGGGCCGGGCCGGGCGCGGTGACGGTCAGGTCCAGGGCGCCGGTCGCCGCCGCGTGGTGGCCGGCCAGCCGGCGGGTGCGGCGGACGACCGACAGCCGCAGCCGCCCGTCCGCGTACCAGGGCGTGATCCGTACGCCCTCGGGCGCGCCGGCCCCCTCTCCCGCCCCGTCGGCCCCGGGCTCATGCGCGCGCGGCGCGGCGCCCGAGCCGCCCTCCGGCGCGTGCAGGGCGGCGGCCCGCACCACGCCCGCCGACGCCAGCAGCACCCCGGCCGTCCAGTCGCCCTCCTCCCAGCGCCCGCCCTTGCGCAGCCGCCGCGGATCGAGGGTGATCTCGAAGCCCGCCCAGTCGTAACAGTGCTGCTCCTGGCCGGACTCGGCGGTGGCCTGCGGCATCTCCAGCGGGCGCAGGGGCAGCAGGAGGCGGCGCCGGCCCTGGCCCAGGAAGGCGGTCCTGAGGTAGCTGTGGCGGGTGGTGGCGTCGAGGTTGCGGAGGTAGGCGTAGCCGCGCAGCACCAGCGTCCCCTCCCGCCACACCGCCTCCGTCACCCGGGTGCGCGCGGGGAAGTCCGCGTGCTCCAGCCGCGTCACGCCCGGCGGCAGCACGAGCGGCGGCGTCAGTGGCACCGCGGCCCGTTTGCGCAGCGGCGGCCCCGCCACCGCGAAGCCGCCGGGGTTGCGCGCCTCGTGGTCGAGCAGGCGGAGCAGGTCGGTGAGCCGGCCGGCCCGTACGAGGTACCAGCGCATCCGCAGCTCCACGGGGAGCGTGGGGAACACCCGAGGGTCGACGCGGGCGAGGAAGTCGCGGGCGCAGTCCAGGAACGTGGTCCGCTCCCCGGGCGCCGCCGTCGGCAGCCCCTCGACGAGGTCCAGCAGCCCGTCGGTGAGCTGGGCGCGGTCGTACTCGCGCAGGAAGTCCGCGCCGCGGGTGCGGGCCGCGTCGGCGAGGAACCGGCGGATGGCGTCCACCGCCGCGAACCGGTCCCGCAGGGCGGTGGTGCCCGGCGGCCGGAGGCGGGCGGGACCTTCGGGCAGCCGCCAGTAGCAGACGTGCTCGCGCAGTACGTCGACCGCGTCGGCGAGGAGGTGCGCGGGCAGCGTCACCGCCGCGTCGTCGCACCACCGGCCTTCGGGGAAGGCGAGCCGGTGGCGGTCCCAGAAGGCGCGGCGGAAGACCTTGTTGCGGGCGAAGTGGTCGGCCAGCAGGGTGCGGTCCTCGGTGACGTGGGTGCGCAGCGCGGTCGCGCGGGCGGCCGGGTGGTAGCGGGACTGGGTGCGGCCGGCCGCGCCGAGCCGGTAGACGTTGCCGGTGGCGAAGTCGGCGCCGGACTTCTCCAGCAGACCGGTGAGGTCCTCGTAGGCGCGCGGCAGCAGTACGTCCTCGGGGTCGAGGAAGGCGAGGTAGGGGGTGTCGGGGAAGGCGTGCCGGGCCCCGGCGTTGCGGGCCGCGCCGGAGCCGGCGGCGGGACCGGGCGCGGTGGCCGTCGCCGGATGCCGTACGACGCGGAAGCGCGGATCGCGTGCGGCGAAGCGGCGGGCAACGGCGGCGGGCGGGCCGTGCGCGCAGGCGGCCTCGGGGAAACCGGCCGCGCCGCCCGGCCCGCCGGCCCCCGCCGCGGGGCCGGCGTCCACCATCACCACATCCAGGTGGGCCAGTGTCTGGGCCGCCACCGACTCCAGGCACACCTCCCAATTGCGCTCGGACCCCTCGGCGCGGGGGACCGGTACGACGACGGTGAGCCGAGGCTTCATACGCGGACCAAGCCTTTCGGACGGGCGAGAGACGGGACGGGGCGTTCAACTCGCCACCGGCGGCGCGGTCACCGGATCTGCGCTGAAAGGGTGAGGCGGATGATCGACACACCGTCATCGCATGGTTACGCTCTGCGTCCGTCCGCTGTTTGAGTGCCTCGATCCACCGGGATGGCCATGCCCCGCTTCAGCGTCATCGTCCCCGCCCGCAGCGTGCAGGGATTCCTCCGCGGCTGCCTCAGATCCGTCCTCGACCAGCCCTTCACGGACCTGGAGCTGATCGCCGTCGACGACTGCTCCACGGACGCGGGCGGGGCCATCATCGACGAGTACGCCCACCGCGACTCCCGGGTCGTGGCCCTGCACCTGCCCCGGCCGGGCGGCGCCGGCCCGGCCCGCAACGCCGGGGCGGCCCGCGCCCGCGGCGACTACCTGCTCTTCCTCGACGGCGACGACACCCTCGCACCGGACGCCCTGGCCGCCATCGACCGGCGGCTGCGCGCCACCGGCGACCCGGACGTCCTGCTGTGGGACCACGAGCGGACGGACGTCTGGGAGCGGGTGCGGCCCAGCGGCGACGGGAAGTTCCTGGCCGGCACCCGGCCGCGCGCCGGCACGGCCGCGCCGGCGCCGCGCGCCACGGTCCCGGCGCCCGGATCGGCGGCCCGCGCCGAGGTCTTCACCGCCGCCGAACGCCCCGGCGTCTTGGCCGTCCTGCCCGCCGCCTGGAACCGCGCGGTGCGCCGCGACGTCTGGCGCGAGCGGTCCCTCGCCTTCGCCGACGGCCCCTACGAAGACCTCCCCGTCGCCTTCGAGACGCTGCTCGGCGCCCGCCGGATCGCCACGCTCGACCGGGTCTGCGTCACCTGGCGCAGGCGCCGCCGCGGCAGCGCCTCGACCACCCCCGGCCGCCACCACTTCATCGCCGTCGACCGCTACGACGAACTCCTCACCCGCCTCGCCCGGCACCCGCACGCCGCCACCCTGGCCCCCGCGCTCTACGACCGGGCCGCCCGCCACCTCCTGGCGATCCTGGACGACGGCGCCCGCATCCGCCCGGCCGACCGCGCCGACTTCCACCGCGCCACCGCCCAACTCCTGCGCCGCCACCGCCCGCTCGGCGTCCCGCTGCCCGCCGGCCTCGGCTCCTACGGCGGCTACCGCTCACTGCGCGGCGCCGACGTCCTGCGCCGCGGCGCCACCGCCCGGCTGCGCACCCACCGCGAGGCCGCCACCCGCACCGCCTACGAGCGCTACTACCGGCTCCAGTTGCGCCGCCCACTGGATCCGAACCTCGTCCTGTACGGCGCGTACGGCGGTCGCGGCGTGCGGTGCAGCCCGGCCGCCGTCTACCGCAAGGCCCGCGAGATCGCCCCCCATCTGCACGGCGTGTGGGCGGTGCGGGCCCGCGACCGGGCCTTCGTGCCGGCCGGCGTGGACCATGTCGTGATCGGCTCCCGCCGCTACTGGGAGGTCCTGGCCCGCGCCACCTACCTCGTCAACAACGCGGAGTTCAGCGGCCCGCTGCACAAGCGACCCGACCAGATCTTCCTCCAGACCCACCACGGCACGCCGCTGAAGACCATGGGCATGGACCTGCGGCGCTACCCGGCCGCCGCGGCCGGCGTCAGCTTCACCCGGCTGCTGGACCACGCCGATCAGTGGGACTACAGCCTCAGCGCCAACCAGCACTCCAGCGAGGTGTGGGAGCGTGCCTACCCCAGCGGCTACGAAACGCTGCCCACCGGATACCCGCGCAACGACGCCTACTTCACGGCCACCGCCGACGACGTCCGCACGCTGCGCGCCCGCCTCGGCATCGCCCCCGGCACCACCGCGATCCTCTACGCCCCCACCCACCGCGACTACACCCGCGACGCCACCCCGCCGCTCGACCTCGAACGGCTCAGCCGCAACCTCGGACCCGGCCACCAACTTCTCGTCCGTACCCACCCGTTGTACGGCACGGACGCCCGCCTCGCCGCCCTCCAGGACGCCGGCAAGATCCTCGACGTCTCGCGCCACCCCTGCGTCGAGGACCTGTGCCTGGCCGCCGACGCGCTGCTCTGCGACTTCTCCTCGCTGATGTTCGACTACGCCTGCCTGGACCGGCCCCTCGTGGTGCACTCCGCGGACTGGGAGACCTTCCGCCTCACCCGCGGCGTCTACCTCGACCTGCTCTCCGGCAAGCCGGGCGACACCCCGGGCGTGATCGCCGCCGACGAGGACGCCATCGCCGACGCCTTCCACTCCGGCCGCTGGGACGGCCCGCGCGCCGGCCAACTGCGCGCCGCCTTCCGCGAGCGGTTCTGTCCCTACGACGACGGACAGGCCGCCGAGCGCGTGGTACGCCGGGTCTTCCTCGGCGACGACGAACCGCTGCCGCCGCTGCCCGTGGCCGAGCGGACCGTGGCGCCCAGCCCGCGCGAGGCGGAGCGGCACAGCCGGCTGCTGGGCGCGGGAGTGTGAGGCCCCAGGGCCCCTTGATGCCGTAGACCCGTTGGTTTGTCGTCATGGCGCCCACCCGCGCCGTGCCCCCAGGAAGGTGACCGCCACCCGATGCCCGGCCGATCCGACAGCTCCGCCACCACCGACGACCCACAGAGCGCCGAACCCGCCCCCGGCGCCCCCGCCCCGGGCGACACCCGGCCGGCGGCCCCCGCGCCCGCCGCCCCCACCGCCTCCACCGCACGCCTGCCGGCCCGAGGCCGCACCGGCCGCGCCCGCCTCCCGTTCGCCCGGACCCCCTTCCGCCGGCAGTTGCGGCGGATCGGCTCCGGACGGGTGCTCGACATCGGCTGCGGGGCCGGGGACACCCTCGCCGGCTGCGCGCCCGGCAGCGTCGGGGTGGACCACGACCCGCAGGCGGTCCAACTGTGCCGGGACCGCGGCCTGACCGCCTACACCCCCGACGCGTTCCTCGCCGGCCCGCACGCCCGACCCGGCGGTTTCGACGCGCTGCTGTGCGCCCACGTCCTGGAGCATCTGGACGACGAGCAGGTCGAGGAGCTGCTGCGGGCCTATCTGCCGTACGTACGGCCGGGCGGCGGCGTCCTGCTGATCACCGCGCAGGAGGCCGGCCACCGCGGCGGCGACGCCCCGGCCCGCTTCACCGACTTCCGGCTGCTGCGCGCCTTCGCCGAATCCGCGGGCCTGCTCGTACGGCGCGCCTACTCCTCCCCGCTGCCCCGCCCGGCCGGGCGGCTGCTGCGCCGCAACGTGTTCGTGCTGGTCGGGCAGGTGCCGCGCTGAGCCCTTGACGGGAGTTGACGACAGGGCCCGCGGCCGGGCGGGCCGGCGCACCTCACCCGGCCCGGCCTCAGCGGCGGGCCCGGGACCTGCGGCGGGCCGCCACGAGCGCCTTGGTGACGACCGGCGGCAGCACCTCGCGGGCGAGGCGGCGCAGGACGCCGCGCGGCGGCCGGGGCGCCGGACGGGCCGCCGTCCCGCGCGGCTCTGGGGCCGCGGCGCGCTCCGGGGCGGGTGCGGCCGGCCGGTGCCGGGAGACCGGCTGGGCCGGCTCGGCCGCGCCCTTGGCGCTGATCCGCACCAGCGGTGCGCCGTTGACGTACTGCACCTCGTGCCAGATGTCCCCCCGGCCCTTGATCCACTCCAGCAGCGCCGCCTGCACGGGCCCGGGATCGCCCCAGGTGCCGTAGAACTTGGTGCCGGTGACGCAGATGGGGCGCAGGCCCTCGTTCGTCACGGCCTGCCAGGTGGCGGCGGCGACGCCCGGGCAGTGCTCGGCGCGGTAGTCGTCCAGCACGACCACCCCGTCCGTGGTGAGCAGCTCGCGCACCGCGAGGATGTCGCCGTGGACGTGCTCGTACAGATGCGAGGCGTCGATATGAGCGAAGCGGACCGTGTCGTCGGCGACATGCTCGCGGACCACCGAGCTCAGGCCCTGCACGATGGTGGGCAACTCCTCGTGGAAGGAGAGGTAGTTGGCCTCGAAGGCGCGACGGGTCAGCGTCGCGTAGGACTTCTTCATCTCCTTGGAGTTGGAGGCGTCCTCGGCGGGCGAGTCGAACAGGTCGCAGACCGTGAAGCGCTCGCCGGCGCGCAGCCGCGCCCCCAGGAAGATCGCGCTCTTGCCCAGGTACGCGCCCAGTTCGAGCAGGTCACCGGGGAGCGACCGGTCCGCCTGGTGGGCGAGGAACCAGTCGAAAAGGAGCTGGTCGGCGGTGAAGAACCAGCCTTTCACCTCGGACAGCCGGGTGGGGCGCGGGAGGTGTTCGGCACTTTGGTCTGCGGTGAGGGCAGTCATGTGCGGTCCGTCTCCAGACGGTCGGGAATCCACGTTCGGGCGGTGTGCGAAGTTTCGCTGACGATCCTCACTCGCACCACACGTTTCACGAGGGAAAGTGCTCGGTCGCCGGCGCCGGCATCGTAGGCCCGGGGAAGTGAACGGAAGATGGCGCGGAACCCGGCACCACCGGGCCCCGCGCGCCCCGCCTCACCACCGCGTCCGCTACTTCACCGCGCCGGCCATCACCCCGGAGACGAACTGCCGCTGGAAGGCGAAGAAGACGATCAGCGGTACGACCATCGACACGAACGCGCCGGGTGCCAGCACGTCGATGTTGCTGCCGAACTGCCGTACCTCCTGCTGGAGTGCCACGGTGATCGGCGGGCTGCCGCTGTCCGCGAAGATCAGCGCGATCAGCATGTCGTTCCACACCCACAGGAACTGGAAGATCCCCAGCGACGCGATGGCCGGCCCGCCCAGCGGCATCACCACCCGCGTGAACAGCCGCAACTCGCCCGCCCCGTCCAGCCGGGCCGCCTCCAGCAGCTCCCGGGGAATCTCCGCGAAAAAGTTACGCAGCAAGAACACCGCGAAGGGCAGACCGAAGGCCGTGTGGAAGAGGACCACCCCGGCCGTCGTCTCGAACAGCCCCACCGCGCCGAACAGCTTCGCCACCGGGATCAGCGCCACCTGGACGGGCACGACCAGCAGCCCGACGACCACCATGAACCAGCCGTCGCGCCCGGGGAAGTCCATCCAGGCGAAGGCGTAGCCGGCCAGCGAGCCGATGACCACCACCAGCACCGTCGTGGGAACCGTGATCGCCGCGGTGGTCAGCAGCGAACCCATCACCTTGTCGTTGGACAGCAACTGGCTGTAGTTGTCCCAGGTGATCTGGGCCGGTTCGGCGAAGACCCGCCACCAGCCGGACTCGCCGATCCGCCGCGCGTCGCGCAGCGAGGACAGCAATAGCCCGAGGGTCGGCATCAGCCAGAACAGGGCGACCAGGACCAGGAAGATCCGCAGAACGCCGCCGCCGCTGCGCGCCGCGATCCGCGCCGCCCATGACTGCCTGGCCCGTACGACACCGTCCACGGGGGTCATCGGCGACGCTCCTTCCGTATGCGCCGGAGGTTGACGTACATCACCGGCATCACGAGCAGCAGCAGGAAGACGGCGATGGCACTGCCCAGGCCCTCGTCGACATCCGTGCCGAAGGACGACTGGAAGAGCTGGAGGGCGAGCACGTTGGCGGACCGGACGCTGGAGCCCGGCGCGATGATGTAGACCAGGTCGAAGATCTTCAGCACATTGATCATGAGCGTGACCAGCACGACGACCAGGACGGGCGCCAGCAGCGGCACGGTGATCCGGCGGAAGACCTGCCACTCGCCGGCACCGTCCACCCGCGCCGCCTCCAGCAGCTCGCGCGGCACCGCCGCCAGCCCCGCCGCGATCAGCACCATCGCGAAACCGGCCCACATCCAGACGTAGGAGCCGATGATGGCGGGGGTGACCAGCGCCGGGCCGAGCCAGTCGACGCCGCGGTAGGCCGCGGCGAAGTTCGCCGCGGGCAGCCGCAGCCGGGCGCCGTCGGCCCGGTCGGCGGGCAGCGCGTACGTCCCGTCGGCGGCGGTGGTCGCCGACGCCACGACCCGGCCGTCCTGGACCGCCTCGACCGTCAGGCCGGCCAGCCCCTTCTCGCCGCGGTCGATGACGCCGGGCCGGCCGCCGCCCCCGCGGGTGAAGTCCAGCCAGACGGTGCCGGTGATCTTCCCCTGGCGGGGGGCGGCCGCCGCCGCGGCCCGGGCGCCGCGCAGGTCGTCGGGCCGGACGGCGACCAGCGGCAGATCCGCCGCCCGCCCCGCACCCCCGGCGCGTACGGCCGACTTCGTGGTGAACGCGCCGCCGCCGGACGCCGCGAGGTCCGCGTTCGGCCGCGGCTTGGCGCCCGGGAACGGCGCCGGATCGGCGAACGTGTCGTGCACGCCGACCCACACCGCGTTCGCGACCCCCCGCTCGGGATCCTGGTCGTACACCAGCCGGAAGATGATCCCCGCCGCCAGCATGGAAATCGCCATCGGCATGAAGACGATCAGCTTGAAGGCGGTGCCCCAGCGGATCCGCTCGGTCAGCACGGCGAAGATCAGCCCCAGGGCCGTCGAGACGGTCGGCGCGACCACGACCCAGATGACGTTGTTCTTCAGCGCCGTGCGGATGCCCTCGTCCGAGAACATCTCGCCGTAGTTGCCCAGCCCCACGAAACCGTCGCCGGAGGCGTCGAAGAGGCTGCGGTAGACGGAGAACACGATCGGATAGGCCACCAGCGCGCCGAGCAGCAGCAGCGCCGGCAGCAGGAACGCCGCCGCCCTCCACGGCCGTGTGCCCAGCACACCGCCTTTGCCGCTCTTACGGGTGCCTATGACGTCGCTCAGGTCTCTTGTGCCGCGTGCGTCGCTCATCGTCACGCTCCCCCGGTCCCGGTCGAGGCGGTCGGCGTCAGTGCCCGAACGACTTCGCGGCGTCCTTCTCCAACCGCGCCTGGGTGCCCGCGATGTCCTCGGGGTTCTTCAGGAAGTCCTGGAGGTCCTTCCACTCGCCCTGGCCCGGCTTGCCGCCGAACCCGGCGGGCGCCTGGTCGGACATGTCGAAGCGGAAGTCGTCGCCCGCCGCCGTGAGCGCCTTGGCGATCTTCCGCATCACGTCATTGGTGTACGCGGCCGGGTCCAGCTCCTTGTTCGGCGAGATGAACCCGCCGGCCTGCGCCCAGATCTTCGCCGCGTCCGTCGACGCCAGGAACGTCAGCAGCGCCTGCGCCGCCTTGCCGTCCTTCAGCGCCACCGCCACGTCCCCACCGGTCACCACCGGGGACTTGGCGCCCACCGCCGGGAACGGGAAGACCTTGGCGTCGGTGCCGATCGCCGCCTTGGTCTGGGTGATGCTGGCGGCGGCGAAGTCGGCGGAGGAGACCATCGCGGCCTTGGGCGTGTCACCGCTGAAGGTCTGGGTCACCGAGGTCGGGAAGTCGGTCTGCAGGGCCCCGGCGTTGCCGCCGGCGAGCAGGTCCTTCTGCCCGAAGAGCTGCCCGAGCGTGGTCAGCGCCCGCTTGACGGACGGATCGGTCCACTTGATCTTGTGCCGGGCCAGTTGGTCGTACTTCTCGGGCCCCGCCTGGGAGAGATAGACGTTCTCGAACCAGTCCGTCAGCGTCCAGCCGTCCGAACCGCCGACCGACACCGGCTCGACGCCCGACTCCGACAGCGTCCGCGCCGTCTTCAGGAAGTCCCCCCACGTCTTGGGCTCCACCGCGCCGGCGTTCTCGAACGCCTGCGTGTTGTACCAGACCAGCGACTTGTTGCTGGCCTTGAAATAGACGCCGTACGGGGTGCCCTTGTGCGCGCCGAGGTCGCGCCAGCCCGGGGTGTAGTTCTTGGCGAGCTGGGCCTTGGCGGTCGCGCCGAGCGGCTTGAGCCAGCCCTTCTCGGCGAACTCGCCCAGCACACCCACCTGTTGGAGCATCGCGATGTCCGGCGGGCCGCCACCGGCGATCTTCGAGCCGACGAAACCGGCCATGTCGTCGCCGCTGGGCACGAAGTCGACCGTGGCGCCGGTGCGCCTTTCGAACTCGTCGAGGACCTTGCCGAAGTTCTCCCGCTCGGCGCCCGTCCACACCGCGGTGACCTGAAGCTTCTGGCCGCCGAGCCGGGGGAGTTGGACCGTGGGTGCGGTGCCGCCCCCCTTGCCGCCCCCGCCGCCCTTCGCGCCTCCGCCGCCGCAGGCCGACACGGCCAGGGCCAGGACGGCGGTCGCCGCCAGGGCGGTCGTCACCGCGCGCCGCCTGCCGCGCGGTGGCCTCCCGCCGGGCGTGCTGCCGGTGAAGTGAGTGGTGCCGCTGGTGTCGGTGGTCTTCGCGCCGTCGAGTCGTGTGCGCATCCCCGTGAGCCCCTTATCGCCGCGCCTGCCGTGCCGGTGGTGCCTGGCGGTGGTGCCGTGTGTGCGACAGTCCTACGCCCGGATCCCGGGGGCCGCAATAGCGCGTCGGGTGTCAACTCGCCTTTTGTGATCGGGCTGTTACGGGCGGTCGCGGCGCCGGGGCGGCCACCGCCCGGGGGAGCGGCGCGGGCGGGCGGCCGTCCGCGCCGCCCCGGCTCACAGCAAGGGCGGCGCCGCGGCCGCTTCCGAGGACTGGGCGGCCCGCTGCAACGCGCTGGCCAGCAGCGCCAGGTCCGTCGGGCCGTTGCCCAGCTCGCGCAGCGGCCGCCGGGCCGGCGGATCACCCATCCGCTGCCACTCCAGTGGCACGACCGTCGGCCGCAGAGTGGAGGTGCGGGGTATCCGTCCGGTCACCCGGCCCGCCTGGAACGGCGTCGAGGAGCCGTCCTCCGCGCGGTGCAGCCGCCCGCGGCCCGGCGGCACCGGCTCGGCCGGATCGCCGGACGGGCCCAACACCACGCGCAGACCCGCCCGTTCGCTCGTCGCGGTGTCGGCCGTACGCTCCGGATGGCCGGTCGCCGCGATGAGATGCACCCCGAGCGCCACGCCGTCGCGGGCCACCGCCTCCAGCGCCCGCACCACGGACCCGGCGGCCGGCCGCCCGGTGCTGCCCAGCGCCGGGGAGACCAGCGCGTCGAAGTCGTCGACCAGCACGAACAGCCGCGGCATCGGCGCCGCCGCCGCACCGGCTGTAGACCCGGCCGCGCTGCGCGCTCGCAGCCGCAGCGTCCCCGTCGTGGACGGGTCCGCCTCGCCGGCCGCGGCGCCGCTCGTGCCCTCCGTCGTCCGCCGGGGCGCGATGATCCGCGGCGCCGGCAGATGCCGGGCCCGCCATTCGGCGAACGGCGTCCCGGCCAGTATTTCCGCGCGCCGCTTCAGCTCGGAGGACAGCGCCTGCGCGAACTCCCGCATCCGCACCGGGTCCGAAGCGGCCAGATACGTCGTGACGTGCGGCAGGTCCGTACAGACCCGCAGCCCCTCGCCGCGCTCGCTGCCGCCGCCGTCCACCAGCACCATCGACAGCAGGTCGGGCCGGTCCGCGGCGGCCAGCGAGGCGGCCAGCGAACGCAGCAGCTCCGTCTTGCCGGTGGCCGCCGCGCCCGCCAGCAGCAGATGCGTGCCGTCGGCGGCGAGGTCGGCGCACAGCGGGCCGTGCGGGCCGGCACCCAGCACGGCGGCGGCGCCCGGCCGGTCGCCGTCCATGGCGGCGGCCCACCGCGCCATCAGGGACGCCGGGGTGGCCCGCGCCAGACCCAACTCGTCCAGTAGGCGGGCGGAGTCGGGCAGCGGGACGGCGGCCCGGTGGACCCGGAGACCGCCGACGGTGGCCGTCGCGTCGGCCTCGCGCAGCGGCGCCAGCGCCCGGGCGAACCGCTCGGCCCAGGCGCCGGAGACCGCGTCCACCGCCGCGACGGTGCCGTTCGGCCCGGAACCGGGCTGGACGACGCGCAGCGCCGTGGCGACGTCACCGCTGAGGACGGCCACCGCCCCGCACTCGCCGAACGCGGGCGACGCGGCCCGCGCCGCCTCGTACGTCGCGGCCAGCGGGAAGACGGGCGAAGCGGCGGGGGTCTCGGCCAGGCACAGGAGATGGATGCCGGCCGCCGGGCCGCCGGACGCGAGCCGGGCGGCGGTCTCCCGCAGCGCCGACGAGCCGGGGTCGCCGTCCACGATCACGACGGTGTACGGGCCGCGGTGGCGGGCGGCCACGGCGGCGACCTCGGCGCGGTCGGCACTGGCCCAGCCCGGCCCCAGCGGACCGTCGTCCAGCCGGCGCACCAGCTCGGAGGTGCGGGCCGCGGCCTGGTCCTTGTCGTAGGCCAGCAGCAGCCGGCAGTCCTGGCCGTGGGCCGGGCGGACCTGCGGCAGCCAGCCGAGCCAGGCCCAGTCCGCCACCCGCTCCTCGACGGGGCGCGCACGGTCCGCGCTGATCAGCACGATCTCCAGTGCGCCGGGGGAGTGCAGGGCGGCGAGCTGGGCGACGGCGGAGCGGGTGAGGCCGGCCAGCCGGGCACGCGGCCCGGCCAGGCCCAGGGCGCCGGCCCGGCGCAGGTCGACGGTGACGGGGACGGCCCGGCGCCCGCCGTCCCTGGCCGCCGTGCCCAGCCGGACCGTCAGTGCGTCGGGATGGCCGGTGCCGCGCTCCCACAGGCGGGGACCGGGGCCGAGCGCCGTCAGCAGGATCGCGGCGGCGTCCGGCCAGCGTTCGTGATCGGACGGGCCGTGCGGCTCGGCGGGCGCCTCCCCGGCGCCGGCGGCCGTGCGGGACGGCGACGCGCCGGCCCGCTCGCCCGCCCGGTCCGCGACCGGCTCCGCCACCGTCCCCGGCGCGTCCGCCACCGCGGGCCGGCCACCGGCCAGCCGCCGCGCCCAGGCCCCGATGCCGCCCCGCCGGCCTTTGCGCGCCGCCCCCTCCGGCGGCGCCAACTCCCGCTGCCCGCCGTGCGTCCCGTCCGGCCCGCCACCCTCGAACCGCTCCCGCCCGCCGGGACCGAGCCCCTGGGCGACACCGCGGCCGGCGTCGGCGTCCGCCGCGCCCGCCTGGGGGGCGTACGGCCGCGAGGACGCGTACGGCTGCCGGGGCGCGCCGAATCGATCGTGATCCGGGCGGATGTGCCCTTGCGGGTCGTCCTGCCGAGCGTCCTGCCGGGGGTCGTGTGCCGGGCGGGCGTGCCCTTGCGGGTTGTCGAGCGGATTGTCGTGCCGCTGGTCGTGGTGGGGCCGGAGGTGTCCCTGCCCCTGCCCCTGTGATCCGCCTTGCCCCTGGTCGTGTCCCGGCCCGGCGTACCCGAGGTCGTCCTGCCGGGGGTCGTCCTGCCAGTGGTCGTGTGCCGGGCGGGCGTGCCCCTGCGGGTTGTCGTGCGGGGCGTCCTGCCCCCGGTCATGGCCCGGCCGGCCATACGCCTGCGATCGGTCTTCCCGCTGGCCGGATGCCTGCCCGGCGTACGGCGTACCGGGGCGGTCCGCGCCGCCGGTCCGCGCCGGTCCCGAGGAGGCGCCCCGGGCCCCGGGGACCGGGCGGTCGGTATCGGCGTCGTCGAGGAAGGCCGCGCCGGGCGCCTCGGGGGCGTACGAGCCCACGGCTTCGGGCCACGGCCCTGCGGCGGAGGTGGGCGTGCCCCGTAGAGGCGTCTCCCGGCGGGCCGTGCCACCGGCCGCCGGGTGCGCGGGGAAGGCCGCCGAACCCGCCGCGTCCCGGCCTTCCGGGCCGGAGCCCGTCCGCCGACGGCCCGCATGGCCGTCGCCCACCGCCCCATCCGGGGCGGTGCCATAGGCATCGAAGACCTCATACGCACCGTCCCCGGCACCCCGCGCGGATGCCTCACCCGGCTGCTCCGCCCGGCCACCGGCGCCGACCGCACCAGCCCAAGTGGCGCGCGCACCCTCGGAGTCGTACCCGCCCGGTCGCCCGGATTCCGGCGCGGGCCATCGCTCGGCGCCGCCGTCCGCCGGGGAGGATCTCGGCCCCGCCGGTGCGGGAATTCCGGCCGGGCAGCCGTCCGCACCGCCCGCAGCCGGCCACTCGCCGTCCGGATCGCCCGCGTCCCCGCCCGGCCGCGCCGCGCGAGGGTCCGCCGCCGCGCCGGAGGCCGGACCCGCACCGGGGCCCGCCGCACCGCCCGCAGTCGGCCACCCGCCGTCCACGCCACTCGCGCCCCCGCCGGGCCGCACGGCACCCGGGCCCGCCGGGCCGGACCCCGCAACCGCACCGGACCCCGCCGCGCCCGATCCAGCCGCATGGCCGGAGCCCGCCGCATGCCCCGATCCCGCCGCAGGGCCGGAGCCCGCTACCGGGCCGGAACCCGCCACCCCACCGGGCCCCGCCAAAAGGCCGGATCCCGCCCCCGAGCCCGCCGCCGGGCCGCCCGCCGCGTCCGGTCCGCCCTCCCCGGCCCCCGTTCCCGCCGGGGCCACCCGTAGGTGACCCTCGCCGTCCGGGGTGGCGGTCAGGGCGGGGTCGGGGGTGGTGCGGGAGGTCTGGAGGGACAGGGCGGATTCGCCGATGCGGAGGAGGGCGCCGGGGCGCAGTGGGGCGGGGGCTTCGCCCAGTTCGGTGCCGTCGACGGCGGTGCCGTTCGTGGAGCGCAGGTCGGCGACGGATACCGCACCGTCCGGCGCGACGGTCACCGCGCAGTGCAGCCGGGACACGTCGGGGTCGTCGAGGGGCACGTCGGCGTCGGCGGAGCGGCCGATACGGATCTGGCCGCCGTGCAGCAGATGGACACCGCCGGCGTCGGGCCCGGAGATCACGCGCAGCCGCGCCTGCCCGTGCGGCAGGCCGTGCGCGGGGGAGGGGCCAGGGCCCTGGAGGGAGAGCACCGCGCCGTCGATCAGCGGTGGCTCACCGATCGCCGCACGCTGCGGATCGAGCCGCTCGGTCCCCGCGTACAGCACCACGGGACCACCGGAGCCGCCGCCGGCATCCGCGCCCGCGCCGGCCACGGACGCCGCGAGCGCACCGGCCACCGAGGCCAGGGCCGTCCCGGCGGGGGCCGTCACGAGCACGTCGCAGGCCCGGGTGGTGTGGCCGCTGCGCGGCCCGAGGACGGTCAGCCGGATCTGCATCGCCGTCAACGGTCCCTTCTGCCGGGGAATCCGGCAGGGGCTCCGCTCGCTCCCCCACCGCACCCGAGCACGTCGGCACTTCGGACTCACTCATCCAGCACGTCGCGAGAAGGAGCGCGCGCCCCCACCGCATGCGTGCTGGATGCATCCTCGCACCTGCCACTGACAACACGCCCGCCGACCGCCAATCAGTGATCTTGATTGGTCCTCGCCAGGCGAAAAACCGCCTGCTTACGCGCGTCGAACGGCCTGTTTTAGACCGTTGTGATCAGTCGCGGAAGCGTCCGGGCCCCCGACGCGCGGTTCCGGGCCCCCGCCGAACGACGGGGGAGCACCGCCGCCCCGGCCGACCGGGGCAACCATCCGTCCCCCACCCGCGTCTTCCCCCCGAGCCCCGCCCCGGTCGCCGAGCCGTGGAGCGTGGGGGTCGGCATTACAGTGGGGCGGACGGGCCGCGAGCTGACCCTGCGGGCCAGGCAGAGCAACGACCACGACCAGGGAGCGCATGACGTGCGGCCGGTAGGCAGCAAGTACCTGCTCGAGGAACCGCTGGGACGCGGCGCCACGGGCACCGTCTGGCGTGCGCGCCAGCGGGAGGCGGCGGGCGCCGAGGCCGCCGTGGCCGGACAGCCCGGTGAGACGGTCGCGATCAAGGTCCTCAAGGAGGAGCTGGCGCACGACGCGGACGTGGTGATGCGCTTCCTGCGGGAGCGCTCCGTCCTGTTGCGCCTCACCCACCCCAACATCGTCAGGACCCGCGACCTCGTCGTCGAGGGCGATCTGCTCGCCCTCGTGATGGATCTGGTCGACGGCCCCGACCTGCACCGCTACCTGCGGGACAACGGCCCCTTCAGCCCGGTGGCCGCCTCCCTGTTGACCGCCCAGATCGCCGACGCGTTGGCCGCCAGCCACGCCGACGGCGTCGTGCACCGCGACCTCAAGCCCGCCAACGTCCTGCTCGCCGGGTCGGACTCCGGCGACGAGATGCACCCGATGCTGACCGACTTCGGCATCGCCCGCCTCGCCGACTCCCCGGGCCTGACCCGCACCCACGAGTTCGTCGGCACCCCCGCCTATGTCGCGCCGGAGTCCGCCGAGGGCCGCCCGCAGACCTCCGCCGTGGACATCTACGGCGCCGGCATCCTGCTGTACGAGCTGGTCACCGGCCGCCCGCCGTTCGCCGGCTCGACCGCCCTGGAGGTGCTGCACCGCCACCTCAGCGAGGAACCGCGCCGCCCCAGCACGGTGCCCGAGCCGCTGTGGACGGTCATCGAGCGCTGCCTGCGCAAGCGTCCCGAGGAGCGGCCCGGCGCCGGCAACCTCGCCCGCGCGCTGCGCACCGTCGCGGCCGGCGTCGGAGTGCACGCCACCCCGGCCCAGGCCGAGGCCGCGCTGGGCGTCGCCGCGCTGCTCGCCCCCGACCCGGCGCCCGCCACCGTCCCCGGCACCGGCACCGGCACCGACGGCGGCCGGGGCGGCGACGCCGACCCCACCCAGGTGCTCCCCTCGAACGCCGGCTCCTACGACCCGGCCGCCGCCACCAGCGTCCTGCCGGCCACCGGCGGACCGGACGCCGACCCGACCCGCGCCATGCCGCCGATGCCCCAGGGCGCGCCCGGCGGCGGACCGCGGGAGCCGGACGGGCCGCATCCCTGGGAGTCCCAGATGCGCGCCGCCCGCGACCGCAACGAACAGACCCAGGTGCAGTATCTGGACCCGCAGGACGACCCGCTGCGCCGCCGTCCGCAGCGCCGCCCGGCCGCCCCGCAGCAGCGGCCCCAGCAGCAACAGCAGTACGGCGGACCCGCGCCGGTGCCGTACGCCCAGCAGCAGCCGCAGGCCCCGCAGCGCCGCCAGGAGCCGCCGCCGCGCCGCTACGAACCGCAGCGCCCGCCGGCCCCCGAACCGCGGCCGCGCCGCGAACCGCGTCAACGCGGCGCCAACCCGATGCGCATCCCGGGTCTGGGCTGTCTCAAGGGCTGCCTGTTCACCGTGCTCATACTGTTCGTGGCGAGCTGGCTGGTGTGGGAACTGACTCCGCTTCAGGAGTGGATCGGCACCACGAAGGGCTTCTTCGCGCAGATCGGGGACGTCTTCGGCCAGGTGCAGGACTTCGTCCAGAAAATCTCCAAGTAGCGCGGCCGGCCGGCCCGCGCCGGCCGCCGCCGTCCGCGACTTCGTGGATTTGTCGACTTCTCACGGGCGATTTCCTGTACAGAAGTGAAGGTTGCCGCCGTCCGGGGCACTGAACCCCCTGGCACCCGCGTAGCTTTGACGCCAACCTCAGCCCCCGCGGGACGCCCGGGGGCCCGACACGTCGGAGCAGTCTTGGCACGGAAGATCGGCAGCCGGTACACCGCCCACCAGATCCTGGGGCGCGGCAGTGCGGGCACGGTATGGCTGGGCGAGGGTCCCGAAGGGGCCGTGGCCATCAAGCTGTTGCGTGAGGACCTCGCCTCCGACCAGGAGCTCGTCGGCCGCTTCGTGCAGGAGCGTACGGCGCTGCTGAGCCTGGACCACCCCCGTGTCGTCGGCGTCCGCGACCTCGTCGTCGACGGCAACGACCTGGCGCTGGTCATGGACCTCGTCCGCGGCACCGACCTGCGCACCCGCCTGGAGCGCGAGCGCCGGATGGCCCCCGAGGCCGCCGTGGCCATCGCCGCCGACGTCGCCGACGGGCTCGCCGCCGCGCACGCCGCCCGGATCGTGCACCGGGACGTCAAGCCCGAGAACGTCCTGCTGGACATGCAGGGCCCTCTCGGCCCCGGTGGCGCGCACCCCGCGCTCCTCACCGACTTCGGCATCGCCCGCCTCGTCGACTCGCCGCGCAGGACCCTCCCCCAGCCCCCGGCCGGGGGGAGCCCCCTCTCGCTCCGCCCGACGAAGGTCATCGGCACCCCCGACTACCTCGCCCCGGAGATCATCGAGGGCCTGCCGCCGCGCGCCTCCGTCGACGTCTACGCGCTGGCGACCGTCCTGTACGAGCTCCTGGCGGGCTTCACGCCCTTCGGCGGCGGTCACCCCGGCGCCGTGCTGCGCCGCCACGTCACCGAGAGCGTCGCGCCGCTGCCCGGCATCCCCGACGAGCTGTGGCAGCTACTGCTCCAGTGCCTGGCCAAGGCGCCCGCCTCCCGGCTGCGCGCCCCGGAGCTGGCCGCCCGGCTGCGCGAGATGCTCCCGGCGCTGGCGGGCATCCCGCCGCTGGACATCGACGAGCCGGACGACGAGGACGGCGACGACGAGCGGGCGGGCCAGGACGCGGCACCGTCCCCCGGGGGCCGCGAGGAAACGCTTTACCCGCCGTCGGCGGGGGACGACACCCCGCCGCGCGGCGCGGTCCCCCTCGTCCAGGGCGCGGTGCCCGACTCCAACCGCGAGACGCACACCAGCATGCGCGTCCCGGGCCCCGACGAGCTGGCGGGCGGCGCGCACGGCACCGCGCGCGCTCCCCGGGTCGCCGGTGAGCGCCGGGCCGGCTCGGCCCGCCACCGCGCGTCGGCCGAGGCGCTGCGCCGCCGCCGGATCCGGCTCGGCGCGGCCGCCGCGGCGCTGGTGGTGGCGGCCGGGCTGGGCGGCTGGCTGGCCTCGGGCGGCGACGAGCCGGGCGACGCCGGACCGGGCGTCCACCGGCCGGGCCCGGCCGCCCCGGAACCGAACGCCCCAGGTCAGGACGCCCCCGGCCAGGACGATCCCGGCCTCGACGCCCCAAGTCGGAGCGCTCCCTGACCGGCTTCCCGCCAGGGCTGCCGAGGGCGGCCCGACGCCGGTCTCGCGGCGTTCCGGCGGCGGTCGGCCGGGGCCGTCCCGGCCCGTCCCGCCGGGGCCGGGCCACACTGTCGGCGCCAGCCGTTAGGCTGGGTGCGTGGCAGTCGTCGATGTATCCGAAGAGCTGAAGTCCCTCTCCTCGACCATGGGGTCGATCGAGGCCGTCCTGGACCTCGACAAGATGAGGGCCGATGTCGCCGTGCTCGAGGAGCAGGCCGCGGCGCCGTCCCTGTGGGACGACCCGGAGAGCGCGCAGAAGATCACCAGCCGTCTCTCCTACCTCCAGGGCCAGGTGCGCCGGGCCGAGGAACTGCGCAGCCGGGTCGATGACCTCGAGCTGCTCTTCGAGATGGCCGAGGACGAGGGCGACGAGGAGGCCCGCGCCGAGGCCGAGGCGGAGCTGGCGTCCGTCCGCAAGGCGGTGGACGAGCTGGAGGTCCGCACCCTGCTGTCGGGCGAGTACGACGCCCGCGAGGCGCTGGTGAACATCCGGGCCGAGGCCGGCGGCGTGGACGCGGCCGACTTCGCCGAGAAGCTCCAGCGGATGTATCTGCGCTGGGCCGAGCGGCACGGCTACAAAACCGAGCTGTACGAGACGTCGTACGCCGAAGAGGCCGGCATCAAGTCGACCACCTTCGCCATCCAGGTGCCGTACGCCTACGGCACGCTGTCGGTCGAGCAGGGCACGCACCGCCTGGTGCGCATCTCGCCGTTCGACAACCAGGGCCGCCGCCAGACCTCGTTCGCGGGCGTCGAGGTGCTGCCCGTGGTCGAGAAGACCGACCACATCGAGATCGACGAGTCCGAGCTGCGGGTGGACGTCTACCGCTCCTCCGGCCCCGGCGGCCAGGGCGTCAACACCACCGACTCCGCGGTGCGCCTGACGCACCTTCCGACCGGCATCGTCGTCTCGTGCCAGAACGAACGCTCGCAGATCCAGAACAAGGCGTCCGCGATGAACGTCCTCCAGGCCAAGCTCCTTGAGCGCCGCCGCCAGGAGGAGCAGGCCAAGATGGACGCGCTCAAGGGCGACGGCGGGAACTCCTGGGGCAACCAGATGCGTTCGTACGTCCTGCACCCCTACCAGATGGTCAAGGACCTGCGGACCGAGTACGAGGTCGGCAACCCCACCGCGGTGCTGGACGGCGACATCGACGGCTTCCTGGAGGCCGGTATCCGCTGGCGCAAGCAGCAGGAGAAGTAACGCTTTTCGCCGGAAAACAACTGCCGCTCTTCGGAGGGCAGTTGTTTTTCGTTGTGGCGGTTTGGTCACAGTCGTACGTCCATGTATCCCCCAACTCCCAGCAATTCGGGCATCGAGTCTTTATTCGACCTTGACGATGTTGGGAGAACTGGGAAGGGTGGGCGCGGCATGCGTATGTCCGGGGCGCGTGTGTGAACGGGGAGATGAGTGGCCTGCCCGCAGTTGCGGGGCCGTAACTCGCTGCCCCCATCGGCCGTCGCCCCGCGCAGAGATGCTCCAATGACGAGTTCAGCTACTGGGGGTAGCAGCACATGAAGAAGAAGACGCGGCTGCGCGTAGCGCGCATCGCTGCCGGCGCGGTGATCGCGGCCGGAGCGTCGCTGACCGCGGCCGGTGCCGCTTCGGCGGCCACCGCTGGAGAGACGTCGCAGCAGGACGGCGGCGTCATCGGCGGCCTGGAGATCATCGGCGGTGTCTTCGGCGGTGGCGACTCCGGTGGTGACACCGGTGGCGACACGGGCGGTGACACCGGTGGTGACACCGGCGGTGACTCCGGTGGTGACACCGGCGGCGAGATCGGTGGCATCGGCGGCGCCGACACCGGCGGCAGTGACATCGGCGGAAGCGACATCGGCGGCGGTGACATCGGCGGTGACACCGGTGGCGACACCGGCGGCATCGGCGGCGGTGACGCCGACGGCGGCGCCATCGGTGGCGACGACTCCGGCGGCAGCGTCGGCGGTGGCAACGACGGTGGCACCGACACCAGCGGTGGCAACAGCTCCGGCGGCAACTCCGGCGGCGACAGCTCCGGCGGAAACAGCTCCGGCGGCAACTCCGGTGGCGGCGACAGCGGTGGTGGCAGCACCTCCGGCGGCAACAGCGGTGGTGGCAGCACCACCGGTGGCGACGGCACCGGCACCGACAACGAGAACACCAAGCCCATCGAGCAGCCGGGCCAGGGCAAGGAGCAGATCGCTGACACGCCCGGCCAGGCCAAGCAGCAGGCCAAGGGCGGGGAGCTGGCCGAGACCGGTTCCTCCGGCACGACCGTCCTGCTGATCGGCGCGGCGACGATGATCGCGGGCGGTGTGGGCTTCCGCCTGCTGCCCCGCCTCATCAACAAGAACGGTGGCGGCGCGGCCGCGGCCTGACGCTGACACCCGCACGACGACGAGGGCCCGGAGCGCAGCCAGCGCCCCGGGCCCTTTGGTGTCTCAAAGGCTGTCCCCAGCCTTACCGGCGCGCACCCCGGCGCCCGAGCGTCGTCACACCGCGTGTTCGATCAGCAGGGTGACCGCTATCAGCGCGATCAGCAGGGCCACCAGCATCACGGGGTTGAGCTGGGCGAACATGCCGCCCGCTTGCTGCTGGAGCCGTTGCCTGCTCGCCCGGCACACGGGGCAGCGGCCCTCGCTCACAGGGGCCGCGCAGTTGGCGCACACCAATCGGTCGTACGTCATGCGACCTCCTTCTTCACCGCGCCAACGCACCGGAAGGCGCATTGGTTCCCCCTACCACTGTGCCAGGTCCGTGGCGGAACGGCGCGCCCCGCCAGTTTGTGCTCCTTTTGTCCCGTAGGTGTCGTGAATAAACGCACCAACCCCTGACGGCGACTGCGCCGCCGCGTGAGGTTCGCGTATGGTCACGCACACCGACGGGAGCCGCAACCCGGCAACCCGTGCCCTCTATCCAGGTCGACCGTGGTGCATCAGTGATCCGATTCGACAACGTCTCCAAGACCTACCCGAAGCAGAACCGCCCCGCTCTCAGGGACGTCTCCCTGGAGATCGAGCGCGGCGAGTTCGTCTTCCTGGTGGGCTCCTCGGGCTCCGGTAAGTCCACCTTCCTGCGGCTGCTCCTGCGTGAGGAGCGCGCCAGCCATGGCGCCGTGCACGTACTGGGGAAGGACCTCGCGAAGCTGTCCAACTGGAAGGTTCCGCAGATGCGGCGCCAGGTGGGCACGGTCTTCCAGGACTTCCGGCTGCTCCCCAACAAGACGGTGGGGCAAAATGTCGCCTTCGCCCTCGAAGTGATCGGCAAACCGCGCGGGCAGATCCGCAAGACGGTTCCCGAGGTCCTCGAACTCGTCGGCCTCGGCGGCAAAGAGGACCGTATGCCGGGTGAGCTCTCCGGTGGTGAGCAGCAGCGCGTCGCCATCGCGCGGGCGTTCGTCAACCGCCCGATGCTGCTCATCGCGGACGAGCCCACCGGCAACCTCGACCCGCAGACCTCGGTCGGCATCATGAAACTGCTGGACCGGATCAACAGGACCGGTACGACGGTGGTCATGGCCACCCACGACCAGCAGATCGTCGACCAGATGCGCAAGCGGGTCATGGAACTTGAAAAGGGCCGGCTCGTACGCGACCAGTCGCGCGGCGTGTACGGCTACCAGCACTGAAAGGACGCCATGCGCGCCCAGTTCGTCCTGTCGGAGATCGGCGTCGGTCTCCGCCGAAATCTCACGATGACCTTCGCCGTCATCGTCTCGGTAGCCCTCTCGCTGGGTCTCTTCGGCGCCTCGATGCTGATGAGCGACCAGGTCGAGACGATGAAGGGCTACTGGTACGACAAGGTCAACGTCTCGATCTTCTTCTGCAACAAGAATGACGCCGCCACCGGCACCAATTGCGCCAAGGGCGCGGCGACGCAGCAGCAGAAGGACGAGATAAAGGCCGAGTTGGCCAACCTGCCGATCGTGCAGAGCGTGACGTACGAGTCCAGCGACCAGGCGTACAAGCACTACAAGGAGCAGTTCGGCGACACGCCCGTCGCCGGCCTGGTGACGCCGGACCAGCTTCCGGAGTCCTACCGGGTGAAGCTGAAGGACCCGACGAAGTTCACGGTCATCAAGTCGGCGTTCTCCGAGCGGCCCGGCGTCCAGGAGGTGCAGGACCAGCGGGACACCGTGGAGCCGCTGTTCCGGCTGCTGGACGGCATGCGGTACGCGGCGCTCGGCGTGATGGGGCTGATGCTCGTCGTCGCGCTGCTGCTGATCGTCAACACCGTCCGGGTGTCGGCGTTCAGCCGCCGGCGGGAGACGGGGATCATGCGGCTGGTGGGCGCCTCCAGCTTCTACATCCAGATGCCGTTCATCATGGAGGCGGCCATCGCGGGCCTGATCGGCGCCGCCTTCGCGTGCGTACTGATCGTCGGCGGGAAGTACGTCCTGATCAACAACTGGCTGGCGGAGAAGATCCAGGTGGTCAACTTCATCGGCTGGGACTCGGTGCTGTCGGTGTTGCCGCTGGTGCTGCTGATTGGCCTGTTGATGCCCGCGCTCGCCGCGTTCTTCGCCTTGCGCAAGTACCTGAAGGTGTGAGCTTCCCCAAGGGCGCCGTACGGTCAACTCACCGTGCGGCGCCCCTTTGTCGCCTAGACTCACCGGCATGTCGGGCCCGTGTGCGTACGACCGGCCCCGCCGCATTCGCCGCGGGGCGGCCCTGACGTTGGTCTTCGCCGCGATGCTGGCCACCGGTGTGGCGACGGGCTGGGGCGAGAAGGCCGAGGGCGCCGCTGGGCGGCCCGGCGGGCATTCCCGCGGCGGCCACCACGGTCGGGCCGCGGACCGCGCGGCCGTGGAGCGGGCCGCCGCTCAGGCCATGGAGGACGGCAAGTCCGGTTCGCAGGCCGCCGCCGACGTCGTCAGCCGCAGCGGCGACCGCTGGTCGGCGATCTACACCCCCGGGGAGTTCGAGGACTTCCGGCAGCAGTTGGACGGCGCGTACGTCGGCGTCGGCCTGTGGGTGCGCCAGGCGCACGGTGACCGCGTCGAGGTCTCCCGGGTCCAGCCGGGCAGCCCCGCCGCGCACGCCAGGATCGCGGTCGGCGACGACCTGCGGGCGATCGACGGGCGGGCCTGCCGGGGCCGCCCGGTCACCGAGATCGTCGCCCGGCTGCGCGGCGTCGCCCGGGACGGCTCGCACGCCGCGGCCGGCAGCCCCGTGGAGCTGGATCTCGGGCGCGGCACCCGCCACTGGAGCGTGACGCTGCACCGCACCCGGCTCAGCGCCCGCAACGTCGTCATCGACCGGCCGGCCGGGGCGCACGGACCGACGCGGATCAAGGTCACGGCGTTCGCCAAGGGCACCGGCCAGGAGGTCCGCCGAGCGGTGCGGTCCGCGGCGCCCAGGGCCGGGCTGCTGCTGGATCTGCGCGGCAACACCGGCGGGCTGGTCACCGAGGCCGTTCACACCGCCTCCGCGTTCCTGGACGGCGGCCTGGTCGCCACCTACGACGTCCGCGGCAGCCAGCGCGCCCTGTACGCCGAGCGGGGCGGCAACACCCGCCTGCCGGTGGTCGTCCTCGTCGACGGCGGCACGATGAGCGCCGGTGAGCTGCTGGCCGGGGCGCTCCAGGACCGTGGCCGGGCGCTCGTGGTGGGGTCGCCGACGTTCGGCAAGGGCTCGGTGCAGATGCCCAGCGAGCTGCCGGACGGTTCGGTGGCCGAGCTGACCGTCGGCCACTACCGCACGCCGTCCGGCCGGACCGTCGACGGGCGGGGCATCACCCCCGACGTGAGCGCCGGTGAGGGGGCGGAGAAGCGGGCACGGAAGGTATTGAGTGGCCTCGGGGGCGGTATGTAGTGCGAAAATGGCCGCACTATGGCTAAGGACAAGGGCAAGGACCCCGGGCGCAAGCTCATCGCGCAGCACAAGAAGGCGCGGCACGATTACCACATCCTGGACACCTAT
This sequence comes from Streptomyces sp. NPDC031210, assembly GCF_055570395.1. Classification (NCBI taxonomy): domain Bacteria; kingdom Bacillati; phylum Actinomycetota; class Actinomycetes; order Kitasatosporales; family Streptomycetaceae; genus Streptomyces; species Streptomyces sp. NPDC031210. The sequence continues at coordinate 73,903 of NZ_JBVIHH010000002.1, forward strand.
GAGTGCGGTCTGGTGCTGACCGGGACCGAGGTGAAGTCCCTGCGGCAGGGCCGGGCGTCGCTGGTGGACGGCTTCGTGCAGATCGACAGGAATGAAGCCTGGCTGCACAACGTTCACATTCCGGAATACGCGCAGGGCACCTGGACCAACCACAGCGCCCGCCGCAAGCGGAAGCTGCTGCTGCACCGCATCGAGATCGACAAGCTGGCCGCCAAGACCCAGGAGTCCGGCAACACCATCGTCCCGCTGGTGCTCTATTTCAAGGACGGCCGGGTCAAGGTCGAGATCGCGCTGGCGCGGGGCAAGAAGGAATACGACAAGCGGCAGACCCTCCGCGAGCAGCAGGACCGCCGCGAGGCGGACCGTGCGGTCTCGGCGGCGCGCCGGCGTCAGCGGGCTGCCGGGGAATAGGCTGGCATCGTCGTGCGTTGGTCACGTACGATGGGGCCTGCACCCCGCGAGGGGTGTGTACCACCTTGATAAAAAAACATGGGGATGATCGGTTTCGACAGCGGATGTTGAAGCAGGGGAAGCGAGTCGAGGAAGCGGCAATGATCTCGTTAACCATATGTCGCAAACAATAATCGCCAACACCAAGCGCGATTCCTTCGCCCTCGCTGCCTAAGTAGCGACTTGCGAAGTGTCAGCCCGGGGCTGTTCCCGACCCGGATCCTGGCATCAGCTAGGGAACTAAACTTCTAGACCCGGTCACGGGGCCTAGGAGGAAATCAAACAGTGACTGAGCCCGTCGGAGACTTGTTCGCGTGATCTCCGGGGCCGAGAAAATCGCAGCGAACTGCACTCGGAGAAACCCTGTTTTTGCACCGTTGGACGCGGGTTCGATTCCCGCCATCTCCACAATTCCCATGTGAGGCTCAGGCCCCGTGTGTCCGCGAGGACACCGGGGCCTGAGCCGTTCTCGCTCCCGTGCGCACCGCCACGCTCAGCGCGGCCAGGGCGGCCGCGGCGGCGGGCACGGCGTACGCGGCGGCGGTGGCGGCGCCGGGCAGGTGGTCCACGGCCCAGCCGCCGGTCGCCGAGCCGGCCGCGATGCCGGCCAGGATCGCGGTCACGGCGAGTGTCATTCCTTCGTTCAGGCGGTTTTCCGGGACGCGGGACTGGAGCAGTCCCATGCCGGTGACCATGGTCGGTGCGGTCGCCATGCCGGCCGCCAGGAGGGCGGCGGCCAGGGCCGCCGGGCTGCCGGTGGCGGCGGCGAGGAACGGCAGCGGCATCAGGGCGGCCATCGCCGTGACGCAGTGCCGCAGGCGGCGGGTGGCGCGACCGGCCGGTGGCAGCAGGCCGTAGAGCAGCCCGGCCGCGCCCGACCCGGCCGCCTGGAAGGCGAGCATGCCGCCCGCCGCGGACCGTATGCCTTGGCCGTCCGCGAAGGCGATCGTGACGACCTCCAGCGAGCCGAAGACGGCGCCGGTGCACCAGAACGTGAGCAGGAGCGGGGGCAGGCCGGGTAGGCGGAGCGGGGAGCGGGTGCGGGTCCGGGCGGCCGGGCGGGGCGGCACGGGCGGTTCGGTGCGGCGCTGGGCGGCGAAGAGCAGCACGCCGGTCATCAGCAGGGCCGCCCCCACCGCCGTGCCCGCCTCCGGGAAGAGCGTGGTGCACAGCAGGGTGGCGAGCACCGGGCCGAGCATGAAGCACAGCTCGTCCGCCGCCTGTTCGAAGGAGTTGGCGGTGTGCCGGGCGGCGGGGTCGGCGCGCAGGAGGTGGGCCCAGCGGGCGCGGGACATGCCGCCGGTGTTGGGGGTGGTGGCGGTCGCCGCGTAGGAGGCGAAGAGGGTCCAGGCGGGCGCGTCGTAGTGGACGCACAGCAGCAGGGCGAGGGAGCCGGCGACGGCGAGGGCGGTGGCCGGGACGGCGATCCGGGCCTGGCCGTGCCGGTCGACCAGCCGGGCCGTCCACGGCGCGACCAGCGCGGTCGCGGCGAGCCCGGTGGCGGTGACCGCCCCGGCCAGTGCGTAGGAGCCCCGCGCGGCGGCGATCATCAGCACCGCGCTGACGCTGAACATGCCCATCGGCAGGCGGGCCAGCAGGTTCGCGGCGGTGAAGGCGCGGGCGCCGGGGACGGCGAAGATCCGGCGGTACGGCGCGAGGAAGCGCGGCCGGGCCCGGCGGCGGCGCGCACGGGCGGCGGGGCGTACGGGCGGGGCGGTGACGGGGCGGGCGGCGAGGAAGAGGATCATGGGATACAGCCTCGCGGCGGGGCGTATCCGGCGTCCAACACCTGATCAGCCACCATTCACGCAACTCGGTTGTTAATGACGGGCGGTGGCTGGGAGGCTGCCCCCGTGCCCTATGACATCGATCCGCGCCTGCTGCGCGCGTTCACCGCCGTCGCCGACGAACTCCACTTCACCCGCGCCGCGGCCCGGCTGTACGTCGCCCAGCAGGCGCTGAGCCGGGACATCCGGCGGCTGGAGCGGGAGGTGGGCACCGGCCTCTTCACGCGGACCACCCGCCAGGTCGCGCTGACGGCGGAGGGCGCACGGCTGCTGCCCTACGCGCGGCGGGTGCTGGCCGCGTACGACGACCTGGCCGCCGCGTTCCTGGCCGCTCCGGAGCGGCCACTGCTGGTCGATGTCGGGGTGCCGATCGGTACGGCCCACCGGGTGCTGGAGGCGGCCCGGAGCCGGGTGCCGGAGAACTGTGAGCTGGTCGCCCGTTTCCACAGCGGGCTGACGGGAGCGGCGGCGGAGCTGGCGGCCGGGCGGCTGGACGTGTCCTTCGGCCGTATCGCGGCGCTGCCGGCCGGGACGCGGGCCGCACTCGCGCATCAGCCGGTCCGGCTGGAGCCGATGGCGGTGCTGCTGCGCGAGGACCATCCGCTGGCCGCGCGGGAGACCGTGCCGCTCGCGGAACTTTCCGGCGAGACGCTCTACGCGGGCGCGGGTAACCCGCGGACCGCCGAGTGGACGGATCTGGCGCAGCGGCTCTTCGCGGGGCGCGGTATCGCGATGGCCGCGCCGTTCCCCGAGATCGAGGGCTCGCAGGAGTTCGTACGCGTCGTACGCAAGCGGGGCTGGTCGGTGCTGGCCAGCGTGGAGTTCATCGACGTACCCGGGATGGTGCTGCGGCCGCTCACCGACCCCGTACCGCTGTCGCCGGTCTCGCTGGTGTGGCGCCGGGACCTGCGCCATCCGGGCCTGGACGCGCTGCGGACGGCCGCCCGCGAACTCGCCGACGACGGCGGCTGGCTGGCCGTTCCGGCGGAAGCGTGGCTGCCGCCGGAGGACGCGCGTGCGATGGGGGTCGGCTAGGCCGTCGGCCGGGCGGCGGCGAACGCGGTGAAGGCCGCCCAGGCATCGGGGGAGAGGGCGAGCTGAGGACCCTCGGGGTTCTTGGAGTCCCGGACGTGGATGGTGGTGGGGTGGGCGGCTACCTCGATGCAGGCCCCGCCCTCCTCGCTGCTGTAGCTGGACTTCTGCCAGTCATAGGCGACTTCGAGGCAGTTGCCGCCCTCTTCGCTGCTGTAGCTGGACTTGAACCACGTCACGGTCATTGCTCTCCTAGCAGCCGGTCCAACAGGCTCATGGTTTCCTCTGCGTTGAGGGCCTGCATTCGCAGCATTCCATACTTCTGAGAGAGGATGCTGACCTCGTCCGGGTCCTCAATCAGCTCGCTGCTGCGCTGTGCCTCCGTGTAGGCGAAGTGCTGGTGGTCGGGGGTTTCGAGCAGTACGAACGGGCCGGCGAGCCCGGCGTGTGTCTCGCGGCTCAGCGGGAGGGCCTGGATCGAGACGCCGGGGAGGTCCGCGCAGGCCCGCAGGTGGGCAATCTGGCCCCGCATGACCTCGCGTCCGCCGAGATTGCTCAGCAGGACGGCTTCGGAGATGACGAAGCTGGCGGTGATCGGTTCCGTCTTGTGCAGGATCTGCTGCCGGTCGAGCCGAGCCGTGGTGCGTCGTTCGATCTCTTGGTCGCTCAGGTGCTGGACATCGCTTCGGAACGTGGCGCGGGCGTACCCCTCCGTCTGGAGCAGGCCCGGGATATTGCCGTTCTCGTACCAGCAGAGCGCGATGGCGTCCTGCTCCAGCTCGATGAAGCCTTCCGCCCACACCGGATACTTCTCCCGCTTCGGGAGCTTGTCGACGCTCACCGCGAACACGCCGCCGGTGTTGAGGATGATGTCGAACTGGGCCGCCAGGTGCGGCATCAGGACCCGCCTGCCCTGTTCGATGGAGGCGACGGTTTCCTCGGCCGCTCCGGCGCGTTCGCCGAGCTGGCGTTGGGTGAGTCCGGCCTTGAGGCGGAAGAACGCCACCTGGGCGCCGATGACTTCCATGGCCGCCGAGTGCCGGTTCCTGGGCTTACTTCGTGGCTGCATGCCGATCCCATCCCCGTACGACCCCTTCGTACGGTTCCACTTACTGGCACAGCCTAGTTACGCAGTGCGACGGTCGTCGCATGAACGATGAGATTCAACTCCTCGGATTCCGCGAACGGTTCTATCGGCGCGAGCGTCGATCCGTGCCGTTGGCAAGGGAGTTCGTGCGGGACGCGCTCGCCGCGTGGGGGATCGGCGAGCGCGCGGACGCGGTGTTGCTGTGTGTGAGCGAGCTGGCGACGAACGCGGTGCGGCACGGCGTTCCGCCGGGGCGCGGGTTCCGCCTGTTCGTCCACTCCACGGACTGCCGGGTGCTGCGGGTGGAGGTGCATGACAGCGGTGACGGCTGTCCCCGGGTGCGGGCGGCGGGGCCGGGGGACGAGGGCGGGCGCGGATTGCTGCTGGTGGAGGCCCTGTCCGACAAGTGGGGCGTCGGGGAACGGCACCCGGGCAAGATCGTCTGGTGTGAGTTCCAGGTGTGAGCGCGACACGCGCATGCCGTCACCGGCCTCGCGGCGGCCGAGGGCGACCGCCATCAGGCTCCGTAAGTTGTTAGGCGGCCCGGAAGGGCCGGGTGTGGCTGATCAGGCTCTGCCATCAGTGGCTTCGAAGGAGTGGCCGCCCGGCTCTTCGGGGCGCCCTGGCTGCTGATTGAGATGTGCGCTCAAGTCGCTTTTTACGGAGATGACAGCGGGGTGTTCCTCGGGCCGACGGCATGCTGTTCGGAGCGAGGAGGGGCGAGTGAATGAGCGACGGGCCCGGGCCTGGGTCGGCATCGACGCGGGTAAGGGGCATCACTGGGCGGCGGTGGTCGATGAGACTGGTGCAACCCTGTGGTCGAAGAAGATCGACAACGACGAGTCGGCGATCCTGACCGCGCTCGGGGAGATCCTCGACCTGGCCGACGAGGTCCACTGGGCAGTGGATATCTCCGGCACCTCGTCTGCATTGCTGCTCGCGTTGCTGGCCGCTCACGGTCAGCAGGCCGTCTACGTCCCCGGCCGAACTGTCAACCGGATGTCCGGGGCCTACCGGGGCGATGCCAAGACCGACGCCCGTGACGCCTACGTCATCGCCGAGACGGCTCGTCACCGGCGGGACTTCGCAGCGATCGAGGTACCTGCCCAGCTTGCTGCGGATCTCGCCTTGCTGACGTCGCACCGCTCCGATCTGGTCGCCGACCGGGTGCGGATGATCAACCGGCTGAGGGACGTTCTGACCGGTGTCTTCCCCGCGCTGGAGCGGGCCTTCGACTACTCGTCCCACAAGGCCGCACTGTTCCTGCTGACCGGCCTGCGCGGCGCAGATCGTGGCCGACTTGGCCGCCCAGATCCTGGCCCTGGACGACCGGCTGAAGCGAATTGACAAGCAGATCCGCGAGACCTTCCGCAGCCATCCGCAGGCGGAGATCATCGAGTCCCTGCCAGGTATGGGACCCATACTCGGCGCGGAGTTTGTGGTCGCCGCGGGTGACCTGACGGCCTATGCGGACGCCGGCCACCTCGCTTCCGCAGCCGGCCTGGTGCCCGTCCCGCGCGACTCCGGACGGCGGACCGGCAACATGCATCGGCCCAAGCGCTACAGCCGCCACCTGCGCCGGGTGTTCTACATGTCCGCACAGACCAGCATGATGCGCGAGGGCCCGAACCGGGACTTCTACCTCAAGAAGCGTGGCGAAGGACTCAAGCATGTCCAGGCCGTGATCGCCCTGGCCCGTCGTCGGGCCAGCGTCCTGTGGGCACTTCTGCGAGATCAACGGGTCTTCACCCCTGCCCCTCCGATCGCCCTGACAGCTTGACTTCCGTCATTGAGACTCCTTCGGCCGCGGGGGCGGGGAAGTACGGCAGGCCCGCGGGGAGCTGTGCCGGGCGGAGCGAGCGCAGCCAGAACTCGGCGGCCAGGGTGGGGTCGAGGGCCCGCAGGGTGGATGTGGGGGGCTGGAGGGTCGTCAGGCTCAGGCGCAGCGCACCGGGGCGGATCAGGCCGAGGGCGGCCAGCGGGGAGTCGTCGCACAAGGCGGCCAGGGCGCGGCGGTTGCGGTGCAGGCCGGCGTACGCCTCCGCGCTCCGCTCGCCCGTGCTTCGGCGGCCGGGCACGTCCGTCGGCAGGTGCCGGCCGAGTGCGTCCGTCGGCAGGACACCGCGCAGCGCGGCGGCGAGTACGGGTTTGTACGTGTCCGCCTCGGCCTGGTCGGCGAGGCGGACGGTGAGGGCGGCCTCGATGACGGCGTCGTCCAGGAACGGGGCCTCGCAGGCGACGCCGTGGGACGCCGTCGTCACGGCGTCCATGCCGCGCACCACCTCGCCGGCGCGGACGGCGGCGCGCAGCGTCTCGTGCTGGGAGCGCAGCGGCGCCAGCGGCTCGGGGAAGCCGGCGGCGGCCTCGCGCAGCAGGCGGCGGACCGTGGCGACGGCGTCCGGATGGGCCCAGGGCGGCATGGTCGGCACGGCCTCCCAGTCGGCGCCGGTCGTGCCCAGGCCGTTGCCGGGTCCGACGCGGGCGGCGCAGGAGGCCAGCCACTGGGGATACGGTCTGCCGCCGAAGAGGGTGCGCGGGGTGTCGGGGAGCGTCCAGCGGTCGAGGCGGTGGGCCGTCCAGGCCCGGCGGGTGGCGGTGCGCAGGTCGCTGCGGGCCAGGCAGTGCAGGGTGGCCGGGCGGGGCGTGAACAGTTCGTCGCCGCCGAGGCCCACCAGGTGGACGCGCGAGCCGTGGGCGGCGGCGAGCTGGGCCCGGCGCAGCAGCCGGGCGCCCTCCCTGATCACCGCGAGCGGGCCGGCCGGGTCGGTGTGCGAGGGGCGCGCGGGCGGGGTGTACCAGGCGGGGGCCCCGTCGTGGGGCGGGGCGAGGTGCGTGAAGCGGCCGGTGTCCGCGCCGATGCGGATGTCCGGGCGGATGCCGGTGTCCGCGCGGCGGAGGAGGTCCGCGCCGCGGGCGCCCCACCGGGTGTCGTCGTCGCCCGGATCGCGGCCCTCCCAGGCGGTGGTGACCAGCCGGACGCCCTCGCCGGCGGCCAGGAAGCACAGGCCCGTGGATTCCATGCCGCCGGAGAGGTCGGCGCTCAGCGGCCGGCCCGCGGCGCGTGCCGTGCGGGCGCGGACCGCGGCGCGCAGGGCCTCGCGTACGGCCTCGGCGGCGTCCGTGAGCGGTAAGTCCGGCTCCGGGGGATGCCACCACCGCGCCTCCTCGTGGCCGCCGTCGGCGCGCAGGGTGAGGCGGTGGCCGGGCGGCACGGCGTGCACCGACCGCCAGAGCGGGCGCTGGGCGAGGGGGAGCGGCGCGAAGGGCGACAGCAGGCGCACCGCGAGGGCCTCCTCGTCCACGGTGCCCAGGCACGGTGCGCCGCCCGTCAGCCCGGACCTGGTGGCCCGGCCGGCCAGGTCCGTCAGATCCTGCGGGCGGTTCCCGGCGACGGTCACGCCCGCGATCCGGGCGTGGAAGATCTGCCGCAGCGCCGACAGGCCGCCCCGGCAGCGCACCCCCTCCCGCGCGGCGGTGAGCAGGAAGAAGCTGCCGGGGAGTTCGCGGACACGCCGGTCGAGGTCGCGGGGTGCGCGCAGCCGTCGCAGCAGCCGGGTGAGGGTGCGCCGGTCGGCGGAGGTCGTGCCCAGGAGCGCCACCCGGTGCGGGCCCGCCTCGGCCGTCACCAGCTCCGCATCGCGCCACCGCCCGACGATCCAGGGGCGGCCGGAGGCGTGCCGCAGGGTGCGCCGGCCCGGGCCGGCGGGCAGGCACAGGCTCAGCGGGTCCGTTGCGGGATGGTCGGGGAGGACGAGGAAATCCACGATGGCTTACCACCCTTGGCGTGGCGGCTGGGCGTGCGGTGCGGGGCCGGGGCCGTCAACGGAACGTATCGAATCAGTCACACAGAGTTCTAAGGTCAGATTGTCAGCGTTCGACGCACGTGCCAGTGCCCCTAACGAGTGAACGAAGGGGGCGCGCGACGCACGCCGAGGGCGGGCAGGGCCCCCGGGGCCGCCGGCGTGTGCCCCCGCTCAGCGCGGGCGCGGCCGGCCTGCTCACCGCCGGGCCGCGCGCCAAGTGAGTGCAAGGTTTCGCCGTGGTCACCTGTCGGCACGGGCCGGAAACGCGCCGTCCCTAGCTTCGAGGAAGAGAATCCGACCCCTGGGAGGCGCCATGACAGCCGAGGCCGCGGCAGAGACCGGAACGGGCAGTCGTAAGAGGAGGGGAGGGCGGTGGATCGAGCACTGGGACCCCGAGGACGAGGGTTTCTGGCAGGGGGGCGGCGAGCGGATCGCCCGGCGCAACCTCGCCTTCTCGGTGTTCTCCGAGCACATCGGCTTCTCCATCTGGAGCCTGTGGTCGGTCATGGTCCTGTTCATGGGACCGGAGTACGGCATCGACCCGGCCGGGAAGTTCTTCCTCGTGGCGGTCCCGACGATGGTCGGCGCCGTGCTGCGGGTGCCGTACACCTTCGCGGTGGCGCGGTTCGGCGGGCGTAACTGGACGGTCATGAGCGCGCTGATGCTGCTGGTGCCGACGGCCGCGGCGGCGGTGGTGATGACGCCGGGCACCTCCTACACCACGTTCCTGGTCGTCGCGGCGCTCACCGGGGTCGGCGGCGGCAACTTCGCCTCCTCCATGACCAACATCAACTCCTTCTATCCGCTGCGCAAGAAGGGCTGGGCGCTGGGCCTGAACGCCGGCGGCGGCAACATCGGGGTGCCGGTGATCCAGTTGCTGGGGCTGCTGGTGATCAGCACGGCCGGTGCCGCGCAGCCGCGGATCGTCCTCGCCGTCTACGTACCGCTGATCGTCCTCGCGGCGGTCCTCGCGGCACTGTTCATGGACAACCTCGCACCGGTGACCAACGACACCGGCGCGGCGAAGGACGCGGTCAGGGAGCGGCACACCTGGGTGATGTCGCTCCTCTACGTCGGCACCTTCGGCTCGTTCATCGGCTACAGCTTCGCCTTCGGCCTGGTGCTCCAGACCCAGTTCGCGCGCACCCCCCTCCAGGCGGCGTCGCTGACGTTCATCGGGCCACTGCTGGGCTCGCTGATCCGCCCGGTCGGCGGGCGGCTGGCGGACCGCTTCGGCGGCGCCCGCATCACCCTGGGCAACTTCATCGCGATGGGCCTGGCCACCGGAGTGGTCATCTACGCCTCCACCGTGCGCTCGCTGCCGGTCTTCCTCATCGGCTTCATCTCCCTGTTCGTCCTGACCGGGCTCGGCAACGGCTCGACGTACAAGATGATCCCCGGGATCTTCCACGGTCAGGCCCTGAGCCAGGGCCTGACGGGCGAGGAGGCAGCGGCGTACGGGCGGCGGCTCTCGGGCGCCGCGATGGGACTGATCGGCGCGGTCGGCGCACTCGGTGGCCTCGCCATCAACCTCGCCTTCCGGCAGGCGTTCCTCACCACGGGATCGGGCACCGCGGCGTTCGTGTCCTTCCTCGCCTTCTATGCGGTGTGCTGCGCCGTGACCTGGGCCGTATACCTGCGGCGCCCCTCCGGTGCGCGCCCCGACGCGGCGGCGGCCGACGGGGAGACGGAGGACGGGGCTCGGCGGCCGGTTTACGCCGAGGTGTGAGACGCGGTGGCGCGGCGCGCCGTAACCGTGTGGAAATACAGAGGGACCGGGCCTGTCACGTGGTGTTGGCAGGCTCGGCACCCTGACACCCCCGAAGCCGCCCGAGCCGCGGCGGCGACGCCAAGGGCGGCGGGAGGTGTCCGAGGCGCAACGGCACCACACCACTCTGGGCGGAGCGGGACCACCATGCACGATCAGCAGCAGGAGCAGAACGAGCGGCAGCGCGAGCGACAGGAACGCTACGAGCCGCACGAGCGGCCCGCGGCCGGGCAGCCGGAGGCGGCCGCTCCGGCCGTACGGCCCCTGGAGGGCTTCACCGTCGGAGTCACCGCGGCGCGCCGGGCGGAGGAACTGGGCGCGCTGCTGGAGCGGCGCGGCGCCCAGGTGCTGCACGCCCCGGCGCTGCGCATCGTCCCCCTGCCGGACGACGCCGAACTCCTCGCCGTGACCCGCGCGCTGCTCGCGGACGCGCCGGACGTGGTCGTGGCCACCACCGCCATCGGCTTCCGCGGCTGGATCGAGGCCGCCGAGGGCTGGGGGCTGGGCGAGGACCTGCTCGGCCGGCTGTCCGGGGTGGAACTGCTGGCGCGCGGACCGAAGGTGCGCGGCGCGATCCGTGCCGCGGGACTGACCGAGAAGTGGTCGCCCGCCTCCGAATCGATGGCCGAGGTCCTCGACCGGCTGCTGGCGGAGGGCGTCGACGGGCGCCGGGTGGCCGTACAACTGCACGGCGAGCCGCTGCCGGGCTTCGTCGAGGCGCTGCGGGCCGGCGGCGCGGAGGTCGTGGGCGTGCCCGTCTACCGCTGGATGCCCCCCGAGGACATCGCGCCCGTCGACCGGCTGCTGGACGCGATGATCAGTCGCGGCGTGGACGCGGTGACGTTCACCAGCGCCCCGGCCGCCGCCTCACTGCTGCGCCGGGCCGAGGAGCGCGGCATCCACGACGAGGTGCTCGCCGCCCTGCGGCAGGACGTGCTGCCGGTCTGCGTGGGACCGGTCACCGCACTGCCGCTCCAGGCGTACGGCCTGCCCACCCGCCAGCCCGAACGCTTCCGGCTCGGCCCGCTGGTCCAGCTCCTGTGCCGCGAACTCCCCGAGCGGGCACGGCCGTTGCCGGTCGCCGGGCGGCAGGTGGAGATCCGCGGGCACGCCGTCGTCGTGGACGGCGAACTGCGGCCGGTGCCACCGGCCGGAATGGCGCTGCTGCGTGCCCTGGCCCGCCGCCCCGGCTGGGTGGTGCCCCGCGCCGACCTGCTGCGGGCGCTGCCCGGCGCGGGCCGCGACGAGCACGCGGTGGAGACGGCGATGGCCCGGCTGCGGGTCGCGCTGGGCGCCCCCAAGCTCATCCAGACGGTCGTCAAGCGCGGCTACCGGCTGTCGCTGGACCCGCACGCGGACACCGACAAGTACGGCGGTGCGTGACAGAGCGCGTGGGTGACGCCCGCCGTCCGGGGCCGCTCCGCCCGGAGGGTTCCGGCGGGCGGTCGCGCCGGGCACTCTGGAGGCCCACGCGTTCGTTCTGGTGAGGAGTGACAGGCACATGGCGGCGCCTTGCGACCTGCGGTTCGACTGCGGGCGGATCTGCCTGGACCTCGCGGCCACCGCCGACGGCGCCCCCGGCGAACGCCTCACCGCCCCCGAACACCTGACGGCGTGGCTGGTCGGCGCGGGCGTGGTGCCCCAGGGCGTGCCGCTCGACGCCGTCGACGACCGCTGGATCGCCCGCTTCCGCGCCCTGCGCGAGGTGCTGCGCCGCGTCGTCCACGACGAACTGCGCGGCAGGGCGGCCGATGCCGACCTCGCCCTGCTCAACACCACGGCCGCGGCCGCGCCGCCACCGCCCCCGCGCGCGGTGCGCACCGAGGGCGGCACCCTCGTGCGGACCCTCACCGCCCCGCCCGACTGCGCCGGGCTGCTGGCGGCCGTCGCGCGGGACGCCGTGAGCCTGCTGACCGACCCGGCCGCCCGCGGCCAACTGCGCCAGTGCGAAGGCGCGGGCTGCTCACTGGTCTACCTCGACGCCTCCCGAGGGCGGCGCCGGCGCTGGTGCTCCAGCGAGGTGTGCGGCAACCGCGAACGGGTGGCCCGCCACCGCCGGCGGACCCTCCACCACACCGGGGAGCCGGCCCCCGCCACCCCTGCCGGAAACTTTTTCCCCGAACGCTGAGTCGCGCGGCCGCCTTCGTCCGTACACCTCACCGCAAGTCCGTTTCCAGGCATGGTCCCCGGCGCGCTCCGGGAACCCGCGCTATCGACCGGGGAGTTGGAGTGCGCAAGGATGCCGTCGTGGCAGACAGGACGACACCGGACGAGGAGCTCATGCGAGCCCTCTACGACGAGCACGCGGGTCCGCTTCTCGCCTTCGTCCTGCGACTGGTGGCGGGCGACCGGCACCGCGCGGAGGACGTCGTGCAGGAGACGCTGGTCCGCGCCTGGCGCAACGCCGACCAGTTGCAGCGGGCGACCGGCTCGATCCGCCCGTGGCTGGTGACGGTCGCCCGGCGGATCGTCATCGACGGACACCGCAGCCGCCAGGCCCGGCCGCAGGAGGTGGACCCGACTCCTTTGGAGACGATGCCCGCCGCCGACGTGCTCGACCGGGCGCTGCGCCTGATGACGATCTCCGAGGCGCTGAGCGACCTGAGCCAGGCACACCGCGAGGCCCTTGTCGAGACGTACTTCAAGGAGCGTACGGTCAGCGAGGCGGCGGAGGTGCTGCGGGTACCGGCCGGGACGGTGCGGTCCCGGGTCTTCTACGCGCTGCGCTCCCTGCGGCTCTCGCTGGAAGAACGAGGAGTGACGGAGTGAACCCGCCCACGCAGCCGGACCGGCACACCGACGTCGGCGCCTACGCGCTGGGCGTCCTGGACGCCGCCGACGCGGACCGGTTCGAGGCGCATCTGGCCGGCTGTGACCGGTGCGCGGCCGAACTGGAACAGCTCATGGGGCTGACCCCGGGGCTGGCCGAGTTCAAGGCGTCCGCGCCCACCCCCGAGACGCTCACCGCCGTCCCCGGCCCCCGGCTTCTGGACGGACTGCTCGCCGAGGTCGCCGGCACCCGCCGGGCGCGCGGCCGGCGCCGCCTGTTCCTCGTCGCGGCGGCCGCCGTACTGATCGTCGGAGGGCCGCTGGCCGCCGTCGCGCTGACGGACGCGGGGCCGGAGAACCAGCCGCCGCCGCCGCTGGCGAGCGCGGTGCGCGCGCAGTACGCCGCGGGTGAGAAGGCGGCGGCCGTCGACCCCGTCACCAAGGTCTCGGCGGGCGTGTCCATGGCGTCCAAGCCCTGGGGGACGCAGGTCGTCCTGGAGCTCGCCAACGTCAAGGGGCCGCTGACCTGCGACCTGGTCGCCGTCGGCAAGGACGGCCGGCGGCAGACCGTGACGACCTGGGCGGTGCCCGAGGGCGGCTACGGCATCAAGGGCGCCGGCGCGCGGTGGAACCGGGAGCCGCTGTACGCCGCGGGCGGGGCGGCCCTGGGCCGCGGCGACATCGACCGCTTCGAGATCCGTACCTCGGCGGGCGCGCGGCTGGCGACGGTGGACGTCTGAGGCGGGTCAGCGCTGACTGGGTCAAGGGTGGGGCCGGCAAAGTGACGGCTCAAGTCAACATCCGACCGAAGTCGCCCCCTTTTGTCCGTAAAGCCAGGTGCGCGCGGTGGCTGGTTCGCGTACGGTTGACGGCTGCCCTACGCACAGCAGAAGGGGGCCTGGGTGGCCGCGCAGAACGCCACGCACGCACCGGATCACGCCTCGGATTCCTCCGCCGACGGCACGGTGCCCGCCACACGCGATCGCGAGATCGCGGCGGAGCAAACACATCTCGACCGTGTCTACCGGCGCCTTGAGGAGAAAATCCACGAGGCGGAGTTCCTCATGGACGACGCCGCCAAGCGCGGCCAGGTCGGCACGCCCGGCGCGCTCGCCGAACGCGACGCGCAGGTCTTCCAGGCCGGCGTCCATCTCCACCGCCTGAACTCCGAATACGAGGACTTCCTCTTCGGCCGCGTCGACCTGCTCGCCGGCAAGGACGGGAAGAAGGGCCCCGACGGCGCCTACACCTCCGTGGAACCCGCCGACGGCGCCATCGAGGGCAACCGCGCCGCCATCGCCGAGACGCTGCACATCGGCCGGCTCGGCGTCCTCGACGCGGACTACTCCCCGCTGGTCATCGACTGGCGGGCGCCGGCCGCCGCCCCCTTCTACCGCGCCACCCCGGTCAGCCCCGGCCGCGTCGTGCGCCGCCGCGTCATCCGCTCCAAGGGCCGCAAGGTCCTCGGCGTCGAGGACGACCTGATGCGCCCGGAGATCACCGCCACCCTGGACGGCCGGGAACTGGCCGCGGTCGGCGACGGCGCGCTGATGGCCGCCCTGGGCCGGGCCCGCAGCCACAGCATGCGGGACATCGTCGCCTCCATCCAGGCCGAGCAGGACATGGTCATCCGCGCCCCCGCCGCCTCCGTCACGGAGGTCGAGGGCGGGCCCGGCACGGGCAAGACCGCCGTCGCCCTGCACCGCGCCGCCTACCTGCTCTACCAGGACCGCCGCCGCTATGCCGGCGGCATCCTGATCGTCTCCCCGACACCGCTGCTGGTCGCCTACACCGAAGGCGTCCTGCCGTCCCTGGGCGAAGAGGGCCAGGTCGCCATCCGGGCGCTCGGCTCGCTCGTCGACGGCGCGCAGGCCACCGCCTACGACCCGCCGGCGGTGTCCCGGATCAAGGGCTCCAGCCGGATGCAGAAGCTGCTGCGCAAGGCGGCCCGCGGGGCGCTGGAGATGGCGGCACCGGGCGCGGAGGCGGCACAGGACCCGCCGTCACCGGAGCCCGCGGCGGCCGGTGGGAACGGCGGGGCCGGCGCGGACGCCCAGCTCTCCTTGGAGGACCTCTTCGAGACGACCGGCTCCGAGACGACCGGCTCCGAGACGGCCGCCGACACCACCGGAGGCGACGGCGCCGCGCGCCCCGGACGGGAAGGCCGCCGGACCCGCTCGCGGGCGCCCCGCCCCGTCCCGTCCGCCCCCGCCCGCCTGCGCGTCGTCGTCTTCGGCGGCCGGATCGAGCTGGACGCCGACGAACTGCGCGCCATCCGGCAGTCCGCCCTCGGCGGCACCGCACCGGTCAACCTGCTGCGCCCGCGCGCCCGCAGGCTGATCCTGGACGCCCTGTGGGCCAAGTCGGGCGCCACCCGCCGCTACACCGACCCCGAGCTGCTCGCCGAGGCCCGCCAGGGATTCGACGAGGACATCGTCACCGAGCCGGAGTTCCAGGAGTTCCTCAACGCCTGGTGGCCGGAGCTGACCCCGCGCGGGGTGCTGGCCGCGATGGCCGACGAGCGCCTGCTGGGCCGTTGGGCGCGCCGCGTGCTGGCCCCGCGCGAGGTGCGCCAGTTGGCCCGCTCCCTGCGCCGGCTCGGCCCCGATGGCCAGGGCCCGCTGTCGGTGCACGACATCGCGCTGCTGGACGAACTCCAACTGGTCCTCGGCGCCCCGGCGCGCCCCGCCCGCAAGCGCGAGGCGGACCCACTGGACCATCTGACGGGCCTGGAGGAGCTGACGACGTTCGCGGACCGCAACTCCGGTGGCGGCCGCGGCCGCCGCGAGCGCCTTGAGGAGGAGCGCGCCGACTACGCCCACGTCATCGTCGACGAGGCCCAGGACCTGACGCCGATGCAGTGGCGGATGGTCGGCCGGCGCGGCCGGCACGCCACGTGGACGATCGTCGGCGACCCGGCGCAGTCCTCCTGGTCGGACCCGGACGAGGCGGCCCAGGCCCGCGACGAGGCGCTCGGCGCCCGCCCGCGCCGCCGCTTCACGCTCACCGTGAACTACCGCAACCCCGCCGAGGTCGCCGAGCTGGCGTCCAGGGTCCTGGCCCTGGCCATGCCCGGCATGGCCTCGCCGACGGCGGTGCGCTCCACGGGCCTGGCGCCGCGCTTCGCGCGCGCCGCCACGGACGGCGAACGGGGCGCGGCCGGTGACGAGGCGCTGGCCCGGGCGACGGCCGAGGAGGCCCGGCGGCTGCTGGGCGAGGTCGACGGCACGGTCGGCGTCGTGGTCGCGATGAACCGCCGGGAGCAGGCCCGGCGCTGGCTCGCCGGGCTCGGCGACCGGGTGGTGGCTCTGGGCTCCCTGGAGGCCAAGGGGCTGGAGTACGACGCGACGCTGGTGGTCTCGCCCGCCGAGATCGCCGACGAGTCCCCGGCCGGCCTGCGGGTGCTGTACGTGGCGCTGACCCGGGCCACCCAGCAGCTCACGGTCCTGTCCACCGGGCGCGACGAGCCGGACGCGGACGACGTGCCCGACCTGCTGCGCGACTGACCCCGGCGGCGGCCGCGCGGGAGACCGCGCGCGCCGCCGTATGGGGGGTCTTCAAATCGGTGGCGCGGGACGGGATTCGCTTCCCCGGAGGGTTTGTTAGCCTTGGAGACGGCACCGGCCCGATCCAAGCCCCCGGGCCCAACCATCGTCGCTACGAGCGACCACTTGCCGCGAGGCGAGCATGGCGGGTCGGTGCCACCTGAGCGAGTTACGGGCGTCTCTCCCAACGGGAGGGGCGCCCGTAGTCGTGTGCAAGGGTGTGGCGCGCGTTTCACCCGAAGGGGGTTTCGTTCCCCCGATCATCTCTCGTATGGTGGAATAGTTCTTCCGAATTTTGTAGCTGGTTACCGTGTACCGGCTGGTAGGTGGGACGATCGGACAACGTGCTCCGGACTCGGCACCCCTTGAGTCCCGGAGCGCCGCGCACAGAAAAACCAGGGAAAGCAGAGGAAGTCGGCCATGGCAACGGCGCCTAGCGTCTCGTACTCGATGACGGTGCGACTGGAAGTTCCCGCGAGCGGCACCGCCGTCAGCCAGCTCACCACGGCCGTGGAGTCCTCCGGCGGGTCGGTCACCGGCCTCGACGTGACCGCGTCCGGACACGAAAAACTCCGGATCGACGTCACCATCGCCGCGTCGTCCACCGCGCACGCCGACGAGATCGTCGGAAAGCTGCGCGAGATCGAGGGCGTCTCGCTGGGCAAGGTCTCCGACCGAACCTTCCTGATGCACCTCGGCGGCAAGATCGAGATGTCGTCCAAGCACCCGATCCGCAACCGCGACGACCTGTCGATGATCTACACCCCCGGCGTCGCGCGGGTCTGTCAGGCCATCGCCGACAACCCCGAGGACGCCCGCCGCCTGACGATCAAGCGCAACAGCGTCGCGGTCGTCACCGACGGCTCCGCGGTCCTGGGCCTGGGCAACATCGGCCCCAAGGCCGCGCTGCCCGTCATGGAGGGCAAGGCGGCCCTCTTCAAGCGTTTCGCCGGCATCGATGCCTGGCCGCTGTGCCTGGACACCCAGGACACCGACGCCATCGTCGAGATCGTCAAGGCCATCGCCCCCGGCTTCGCCGGCATCAACCTCGAAGACATCTCCGCGCCCCGCTGCTTCGAGATCGAGGCGCGCCTGCGCGAGGCCCTGGACATCCCGGTCTTCCACGACGACCAGCACGGCACCGCCATCGTCGTCCTCGCCGCCCTCACCAACGCGCTGCGTGTGGTCGGCAAGAAGATCGAGGACGTGCGGGTCGTGATGTCCGGCGCCGGCGCCGCCGGTACGGCCATCCTCAAGCTGCTCATCGCGGCCGGCGTCCGGCACGCCGTCGTCGCCGACATCCACGGCGTCGTCCACGCCGGCCGCCCCGACCTGGTCGACGCCGACCCCGACTCGCCGCTGCGCTGGATCGCCGACAACACCAACCCCGAGGGCGTCACCGGCACCCTCAAGGAGGCCGTGGTCGGCTCGGACGTCTTCATCGGCGTCTCGGCGCCCAACGTCCTGGACGGCGACGACGTGTCGCGGATGGCGAACGACGCGATCGTCTTCGCACTCGCCAACCCCGACCCCGAGGTCGACCCGGCCGTCGCCCGCCAGACCGCCGCCGTCGTGGCCACCGGCCGCTCCGACTTCCCCAACCAGATCAACAACGTCCTGGTGTTCCCCGGTGTCTTCCGCGGCCTGCTGGACGCGCAGTCCCGTACGGTGAACACCGAGATGATGCTGGCCGCGGCCCGCGCTCTCGCGGCGGTCGTCCTCGACGACGAGGTCAACCCGAACTACATCATCCCCAGCGTCTTCAACGACAAGGTCGCGGGCACGGTGGCCGGTGCGGTGAGGGACGCGGCGAAGGCGGCGGGCGAGACTGTGACGGCTGCCACGGCGCTCTGAGTACGGCGCGTCGTGTGACACGCCGTGCGGAACACCCCCATAGGGTGGCGGACAGCAGACGGCCGCCGCCCCGGTGGGGGCGGCCCGGAGCGGCACGGGTGCGGAACGTCACCACTACGAGGCAGTGGCGCTTTTCGTGTGACCCTCCAGGGTGCCGGATTGGCTTTACCGCCGCAGGTGGGGGCAGGATGCTCCCCCGAGGACTACGTCCAGGGGGGACCCCCACGGCGCGGAAAGATCAATTGGTCAGACCCGGGTTCGGGGACTGTCCGAGGGCCCTGGCAGCATCGGCTTCGATCTCACGCCTCATTGGCAAGAAGAACACGGGAGTACAAACATGAACCGCAGTGAGCTGGTGGCCGCTCTGGCCGATCGCGCCGAGGTGACCCGCAAGGACGCCGACGCCGTTCTGGCCGCCCTCGCCGAGGTGACCGGCGAGGTCGTCGCCAAGGGCGACGAGAAGGTCACCATCCCCGGCTTCCTGACCTTCGAGCGCACCCACCGTGCCGCTCGCACCGCGCGCAACCCGCAGACCGGCGACCCGATCCAGATCCCGGCCGGCTACAGCGTGAAGGTCTCCGCGGGCTCCAAGCTCAAGGAAGCCGCCAAGGGTAAGTAACACCCTCAGCAACGCCATAAAGGGCGGCCACCCCTCCCAGGGGCGGCCGCCCTTTCGTTGTCCCCGGCGCGGCGCCCGGAGGCGCCCTGAGGGGGCCTGAGGCGGCTGTACGGGGCGCCGGGGCGCCGACGGGGCCCGGCGCGACGCGAAGGGGCGGCCACCCGGACCGGGTGGCCGCCCCTTTCGCGTGCGTGGAGGGCGCTCAGTCGCGCGGTGCGCCGTTCGGCAGCTCGACGTGCGCGCCGAGGCTGACGAGCTTCGCCATGAAGTTCTCGTAGCCGCGGTTGATCAGGTCGATGCCGTGCACCCGGGACGTGCCCTGGGCGGCCAGCGCCGCGATCAGGTACGAGAAGCCGCCGCGCAGGTCGGGGATGACCAGGTCGGCGCCCTGGAGCTTGGTGGGGCCGGACACGACCGCGGAGTGCAGGAAGTTGCGCTGGCCGAAGCGGCAGGCCGAGCCGCCCAGGCACTCGCGGTAGAGCTGGATGTGCGCGCCCATCTGGTTGAGCGCGGAGGTGAAGCCGAGCCGCGACTCGTACACCGTCTCGTGGACGATGGACAGGCCCGAGGCCTGCGTCAGCGCGACGACCAGCGGCTGCTGCCAGTCGGTCTGGAAACCGGGGTGGACGTCGGTCTCCAGCGCGATGGCGTTGAGCGAGCCGCCCGGGTGCCAGAAGCGGATGCCCTCGTCCTCGATCTCGAAGGCGCCACCGACCCGGCGGAAGGTGTTCAGGAACGTCATCATCGACCGCTGCTGGGCGCCGCGGACGTAGATGTTGCCCTCGGTGGCCAGCGCGGCGGACGCCCAGGAGGCGGCCTCCAGGCGGTCGGGGAGGGCGCGGTGGTTGTAGCCGTCGAGCTTGTCGACACCCGTGATCCGGATCGTCCGGTCGGTGTCCATGGAGATGATCGCGCCCATCTTCTGCAGCACGCAGATGAGGTCCTCGATCTCCGGCTCCACGGCGGCGTTCGACAGCTCGGTGACGCCCTCCGCCAGGACGGCGGTCAGCAGCACCTGCTCGGTCGAGCCGACCGACGGGTACGGCAGCCGGATCTTGGTGCCGCGCAGCCGCTGCGGGGCCTCCAGGTACTGCCCGTCCGCCCGCTTCTCGATCGTCGCGCCGAACTGGCGCAGCACGTCGAAGTGGAAGTCGACGGGCCGGCCGCCGATGTCGCAGCCGCCCAGGCCCGGGATGAAGGCGTGGCCCAGGCGGTGCAGCAGCGGGCCGCAGAACAGGATCGGGATACGCGAGGAGCCGGCGTGCGCGTCGATGTCGGCGACGTTGGCGCTCTCCACGTGCGAGGGGTCGAGGATCAGCTCGCCCGGCTCGTCGCCCGGACGCACCGTGACGCCGTGCAACTGGAGCAGGCCGCGTACGACGCGGACGTCGCGGATGTCGGGCACGTTGCGCAGTCGGCTCGGACCGCTGCCGAGGAGGGCGGCGACCATGGCCTTCGGCACTAGGTTCTTCGCGCCGCGAACCCGGATCTCGCCCTCCAGCGGGGTGCCGCCGTGGACAAGCAGTACGTCGTCAGTAGAGACGGTCATGGATCTCGCGTTCCTGGAGACGGGCAGGGCCAAGGGGAAATGGTAAGGGCGGCCGAGGGGGTGTCCGTAGAGGTGTGCGGGCTTCGGCCATGTAATGGCTTTGTCACAGCACCCTCCGCTACGATCCGCCTTTGATCTGTAATCGCTGTTTGGCCGGGAAATCACCCCTATGTCGCGATTGCACGAGGGAACGAACGGCGCGACCCGGATTCACGTCACTTCTCGGGCGGGCCGGAATCCATCGCTCCGAGCCTCGGCGTTTCGCCGCGTGCGCCGGTGCTGCCGCTGTACGCCTGCCCTGTTTCGTACCGGTCAGGCCGTTGACTCCCCGATCAGGGCCGAAGTGCGGGATCATGTGGCCATGACCGAGGTGTCCTCGCTCACCGGCCGGCTGCTCGTGGCCACCCCCGCGCTCGCCGATCCCAACTTCGACCGCGCGGTCGTGCTGCTTCTCGACCACGACGAGGAGGGCTCCCTCGGCGTGGTCCTCAACCGCCCGACGCCGGTCGGTGTCGCCGACATCCTCGCGCCGTGGGCCGCGCTCACCGGCGAGCCGGGGGTCGTCTTCCAGGGCGGCCCGGTCTCGCTGGACTCCGCGCTCGGCGTGGCCGTGGTCCCCGGCGGGATCTCCGGCGACGGCGGCGGCCCGCCTCTGGGGAGGGGCGCCCGGCCCGGCGGCTCCGACACCGAGGTGGCCGGCGCGCCGGCGGCCGGTACGGCGGAGAACGACCGAGCCGAGGACGAACCGCTGGGATGGCGCCGGGTGCACGGCGCCATCGGCCTGGTCGACCTGGAGGCCCCGCCCGAACTCCTGGCCGCCGTCCTGGGCAGCCTGCGGATCTTCGCCGGGTACGCGGGCTGGGGCCCGGGCCAGTTGGAGGACGAACTGGTCGAGGGCGCCTGGTACGTCGTCGAGTCCGAACCGGGCGACGTCTCCTCACCCGCCCCCGAACAGCTCTGGCGCGCGGTCCTGCGGCGGCAGCGCAACGAACTGGCGATGGTGGCCACGTATCCGGACGACCCTTCGCTGAACTAGACGATCCCGCGCCGAACCGGCCTTCAGGCCGCGGGCGGAGGCGTCTCACAGGGTCTTGTTACGGGTTCGTCATGGGGAATTGTCAGTGCCCGTCGCTATCGTTCGACAGGTCAGGGCAAAGGAGCGCGGACGCCGGACGGCCGCGCGGGACACACGGCGAGACATACGGGGAGAGCGCCATGCACAGGCCGAGCGTGCCCGAGGACCTGGACCATCCGGCGCGGGTGTGGGCGCGCGCCGCGACGCTGGCGGTCGTCGCGGCCGCGGTGGAGGACGGCGACGAGTTCACCTGGAACGCCGACGGCCTGGAGTGCTGGCAGGGCGGCGGCAGCTACTGGTGGCGGCTGAAGATGTTCGAGGACGGCCGCGCGGTGCTGTGCGGCCACGACGCGGACGGCAGCTACACCCACAGCGGGAACCGGCAGATCGACTTCCTCGCCGGCGGGCCCGACTGGCTGCCCTGGAAGCGGCTGCGGGACGACGCCGAGGGAAACCTCCTCGGGTTCGTCTACTGGTGGCAGGACGGCGCCTGGGCCCGCGCGCCGTATCCGGAGAAGCTGCCGAACGACGGGCTGGAGATGGCCATGAGCTGGGCCGCCCCGGGAGAGGAGGCGGTCGCGGAGATCGTGGACCACCTCGTGGCGCGCACGGAGACGGACCTCGACCCGGCGGCGGAGGTCCGCGCCTTCCTCGCCGCGGCCGAGGCCCGCACGGTCGGCGCGGCGGACATCGCCGCGCTGCTGGCGGCGGCCTGCGACGAGGACTCCTGGTACGAAGTCCGGCCGGAGGCCGCCCTGGCGTTCGCCACGGAACTGGGGCTGACGGCGGGGGACCGGGGCGGGGTGACGGTGGGGACCGGGTGAGCGCCGCCAAAGCGGTCACCGGGCCGTCCGTGCGGTGACCGCGCCGCCGGTGCGGTCACCGGGCCGCCGGTGCGGCCAGGGCGAAGAAGCGCTCCGCGAGCGGATGGGCGTCGCGGGCCGGCAGCGCGAGACGGACGGGCACGGACGGCGCGTTCTTGAGCCGTAGGTAGCGGATGCCCGGGTGCGGGTGGCGCCGGGCGACCGGCTCCGGGGCCACGCCGACGCCGTGACCGGCCGCGACCGCCTCCAGCCACTCGTCGAAGTTGCCGGCCGTGCAGGCGAGTTGGGGACGCCGCTCGGCGGGCCACAGGTCGGGCCGGGTGGTGCCCGTGACGGTGTTGACCACCAGCGGCAGATCCGCCAGCTCCGACCAGTCCAGCACCCGGCGGCCGGCCAGGGCCCGCGGGGCTTCGCCCGTGCGCGAGACGGCGGCGACCCGCGGTTCGCGCAGCAGCACGGTGGTGCGCAGCCCGGCGCCCGGCGGCACGTCGCCCCGCAGGACGGCCACGTCCGACTCGCCGGTCTCCAGGCCGGCCAGGGGCGCGTCGCGGCGCACCAGCCGCACCCCCGCGCCGGTCGCCGCCTCGAATTCCGCGGTGAGCGCGGCGCAGGCGGCGGGCAGCAGCGAGGTGAAGCCGAGCCGCAGGATCGCGGGCCCGGCGGGGGAGCGCAGGGCGGCGGCGAGCCGGGGCAGCAGCGGCGCGAGGTCGGCGTAGAGGCGGCGGCCGGCGTCGGTGAGTTCGACGCGGCGGGTCGTACGGTCCAGCAGTTGGGCGCCGAGCGCCGTCTCCAGCGCGCGGACGGTCCGCGTCAGCGCGGGCTGGCCGATTCCCAGCCGGCCGGCGGCGTGCGTGAAGCTGCGCTCCTCCGCAACGGCGACGAATCCGCGCAGATGCCGCAGCTCCACACCCTCAAGGCCGTCGAAGGCATCGATCTCACTCATGCCGCCCCAGCATAAATGCCCCCGGCCAGGCATTTCCCCCGGCATCCGGAGACTGCCTACGTTTCCCCTCGGTGCGCCCCGGAGCCCCCGAGGGCGCCCGTAAACCCTCCGGACGATCACGGGAGTCGAACGCGGTGCGCAAGGTCTGGCTGCTGACGCTGGGGGCCTTCACCCTCGGCCTGGACGCGTATGTGATGGCCGGGCTGCTCCCGGTCCTGGCCGAGGACATCGGCACCCGGGTGGCCCTGGCCGGCCAGTTGGTCACCGTCTTCACCCTGGCCTACGCGCTCAGTGCCCCGCTGGTCGCCGGACTGCTCACCGGCGTCCGGCCCCGCGCCCTGATCCTGACGGCACTGGCCGTCTTCACCCTCGGCAACGGCGTGACGGCGCTCGCCCCCTCGCTCGGGGCCCTGCTCCTCGCCCGGGTGGTCGCGGGCGCCGGAGCCGGGGTGTACTCGGCGCTGTCCACCGCCGCGGCCGCCGCCCTCGCCCCGGCCGGACGGCGCGGACGGGCGCTGGCCCTGGTGATGGGCGGGATGAGCGCGGGCACCGTCCTGGGCGTGCCGATCGGGGTACTGCTGGCCGAGCACACCGGCTGGCGCGCCACGATGTGGCTGGTGACCGCCCTGGGCGCGGTGGCTCTCGGCGGCCTCGCCGCGCTGCTGCCGGATCTGCCGGCCGGGCCCGCCGTACCGGTCCGGGCCCGGCTGGCGGCCCTGACCGACCGTGCCGTGACACCCGTCGTCGGCGTGTCCTTCCTGGCCGCCGTCGCCAGCCTCGGCCTGTACACCTACCTCGCGCCGGTGCTGGCCGCCGCGGGCGGCGTCGGCGAGGTGGCCCCCTATCTGTGGGCCTGGGGCGTGGGCGGGGTGCTGGGCAGTGTGCTGGCCGGGCCGCTGGTGGACCGTACGGGCCGGGCCGGCGCGCTGGTCGGCGCGGTGCTCACGGTGATCGTCGTGGCGCAGGCGCTGCTGCCGCCGCTCGCGTCGGCCGCGCTGCCCGGCGCGGTGGTCGCGCTGGTGGCGTGGGGCGCGGCGGGCTGGGCCTTGCAGGTGCCGCAGCAGCACCGGCTGCTGGCGCTGCGCGCGGACCGCGGCACGGTCGCCCTCGCCCTGAACAACTCGGCGCTCTATCTGGGCAGCGCGGTCGGCTCCGCCCTCGCCGGGCTGGCGCTGGCGGCGGGCCTGGCGCCGTACGCGCTGCCGTGGGCCGCGGCCGGTGTGGCGGCCGCGGGACTCGCCCTGCATGTGGCGGCGGGCCGACGCTCCCGGGTTCGCGCGCGCCTGGGTACCCTTGGCGGTTATGAGCACTCTTGAGCCCGAGCGCGGGGCAGGTACGGGGACCCTCGTAGAGCCGACACCGCAGGTGTCGCACGGCGACGGCGACCACGAGCGCTTCGCCCACTACGTCCAGAAGGACAAGATCATGGCGAGCGCGCTCGACGGCACCCCCGTCGTCGCGCTGTGCGGCAAGGTCTGGGTCCCGGGGCGCGACCCGAAGAAGTATCCGGTGTGCCCGATGTGCAAGGAGATCTTCGAGTCCATGGGCGCCGGTGGCGACAAGGACAAGGGCGGCAAGGACGGCGGCAAGAAGTAGGACGCGCGCGGCGGTCCGGTGCCACGGCAGGTTGCGGCGGTGCGGGCCCGGGTCCCTCAAGGGATCCGGGCCCGCCGTCGGATGTGGGCCTGGGATTCGGGTGTGGGCCTGGGATTCGGGCCGTCGGACCCGGGCCTCGGATACGGGCCGTCGGGTCCGCCGTCGGCCCGGCCCGTCAGTGTGCCCTCGCCGCTCCGGCGACCCCGGACGGTCGCCTCCGGGTGACCGGCTCCCCCGGGGCCCGGCTCACTGACGGTGGTGCGGTGCCAGGTCGAAGACGTGGCCGCTGGAGACGCCGGCCACGCACGGGTTGGCGTAGGTGCGCGCGAAACCGATCGCCCGGCCCCGCCAGGTGCCGTGCGCGACGACGGTGACCGGCGCGTAGTGCAGCGGACAGGGCCGGGCGGCGGCCGGGAGCCGGGCGAAGTCGCCCTGCGCGGCGTCCAGGTTGCGGCAGGCGGAGTACGGCCGGGGATGCGTCCCGGAGTCCGGCGCGCAGGCCAGCCGGGCGGAGCCGATCACCTTTCCGGTGGAGTCCACGCCCCGGTGGACGGTGATGGTCACCGTGCCGCGCGGCGCCTGGCCGGGCCCCGGGTCGGCGACGGAGGCCGGCGCGGCGAGGGGCAGCAGCCCGAGCGTGGTGACGGCGAGCAGCGCGACGCGCAGGCGGTTGGCGCGGGCGGTGCGTGCGCGGCGGGTGGGAGGCGTGGTGCGTACGGCGGGCGCGGCGGTGCGTACGGCAGCCGGGCGCGGGCTGGTGACCACGGGATCGGGGTGGGAGGAAGCGGGGCGCATCCGGGCGTCTCCTTCGGGTCAGGGGCGGGCCGGGGCGGGCCGTGCGGGCGGAAGATGCCCTCTGGATAGCCCCACCGGGCGCCAACGGGCCGGAATGTGGGCCACCGGCGGCGTGTCGCACGGCCCACCGGCGCGCCGCCGCGGAAACCGGGCCCGCCCGTGCGGGGCCCTCCCGCCGAACCGGCCACCTCCCGCCGAACCGGCCCCCCTCCCGCGACAACGTGTCAGCATCGACCGCGACGACTCCCTATGCCCCACGACCAAGGACTGACGTCGTGACAGATGTGGACACGGACCTCCTCCCGCTGCCGCTGCGGGCCCGCACCGCCCGCCCCGAGGACGGCGAAGGCTTCGTCCTCGACCAGGACACCGGGATCGAGGCGCCGCCCGGGACGGAAGCGGTCGCCCAGTGGCTGCGCGCCACCGTCGGCGCGGCCACCGGCCTCCCCCTGTGGCCGCTGCCCGCCCCCGCGGACCCTCCGGGCGCCGCGCCCGGCGGCGACCCGCGCCCCGCCAACCGCATCGTGCTCCGCCTCCCGCCCGACGACGAGCCGCCCCTGGGCCGCGAGGGCTACCGGCTCGACGTCACCCCCGACCGCGTCCTCCTCGAAGGCGGCGGCGAGGCGGGACTCTTCTGGGCCGCGCAGACGCTCCGTCAACTCCTCGGCCCGGACGCCTTCCGGCGGGCGCCCGTCCGCCCCGGCTGGCGGGATCGGCCCCTCCCGGCGCTGACCGTCGAGGACGCCCCCCGCTTCCCCTGGCGCGGCATGCTGCTCGACGTCGCCCGCCACTTCCTGCCCACGGACGGGGTGTTGCGCTACATCGACCTGCTGGCCGCCCACAAGCTCAACGTCCTGCATCTGCACCTCACCGACGACCAGGGCTGGCGCATGGAGATCCGGCGCTATCCCCGGCTCACCGAGGTCGGTGCCTGGCGCAGGCGCACCAAGCTCGGCCACCGGGCCTCACCCCTGTGGGACGAGCGCCCGCACGGCGGCTTCTACACCCACGACGACCTCCGCGAGATCGTGGCCTACGCCGCCGCCCGGCATATCACCGTCGTCCCCGAGATCGACCTGCCCGGCCACTCGCAGGCCGCCATCGCGGCGTATCCGGAACTCGGTAACACCGACGTCATCGACACCACCTCCCTGGAGGTCTGGGACACCTGGGGCGTCAACCCGAACGTACTCGCACCCACTGACAACACCCTCCGCTTCTACGAGCACGTCCTGGAGGAGGTCCTCGCGCTCTTCCCCTCGCCCTTCGTGCACATCGGCGGCGACGAATGCCCCAAGGACCAGTGGAAGGCTTCACCCACCGCCCAGGCCCGCATCGCCGAGCTCGGGCTGTCCGGCGAGGAGGAGTTGCAGAGCTGGTTCATCCGGCACTTCGACCGCTGGCTCGCCGACCGGGGCCGGCGGCTGATCGGCTGGGACGAGATCCTGGAGGGCGGACTCGCCCCCGGCGCCGCGGTGTCCTCCTGGCGCGGCTACGCCGGCGGGGTCGCCGCCGCCCGCGCCGGGCACGACGTCGTCATGTGCCCCGAGCAGCAGGTGTATCTGGACCACCGCCAACACCCCGGCCCCGATGAGCCGGTGCCGATCGGCTACGTACGGACCCTGGAGGATGTCTACGCCTTCGAGCCGGTGCCGCCCGAGTTGACGGACGAGCAGGCCGCGCGCGTCCTGGGCACCCAGGCCAACGTCTGGACCGAGGTCATGGACAGTCAGCAGCGCCTCGACTACCAGGTCTTCCCGCGCCTGGCCGCCTTCGCCGAGGTCGCCTGGTCGCGGCTGCCACCGCCGGCCGCGCGCGACCTGGAGGACTTCGCCCGGCGGATGGCCGTCCACTACACGCGACTCGACGCGCTCGGCGTCGGCTACCGCCCGCCCGGCGGCCCCCACCCGTGGCAGAAACGCCCCGGCATCCTCGGACGCCCGATCGACGGGGCGCCCCCAAACGTGTGAGCCAGGGTGCGGGGGAGGAGCCCGCTTCGCCCGCCCCTGGGACCGTGGACGTCCGCACCGCCGTACGGGCGGCGAGCGCCCCGCCCGGAGCCGACGAACGGCCGCTCGGCGCCGCGTGGCACGGCAATCCGCACCTTCGGCACCAGTGGGAGAAATCGGACCAGCGCGCCGTTCGGGGACGGATTGTCGCTTCGCGGACCCTCTCGCCCGTGGGTCCGGCAAGATGTGCCAGAGTTGCCACGTCCGGGCCGTGAGCACGTACCGTACGGCGGAGCGGAACAGCCGGGACACCGGGGAAGGGGCAGCTCGCTTGACCACGCACGCACCGCACGCGTCGCACACGGTGACGTTGCCGGCCTCGCTCGACGAGGCGGTGGCGGCGCTCACCGCCATGCCCGCCGCCGTGCCCGTCGCGGGCGGCACCGACCTCATGGCGGCCGTCAACGCCGGACTCCTCAGGCCGGCCGCCCTGGTGGGCCTGGGACGGATCAGCGAGATCCGCGGCTGGCAGTACCAGGACGGCCACGCGCTGCTCGGCGCCGGCCTCACCCTCGCCCGCATGGGACGCCCCGACTTCGCCGCGCTCATCCCGGGCCTGGCCGCCGCCGCCCGCGCGGCCGGCCCCCCGCAGATCCGCAACGCCGGCACCCTCGGCGGCAACATCGTCACCTGCGCGCCCACCGGCGACACCCTGCCCGTCCTCGCCGCCCTCGAAGCAACGGTGATCATCGCCGGACCGGGAGGCGGCCGCCGCGAGATCCCGGTCAGCCACCTCCTGGCGGGCCGGGAGATGCTGCGGCCCGGCGAACTCGTCGGCTTCGTACGGGTGCCGCTGCTGCACGCCCCGCAGACCTTCCTCAAGGCCACCGGCCGCACCGGCCCCGGCCGCGCCACCGCCTCCGTGGCGATGGTCCTGGACCCGGCGCGGCGCGGCGTGCGCTGCGCGGTGGGCGCCGTCGCCGCCATGCCGCTGCGCCCCCTGGAGGCCGAGCAGTGGGTGGCCTCCCTCATCGACTGGGACGGCGAACGCGGCCTGGTACCGGAGGCGCTGACGGCCTTCGGCGACTACGTGGCCGCCGCCTGCATCCCCGACCCGGCGCCGCCCGAGGACGGCACGGAACCGGTGCCCCTGCCGCCCGCCGCACTGCACCTGCGCCGTACGGTGGCAGCCCTGGCCCGCCGCGCACTCGGGAGGGCGCTCTCATGAGCGAGCGCAGCGAGCCGATCATCAGGAGGTGCGCGCCTCGCGAATGCGAGGCCGAGCGAAGCGAGGGCTCGGCATGAGCGACGCAGACCACCGCAATCCGCAGCAGCACCCCGACCAGGGCTGGCAGCCGCTGCCGCAGGGCGGGGAGTACGAATCGGAGGCGACGGCCTTCGTCCAGCTCCCGGAGGGCTTCACCACCGGGGTCTACGGCGCGACACCCGGATACGGCACCCCCGGCGCCGACCCGCTCGCCGCGCCCGGCCACGGATACACCCCGCCGGCCTCCTTCACCCGGCACGCCGCCACCCCGCCGCTGCCCGGCGCAGCCACCGACCCGGCGTCGACCGGCCAGTGGACCATGCCGTTCGCCGACTCCTCGGCCGGCTACGCCGACCACTCCGGCGGCTACGCCAACCACCCCGGCGCGCACCAGGGACCGCCCGCCGACTACCAGGGCGGCGCCCCCGAAGCGGCGCAGCCGTGGGGCGGCGCCCAGGTGGACTGGCCGGTCGCGGGCGGCACCGAAGCGGCCGCCGCGTCCGGGCCGTGGTCGGTCCCGGCCGCGGCGGACGACGGCCTGGAGGAGTCCGGCGAGTACCTGGTCGGCAACGACGGCGGCCTGACCGACCACCCCGGGCATTCGGGCCTCCCCGGCCACGGCGGACACCCGGGTCACCCCGGGCTCCCCGGGCCGGGCGCCGCCGGCTACCAGGGCGGCGGATACCAGGACACCTACGGCGGCCAGGCCGGCCACGACGGCCCGGCGGGCACCGGCGGGCACGCGGAGACCGGCAACTGGAACTTCACGGCCGGGCTCGGCGCCACCACGGGTGCTGCGCACGGCGGCGAGCAGGGCACGGGCGGCGGTGAGCACGGCGCCTTCGGGGGCGGCCTCGGGGGTGATTTCCGGGGGGACGGTTTCGGCGACGGCGCCGGCGAGGGCTTCGGTGCCGGCGAGGGCTTCCGGGACGGCGTGGGGGAGAACCCCCACGGGCAGTCGGGGCAGCACGGGCAGCCGGCGCAGCCGGGGCAGGCGCACGGCCAGGAGGCTGCCGCCGGGTCGCACCCCGGGCCTGTGGACGGTCCGTACGCCCGGGAAGACGGCCCGTACGCCCGCGAAGGCGGACTGCCGGGCCACGACGTCGGCCCTGGTGGCGAACTGCCCGGCGGCGACCTCTCCGGTGGCGACCTGCCCGGTGGCGACCCGTTCGCGGCCGGAGCGGCCGGCGACGCCCTCGGTACCGGAGGCGCGACCGGGCACTGGTCCCTGCCGGCCGACGCGCTGGCCCAGTGGCCGCCGGCCTCCGAGAGGGCGCCTCAGCACGAGGCGGCCCCGGGTGGGCAGGAGCGGCCGGACCTTTCCGGTGAGTACCCCGGCGGCCCGGGTTCCGACGGCGCCGGTGGTGCGTACGGGGCGTATGGAGCGTACGAGAGCGCCCCGCTGACGGACGGGGAGCACGCCGCGGAGCCGCCCGCCGAGGAGCGCGCCGGGGAGGCCGCGCACCCGCAGGCCGCCGAGACGCACGCCCCCGACGCGCACGGCATGGACGCGCACGCCCCCGAGGCGCACGGCATGGACCACGCCCCGGACGCGCACGCCCCCGAGGCCCAGGCTCCGGACCCGCACGTTCCCGCCCCGCACGCCCCTGAGACGCACGCCCCTGAGACCCACCCGGCCGACGCGCGGGCGACCGCCGAGTCCGGCCCCGGCGGGGACGTCGGCCACGGCCCCGCGCCGGACGCGGACGCTCCCGGTGACGTCTCCGACGCGCCCCTGGCCGGTGCCGCCGACGACGCCGCGCAGCCCGCCGACGCCCCGGCCGAGGCCGCCGCCGTCACCGATCCCGCACCCGTCGCCGACCCGGACCCCGACCCCGCCCCCGGCGCTCCGGAAGCCGCCGAACCGTCGGCGCCGGCCGGCCCCGTGCCCCCCACCGCCGAAGCGGCCCCCGAGCCCCAGGCGGCCCCCGGAGCGGCCGAAGCGGCGGCCGGTGCCGCGGGGCACGCCGACGCCTCCGGCGGCCTCTCCGACGCCCCGGCCGAGCCCGCCGCCGACGCGTACGACGAACACCCCGCCACCTCCTACGTGCTGCGCGTCAACGGCACCGACCGACCGGTCACCGACGCCTGGATCGGCGAGTCGCTGCTCTACGTGCTGCGCGAACGCCTGGGCCTGGCCGGCGCCAAGGACGGTTGCTCCCAGGGCGAGTGCGGGGCCTGCTCGGTGCAGGTGGACGGCCGGCTGGTCGCCTCCTGCCTGGTGCCCGCGGCCACCGCGGCGGGCAGCGAGGTCCGTACCGTCGAGGGACTGGCGCAGGGCGGCGCGCCCTCCGACGTCCAGCGCGCCCTCGCCGCCTCCGGGGCCGTGCAGTGCGGCTTCTGCGTACCGGGCATGGCGATGACCGTCCACGACCTCCTGGAGGGCAACCACGCCCCCAGCGAGCTGGAGACGCGCAAGGCGCTGTGCGGCAACCTGTGCCGCTGCTCCGGCTACCGCGGGGTGCTCGACGCCGTCGGGGAGGTCGTCAAGGCCCGCGCGGAGGCCGCCGAGGCCGCGACGCAGGCGCCCCAGGACACGCCGGTCATTCCCCACCAGGCGGGCCCCGCCGACCCCACCGGCGCCGCCCCGTACGACCAGAGTTCCCCCGGCCACCACCCCCACGACCCGCTCCCGCACGGGCCGCACCACGAGGGCCCGGACGCCGGTCCGCAGACGGGAGGCCCCGCATGAGCGGCATGACAGACGGCGCCGGCTCCATCACGGCGACCCCCGCGGCGGGCGTCCCGGTCCCGCCCGTCGAGCCGTCCCCGCACGGCCTGGGCGTCTCCCTGCCGCCCGCCGACGCGCCGGCCAAGACCGAGGGCACGTTCCCGTACGCCGCCGACCTGTGGGCCGAGGGCCTGCTGTGGGCGGCGGTGCTGCGTTCGCCGCATCCCCGCGCGCGGATCGTGTCGATCGACACCAAGCACGCGGTGGAGATGCCGGGCGTACGCGCCGTCGTCACGCACGAGGACGTCCCCGGTGACGCCGGACACGGCCGCGGCACGGCCGACCGCCCGGTCTTCGCCAAGGACGAGGTCCGCCACCACGGTGAGCCGATCGCCGCGGTGGCCGCCGACCACCCCGACACCGCACGGCTGGCCGCCGCCGCCATCGCCGTCGAGTACGAGCTCCTGGACGCCGTCACCGACCCGCAGCTCGCCTTCGAGGCGGAGCCGCTGCACCCGGACGGCAACCTCATCCGGCACATCCCGCTCCGCTTCGGCGACGCGGAGGCGGTCGGCGACGTCATGGTCGAGGGCCTCTACCGGATCGGCCGC
Organism: Streptomyces sp. NPDC031210; assembly: GCF_055570395.1. NCBI lineage: Bacteria > Bacillati > Actinomycetota > Actinomycetes > Kitasatosporales > Streptomycetaceae > Streptomyces > Streptomyces sp. NPDC031210. The sequence goes on from NZ_JBVIHH010000002.1 coordinate 105,897, forward strand.
CAGGACCCGGCCCCCATCGGGGCCGAGGCCGGGCTCGCCGTGCCGCGCCCCGACGGCGGCGTGGAGATCTACACCGCCTCCACGGACCCGCACACCGACCGCGACCTGGCCGCCGCGTCCTTCGGCCTCGACCCCGAACGCGTCAAGGTCGTGGTGACCGGCGTCCCCGGCGCCACCGCCGACCGCGAGGACCCCGGCATCCAGCTCAGCCTCGGCCTGCTGGCGCTGCGTACGGGCTGCCCCGTCAAGCTCGCGGCGACCCGGGAGGAGTCCTTCCTCGCGCACGCCCACCGCCACCCCACTTTGCTGCGCTACCGCCATCACGCCGACTCCGAGGGCAAGCTCGTCAAGGTGGAGGCGCAGATCCTGATGGACGCCGGCGCCTACGCCGACACCTCCGCCGACGCGCTGGCCGCCGCGGTCTCCTTCGCCTGCGGCCCGTACGTCGTCCCGCACGCCGTCATCGAGGGCTGGGCGGTGCGCACGAACAACCCGCCGTCCGGGCACATGCGCGGCGAGGGGGCGCTCCAGGTGTGCGCCGCCTACGAGGGCCAGATGGACAAACTGGCCGCGCAGTTGGGGCTGGAACCGGACGAGATCCGGCTGCGCAACGTCATGGCCACCGGCGATCTGCTGCCCACCGGGCAGACGGTCACCTGCCCGGCCCCGGTCGCCGAACTCCTGCGCGCCGTCAAGGAAGAGCCGCTGCCCGAGCTGCCCAAGGACACCCCCGAAGCGGAATGGCTGCTGCCGGGCGGTCCCGAGGGTGCGGGCGAGCCGGGCGCGGTACGCCGCGGGGTGGGCTACGCCCTGGGCATGGTGCACATGCTCGGCGCGGAGGGCACCGACGAGGTGTCCACGGCCACGGTCAAGGTCAGCGGCTCGGTCGCCACCGTCATCTGCGCCGCCGTGGAGACCGGTTCGGGCTTCTCCACCCTGGCGCGGCAGATCGTGCAGGAGACGCTGGGCATCGAAGAGGTGCACGTCGCGGGCGTGGACACGGACCAGCCGCCGGCCGGCCCGGCCTGCCACGGCCGGCACACCTGGGTCTCCGGAGGCGCCGTCGAGCGCGCCGCCAAGATGGTCCGTACGCAACTGCTCCAGCCGCTGGCCCACAAGTTCGGGATGTCGACCGAGCTGCTCCAGATCACCGACGGCAAGATCACCTCCTACGACGGGGTGTTGAGCACGACGGTCGCGGAAGCGCTCGACGGCAAGGAGCTGTGGGCCACCGCCCAGTGCCGGCCGCACCCCACCGAGCCGCTGGACGAGAGCGGGCAGGGCGACGCGTTCGTGGGCCTGGCGTTCTGCGCGATCCGCTGCGTCGCCGACGTCGACATCGAACTGGGCACCATCCGGGTGGTGGAGATGACCGTCGCCCAGGACGTGGGCCGGGTGCTCAACCCGCGTCAGCTACGGGCCCGCATCGAGGCGGGGGTCACCCAGGGCCTGGGCGCCGCCCTGATGGAGAATCTGCGCACCACGCGGGGCCAGGTCCGCCACCCGGACCTCACCGGATACGCGCTGCCGACCGCGCTGGACGCGCCCGACATCAAGATCGTCAAGCTGGTCGAGGAACGCGATGTGGTCGCCCCGTTCGGCGCCAAGCCCGCCAGCGCGGTCCCCGTCGTGACCGCCCCGGCCGCCGTCGCGTCCGCCGTGCGCGCCGCCACCGGCCGCCCCATCGGCCGCCTCCCGATCCGCCCGCAGGCGGCGGTGGCGCAGACGGTGGCGCGGGGGTAGGCGCGCCGGCTGGTTGGTTTTTCCCCGCCGCCCACCCCCCTTCGGGGGGTGGGCGGGTGTATGTGCGTCAGGTTCGGCTGCCGTACGCCGGGGCCCCGGGGCGGCAGGCCGGAGCCCCGTGGCCGCACGCCGAGCCCCGCGGCCGCACGCCGGGGCTCGGTGCCCGGGGCCCTCCAGCTCCCCCGGCAGCCCCGGCCCCCGCCGCCACGCCCCCGCCTCACCCGCCTCCCGCCACGACCGCCTGCCTCACCCGCCTCCCCACCCCTCCCCCACCTGCAATTTCACTCTCCGTAATGGCAATTGTCAGTGTCGTCACGTACAGTGATTTTCGACGCGTGGGGAAGCGACGGGCGAGCGGGGCGGGCGAGTCGAATGGGATCAAAAGGCTTACAGGGCACGGTAATTGGAGGATCCTGGGGCGGCCGGAGGGAGAGTCGGCCGGTCGCGAGGGTCGCGGGGAGCGTGAGGCAGAGGGGGAGCGGGATGCCTCAGGAATGGGCGGGGGAGTCGGGTCGGGACCGGGCCGTGGAGCGGTACGTCCAGGAGCTGCTGGTGCGCCGGCCCGGCAGCCGGGCCGAGTTGCCCGCGACGCTGCTGCTCGGCGCCCGGGGCAGCGGCAAGACCACGGTGCTGCGGCACCTGGAGGACTGGGCGCGGCGGGCCCCGGTGGCCCGTCTCGACCTCGCGGCGCTGGGCCGCGAGGGCCGCAAACCGATCGACGTGCTGGCCGCGCTGGTCTTCCAACTCAACGAGAGGAAACCGGACTTCGCCCGCCTGCGGTTCCCCGCCTTCGGCCTGCTGACGATCGCCGTCGCGGCCCGGATGGAGGCCGCCGATCGGGACGCCGCCGTACGGCAGATGGAACAGGCGCTCATCGGGCCGCCCGGCAGCCGGTCGGAGGTCATGAACCAGCTCGCCCAGTACGCCGCCACGGTCCTGGGCGCCCCCGCCGCGATAACCGCCGCCCTCCCCCTGCTGCCGGAATGGCGGCGCCACTGGGCCCGGCTGCGGGTCCGCTGGCGGCTGGCCCGCATCCGTCGGCGTGCGCGGGGCGGCGGCTCCGTGGACGGCTTCCTGGTCAACCTCAACCAGCGCTACGGCGACCGCGAGGAGGCCGAGCGGCAGCGCGCCGAGGCGGTGCTCTTCGACGCCTTCCTGGACGACCTGCGCCGGTCCTACGGCTCGCACGGCGGCGACAAACGGCGCACCACGCACTGCCTGCTCCTGCTCGACAACGTCGACAGCCCACTCGGCAACGACTTCCTCAAAGCCCTGCTGGACGCCCGCAAGAAGGCCGGCGGACCCGACCCGCTGCTGGTCCTGGCCACCGCCGGCAGCTATCCCGCCGCGCTGGAGAGCTTCGCCTTCGGCGGCCCGCGGCGGCCCGGCGCACTGCCCGGCCGGTGGCCCGCGGAGGAGGAGGCGTTCCTCCCGGAGCACGTCGTCAAGGGCCTGGTGGTGGGCCGGCTGCGCGACCTGGTCCGGCACGAGGTGGAGCGGCAGGCCGAGGAGGTGCTGCGGTCGGCCGGGCGCCGGGTACCGCCGCCGGACGCCGACAACGGCGTGCGGTGGCTGGGCTGGGTGGTGCACGAACTCACCCGCGGCCACCCGGCGGGCACCGCCCAGTTGCTGCACGCTCTCCTGGAATGCGAGGCGGATGCGGCCTGGGAGGTGCGCCTGCGCCAGGTCCTGCGGCCGTCCGCCGACCTTGTCGACGCCCTGCTGGAGCGGCTCCTGCCGATCGACGCGAGCGGGGAACTGGCCCAGGCGCTGGCCCGCGCCGCGGCCGCTCCCGATCTGGCCCAGGCCCAGGCGGGCCGCGTCCTGTGGGACGAGGCGAACGCCCGCTTCCAGGAGGAGTTCAACGACTTCTGTACGGACGTGCTGCGCACCATGCACCTCGACAGCGGCGACGAGAGCGCCGACGGCCGCACCGAAACCCCGCATCCCCTGCTGCGCTTCCTGCTGCTGCGCCGCCTGACCGCCGTGTCCGAGGCGGGCGGCGAGGGCTCCGAGGGCGGCGAGGGCGGCGTCCGTGGCCGGCGCGCGGTGCACGCCGCGCTGCGCGACCGCGCGGCCGCCGCGGGCGACGAAGGCGCCGCGGCGTATCACGCCCTGGCCGGCGGCGATCTGCCCGTGGCCGCCGCCTATTTGGACGACGTGTTCGAGCGGATCAGCCCCGAGGAGTGGTGCGCCGAGCTGTGCCGGCTGCGCCGCGCCCCGCTCACCGAGGCCGGCGCCGGCCTCGACCAGCCGCTGTGGGAGCGCTACGAACGGCTGGTCGACCACCTCGGCCACGGCGCCGTCGAGCAGCGGCTGCGCACCATCACCCGGCTGCTGGCCGCCGTCTGGATCGCGCCCGAGCCGCCCGACGATCCCCGCACCGACCGGGTCGGCGATCCTTACCGCGACCCGCTGGGCGATCCCGGGGCGGAGCTGTACGGCGAGATCCAGGCCCGCTTCCACACCCTGGCCGTGCACGCCGACAGCGTGCCGTGGACCTCCGCGCTCCTGCGCAAGGCGAAGCAGTACGGAAAGGAGCCGTGGCTGTGAGCACCCGCGTCTTCGAACCACCCCGACCGCCCCGGCGCTGGGGCCTGTGGAGCCTGACGGCGCTCGTCGTGGTCGCCGCCGTCGTCGCCGTCGTCCTGCGGGTCGCCGACGCGGCCGGGACGTGCGCGGACGGCGTCAGCGCGACGGCCGGCGGCGAGTGCGTGGGCGTCACCGACGGCGCCTACACCTTCGAGAACATGCGGGGCCTGAGCGGGAAGATCCGCGCCGAGAACGACAAGGTCGCCAAGTCCGGTGAGCCGTCGGTGGCCATCGCCTACGTCGAGGCCATGGCCGGCGGCTCCGCCGACCGGGGGCCGGAGGCCACCCGGCAGGCCGTCCTCGGCGCCTACCTCGCCCAGCGGGCGCTGAACGCCGAACGCGCGACGCTGCCCAAGATCCGGCTGCTGCTCGCCAACACCGGCCGCGGCGACCGCCACTGGAGTCAGGTGGTCGACCAGCTCCTCGCCGTGAAGGACAAGGAGCGGCTCGTCGCGGTGGCGGGTTTCGGGCAGAGCAACGACCGGACGGCCGCCGCGGTGCGACGGCTGCGGGCCGCCGGGCTGCCCATGGTCGGCGCGACCGTCGCCGCGGACGGGCTGAGTTCGTCGGCGGCGGGCTTCTTCCGGGTCTCCTTCCCCAACCGCGACCAGACCGCGGCCGCCGCCCGCTATCTCAAGGCCCAGCAGCGCGCCCACCCCGGCTACCGCGTCCAGGTCATCCGGGACGGCAACGAAGCGGACGCCTACAACACCTCCCTCTACGACGACTTCTCCGCGGCGGCGCGCGGCGCGGGCCTGAAGGTGGACGCGGAAGTCATCCCGTTCCGCTCCGGAGAGGGCGAGGAGGCGACGGCGGGCAACGCCCTGTCCCTGGTCGCCGACAAGGTCTGCGGCGATCCCGAGCCCCCCGACGTGGTCTTCTTCGCCGGCCGGGGCCGGGAGCTGCGCCGCTTCATAGAGGCGGCTGGTGAGGGCGGACGGCGTTGCCGGACGACGGTCCTGTCCGGTTCCAGCGCGCTGGGCGTCTACTTCGACACCGGCGGCAGCCGGCACCGCGCCGAACTGGCCGCGCTCGCCCGACGGTGGAAATCCAGCCAACTGACCGTGTACTACACCGCCTTCACCCACCCCGAGATATCCAAGGCGGTCTACGGCGGCACCGGAAGAGGCCCGTTCGCCGACTTCGCACGCGCCTACGGCGACGAGGGCGGCGGCCCGGTGAGCGCCCTCGCCAGCGGCCAGGCGATGCTCGGCTACGACGCCACGTACGTCATAGGCAAGGCCGCCAGGGGCGCCGTCGGCGTCTACGGCACCCGCCACGTCACCGACCGGATGGTCCTGGCCATGCTGGAACAGACCAACGGCAAATCCCGGGTGCGGGGCGTCAGCGGCCATCTCGCCTTCGACCCCGACACGGGCGAGCCGGTGGACCGGCCCCTGGCACTGGTCGAGCTGCTCCGCCCGACCCCGACCGGACAAGCGGGCGCCACCTACCGGTTCGTGGCGCCCCTGCGGCCCCGCTGAGCCACGGGCGACGCGGCGCGCCGGCCGGCGCACGCCTGAAGGCGACCCCCCGGGTGTGGGGGCCGCCTTCAGGCCGGGACGCGCGGCGCGCGGCGAGGCCGTGGCGGGAATCGAACCCGCGTAACTCGCTTTGCAGGCGAGTCCCTGAACCACTCGGGCACACGGCCGGGATGAGGTGCCGCACCGACTGTAGGCCGCGAGCAGGGGGGCGGGACAAGAGGACGCGGCGGGCTGCCATGAGGCTGCAACGCGGCGTTCACGAAGGGCGCCGCTCGCGCCGCTCGCGCCGCTCAGCCGGTGTGGAGGAATTCTTCGACGACGGAGGTGAACAGGTCCGGTTCGTCCACCCACGGGTAGTGGCCGACGGCGTGCAGGGGGCGTACCCGGGCGTGCGGGAAGGAGGCGGCCACCAGTTCGCCGGCGCGCATGCCGGCCATGCCGTCGCGGTCCCCGGTCAGCACCAGCACCGGGCAGTCCACCCGTCGCAGCCCCTCCAGCACCGCGCGCCGGGCGGGCTCGTCCACGCCCTGCCAGAAGCCGGCCCGCGGCACCGGGCCCAACTGGGCGCCCTGCGTGGCCGCGTGGGCCCGCTGCGGCTCGTCCCAGCGGCCGTAGCCGAGGGGTGCGGCGGTCAGCAGGAGCGTACGCACCTCGTCCAGGTCGGTGGCCTCGGCCAGCCGCCGTACCGCCGCCGCGGCCGCGGGCCACCACTCCTCGTCGCGGCGCGCCTCGAAGATCTCCTGGGCGTCGTCGGGCAGTTCGCCCTGGAGCCGGGAGCCGGGGCAGACCAGTACCAGCCGGGTCAGCCGCCCCGGATACGCCGCCGCGTACGCCTGCGCGACGGCGGCACCGGCGCTGTGCGCGAGCAGCGCGAACCGTTCCAGGCCCAGATGCGCGCGGAGCGCCTCGACGTCCTCGGCGAGGTGGGGGAAGGCGTAGCGGGCGGGGTCGCCGGCGGTGGGGGAGTCGCCGGTGCCGCGGCTGTCGGGGATGATCAACCGCCGGTGTGCGGCCAGGCCGCCCAGATCGCCGAGGTAGGCGGCGTCCCGGCCGGGGCCGCCGGCCAGGCAGAGCAGGGGCGGCAGCGGGGCGTCGGCCGGACCGAGTACGCGGTAGTGGAGCTCGGTGTCGTCGTACGTGCGGAAGTGCGGCATACGCACAGCTTGCCCCGTAGCGGGCGAAGAACGAGGGGGCGGCGGGGCATGTGACCTCCGTCCCACCGCAGGGTGACCCGGTGCCGTGACCCTCAAGCGTGAAGTCGCGCACGGGTAGGCTGACGCGGTTGCCGATCGCCGAGTTCAGCCCGACGGAGACCGTGACTACCACCACCAGCGCCACCAACAGCCATCACCTGTCCCCGGCCTTCCCGGGCCGGGCACCTTGGGGTACCGCGAACAAGCTGCGTGCCTGGCAGCAGGCGGCCATGGACCGGTACATCCAGAGCCAGCCAAAGGACTTCCTCGCCGTCGCCACACCCGGCGCCGGCAAGACCACCTTCGCCCTGACCCTCGCCTCGTGGCTGCTGCACCACCACGTCGTGCAGCAGGTGACGGTCGTCGCGCCCACCGAGCACCTCAAGAAGCAGTGGGCGGAGGCGGCGGCCCGGATCGGGATCAAGCTCGACCCGGAGTACAGCGCGGGCCCGCTGGGCCGCGAGTACCACGGCGTGGCGATCACGTACGCGGGCGTCGGCGTACGGCCGATGCTGCACCGCAACCGGATCGAGCAGCGCAAGACGCTGGTCATCCTCGACGAGATCCACCACGCCGGTGACTCCAAGTCCTGGGGCGAGGCGTGCCTGGAGGCGTTCGAGCCGGCGACCCGGCGCCTGGCCCTGACCGGTACGCCGTTCCGGTCGGACACCAACCCGATCCCCTTCGTGACGTACGAGGAGGGCAACGACGGCATCCGGCGCTCCTCGGCCGACTACACCTACGGCTACGGCAACGCGCTCGCCGACGGCGTCGTCCGGCCGGTGATCTTCCTGTCCTACAGCGGCAACATGCGCTGGCGCACCAAGGCCGGGGACGAGATCGCGGCCCGCCTGGGCGAGCCGATGACCAAGGACGCCGTCTCCCAGGCGTGGCGCACCGCGCTGGACCCGCGCGGCGACTGGATGCCCAACGTGCTGCGCGCCGCCGACCAGCGGCTGACCGAGGTCCGCAAGGGCATCCCGGACGCCGGGGCGCTGGTGATCGCCTCCGACCAGGAACAGGCCCGCGCCTACGCCAAGCTGATCCGGGAGATCACCGGGCAGGGCGCCACGCTGGTGCTGTCCGACGACACCGGCGCCTCGCAGCGCATCGACGACTTCGCGCAGTCGAACGACCGCTGGATGGTCGCCGTGCGGATGGTGTCCGAGGGCGTGGACGTGCCGCGGCTCGCGGTCGGCGTCTACGCCACGACGATCTCCACGCCGCTGTTCTTCGCGCAGGCGGTGGGCCGTTTCGTACGGTCGCGCAAGCGCGGCGAGACGGCGTCCGTCTTCGTGCCGACGGTGCCGATGCTCCTGGAGTTCGCCAACGAGATGGAGGTCGAGCGCGATCACGTGCTCGACAAGCCGAAGAAGGACGGCGAAGAGGATCCGTACGCCGAGTCCGAGAAGGAGATGGACGAGGCCAACAAGGAGCAGGACGAGGACACCGGCGAGCAGGAGCAGTTCTCCTTCGAGGCGCTGGAGTCCGAGGCGGTCTTCGACCGGGTTCTCTACGACGGCGCGGAATTCGGCATGCAGGCGCACGCCGGCAGCGAGGAGGAGCAGGACTACCTCGGCATCCCCGGCCTGCTGGAGCCCGACCAGGTGCAGATGCTGCTCCAGAAGCGGCAGGCCCGGCAGATCGCGCACAGCAAGAAGCGGCCGGACTCCGAGGCCGACCTGCTGGAGCTGCCCGCCGAGCGGCGCCCGGTGGTCACCCACAAGGAACTGCTGGAACTCCGCAAGCAGCTCAACACCCTGGTCGGCGCCTACGTCCACCAGAGCGGCAAGCCGCACGGCGTGATCCACACCGAGCTGCGGCGGGTGTGCGGCGGACCGCCGAGCGCGGAGGCCACGGCCGGGCAGCTCACCGAGCGGATCAAGAAGGTACGGGAGTGGGCCACGCGGATGCGGTGACCTGAGCGGAGCGGCCGGCGGCGGTCCGGGACGCGTCCGCGAGGTGTGCGGGACGCGTCCGGGACGCTCGTGCCGGACGCTCGCCGCACCGCTTCGTCCGAGGAGGGCGGCGCACCTTTTCACGGTGCGCCGCCCTCCGCCTTCACCGGGCACCGCCTTCGCCTTCACCGGGCACCGCCCTCCGCCGTCGGAGGTAACGGCCGGGTCACGTTGTAGCCCTGACTGAAACACCGGAGAGCCGCTCCGTGCCCCCAAAACGGGATATTCCGGGCTCGGAAGCCCGGATTCTGGACGGACTCTTCCGCTGACCGGACCGGCTCGCTACTGTCCCGGTCACGCACACGCCCCGTGGCAGCGCCGCCGCGGAGCGCAGCCGGTGCCAAGCGGCCGGCGGCACTCTTGCGCGCGCTGCTCCGGGACTTGCAGCGCGTCGCGCCCGAGCGTCGCCACTCAAAACGAGGAGGGGGCGTCGTGACCGCGGAGACCTCCCAGACGCTCGACCGGGGACTACGCGTCCTGAAATTGCTAGCCGACACCGACCACGGGCTGACCGTCACCGAGCTGTCCAACAAGCTCGGCGTCAACCGCACGGTGGTCTACCGACTGCTGGCGACCCTGGAGCAGCACGCTCTGGTGCGCCGCGACATAGGCGGCCGTGCCCGCGTCGGCCTGGGCGTGCTGCGCCTGGGCCGCCAGGTGCATCCGCTCGTCAGAGAGGCCGCGCTGCCCGCGCTGCGCTCGCTCGCCGAGGACATCGGCGCCACCGCGCATCTCACCCTCGTCGACGGCACCGAAGCGCTGGCCGTCGCCGTCGTGGAGCCGACCTGGACCGACTACCACGTCGCCTACCGGGCCGGTTTCCGCCATCCGCTAGACCGGGGGGCCGCCGGACGGGCGATCCTCAAGGCCCGCCAGGGCCGTACGCAGGACGGCGGACTCGCCCTGACCCACGGGGAGTTGGAGGCCGGCGCGAGCGGGGCGGCGGCGCCGCTGATCGGCGTGTGCGGCATCGAGGGCAGTGTCGGGGTCGTGATGCTCGCGGACACCGTCTCCGAGCGGGTCGGACCGCGGGTGGTCGACGCGGCCCGGGAGGTGGCCGAGGCGCTGCGCTGAGACGGGCCGCCGACGGGCGCGGGCCGAGACGGGCCGTCGACGGGCGCGGGCCGAGACGGGCCTCCGGCGGGCGCGGGTGATCCGCGAAGATCCGCCGGACGGCCCCTGGGGCCGGAGTGCCGGGACCGCTCTGCCGGGGCGGGGGTCAACTAGGGTGGCGGGGTGTCCTCACGCGCCCGCGCCCTGGTGGTCTGCACCGCCCTCGTCCTCGCCCTCCTGCTCACCGCCGTCCTCGCGCCGCTGCCGTTCTCGCTCGCCTATCCGGGCCTGACGGTGAACGTCCTGGGTGCCGACAAGGGCAAACCGGTGATCACCCTCACCGGGGCCGGTACCCGCGGGACGAGCGGGCAGCTACGGATGACCTCGATCGTCGCCACCGGGCCGGAGGCCTCCGTCCGGCTGCCGGATGTCGTGCGGGGCTGGTTCCACGAGGACGAGGCCGTCATGCCGCGGGAGGCGGTCTATCCGGTGGGGCACAACACCGAGGAGATCGCCGAGCACAACGCGGGGGAGATGCGGAAGTCGCAGGACACCGCCACCCGTGCCGCGCTGGCCCACCTCCACCGGTCCGGCGCCGGCATCAAGGTCAAGCTGAGCCTGGCGGACGTCGGCGGGCCCAGCGCCGGACTGATGTTCGCCCTCGGCATCGTCGACAAGCTGGACGGCGACGGCCGCGGCGGCGATCTGACCGGCGGCCGGACCATCGCCGGCACCGGCACCATCACCGCGGGCGGCGAGGTCGGCGCCGTCGGCGGCGTCCCGCTCAAGACCCAGGCCGCGCGCCGCGACGGCGCGAGCGTCTTCCTCGTTCCCCGCGGGGAATGCGCCGACGCCCGCGCGGAACTCCCCAAGGGCCTGCGCCTGATCCCCGTCTCCACTCTCGGCGGCGCGGTGGACGCCCTCAAGGCCCTGCGCTCCGGCGGCAAGGTCCCCACCTGCTGAGCCCCTGGGCGGGTCCCCCGCCCGCCGGTTCAGCCCCCCTTGATGAAGCCCTTCGCCACCAGCCAGTCCTCCGCGACCTGGTGCGGGTCCTCGCCGTCCACGTCGACCTTGCGGTTGAGCTGCTGGGCGACGGTGTTGTTCAGTGCCCGGGTGACGGGTGCGAGGAGCGCGGCGATCTGCGGGTACTTCTTCATCGTCGCGGCGTTCATCTCGGGTGCGGCGTTGTAGTTGGGGAAGAAGTGTTTGTCGTCGGCGAGGACGGTCAGGCCCATCACCTTGATGCGTCCGTCGGTGGTGAAGACCTCGCCGAAGGTGCAGGAGGTGCCCTGGGCGGCCTCGGTGTAGACGACGCCGCCGGTCATCTTGCGGATGTTGCCGGGCGGGACGGTCATGCCGTACGTCTTCGCCATGCCGGGCAGTCCGTCGTTGCGGGTGGCGAACTCGTTCTCGACGCACAAGGTGACCGCGCCCGGCTTCCGCTTCAGCAGCGCGGCGACATCGGAGAGGTCCTTGACGCCGAACTCCTTGGCGTGGGCGGCGTTCAGTGCCAGCGCGTAGGTGTTGTTGAGGGAGGACTGCGGCAGCCAGACCAGTCCGTTGGCCCGGTCGGCGTCGCGGACCGCCTCCCACTGGCGCCGCACGTCGGGGATGGGCTTGTCGTGGCCCAGGTGGGTGATCCAGCCGGTGCCGGTGTATTCGTACATGCCGTCCGCGGTGCCGGTCCGCACCGCCTCGCGGGCGCCGACCGTGCCCTGGATGTTGGTCTTGTCGATGACGGTGGCGCCGGCCGCCTTGAAGACCAGGCCCATGATCTGTCCGAGGATGATGTTCTCGGTGAACTCCTTCGATGTGACGGTCAGTTCGGCGCCCTTGAGGGGCAGGCCCCGGCCGAGCGTGCCGGGTTCGACGTCGTCGCTCAGGGGGCTGCCGCTGACCAGGCCGCAGCCGCTGGGGGCGGCCGCGGCCAGCAGCGCGGCGGCCACGGCGGCGGGCAGGAAGCGGCGGGATCGGCGCGGCGCCATCAGGTGGTCCCCTCCAGGCCGCGCGGGCGCAGCAGCAGTTCGACGAGTGAGGCCAGCCATTCGACGAGCAGGGCGAGCGCCACGGTCAGAACGGATCCCAGGATCAGCACGGGCATCCGCTGGGTGATGATGCCCGCCGAGATCAGGTCGCCGAGCCCGCCGCCGCCGCCGAACGTGGCCAGCGTCGCGGTGCCGACGTTCAGTACCAGCGCGGTGCGCACGCCGGCCAGGATCAGCGGGACGGCCAGCGGCAGTTCGACCTTGCCCAGGACTCCCATGGGGGACATGCCGATGCCGCGGGCGGCCTCGGTCAGCGTCGGATCGATGCCCCGCAGCCCGGCGATGGTGTTGGCCAGGACCGGCAGCACGGCGTAGATGACCATGCCGATGACGGCCGATCGGGCGCCGATGCCCAGCCAGACCACCAGCAGCACCAGCAGGCCCAGCGCCGGGACGGCCTGGCCCAGGTTGGCCACGGCCATCGCGAAGGGTGTCGCCCGGCGCAGCCCGGCCCGGGTCAGCGCGATGCCCAGCGGAATGGCGATGACCAGCACGAGAAGGGTGGACAGGGCGGTGAGCTGGACGTGCTGACGCAGGGCCAGCCACACCTTGCCGTTGTCGACCGCCTGGTGGGCGACGGAGTCCAGTCGGGCGGCGCGGAACCACAGCCAGGTCGACAGCAGCGCCACGGCCAGGAAGAGCGGCATGAAGGTCCACTTCTGCCAACTGATGCGGCGGGGGCCGCGGGTGGCGGCCGGGGTGGGCGCCTCACCGGCGGCCACCTCGCGCTGCTCGGTCTCCGTATCCCGCGCGCCGCCGGGCGCGCCGTCGGGGCTCATGCCGTGGCCCCCTCGCCGCCGGCCCCGCCCGGGTGGGGGCCGGTCGCTCGGGCGGGCGGCTCCTGAAGGTCCGGCGGCTGCTCCGCGGCGTCGAGCCGGTCCGCCTCCAGCAGTTCGCGGACGTTGTTCATCAGCGTCTCCATGTCCACCACGCCGATGTACTCGCCGCGCCGCCCGGTGACCGCGACCCGGCCGGCGCTGTCGGTGAGCACCGCCTCCAAGGCGTCGCGCAGCGTCGCGTCCCGCGTCACCGTGTCGTGCACCGGCGTCCCGACCCGCGCCAGCGAACCGCGGGCGCGCGCCAGGTCGCCGCGGCGCAGCCATTTGTGGGGCCGGCGGTCGCGGTCCAGCAGCAGCACCTCGTTGACGGGGCCGGCGCGCAGCAGGTCCACGAGGGACTCCAGCGGGTCGTCCATCCCGGCGGTGGGGAAGTCGACGACGCCGACGTCGCGGACGCGGGTGAGGTTGAGCCGTTTGAGGGCGGCGCCGGCGCCGACGAAGCCGGAGACGAAGTCGTCGGTGGGGTTGGTGAGGATCGCTTCGGGGGTGTCGAACTGGGCGATGTGCGAGCGCTCGCGGAGCACCGCGATCCGGTCGCCGAGCTTGATCGCCTCGTCGAAGTCGTGGGTGACGAAGCAGATGGTCTTGTGCAGCTCGTGCTGGAGGCGGATCAGCTCGTCCTGGAGGTGGTCGCGGGTGATGGGGTCGACGGCGCCGAACGGTTCGTCCATCAGCAGGACGGGCGGGTCGGCGGCGAGCGCGCGGGCCACGCCGACGCGCTGCTGCTGGCCGCCGGAGAGCTGGCGCGGGTAGCGGCCCTCGAATTCGCCCGGGTCCAGGCCGACCAGGTCGAGCATCTCCGCCACCCGGCTCTTGATCCCCGACTTCGACCAGCCGGTCATCTTCGGCACCAGGGCGATGTTCTGGGCGACGGTCATGTGCGGGAAGAGGCCGGAGGACTGGATGGCGTAGCCGACCTTGCGGCGCAGCCTGACCGGGTCGATGCCGGTGACGTCCTCGTCGCCGATCCTGATCCGCCCCGAGGTCGGCTCGATCAGCCGGTTGATCATCTTCAGGGTGGTGGACTTGCCGCAGCCCGACGGCCCCACGAAGACCACCAGCTCGCCGGCCCTGATCTCCATGTTGACGCGGTCCACCGCCGGCTGCGGAGTGCCCGGATAGATCTTCGTCAGGTCCTCCAGTTGGATGCTCGCGCCGGAGGTGGCGGCCGCCGCCGTGGTCGTCCCGGACGTCTCAGGCACGAATCCCCCTGGGGATGGTCAGGCGTCCGATCAGGACGTACGCGGCGTCGAAGAGGAGGGCGAGCAGGACGATGCCCAGGGTGCCGGAGAGCACCTGGTTGAGGGCGTTGGCGCTGCCCAGCGAGGCGATGCCGCGGAAGATCTCGTTGCCCAGGCCGGGGCCCGAGGCGTAGGCGGCGATGGCGGCGATGCCCATCAGCATCTGGGTGGCGACCCGGATGCCGGTGAGGATCGGCGGCCAGGCCAGCGGCAGCTCGACCCGCAGCAACCGGGCCGCGCGCGACATGCCGATGCCCTTGGCCGCGTCGACCAGGGAGGGGTCCACGCCGCGCAGGCCCACGATGGCGTTGCGCACCACCGGCAGCAGCCCGTAGAGCGTCAGGGCGATCACGGTGGGGGCGACGCCCAGGCCCACGATCGGGATGAGCAGACCGATCAGGGCCAGGGAGGGGACGGTCAGGATGGTGGCGGTCGTGGTGGTGGCCAGGGCGCCCGCCCAGTCGCTGCGATAGGTGGCGACGCCGAGCGCGACCCCCAGCACGGTGGCGATCACCATGCACTGGAAGACCGCGCTGGCGTGCTGAAACGTATCCGTCAGCAGTTGGGCGTGCCGGTTGCCGACGTACTCCCAGAAGCCCACTGAGCACTCTCCTCGGTCAGTGACCCGACGCCTGTTTCACCAGCGGGATGATCCGCAGCGGAACCGGATTTTCCATGACGATCGCGGTCGAAGCCCGCACGATGCCATCAAAACCCACCACGCGGTCGATCACCCGCTGCAGATCGGCGTTGGACCGTGCGACGAGCCTGCACAGCATGTCCCCATGTCCCGTCGTTGTATGCAGCTCCAACACCTCGGGCACGGTCGCCAAATGCGCGCGCACATCACGCCCTTGGCCCTGTTTGATCTCCAGGGTCGCGAACGCGGTCACCGGATATCCCAGCGCCGCCGGGTCCACATCCGGCCCGAAACCCCTGATCACTCCGTTCGACTGAAGCCGCTCCAGCCGCGCCTGCACCGTCCCGCGGGCCACGCCCAGCCGCCTCGACGCCTCCAGGACGCCGATCCTCGGCTCCCGTGCGAGCAGCTCCAGCAGCGCCCCGTCCAAATGATCGATCGCCATGGCCGGTCCCTCCGCTTGTGATGGTCATCCTGTACAGATAGCCCGGCAACTGTGCCCCTTCACTGGACACAATGCCCAGTAGAAACGAGAACTATTGCGCACCTTGTGGATCGGAGGGACTCTGCGGCCATGGCAGACACCACGATGCACACCCAGCCCACCCCCGGCACGGCTCGGCAGGCGGACCCCTTCCCGGTCAAGGGGATGGACGCGGTCGTCTTCGCCGTCGGCAACGCCAAGCAGGCCGCGCACTACTACTCCACCGCCTTCGGCATGAAGCGCGTCGCCTACTCGGGACCGGAGAACGGCAACCGCGAGACCGCCAGTTACGTGCTCGAATCCGGCGGCGCCCGGTTCGTGTTCACCTCCGTCATCAAGGCCACCACCGACTGGGGCCGCTTCCTCACCGACCACGTCGCCGCCCACGGTGACGGCGTCATCGACCTCGCCATCGAGGTCCCCGACGCCCGCGCCGCCTACGCCTACGCCGTCGCGCACGGCGCCACGGGCATCGAGGAGCCCTACGACACCAAGGACGAGCACGGCACCGTCGTACGCGCCACCATCGCCACCTACGGCCAGACCCGGCACACCCTCGTCGAACGCACCGGCTACGACGGCCCCTACCTGCCAGGCTTCGTCGCCGCCACCCCCCTGGTGGAACCCGGCCCCCGGCGCTTCCAGGCCATCGACCACTGCGTCGGCAACGTCGAACTCGGCAAGATGAACGAGTGGGTGGCCTTCTACAACAACGTCATGGGCTTCACCAACATGAAGGAGTTCGTCGGCGACGACATCGCCACCGAATACTCCGCCCTGATGTCGAAGGTCGTCGCCGACGGCACCCGGAAGGTGAAGTTCCCGCTCAACGAGCCGGCCATCGCCAAGAAGAAGTCGCAGATCGACGAGTACCTGGAGTTCTACGGCGGCCCCGGTGTCCAGCACATCGCCCTCGCCACCAACGACATCGTCGCCACCGTCCGCGCCATGCGCGCCTCCGGCGTCGAATTCCTCGACACCCCGGGCTCCTACTACGACACCCTCGGCGACTGGGCCGGCGAGACCCGCGTGCCCGTCGAGACCCTGCGCGAACTGAAGATCCTCGTCGACCGCGACGAGGACGGCTACCTGCTCCAGATCTTCACCAAGCCCGTCCAGGACCGCCCGACCGTCTTCTTCGAGATGATCGAGCGGCACGGCTCCATGGGCTTCGGCAAGGGCAACTTCAAGGCCCTGTTCGAGGCGATCGAACGCGAGCAGGCCCGCCGCGGCAACCTCTGACCCGGCGGGCGGGGCCGGGGGGCTCCCCGCGAGCGCCCCGCCGCCGCCCGAACAGCCGCCCCGCCCCGCCTGATCGGCCGCCGGTGATCTTCCACCCGCGGCCCGCGGGTGCGACGCTGGACGCTATGGACCTCCTCGCCCGTCTGCGCGCCGGCCTCCCCCCGGACGCGATCCTCACCGATCCCGACGTCACCGGCTCCTACGCCCACGACATGGCGGGCTTCTGCGAGGCCGGCACACCCGCCGTCGTCGTCCTGCCGCGCACCACCGAAGAAGTCCAGCACGTCATGCGCACCGCCACCGAACTGCGCGTCCCCGTCGTCCCGCAGGGCGCGCGCACCGGCCTGTCGGGCGCCGCCAACGCCAGCGACGGCTGCGTCGTCCTGTCGCTGGTCAAGATGGACCGGATCCTCGAAATCAACCCCGTCGACCGGATCGCGGTCGTCGAGCCCGGCGTCGTCAACGCCGTCCTCTCCCGCGCCGTCAACGAACACGGCCTGTACTACCCACCCGACCCCTCCAGTTGGGAGCAGTGCTCGATCGGCGGCAACATCGGCACCGCCTCCGGCGGCCTGTGCTGCGTCAAATACGGCGTCACCGCCGAGTACGTCCTCGGCCTCGACGTCGTCCTCGCCGACGGCCGCCTGCTGACCACCGGCCGGCGCACCGCCAAGGGCGTCGCCGGCTACGACCTCACCCGCCTCTTCGTCGGCTCCGAAGGCACCCTCGGCGTCGTCGTACGCGCCGTCCTCGCCCTCAAACCCCAGCCGCCCCAACAACTCGTGCTGGCCGCCGAGTTCCCCTCCACCGCCACCGCCTGCGCCGCCGTCTGCGACATCATGGCCCGCGGCCACGCCCCCTCCCTGCTCGAACTCATGGACCGTACGAGCATCCGCGCCGTCAACGACATGGCCCGGATGGGCCTGCCGGACAGCACCGAAGCGCTGCTGCTCGCCGCCTTCGACACCCCCGACCCGGCCGCCGACCTCGCCGCCGTCGGCGAGCTGTGCGCCGCGGCCGGCGCCACCCAGGTCGTCCCCGCCGAGACGCCCGCCGAGTCCGACCTGCTGCTCCAGGCCCGCCGCCTGACCCTGACCGCCCTGGAGCGGGTGAAGTCCGCCACGATGATCGACGACGTGTGCGTACCGCGCTCCCAGCTCGCCGCGATGCTCGACGGCACCGCCGCCATCGCCGAGAAACACCAGCTCACCATCGGCGTCTGCGCGCACGCCGGCGACGGCAACACCCACCCCACCGTCTGCTTCGACGCCGCCGACCCCGACGAGTCCCGCCGGGCCCGCGCCTCCTTCGACGACATCATGGCGCTCGGCCTGGAACTGGGCGGCACCATCACCGGCGAACACGGCGTCGGCGTGCTGAAGAAGGAGTGGCTCGCCCGCGAACTGGGCCCCGTCGGGCTGGAGTTGCAGCGCGGCATCAAGCAGGTCTTCGACCCGCTCGGACTCCTCAACCCCGGCAAGCTGTTCTGACCCCCATCCGGCGCACGCGGCGGGGCGGCCGGATGTGCGCCGCCGCCCTGGGAGAGATTGACTGACCCCATGACGATGAACGATCCGAGCGGTCTCATAGAGGGCACGGTCACCTTCCGGGTGACCGGCCAGGGCGTCGACGACATCACCTACGCCGTCCAGCCCCCGGGCGCCGGAGCGGAGCAGCAGGTCACCCGTCCGGAGCTGCCCTGGTTCGCGGTCGTGGACGCGCGCGGAGTGGGCGCCATGCCGATGCTCACCCTCACCCTGGAGGGAGCCGACGCGCACGCCGAATGCGAAATCCTCACCGACGGCGCCCTGGCCGTCCGCGGCAGCGTGCACGGCCCCGCCGCCACTGTCGTGTTCATGGCGCGCGCCGCGGCGTCCTAGAGTTACCGATCATGGACAACTCCTTCGCCTGGGCCGTGCTCGCCCTCCTCCTCATCACCCTGACCGGCACCGCCGCGACCACCGACCGCCGCGGCAAGCAACTCGACCGCAGGCTCCAGCGCCTCGAACGCAAAATCGACCACCTCCTGGCCCACACCGGCGCCGAAGAGCCCAAGGACCCCGGCATGGCCGAAATCGACGAACTGATCCTCCAGGGCAAAACCCTCCATGCCATCAAGCGCCACCGCGAACTGACCGGCTCCGGCCTCGCCGAAGCCAAGGAAGCCGTCGACCGCCGGATGCGCTGACGCCCGCACGGGCCGAGGATGGCCCCTAGCAGGGCCCTGCGGGGCCCCGCAGGCACCACCGCCCACCCGGAAGGCGACGAGCCGATGGCAGCCACCGCAGCGACCCGAGCCGCCGAAGACGCCTACGACGTCCTCGTCCTGGGCGCCGGGCCCACCGGCGAGAACCTCGCCGACCGCGCGCACGCCGCCGGACTGAGCGCGGCGATCGTGGAAAACGAACTGGTCGGCGGCGAATGCTCCTACTGGGCGTGCATGCCCAGCAAGGCCCTGCTGCGCCCGGTCACCGCCCGCGCCGACGCCCTCCGCATGCCCGGCCTCAACGGCACCGCCGACGGGCCCCTCGACCCCCCGGCCGTCCTCGCCCGCCGCGACGCCTTCGCCTCCCACTGGCGCGACGACGCGCAGGTGCGCTGGCTGGACGCGGCCGGCATCGACCTGTTCCGCGGCCGCGCCCGGCTGGCCGGCCCCCGCCGCGTCGCACTCGACGACGGGAAAATCCTCACCGCCCGGCACGCCGTCGCCGTCTGCACCGGCAGCCGCCCCCTCCTGCCACCCATCCCCGGACTCGCCGACGCCACCCCCTGGACCAGCCGCGAAGCCACCAGCGCCACAACCGTCCCCGGCCGGCTCGTCATCGTCGGCGGTGGCGTCGTGGGCGTCGAGATGGCCACCGCCTGGCGGGCCCTGGGCGCCTCCGTGACCCTCCTCGCGCGCGGCGACGGACTGCTGCCCCGCATGGAACCGTTCGCCGGCCGCCTGATCGCCGAAGGGCTCGCCGAGGCCGGCGTCCTCCTGCGCACCGGCGTGGAAGTACGCGAGGTACGCCGGGAGGCACCCGGCGGCGTCGTCACCCTCGCCCTCGACTCCGGCGACGAGATCATCGCCGACGAACTGCTCATCGCCGCCGGCCGCGCACCCCGAACCGACGACCTCGGCCTCGAAAGCGTCGGCCTGGAACCCGGATCCTGGCTGGAGGTGGACGAAAGCTGCCGGGTGACCTCCGTGCCGGGCGGCTGGCTCTACGGCGTCGGCGACGTCAACCGCCGCGCACTCCTGACCCACCAGGGCAAATACCAGGCCCGGATCGCCGGCGCCGCCATCGCCGCCCGCGCCCGGCGGGTGCCGATCCTGGAGTCCGACCGCTGGGGCGCGCACGCCGCGACCGCCGACACCGCCGCCGTACCGCAGGTCGTCTTCACCGACCCCGAAGCCGCCTCGGTGGGCCTGACGGCCGCCGCCGCCGAACGAGCCGGCCACCGCGTCCGCGTCGTCGACCAGGACCTGGCCGCCGTCGCCGGCGCCTCCCTCTACGCCGACGGATACCGCGGCCGGGCCCGCATGATCGTCGACCTCGACCGCGAAGTGCTCCTCGGCGCCACCTTCGTCGGCCCCGGCGTCGCCGAACTCCTGCACTCCGCGACCATCGCCGTCACCGCCGAGGTCCCCATCGAACGCCTGTGGCACGCGGTGCCCGCCTACCCCACCATCAGCGAGGTGTGGCTCCGGCTGCTGGAGACCTACCGGGGCTGACGGCGGACCCACCGGCGCCGGGACGGACGGCGACCCGACCACACCCGGCGCACCGCCCCCCCACCCCGCCTACCGCCCCCGCACCCCGCTCACCCGTCGTCCTCCTCGTAGGCCAGATGGTTCACCACCTCCACCACCCCGTCGACGCTCGCACACAGCCGCACGGTCACCGCGACCAGACTCCGGCGCGGCACCGTACCGCTGAGCGTGACCCGCCCCTCGCTGACGTCGACGGTCAGGGCGGACGGCGCCAGCCCCAGCGTGCGGGTGACCACGTCCTCCACGATCTCCTCCTGGATCGCCCGGTCCCGCCGCAGGAAGAGCCGCAGCAGATCCCGCCGGCTGACGACCGCGACCAGCCGGCCGTCGTCGTCCACCACCGGCAGCCGCTTGACCCGGTGATCCTCCATCACGCGGGCGGCGTGCGCCGCCGTCCACTCAGGCCGCGCGACCACGGCCGGACTGGTCATCACATCCCCCGCCGTGCTCGGGGAACGGGCACCCGCCGGGAACCGCCGCCGCAGCAGATCCGCCTCGGACACCACACCGACCGGCCGCCCGTCCTCCACCACCGGCACCGCCGTGATGTCGTACTCGTCGAGCAGCCGCGCGATCTCCTTGAACGGCGTCCCCCGCTGCACACTCACCACGGAGGGCGTCATCAGGTCGGCGACCCGGCTGTGCTTCATCGCGCTCGCAGTCCTCTCCGGGGCGACCCCACGGTCTCCCCCCCACCAGGGTGGGGCCGGAACACCGCCCGCGCACGGGGCCGAGCGGCCCTGCGCGCCGCCACCGCCCTACGCGCCCGGCTCCGGCGACTCGTCCGACGGCCACGGGTCGCTCAACCACAGATCATCGCGCGGCGCCATCGCCAGCAGCTCGCTCAGCCCTTTGTCGATGCCCAGATGCCCGTGCTCCGAGCCCGGCGGCACGACCCGCAGCGTGCGCTCCAGCCACGCGGAGACCGCCGCGGCCGGCGCCTCCAGCAGAGCGTCGCCGTCGGGCGAACTCAGCGCCATGCACACCAGACTGCGGCCGTCCACCTTCGTCGGCCACACCCGCACGTCCCCGTGACCGCACGGCCGGAACACGCCCTCGACGAGCAGCTCGCGGGCGAACGTCCAGTTGACCGGGGCGTCCGAACCGATGTGAAAGGTCACATGGACGGCGTAGGGGTCATCCGTCCGGTACGTCAGCCGGGCCGGCACCGCGAGGGTGCGCTCCGGCGACAGGACCAGACCCAGCTCCAGCTCTCGTTCCACCACGGTGTGCATCGAATCCGCCTCTTTCCCTCTCCCTGAGCGGGCGCCCGTAACGAGCCCGCACCCACTGAGAGGCGGCCGGGACCGGACCCTTACACCACTTCGCACAACTTTTTTCGCGGCCCTCTTCCAGGTGGTCGTGACCGGGGACCGCCACCGCCAAGACCCGGGGTCTGATAGATGTGGACGTCGCGTTGCGGCAGACTGCACCCCACACCCACCAGGCCGAGTACAGATACGGGACTTCGGACATGAGCGCCCCTACCTCAGGATCCGCCGGCGGCAGCCCTACGCCAGGCTTCTACCCGGACCCGTCCATCCCCGGCTACATCCGGTACTGGAACGGTGCCGCATGGGTGCCGGGCACCAGCAGGCCGGCCCCGGCCGAGGGCGAAGCCATGCCCGCGCCCCCGCCCGGCGCCACCCCGCCGCCCGCAGCGGCCACCCCCGCCGTCGAGGAAACCGGCCCGGTCTTCCTCGACGAGGAGGCCCAGGCCGGCGGCGCCGCCGTGCCCGCCGTACGCCACGCCGGCGAAGCCGACACCCCGGCCGCCACCACCAACTGGGACGACCCGGCCCGACTGCACGGCACCGGCCCGGAGCCGGGCGCCACCTGGCAGGCCGACGCCTCCCGGCAGAGCGGCTTCGGCGGCGAGGCGGACCGCCGTATCTCCTGGGGCTCACCCGACCAGCCGGCCGGCGCACCCTCCTGGGGCAACGTGCCGCCCCCGCGCGAACAGGGAGCCGGAGCCTCCGAAACCGGCCGGGACGACGCCTCCGGCGAGGCACCCGGCACCCCACCCGCCGGTTCCGCCGCGCCCGGCACCCCGCGCCGGCCCGACGCCCCCGCCGACGGCACGGTCGCCATCCGCGCCGTCAACCCCTCCGCGCGCCCCGACTCCGGCCGCGGCGCCTCCGCCGACCAGGGCACCACCGCCATCCGCGCGGTCCGCCCCGGCGCCGCCCGCCCCAAGGCCAACGAGACCATGGCGATCCGCCTCGGCCCCGGCGACGTCCCCGGCGCCCGGACCGCCCCAACCGGCGGCGACGCGCCCCAGGCGCTGCCGTCCGTCGGCGCCCCCCAGCAGGGCCGCCCCGGACAGCCGCCCGCCGGCCGTACGCCCGCCCAGCAGGCACCCGCACCGCAACCGTCCGCCGCGCAGCCGGCCGCGCCGGCCGCCGGTTTCCCGCCCCAGGGCGGCACCACCACCCCCGGCCCGCGGGCCGCCGGCGCCGACGGCGTCATCCCCTGGAAGCCGCCGAGCGCCGACGTCTTCTTCGCCGCCGCGCAGGCCGCCCAGGGCCACCCGGCGGGCCTGGGCCGCCGCTTCGCGGCCCGGCTGATCGACACCCTCGTACTGGCCGCCGCGGCCGCCGCGGTCGCCGTACCGATGTGGGGCACCGCCGCCGACCACATCGACGCCAAGATCGAGGCGGCCAAGCAGTCCGGCCGCCAGGTGACGGTCTATCTGCTCGACGGCACCACCGCCCCGGTGCTCGGCGCCGTGCTCGCCGTCCTGCTCATCGGCGGCGCGCTCTACGAAGCGCTGCCGACCCTCAAGTGGGGCCGCACCCTCGGCAAGAAACTGTGCGGGGTGCGCGTCCTGGACATCGAGAGCCACGACACCCCGACCCTGGGCGCGGCCCTCAAACGCTGGTTCGTCTACGGCGTGCTCGGCATCCTCGTCGTCGGTGTCGTCAACGCCGCCTGGTGCCTGTTCGACCGTCCGTGGCGGCAGTGCTGGCACGACAAGGTCGCCCGCACGTTCGTCGCCGCCGACTGACGAACCCCGGACGGGACTTCGCGGCTTCGCGGACACCTGGCGCCCCACCGGGGAGCGGCGGTCCCCCGAACGGCCTTGGCCGGATGCGGCGGGCGGCCGTACGGGGTCGACTCGGGCCATGAGCACCGACCAGCCCGGGCCCGGATCCGGTGAACCCCCGGAGAACGACCCGTTCCTGAAGAAGCCGGGCGGGGTGCCCCCCGGCGGCGGCACCCCGCCCCCAGGGGGCACCCCGCCCCCGTACGGGACGCCCCCCGGGGGCATGCCGCCCCCACCGCCTCCCGGCGGCACCCCGCCCCCGTACGGGGCGGACCCCTACGGCGGCAATCCCTACGGCGGGCCGTACGGCGCGACCGACCCGCTCGCCGGGATGCCGCCACTGGCCCACCGCGGCCGCCGGCTCGTCGCGCGGATCATCGACTGGCTCGTCGTCGCCGTGCCGATGTCGCTCATCATGACCGCCCTCGTCGGGTGGCGGAACTACTTCACCGACGACGGCACCTATACCGGTAGGCAGCTAACGGTAGGCGGCATCACGATTTTGGCGTACTTCATCTACGAGGGGCTGATGCTCACCAGCCGAGGCCAGACCGTCGGCAAGATGGCGATGAAGATCCGCGTGGCGATGCTGGCCAACGGAGCGATCCCGTCCGGCCAGGCGGGCTGGGTCCGCGCCGGCGTCTACACCCTGCCGGAGGTCGTGCCGTGCTGCGGCTTCGTCTTCTGGCTCGTCAACGTCCTGTGGTGCGCCTGGGACCAGCCCTACCAACAGTGCCTGCACGACAAAGCGGCCCGAACCGTGGTCGTCTCCGCGGTCTGACCGCGCGGACGGGCCCGGTTACCGCGAATGGTCCCCGACCCGGGCCGGCACCGGCCGCGACGGGGCGGCCGTCCCCGCCGGGGAGCCGGCGCGTACGGCCTGGCGGCGCACGACCCGCGACCAGCGCGGCATCGGGACCGTCATGGCGACCAGCAGGCCGAGCCCGAGCCCGGCGAGAGCGATGACCGCGACCCCGATCCCGGTCTGCGTCTGCGAGAGCAGCAGCATCGCGAGGGTGGAGAGGAAGACGGTGGCCGAACCGTAGACGAGCTGGGTGGCAGTCGGACGAGGCATGGCGGAATCCGTCCTCGGGGGTCGGCAAGGGGTGGGTCGTGGCACGCCGTGAAGCGAGCCTACGGTCCTTACTTCCCGAGCGGAACGCCAGGTAAGCGTGACCTAACCCACGGTCCTGGTGCACAGGGGGCGCACGCGCTCCGCGAGGCGGAAAGGCGCCGCCGCATACGAGCAGTTGACGACGGGGGCGCATGCCCACGCGGCATATCCACCACCGCCCGCACCGACCGCGACCTGTCCGCTATGCCCCGTCCGTCCGTGTCCGATAGCCGTAACTCGTGGACCGGGTAACGTACTTCGCTGACGTGGGCAAGTCAAGATCTGTCTTTTTCGTCGCGCTTCCGGTCGAATGCCCTCGACCAGTGACCGTTCCAAGGGGAGGACAGCGCCAAGTGAGAGACAACAAAAGGGTGTTCAGATCGGCCGCCCTGGCCACGGCAATAGCCGCGATCGGGGCGGCCGCTCTCTCGTCCGGGGCGGTCGCGGCCACGCCCCCCTCGCCCGTCGCGAAGCGCCATGACCCCGCCCCCGAGCGGACCGTGGACCACGACCTCAAGGGCCCGTTCAGCGACACGCAGTCGGCGCAGCGCAAGGAAGCCCTCCAGCAGGTCATATCCGGCGACGCCACCGCCACCGAGCGCGGCGGCTCCAAGGTCGTCAAGCTCGCCAAGGGCAAGTACGTCGAGCTGGCCCGCCAGAAGACCGACAAGATCTTCACCGTCCTGGTGGACTTCGGCGACAAGGTCGACGACACCACCATGTTCGACCCGGACGGCGCCGGCCCGAAGCCGCCCGTCAAGAAATACGGCGGCGATGCCGGCCCCGCGCACAACCAGATAGCCCAGCCGGACCGTGCGAAGGACAACAGCACGGCCTGGCAGAAGGACTTCAACCGCCGGCACTTCCAGGACCTGTACTTCTCCCACGCCGAGAAGAAGGAGTCCCTGGCCAAGTACTACGAGAAGCAGTCCTCGGGCCGCTACTCCGTCGAGGGCGAGGTCTCCGACTGGGTCAAGGTCGACTGGAACGAAGCCCGCTACGGCTCCAACTACTGCGGCCAGACCAACTGCGCCAACGCCTGGGACCTGATCCGCGACGGCGTCAACCGGTGGGCCGAGAACCAGAAGGCGGCCGGCCGCACCGATGACCAGATCAAGACCGATCTGGCCAAATACGACCAGTGGGACCGCTACGACCACGACGCCGACGGCAACTTCAACGAGCCCGACGGCTACATCGACCACTTCCAGATCGTCCACGCCGGCGAGGACGAGTCCGCGGGCGGCGGCGTCCAGAAGACCAACGCCATCTGGGCGCACCGCTGGTACGCGTACGGCACCGACGCCGGCAAGACCGGACCGGCCGACAACAGGTCCGGCGGTACGCAGATCGGCGGCACCGGCCTGTGGGTCGGTGACTACACCATGCAGCCCGAGAACGGCGGCCTGGGCGTCTTCGCCCACGAATACGGCCACGACCTGGGCCTGCCGGACGAGTACGACACCACCGGCAGCGGCGAATCCTCCGTCGACTTCTGGTCGTTGATGTCCTCCGGTTCCTGGCTCGGCCGCGGCAAGGACTCCATCGGCGACCTGCCCGGCGACATGAGCGCCTGGGACAAGCTGCAGCTCGGCTGGCTCAACTACGGCAAGGCCAAGGCCGCCAAGAAGTCCACGCACAAGCTGGGCGTCGCGGAGTACAACACCAAGGACAAGCAGGCGGTGGTCGTCGAACTGCCCGCGAAGGCCGTCAAGACGGACATCGTCCCGCCCGCCGAAGGCTCCAAGCAGTGGTGGAGCGGCATGGGCGACGACCTGAAGAACACCCTCTCCCGGCCGGTGGACCTCACCGGCAAGTCCAAGGCGTCGCTGACGCTCAAGGGCTGGTGGGACATCGAGGAGAACTACGACTACCTCTACGCCGAGGTCTCCACCGACGGCGGCGCCAACTGGACGCCGGTCGACGGCACCGCGGGCGGCAAGGCCATCCCGCGCGACGGCGGCGACAAGCCCGCGCTGACCGGCACCGTCGGCGCCTACCAGGACCTCGTCTACCCGCTGGACGCCTACGCGGGCAAGAAGATCGACGTCCGCTTCCGCTACCAGAGCGACGGCGGCGTGGCCCAGAAGGGCTTCGCGGCCGACACCCTCAGCATCGTCGCCGACGGCCAGCCGCTGTTCACCGACAACGCCGAGGGCGACGACAACGGCTGGACCAGCAAGGGCTTCTCGCGGATCGGCGCGTCCTTCACCAAGGACTACCCGCAGTACTACATCGCCGAGAACCGCCAGTACGTCTCGTACGACAAGACCCTCAAGGTCGGCCCGTACAACTTCGGCTGGACCACCGAAAAGCCCAGTTGGGTCGAGCACTTCCCCTACCAGAACGGTGTGCTCATCTGGCTCTGGGACACCTCGCAGGCCGACAACAACGTCGGACAGCACCCGGGCCACGGGCAGATCCTGCCCGTCGACGCGCACCCCAAGGCCGAGCGGTGGTCCGACGGGAAGCTGATGCGCAACCGCTTCCAGTCCTACGACTCGACCTTCACGCGCTTCCGCACCGACGCGCTGTACCTGCACAAGGACGGCAAGCCGGTCACGATCACGTCGAAGAAGGGCGTCACCGTCTTCGACGACCGGCACGGCGTGTACTACGACACGGCCAACCCGACCGGTGGCGTGATCGTTCCTGACACCAACACCCGCATCAAGATCACCAAAGAGTCCGGAAACGGCGCCACGGCGACCCTCCGGATCGGCCCCGCCGGTAAGTAATCGGTAAAGCCGCAGGTCAGAAGCTAATCGGCCGTCGCCCCTAGCGGGCGGCGGCCGATTAGCGTTTAGATGCGTCCTATCAGTTCCTTGTTGACGATGAGTCTCACGGGGGAGATATGACACTGACCGGTGGCGGCTTCATCAAGCTTCCTGGCGGAAGCGTGGTGGTCGCCCTTTCCCTGCCCAGACCGGGCCACGGCCCGCTCCCGGGCCCCTACGACGGCGCCCGCCGCGTCCGGGTCCTCGTCCACGCCGTAAACCGCCCGCGCGCCCTGACCAGGCTGCGCAACCTCGGTCTACGCGCCGTCTACCTACGCGGCAACACCGAACCCCCCACACCCGACGAGATCACGGCCGTCCTGCACCACCCCGACGGCCTGGTCTGGCGCGCGGCCCCGGACGACGACACGGAGTCGTGGCATCCGATACGGGCGTTGCTGCGGGGGGCTGGGCCGGTGCCGGGGGCGGTGCCGAGCCCGGGGCCGGTGCCGGGCGCGGCGGTGTCGGGCCCGGGGGCGGCGGGGGCGGCGGAGGCTTCGGGTGGTTCTGCGACCCTGGGTGGTCCTGTGACTCCAGGGGTTAAGGGTGTGGGTGTCCCGGAGGCCGTGGTGGGGGTGGCGCCGGTGATAGCCGGACCGTAGGGGCTCCTGAGGGCGTGGCGGGCGCCTGAGGGGCGTGGCGGGCGGTGGCCGGCCCGTGGTGGTGGTGCCCCTCTCCCTGCCCCCGCCGGGGCGCTCAGCCGCCGGCGAGAACCGGTTTGCCGGTCAGCTCGGCGCCCGCCGCCCGCAGCTCCTCAACGGCCCGCTCGGTGGTGGCCGCCGAGACTCCCGCGGTCAGATCCAGCAGCACATGCGTACGCAGCCCGGCGCCGAGCGCGTCCAGGGCGGTGGCGCGCACGCAGTGGTCCGTGGCGATGCCGACCACGTCCACCTCGCTCACATCCCGCTCCCGCAGCCAGTCCGCGAGCAGCGTGCCGTTCTCGTCGGCGCCCTCGAAACCGCTGTAGGCGGCGGAGTAGGCGCCCTTGTCGAAGACCGCGTCGATCGCGCCCGAGGCGACGGCCGGCGCGAAATTGGCGTGGAACCCACTGCCTTCGGTACCCGCCACGCAGTGCGCCGGCCAGGACCGGACGAAGTCGGGATGGTCGGAGAAGTGGTCGCCCGGATCGATGTGGTGGTCCCGGGTGGCCACGACATGGCGGTAGCAGCCGCCGGCCGTCTGACCCACCAGGTCGGTGATGGCCGCGGCGACATCCGCCCCGCCCGCCACGGCGAGACTGCCGCCCTCGCAGAAGTCGTTCTGCACATCAACGACGATCAATGCCCGGTGCATGGTGCGTGCCTTCCGGCTGGGAGTCGGGGGAGGGGCGCGGAGTGAGTGGAACGATGTGACCGAGGGTAGTCACTGCGCACCCGATGCGGGAGGGGTCGAACCCCTCCACTCAATGAACCCCTCGTGCAGTAACATAGAGTGACGAATACCTGGAACTACTAACTCTCCGTAATCGTTGCGGTAAAAAGGAGGAAGCCCGCCGCGAGCCCCAGCCACCCGAGCCACCCCCCCCCCCCCCCGCCCCACGCACCCGCCCGCTCCCACCCCACCCGGTGGGCAGCCTCGCTCTACACGTACTCGGTGGGCAGGACGGGCTCCCCCCGCGAGAGCTGGGTCGCCGACAGCGGCAGTCCGGCGCGGGCCGCGATGTGCCGCTCGCGGGCGGCGTCCAGCGGCTCACGGGCCACCACCTCGCCCGCGCGAACCAGCGGCACCAGTAGCTGCCGGTCGGCGAGCTCGGCCGGCACCGGGCCCGTACCGATGACCTCGGCCTCGGCCACGCCGTCCTCGTCCAGCCGCCGGGCGGCCCACTTGCGGCCGCCGACCGAGGACTTGGCGCCCATCGACTTCTTCGCGACCGGCCGCAGCGGGGCTCCGGGCTCGTCGCTCTCGGCGCGGGCGACCAGCTTGTAGACCATCGAGCTGGTCGGGTGCCCGCTGCCGGTCACCAGTTGGGTGCCCACGCCGTACGCGTCCACGGGCGCGGCGGCCAGCGAGGCGATGGCGTACTCGTCCAGATCGCTGGTGACCACGATCTTGGTCTTCGTCGCACCCAGCTCGTCGAGCTGCTGGCGTACGCGGTGGGCGATGAGCAGCAGGTCGCCCGAGTCGATGCGTACCGCGCCCAGCTCCGGGCCGGCCACCTCCACGGCCGTACGGACCGCCTCGGTGACGTCGAAGGTGTCCACCAGCAGGGTCGTCCCGCTGCCGAGGGTCTGGACCTGGGCGGTGAAGGCGTCGCGCTCGTTGTCGTGCAGCAGGGTGAAGGCGTGGGCGCTGGTGCCGACGGTGGGGATGTTGTAGCGGAAGCCGGCGGCCAGGTCGGACGTGGTGTGGAAGCCGCCGACGTACGCGGAGCGGGCCGCGGCGACGGCCGCGAGTTCGTGGGTGCGGCGGGCGCCCATCTCCATCAGCGGGCGGCCGCCGGCCGCCACCGCCATCCGGGAGGCGGCCGCGGCGACCGCGGAGTCGTGGTTGAGGATCGAGAGGATCACCGTCTCCAGCAGCACCGCCTCGGCGAAGGTGCCCTCCACCCGCATGACCGGGGAGCCCGGGAAGTACACCTCGCCTTCCGGGTAGCCCCAGATGTCGCCGCGGAAGCGGTAGTCGGCCAGCCACTTCAGCGTCGGCTCGTCGAGGATGCCGCGCTCGCGCAGGAAGTCCAGGATCGTGGCGTCGAAGCGGAAGTTCTCCACCGCGTCCAGCACCCGGCCGGTGCCGGCGACGACGCCGTAGCGGCGGCCCTCGGGCAGGCGGCGGGTGAAGACCTCGAAGACCGCGTGCCGGTCCGCGGTCCCGGACCGCAACGCGGCCTGCAGCATGGTGAGTTCGTACTGGTCGGTGAAGAGCGCAGTCGCCGGCACGGTCACCGGGAGCCCCAGGTCTGCAACGTTCACTTCGACATACCTCGCAATTCGGTCCATGCCGGCCGCACCGGACACCTGACGGGGAGTGGGCAGCCGGCGACGGCGGCCGCCGGGCGTGCGATCCCCCGGGAGTGCGGCACGGAAAAGATGCTACCTCGAATACTCGTCAGTTTGACGATTTCTGCGGGCGGGAGGGGAGGGAGAGGGGGAGGAGGGGGAGGGGGAGGGGGAGGGGGTACGGGAGCGGGAGGGGGATGGAGTGCGGGATGGGGATGGGGGTGGAGATGGAGTGCGGGAGAGGGAGGGGGGAGGGGGGAGGGGGGAGAGCAGGGGCCAGTGCGCGGGTGGATGCAGCGAGCAGATGCGGCGGGGAGGCAGGCGCGCGGCAGGGGCCGAGGGCGGAGTTCGGCGGCGGGCGCCGACGCGGCCAGGTGAGGGTCGTTTGTGCGTCTCGCGTCCCCGGGTGGCAGCATGGGGCTGTGAGCGCCCATCCGTCACCCACGATCACTCTCCGGCCGCATCGCTGCACCCTCAGTGTTCCGGTTGAGATCGAGCGTCCCGAGTCGAGCGAGGCACCCGCCGAGGTCCCCGAACCCGACGTCCCGTGGGTCACGATCGTCCACAACGACCCCGTCAATCTCATGAGCTATGTGTCGTATGTCTTCCAGACGTACTTCGGCTACTCCAAGGACAAGGCGCATCAGTTGATGCTCGACGTGCACCACAAGGGCCGCGCGATCGTCTCCAGCGGCAGTCGCGAGGAAATGGAACGCGACGTGCAGGCGATGCACGGCTACGGCCTGTGGGCGACCCTTCAGCAGGACCGCTGATGAGCGGCCAGTTCGAGCCCCTGCCCGACGGAGGCGCCGCCGTCCTCCTGGACGAGGTCGAGATCTCCATCCTGCGCAGCCTGGCCGTGCAGCTCCTGGAACTCATCGGCCCCGGCGACGAGTCCGCCGGCAGCGAGAGCGACGACCTGCTCGCCTCGGTCTTCAACGACGGCCCCAGCGAGCCGCCGGAGGACCCGGTCCTCGCCCGCTTCTTCCCCGACGCCTACGGCGGCCCCGACCTCGTCCCCGACGACGATGTGCGGGCCGCCGCCGCCGAATTCCGCCGCTACACCGAGAACGACCTGCGGTCGCGCAAGCGGGACGACGCCCTCTCGTTGGTCCGCGCGCTGGACGCGCTGTCGCCGGGGGAGGACCGGGGTGCGGTGCTGCGACTGAAGCCGGACGAGTGCCGGCAGTGGCTGGGCGCCCTCAACGACCTCCGGCTGGCCATCGGCACCCGCCTGGAGGTCACCGACGAGGACGACGGCGGGGAGCTGCTGCGTCTGCCGGACACGGACCCGCGCAAGCCGATGGTGATGGCCTACCTCTGGCTCGGCGGCCTCCAGGAGACCCTCGTCGAATCGCTGATGGGCTGAACCCGGGCGCGGGACCGGGGCCCGGCACCGGGGCGCGGCACCCGCGGCGCACCGCCCGGCGCGCCGTCCGGCGCACCACCCAGGGCGCACCACCCCGGCGCGGCACCCGCGGCGCACCACCCGACGCACCACCCGGGGCCCACCACCCCGGCGCCGCGCCCCGGCCCCCCGGGCCCACCACCCCGGATGTTCGCTCAGCGGACGCTCAAATCCGGATAACGATCGCGTCACCACACCGGCGCACCTTGTGCCCGCTTCCGCTCTTTGTCCCCTTTTTCCTGTGACCGGCCTCACGCGGGCAGTAGTTGATCTTGATACTTCCGTGATAAATCTTCACGACCTGCCGTGCGTGACGCCACCCCTGTCACCGCGGGAGCGCTGAGCCGGCCGACCGTCGGCGTGCAGGAACTCCATCCGGGGGGTCGGGACCCGACCCGGACAGGCCGGGTCGGAATGGAGAAAGGCGCACCACTCATGACCTCTGTGCAGGTCGACAAGCAACACGACGGCAACGAGGCCGCTGGGCAAGCTCCCGAAGAGGGCTATCAGCGGGGTCTGGGAAGCCGGCAGATCCAGATGATCGCCATTGGTGGCGCCATCGGGACCGGCCTGTTCCTCGGAGCGGGGAAGGCGATCTCGAAGGCCGGGCCGAGCATCATCCTGGCCTACGCCATCGTCGGTCTGGTGATCTTCTTCATCATGCGGGCCCTGGGCGAACTGCTCATGTACCGGCCCGTGTCCGGCTCCTTCTCCGAGTACGGCCGTGAATTCCTCGGCCCGTTCATCGGCTTCGTGACCGGCTGGACCTATTGGCTCTTCTGGGTCGTCACCGGCATCACGGAAGTGACCGCGGCGGCCACCTACGTCCAGTACTGGAACGAAGGCATTCCGCAATGGGCCTCGGCGCTGGTCTTCACCTGCGCGCTCTTCGGGATCAACCTGATCTCCGTAAAGCTCTTCGGAGAGCTGGAGTTCTGGTTCTCGATGGTGAAGGTCACCGCGATTCTCGGCATGATCCTCATCGGTCTCGGCGTGATCATCCTCGGCTTCTCCGACGCCGGTGACACCGCTTCCTTCACGCTCCTGTGGTCCGACGGCGGATTCTTCCCCAAGGGCATCGGCGGCACGCTGATGACGCTGCAGATCGTGATGTTCGCCTTCCTCGCCGTCGAACTCGTCGGCGTCACCGCGGGCGAGGCGGCCAACCCGAAGAAGGTCCTGCCCAAGGCGATCAACACCGTGCCGTGGCGGATCGGCCTCTTCTACATCGGCGCGCTCATCATCATCCTGTCCGTCGTGAGCTGGACGGTCTTCAAGCCGAACGTGAGCCCGTTCGTCGCCGCGTTCCAGGAGATCGGCCTGCCCGCCGGCGCCGGCATCGTCAACTTCGTCGTGCTGACCGCCGCGCTGTCCTCGGCCAACTCCGGCATGTACTCCACCGGCCGGATGCTGCGCGACCTCGCGCTCAACGGACAGGGCCCGAAGCTCTTCACCCGCCTCAGCAAGAACGGCCTGCCCACCTGGGGCACCGGCGTCTCCGTGGCGATGATGCTCTGCGGCGTCTGGATCAACTACCAGTGGCCGGGCGAGGCGTTCAACTACGTCGTCTCCTTCGCGACCATCTCCGGTATGTGGGCCTGGATCGTCATCCTGCTCTCGCAGTTGCGCTACCGCGCCAAGGCCAACCGCGGCGAGCTGCCGCAGTCCGAGTTCAAGGCCCCCGGCAGCCCCTACACCTCGGTCTTCGCGCTGGCGTTCATCGCCATGGTGATCGTGATGATGGGCATCGACCCGGACGCCCGGATCTCGCTCTACGCGGCCCCGCTGTGGGCGCTCATCCTGGCGGTGGGCTACCTCTGCATCAAGCGCCGCGACGCGGCCGCCGCCCTGAAGGGGACGCCCGCGGGCGCCGCCGCCAAGGGCGAGAAGGACTGATCCTTCGCCGCTGTCCAGCATGCGGGCCCGCGCGTACCACTCTTCGGTACGCGCGGGCCCGCTGTCTATTCTTGGCGGCATGCTGACCCTCACCAAGGACCTCTACGACCGGATCGTCGAGCACGCCCGCCAGGACCACCCCGACGAGGCGTGCGGCGTGGTCGCGGGCCCGGCGGGCAGCGGGCGCCCGGAGCGGTTCATTCCGATGCTCAACGCCGCCCGCTCGCCCACGTTCTACGAGTTCGACTCGGCCGACCTGCTCAAGCTCTACCGCGAGATGGACGACCGCGACGAGGAGCCGGTGATCGTCTACCACTCGCACACCGCCACCGAGGCGTACCCCTCCCGCACGGACATCACGTACGCCAACGAGCCCGGCGCGCACTACGTCCTGGTCTCCACCGCCGACACCGACGACGCCGGCCCCTTCCAGTTCCGCTCGTTCCGGATCGTGGACGGCCAGGTCACGGAGGAAGACGTCGAGGTGGTGGCGGAGTACGCCTGAGTCGGGACGACGGGAGGGTGGGAAGCGGGTGAGCCGGGGCGTTTCCCCACGGGGGCGGCGGACGCCCCCGGAGTGACGCGAGGTGACGCACGCCCCACCGGTGCCGGGCGGCCGATCCGCCGACGGCCCGCACGCCGCCCGTGACCTGCCCATACGCCGACCGCCGGCCCGCCCGAGGGCCGGCCGCCCGGATCCGCGTCCCACCTGGCGTACACCGAGCGTCCGCATCATGGGACAAGCTTCCAATACCCGGACCGGGAATCGATACGATGCCCGCATGGTTGACCACGACGTGAGCGAGAAGAGGACGGGAATGCGACAGCACGCTCCCCTCGCCACGCGTCGGTGCGCCTCCGCCCTGCTGGGCGCCTTCGGCTGCGGAACCGCCCGGCTGCACATCGACCTGTGCCGCCTCTCCAGCGCCATCTGTCCGCGCTGAGCCGCCCGTCCCCGGACCGCTCCCTCCCACGGCCGCCCCGGTCCCCCCTCGCACCCCCCCGCACTTCCGCGTCATCCGGCGCACCCGCCCCGCACCCGCGACACCGCACCCGCCACTCACTCCCACAGGAGCACCGTCATGGCCATCGAGGTCCGAATCCCGACCATCCTGCGCACCTACACCGACGGCCAGAAGGCCGTCGAGGGCAGCGGTGAGACCCTCGCCGACCTCTTCGCCGACCTGGAGAGCCGCCACACCGGCATCCGCGAGCGACTGGTCGACGGCGAGCAGCTCCGCCGCTTCGTGAACGTCTACCTCAACGACGAGGACGTGCGCTTCCTGGAGGGCATCTCCACCAAGCTCGCCGACGGCGACAACGTCACGATCCTCCCCGCGGTCGCCGGCGGCTCGCGCTGATGCGGTACGACTCCCCGCTCGCGGCGGTCGGCAACACGCCCCTCGTCCGGCTGCCGCGGCTCTCCCCCTCCGAGGAGGTCCGTATCTGGGCCAAACTGGAGGACCGCAACCCCACGGGCTCGGTCAAGGACCGGCCCGCGCTGCACATGATCGAACAGGCCGAGAAGGCCGGCCGGCTCACGCCCGGCTGCACCATCCTGGAGCCGACCAGCGGCAACACCGGCATCTCGCTCGCCATGGCGGCCAAGCTCAAGGGCTACCGCATCGTGTGCGTCATGCCGGAGAACACCTCCTCCGAGCGGCGCGAGCTCCTCGCCATGTGGGGCGCGGAGATCATCTCCTCGCCCGCGGCCGGCGGGTCCAACACCGCCGTGCGGGTCGCCAAGGACCTGGCCGCCGAGCACCCGGACTGGGTGATGCTCTACCAGTACGGCAACCCCGACAACGCCGGCGCGCACTACGCCACCACCGGCCCCGAGATCCTCGCCGACCTGCCCTCCGTCACCCACTTCGTGGCCGGCCTGGGCACCACGGGCACGCTCATGGGCGTCGGGCGCTTTCTGCGCGAGCGGCTCCCCGACGTGCAGATCGTCGCCGCCGAACCGCGCTACGACGACGTCGTCTACGGGCTGCGCAACCTCGACGAGGGCTTCATCCCCGAGCTGTACGACGAGTCGGTGCTGACCACCCGCTTCTCGGTCGGCTCCGAGGACGCGGTGCGCCGTACCCGCGAACTCCTCGCCGAGGAGGGCATCTTCGCCGGCATCTCCACCGGCGCGGCGCTGCACGCGGCGATCGGTGTCGGACGGAAGGCGGTGCGCGCCGGGCAGAGCGCCGACATCGTCTTCGTCGTCGCCGACGGCGGCTGGAAGTACCTCTCCACCGGCGTCTACACCGCCGAGTCCACCGAGGCGGCCATCGCCACGCTGCACGGCCAGCTCTGGGCGTAGGGCGCCTTCCCGGGCCGAGCCCCGGCCGCGCCCGGGCCGGGCCCCCGCCCTCGCGGCAGGCCCTCACGGCAGGCCCGCCCCGGCCCCCGCTACCGCCCCACCGGCCCCGCGCGCCACGCCGGGGCCGGGCAGCCGAACCGCGAACATCCGTACGGACGCCCGCACGGCCCGGACACCGGGACGGCGGGCGTCCGCGCGTCCGCCCCCACCCCCTGCCGGCGGGCCCCGGCCCGCCCCCGCCGGCCCCCGCCGCGCCGGCCGCCACCCTCGCGACCAGCGCCGATACGCGACCGGCCGACGCACCCGGCCCCGACCCGCGTGCCCGTGCCCCGCGCACCGTCCGCCCGGCCCGGCCGCCGGGGCCCGCCACCGCCCGCCCGGCCCATGGGAACAGCGCCCGGTACGGGCCCACCCGGACTGGTGATTCCGCCCACAGCTCGCCCCGCTGGAGGAGCCACATGACCTTTCGCGCCTTACGCTCGTGGGCACCGCACAGCGCGCCGAGGCCCTCAAGGCTCACCACGAAACCGCGAGGATCCGCCGAGAAGCCCCGCCTGGACACCCCGCACCGTCGCCCCCGCCCACGGAGGTTCACGCCCGCATGAAGCTCACCGTCGTCGGATGCTCGGGGTCGTTCCCTTCCACGGAATCGGCCTGTTCGAGCTACCTCCTGGAGGCCGACGGCTTCAGGCTGCTCCTCGACATGGGCAACGGCGCCCTGGGCGAGCTGCAGCGCCACTGCGGTCTCTACGACCTGGACGCCGTCCTCCTGTCGCATCTGCACGCCGACCACTGCATCGACCTGTGCGGCTATTTCGTCGTGCGCTATTACCGCCCCGACGGCGGCCGTTGCGGGCCGATGCCGGTCTACGGGCCGGCCGGCACCGAGCAGCGGCTGACCGTCGCGCACGGGGACCTGCCGCACGACGGGGCGATGAGCGAGGTCTTCGACTTCCGCACGCTGACGCCCGGCACCTTCACCATCGGGCCGTTCACGCTGCGCACCGAGCGGGTGAGCCACCCGGTGGAGGCGTACGGCTTCCGCATCGAGCACGGCGGCAGGTCGCTGACGTACTCCGGGGACACCGGCCCCTGCGACGCGCTGGACACCCTGGCGGCGGGCACCGACTTCTTCCTGTGCGAGGCGTCGTTCACCCACGGCAAGGAAGACATCCCCGACCTGCACCTCAACGGCCGGGAGGCCGGCGAGCACGCCCGGCGGGCCGGCGCGGGCCGCCTGGTGCTGACCCATATCCCGCCGTGGACCGACCCGGACATCAGCCTGCGCGACGCGCAGAAGGTCTACGACGGACCGGTCGAGGTCGCCAAGGCCGGCGCGGTCTACGAGATCTGACGGCGGCGCGGGCGCGGCGGCCGCCCGGCGCCGGGAACGACGAGGGGCCCCGGAACCGAGTCACTCGGTTCCGGGGCCCCTTGTCGGGTCCGCCGGTTCGCGCCGGCGGGCGTCAGGCCACGGCGGCTCTCACGCCTTGAACTGCGCCTTGTCCTGCTCGGCGATCTCCTCGTCGGACTCGCGGCCCGGCGTGGGGATGTTGAACTTGACGATGGCGAAGCGGAAGACGGCGTAGTAGAGCGCCGCGAAGCAGAGCCCCACGAGGGCCAGCATCCACGGCTTGGTGGCGATGCCGAGGTTCAGGACGTAGTCGATCGCGCCGGCCGAGAAGCCGAAGCCGTCCTTCATGCCCAGCGCCCAGGTCAGCGCCATCGAGATGCCGGTGAGCACCGCGTGGATCGCGTACAGGACCGGCGCGATGAACATGAACGTGAACTCGATGGGCTCGGTCACGCCGGTGACGAAGGCGGTCAGGGCGAGGGAGACCATCATGCCGCCGACGACCTTGCGGCGCTCGGGGCGGGCGCAGTGCGTGATCGCCAGGCAGGCGGCCGGGAGGGCGAACATCATGATCGGGAAGAAGCCGGTCATGAACTGTCCGGCCTGCGGGTCGCCGGCCAGGAACCGGGCGATGTCGCCGTGCTTGCCGTCGAAGTCGCCGGCCTGGAACCAGGGGAAGGAGTTGAGCAGGTGGTGCATGCCGACGGGGATCAGCGCGCGGTTGGCGACACCGAAGATGCCCGCGCCCACGGCGCCCGAGCCGACCAGCCACTCGCCGAAGTTGTGCAGACCCGCGCCGAGGACCGGCCAGATGTAGCCGAAGAGGATGCCGATGAGCAGGCCGGCGAAGGACGCCAGGATCGGGACGAGGCGGCGGCCGCTGAAGAAGCCCAGCCAGTCGGGGAGCTTCTTGCGGCTGTAGCGCTGGTAGAGGAGGGCGACGACGATGCCTATCACGACACCGCCGAGGACTCCGGCGTTGACCGGCGGCGCGGCCTCGACGATCTTGCCGTCGACGACGTTCTGCACCTTGGGCAGGCTGCTGTCGGTGAACGTCCCCAGGACCTTGCTGAAGACCAGGTAGCCGACGACGGCGGCGAGCGCGGTGGAGCCGTCGGACTTCTTGGCGAAGCCGATGGCGATACCCACCGCGAACAGCAGCGGCATGTTGTCCAGGAGGGCGCCGCCGCCGGCGGCCATGAACTCGGCGAGCTTGTTCAGGAACGCCGGGAGGGCCTCCCGGCCGAGCATGTCGGGCTGGCCGAGGCGGACCATCAGGGCGGCGGCGGGCAGGGTGGCGATCGGCAGCATGAGGCTGCGGCCGATGCGCTGAGCCACTGCCATGGCGCCTGAGCCGCGGCCCTTCTTCTTGGGGGCCGCCGGAGCGGTGGCCGAACTCATCGGATTCCTCCTGGTGAGGCGGGCGCTCGAAAGGGGGGACGGCCCGCTCGCTGGTCGTACCGTGGTCTACACCACAAGTGGTTTAGACCATTCTTAGCACGTCGCCCCGACATAAAGGAATCCATTGTTCCAAGTGGTTTGGACCACATGACGACCGGCCCCGGAGTCCTGGGACCCGGGGCCGGCCGACACGGGCCGCGAGGCCCTGGCGCACACGGCCGGAGCCGCCCCGCGGCGGCCCGGCGCGCAGGCGCTACCGGACGTTCTCCTTCTCCAGTTCCTCCCCGACCTCCGGCGGTTCACGCCCCGGAGTCTGGAGATCGAATTTCGTGATCACGAAGCGGAAGAGCGCGTAATAGACCACCGCGAAACACAGCCCGATCGGAATGATCAGCCACGGCTTGGTCGCCAGCCCCCAATTGATGACGTAATCGATCAGCCCCGCCGAGAAACTGAAACTGTCGTGCGCCCCCAGCGCCCAGCTCACCGCCATCGACACACCCGTCAGCAGCGCGTGGAGCACGTACAGCACCGGCGCGATGAACAGGAAGGAATACTCGATCGGCTCGGTCACGCCCGTCACGAACGACGTCAGACCGACCGACAGCATCATGCCGGCGACCTCCTTGCGGCGATGCGGCCGCGCGCAGTGCGCGATCGCCAGCGCCGCGGCCGGCAGCGCGAACATCATGATCGGGAAGAAGCCCGTGGTGAACTGGCCCGCACTCGGATCGCCCGCCAGGAACCGGTTGATGTCACCGTGCACCACCGTCCCGTCCGGCTTGGTGTAGTCACCGAACTGGAACCAGACGAACGTGTTCAGGAACTGGTGCAGGCCCACCACCAGTAGCGCCCGGTTGGCCACACCGAAGAGTCCCGAACCGATCCAGTCCAGATCGGTCAGCCACTTGCTGAAATCGGTCAGCGCGTCACCGATCGGCGCCCACACCCACAGGCACACCACCGCGAACGCCAGCCCGATGAACGCCATGATGATCGGCACCAGCCGGCGGCCGTTGAAGAAGCCCAGCCAGTCCACCAGCTTCACCCGGTGGAAACGCACCCAGAACCAGGCGGCGAGGAACCCCATCAGGATGCCGCCGAACACCCCCGGATTCTGGAACAGCGCGGGCGTCGCCGTCCCGTCCGGCGCCACACACACCCCGCTCCACAGGCCCGCCTGCGCATACGTCCCACCCGCCGCGCAGTCCACCGGGAACTGGTGCAACACCGCGTAATAGACCAGGAACCCGACCACCGCCGCCAGCGCCGTCGACCCGTCCGCCTTCTTCGCCATCCCGATCGCCACACCGACGCAGAACAACAGCGGCAGGCCCAGCCCGGAATCCAGCAGCGCGCCACCCGCACCCGCGAACACCTTCGCGACGTCGTCCCAGCCCAGCCCGTCCGCGCCGAACACATCGGGCTGGCCCAGGCGGTTGAGGATGCCCGCGGCGGGCAGAACCGCGATGGGCAACTGAAGGCTGCGCCCCATCTTCTGCATGCCCTGGAAGACTGTGGCCGACCACTTCTTCTTCGGCGCCTGGGCCGCTGCTTGGGAACTCATCCGCTTCCTCCCGGCGATCGGCCCGCCGGCAGCCGGCGCGCCACGTGCCGCATACTGGTGGTGTAGACCACTTGTGGTGCGGTTCCGGTCACCCGGAGCGCGCCCCGAGTGCTCGCCATCCTTCGCCAGAGCGCGGACATACGCCCATGTAGTTGGGCTGAACGTGCGTTACCGTTTGAAAACCGTGCGGCACAACCGCCGGCGGCCGAGACAAGCAGGAGTGGACATGGCCAGCAAGGCTGAGAAGATCGTCGCCGGGCTCGGCGGACTCGACAACATCGAAGAGGTCGAGGGCTGCATCACCCGCCTCCGCACCGAGGTCAACGACCCCTCCCTCGTCGACGAGGCCGCGCTCAAGGCCGCCGGCGCCCACGGCGTCGTCAAGATGGGCACCGCGATCCAGGTCGTCATCGGCACCGACGCCGACCCCATCGCCGCCGAGATCGAAGACATGATGTGAGCTGAGACCACGGCCACTCCCCGGGCCCCGCA
The DNA here is from genome assembly GCF_055570395.1 of Streptomyces sp. NPDC031210. Lineage (NCBI taxonomy): Bacteria > Bacillati > Actinomycetota > Actinomycetes > Kitasatosporales > Streptomycetaceae > Streptomyces > Streptomyces sp. NPDC031210. Next base: position 146,470 of record NZ_JBVIHH010000002.1, read on the forward strand.
CCGGACGCGGAACGACCAACCGCCACCGGAACGGGGCCCGCGCCATTCCCGCTAGGCTCTCCACCATGTCTCGCATCGACGGCCGCACCCCCGAACAGCTCCGCCCCATCACCATCGAACGCGGCTGGAGCAAGCACGCCGAAGGCTCCGTACTCGTCTCCTTCGGCGACACCAAAGTCTTCTGCACCGCCTCCGTCACCGAAGGCGTCCCGCGCTGGCGCAAAGGCACCGGCGAAGGCTGGGTCACGGCCGAATACTCGATGCTGCCCCGCTCCACCAACACCCGCGGCGACCGCGAATCCGTACGCGGCAAGATCGGCGGCCGCACCCACGAGATCAGCCGCCTCATCGGCCGCTCCCTCCGCGCCGTCATCGACTACAAAGCCCTCGGCGAGAACACCATCGTCCTGGACTGCGACGTCCTCCAGGCCGACGGCGGCACCCGCACCGCCGCGATCACCGGCGCCTACGTCGCACTGGCCGACGCCATCACCTGGGCCCAGCACAAGAAGCTCATCAAGCACGGCCGCCAGCCCCTGACCGGCACCGTCTCCGCCGTCAGCGTCGGCATCGTCGCCGGCGTCCCCCTCCTCGACCTCTGCTACGAAGAGGACGTCCGCGCCGAAACCGACATGAACGTCGTCTGCACCGGAGACGGCCGCTTCGTCGAGGTCCAGGGCACCGCCGAAGCCGAACCCTTCGCCCGCGACGAACTCAACGCCCTCCTCGACCTCGCCGTCGCCGGCTGCGCCGAACTCGACACCGCCCAGCGCGAAGCACTCGCCCGCACCCTGTGACCCGCCCCGGGACGCGCACGGCCGAACGGGCCGGGGCGCGTCCCGGGACGGGCCGGTGACGGGCCGGTGACGGGCCGGGCCGGCCGTCGCCGGCCGGCCCCGCAGCCCGCCCCCTCCGCTCTCGTCTCGCCCCGGCAACCAAACCCCCGCCCCCTGCGTTCTTCCTCTTGCCCGCACCCGAACCCAGGGAGAGCCCACCATGGCCCAGCGCACCCGCCGCACCCGCCGCCGTCCCGCCACCGCCGCACTCGCCGCGCTGGCCGCCACCGCGCTCGCGATACCGCTCCTGTCCTCCTGCGGAGCGGTCCAGAGGGCCATGGACTGCGCCAAGACCGCCACCGCCGTCGCCAACGGCGTCGACAAACTCCAGCAATCGGCCGGCAACGCGGTCGACAACCCCCAGGACGCCCAGAAGGCCCTGGACGACATCGACCAAAGCCTCTCCAAGGTCGGCGAAACCGCCTCCGACCCCGAGCTGGCCAAAGCCGTCGACAAGATGAACACCGGCATCAAGGACGCCCGCAAAGCCCTCGACGACGCCAAGGCCCCCGACCTCGACCCCCTCGTCGACACGGCCGGTGACATGACCAAGATCTGCACCCCGGGATAATCACCGGCATGCAGCCTCACACTGGCGGGCGACCCGCACACCCCCGACGCCTCATCCTCGCCACCCGCAACGCCGGCAAGGTCACCGAACTCCGCGCCATCCTCGACGCCGCCGACCTCGACGTCGAACTCGTCGGCGCCGACGCCTACCCCGACATCCCCGACGTCAAGGAAACCGGCGTCACCTTCGCCGAGAACGCCCTCCTCAAAGCGCACGCCCTCGCCAAGGCCACCGGACACCCCGCCGTCGCCGACGACTCCGGCCTCTGTGTCGACGTCCTCGGCGGCGCCCCCGGCATCTTCTCCGCCCGCTGGGCCGGCAGGCACGGCGACGACCGCGCCAACCTCGAACTGCTCCTCGCCCAACTCGCCGACATCGCCGACGAACACCGCGCCGCCCACTTCGCCTGCGCCGCGGCCCTCGCCCTCCCCGACGGCACCCAACGCGTCGTGGAAGGCACCCTCGAAGGCACCCTCCGCCACACCCCCACCGGCACCGGCGGCTTCGGTTACGACCCCATCCTCCAGCCCCTCGGCGACACCCGCACCTGCGCCGAACTCACCGCCGCCGAGAAGAACGCCATCAGCCACCGCGGCCAGGCGTTCCGCGCGCTGGCACCGGTGCTGAAGGAGTTGCTGGGCTGAGCGACGTCCCCGCCCACGAAAAACGGCCCGCGAATCGAAAGCTTCGATTCGCGGGCCGTTTGTCTTTGTGCGGCGGAAGGGATTCGAACCCTCAAACCCTTAACGGGTCACTGGACCTAAACCAGCTGCGTCGCCACTGCGCCACCGCCGCTAGCCGTCAGTCATGGTATCGGGCCGGAGGTGGGGATGGGAGTCGGGTGGCGATGGCCTGTCTTCCGGGTCCGATGCCCGCGGCGGCACCACGTGGCGGTAAGGGCGTGGCAATTCGGGCAGAGGTAGCGCAGATTCTCCGCGCGATTGTCGAGCCAATCGCCGTTGATGTGGTCGATCTGCAGCGTGAGGGGTTGGCCGCGCCATACGCCGGGGTTGCCGCAGAAGGCACAGGCGCAGGCGACGCCGACCTCGCCGAGGGCACGATGCAGGCGATCCCGATTGACGCGAGGCGACCCCTCGGGGCGTAGGCACAGCACCTGCTCGGCGACGGGCTTGAGGCGGGCGGGCTGGACGACGCGTCGCGACTTCCGCGTGAAGTGGGACACGTCCAGACGAAGTTGGGCGGCCTTGCGCTGGACTCGACGGTGGTTCGCGTCATTCACGGGCAGGCCGAGCGCCCGCATCACATCGGCGTAGCTGGTGGCCTCGGCTGTCGCCGCGCGCAGCCGGTCCTCGGGCAGCGGCGCTCGGGAGTGGGTGAAGTGGCTTACCTCCACTCCGAGCTCGGTCAGTACACGCCGCAGTGCGGCGCGCGTGCGGCCGTCGTCGGAAACGCCGAGGGCGCGCGCCAACGCGCGGACGCTGGTGACCGACGCGGCGGCCGATCGCAGCTCCTGCGGCGTGCACGAGAACTCCGGTCCGGAGCGTGTCAGCCCCGGGAAGTGACCGGTGTCGACGCCGGCGGCGGTGATGCGGCGGCGCAGGTGGGAGAGCGTTCCCGGCGCGGGCGTGGCGCCCAGCTTCTCGGCGACTTCGCGCAGCGTGGTGGACGTCGCCACCGCCCGCGCTATCGCCTCGTCGGAGTACCTGCGCCAGGGGTTCCGCGGTGTGAAGTGCCCGACGTCGATGCCGAAGTCGGCGACCGCCGCCTGGAGGGCCCGGCGCCTCCCGCCGCTCGCCCGGACGCCGAGCCCGCGCATCAGATCGGCCCAGCTCGATGCCTCGGCGACCGCCGTGGTCAAGCGCTCACGGGTGAGGTCACCGGGCAACTGACACCACCTCCCGTTCCCGTTCCGCGCACCGGGCCCGCCCCGGGCGCTCGCTCCTTCTCGAACTGGAGAACGAGCGAGGGCGGGGGCGGTTACGCGCGGTCGGAGGGGTCAGAAGCGTGGTTCCGGGGATTGGGCGGTGACCATTTCGATGGCTTCTTCCTTGGTGGCCACCGAGGGTGGGGAGCCGTCCAGGGGCTGTTGGGCGGTTTCCTTCATGCAGGCGACCGCGATGACGCCGACGAGGGCGGCGGCCATGGTGTAGAAGGCGGGGACCATGACGTTCTTGTCGAAGGCGTCCGTCAGGGCGGTGATGATCAGCGGGGTGGTGCCGCCGAAGAGGGAGACCGCCACGTTGTAGCCGATGGAGAGCGAGCCGTAGCGGACGTGGGTGGGGAAGAGGGCCGGGAGGGCGGCGGACATGGTGCCCAGGAGGCAGACGAGGGAGAGGCCGAGCATCAGCATGCCGCCGATGACCGCCGGCAGGCTGCCCTGGTTGACCAGGAGGAAGGCGGGGACGGCCAGCAGGAAGAAGCCCAGCATGCCGCCCATCAGCAGGGGCTTGCGGCCGTAGCGGTCGTTCAGTTTGCCGACGGAGCTGATGACGCACATGAGGGCGACCATGGTGCCCAGCAGGATCAGCAGGCCGTGGGTCTCGTCGTAGTCGAGGGAGTCCGTGAGGTAGGTCGGCATGTAGGACAGCAGCATGTAGTGGCACATGTTGTACGCGCCGACCAGGCCGACGCACAGGATCAGGGTCGGCCACTGCTGGGAGAAGATCTCGCCGAGCTTCTTCTTGGGGGCGTTCTCGGAGAGGTGGGAGAACTCCGCTTCGGTCTCCGGCGTCACGGTCTCGACGGTGCCGTGCGTCTGGGACGCCTCCAGCTTCTGGAAGGCGGGGGTCTCGTCCAGCTTGACCCGCAGGTAGAGGCCGACGAGGCCGAGCGGCCCGGCGACGAGGAAGGGGATGCGCCAGCCCCAGTCGAGCATGGCGGCGTCGCCGAGCGCGGTGTCGAGGACGAGCACGATGCCGGCGGCGCCGGTGTAGCCGATCAGGGTGCCCATTTCCAGGAAGCTGCCGAAGAAGCCGCGCCGCTTGTCGGGGGCGTATTCGGCGATGAAGGTGGAGGCGCCGCCGTATTCGCCGCCGGTGGAGAAGCCCTGGACGAGGCGGAAGAGGATCAGCAGGACGGGCGCCCAGAAGCCGATGGCGGCGTAGGAGGGGATGAGGCCGATGCAGAGGGTGCCCAGCGCCATCATGATCATGGTGAGGGCGAGGACCTTCTTGCGGCCGACGCGGTCGCCGAGGGGCCCGAAGTAGACGCCGCCGAGGGGGCGTACGAGGAAGGCGACGGCGAAGGTGGCGAAGGAGGACAGCAGGCTGGCGGTGTCGCTGCCGCCGGGGAAGAAGACCTTGCCGATGGTGACGGCGAGGTAGCTGTAGATGCCGAAGTCGAACCATTCCATGGCGTTGCCGAGTGCGGCGGCCTTGACGGCGCGCTTGACGATCTTCTCGTCGGTGATGGTGATGTCGGTACGCCGCAGTTTGGGGTTCCTGCGCCGGGCGACGGCACGGAAGAGTACCCGGTGGCGCTTGAGTGCTTCCGGGTCGTGTTCGGAAGCGGGGTCGGCTTCGGTGCTGCCGGTCGGCACGAGGCGGTCCTCTCGGTCGGTCAGCGCGTGGTGCGCGGTGGGGGGTACGACAGGTGCGCCTGCGCCGTGGCGCGCGGATCAAACCACTTTGGCCGGATCTCGCGATGAACGTCACGCGTGGCGGGGCCGTACGGAGCAGGAGACGGAGCGCGAAACGGCGGCCGCCGCCAGGGTGGTGACGGGGCTTGTTACAGGACTGGTACACAGCCGAGCGGTCACCGCAGTGTCCGGGCAACGCGCCTGTGTGACGGGGAAGGGAGAGTGGCGGTCGAAACCGCTGTTTTCCGTCGAAGCCTGTCCGGTCGCCGGACCCCTTTTCCGGTGGGGTGGCGGCGTTCGTGTGTGGTGGGGTTTCAGGGGCGCGGGTGCGCGGCCCCGGAAGGAGAACGTGATGACCGACCGTGCGGGGTTTCGCCGGTTGCGGGGGCGGGCCGCTTTGGTGGTCTTCGCCGTGGTGACGGTGCTGGCGGCGGGCGGGGTGTGGCTGGGCCAGGCGTCGCACCGGGCGTCGGCGGTGGACGCGGCGCCGAAGACGTCGGCCGTGCGCGAGGTGAAGTCGGCCGGTAAGCCCTCGGGGGGGCTGCCGGGTGTGCGGGACTGCGGGATCGGCGAGCCGGAGGTCAAGCCGCGGGTGATCACGCTGACGTGCGCGGACTCGGGGATGGTGGCGACGGCGATCACCTGGGAGCGGTACGGCTCGCGGGAGGCGGAGGGCAGGGGCGTGGTGCAGGTCGAGAAGGCCACCGCGGGGGTGGGTTCGGACGCGGGTTTCGCGGCGACGTTCCGGCTCTACGGTCCGGAGACGGTCGAGGGCGGGCGGGCTTTCACGGGGCTCGAGGTGACGTACGAGGGTTCGACGCCGCTGGGTGACACGAGGGAGCTGTACAACCTCGCGTGATGGGCATTCGAGGCCGGATCGCCCTGGCCATTTCGTGTATGACGGCGCTGGCGGTGGTGGTGCTCGGCTTCGCCGTGCATCACATAGCGGACGTCGAGCGGGAGCGGGCGGCGCGGGCGTATCAGGACGACCGGCTGAGTTCGGCGCTGCAGATCTACGAGCGGGACGCGAAGCTGGCGCTGGGGGCGCAGTTGGATGACGCGACGTTGCCGGCGCCGTTGCGGGCGGCGGTGTTCCGGGGCAGGTCGGGGACGTACATCAGCGGGGGCGGGGATCCGCGGGTGTGGGCGGCGACGGGGGTCGGCGGGGGGTCGGCGGATGATCCGGAGCGGTCGTTGTCGGTGTCGGCGCCGTTTCCCGAGGACGATCCGGCGCGGCTGGCGCTGGACCGGACGCTGTTGGTCGCGGGGTGCGGCACGGTCGTGCTGATGGCGGGGGTGTCGTGGTTCGTGGCGCAGCGGTTGTCGCGGCGGCTGCGGCTCAGCGCGGCGGCGGCGCGGCGGATCGCGGCGGGTGCGGCGCCGGACGCGGACGCGCTGGCCAGTCAGGGCCGGGACGAGGTGGCCGAGTTGGGGCGCAGTGTGCATCACATGGCGATGTCGCTGGCGGCGCAGGCGCAGGCGGAGCGGGAGTTCACCGCGGATGTGGCGCATGAGCTGCGGACGCCGGTGGCGGGGCTGGTGGCGGCGGCGGAGTTGTTGCCGCAGCCGCGTGCGGTGGAGATGGTGCGGGACCGGGCGCAGGCGATGCGGCACCTGGTGGAGGATCTGCTGGAGGTGTCGCGGCTGGACGCGGGGGTGGAGCGGGCGGATCTGGATGCCTGTGAGCTGCCGTCGCTGGTGCGCGGGATCGTGACGCGGGCGGCTCGTCAGCGGGGGGTGGCCGGGGTGTCGGTGGCGGTGGAGGGGGAGCCGTGGATCGTGGAGACGGACCGGCGGCGGGTGGAGCGGGTGCTGGTGAATCTGCTGGCGAACGCGGCGAAGCACGGCGAGCCGCCGATCGAGGTGGTGGTGCGGGGTGCGCGGATCGTGGTGCGTGATCACGGGCCGGGGTATCCGCCGGAGTTGTGCGCGGAGGGGCCGCGGCGGTTTCGTACGGCGGCGCCGGAGCGGGGGACCGGGCACGGTCTGGGGCTGACGATCGCGGCGGGGCAGGCGGAGGTGCTGGGGGCGCGGCTGGACTTCGGCGCCGCCGCGGGGGGCGGCGCCGAGGCCGTGCTGGAGCTGCCGGACCGGTCGGCGGTGGTGGCCGGTGGGCCGGGTCCGGCGGAGGGGCTTTAGAGGCCCGGGTCCTTGGAGGCTCGAATCCTCAGAGGCCCGGGTCCTTGGAGGCCGAGACCCTTAGAGGCCCAGATCCTTGATGATCTTGGCGACGTGGCCGGTGGCCTTGACGTTGTAGAGGGCGCGCTCGACCTTGCCGTCCTCGTCGATGACGACGGTGGAGCGGATGACGCCGGTGACGGTCTTGCCGTAGAGCTTCTTCTCGCCGAACGCGCCGTACGCCTCAAGGATCTGCTTGTCGGGGTCGCCGAGCAGCGTGACGCCGAGGTTCTCCTTCTCGCGGAACTTCGCGAGCTTCTCCGGCTTGTCGGGGGAGATGCCGATGACGTCGTAGCCGTGGCCGGCGAGGAAGTCGAGGTTGTCGGTGAAGTCGCACGCCTGCTTGGTGCAGCCGGGGGTCAGGGCGGCGGGGTAGAAGTAGACGATGACCTTGCGGCCCTTGTGGTCGGCGAGCGAGACCTGCTTGCCGTCCGCGTCGGGAAGGGTGAAGGCGGGGGCGGTGTCGCCGGTTGCCAGTCGCTCGCTCATGGCTCTCCTCGTGGGGTGGGTGTGTATGTCCCGAGGTTACGCAGCCGGGCGGGGTGGCGGGCCTCGGGGCGGGGCGGCCGTTCCGAATCGGGGGTGCTGTGGGGCGCGGGCGGGTGGGAGCTGACAGACTGTCCATCACGAATCGGTACGCCAGGATGTGGCCGGTTCCGTGCGGGGCCTCGTGCGGGTTCCCGTACGCATCGGCCCGAGACGACGGAGGCAGCGCGGTGTCGGAAGCCAGGACCCCTGCGCAGATCGAGGCGGACATCGCCCGCAGGCGGCAGGATCTCGCCGTGACGCTCGATGAGATCGGTGTGCGCCTGCACCCCAAGACGATCATGGGTGACGCGAAGGCGAAGGCCGCGGCGGCGGTGGACCGCACGGCCGGGCGGGCGTACGTGGCCGCGCACCGGGCGATGTCGGACATGCGGGGCCAGTTCGTGGCGGAGGACGGGGCGCCGCGGCTGGAGCGGATCATTCCGGTCGCTCTGGTCGGTGTGGCCGTGGTGGGTCTGCTGGCGATGCGCTCCCAGCGCCGCCGCTAGAGGGTGTCGCCAGGTGTCGTGTCCGGCGGTTGACGGTGGGCCCCGTTCGCGGCCCGCGGTGCGTGCGGGGCGGCTCCGGCCAGGTACGGTCGTGCCGTGAGCCCGAATAACACCAAGGACACCCACGACAAGCTGCCGATCCGGATGCTGCACGACCGTGTGCTGGTCCGGACCGATATTCCCGAGGGCGAGCGCCGCTCGTCCGGCGGCATCGTCATTCCGGCGACCGCGGCGGTCGGCCGTCGCCTGGCCTGGGCCGAGGTGGTCGCGGTCGGGCAGAACGTGCGGACCGTCGAGGTGGGCGACCGGGTGCTGTACGACCCCGAGGACCGCGGCGAGGTCGAGGTGCGCGGGGTGGCGTACGTGCTGATGCGCGAGCGGGATCTGCACGCGGTGGCCGCGGAGCGGCTGGAGGGCGCGGAGGACGCGACGGGGCTGTACCTGTAGGCCCCGAACCTGTGGGCCCCGACGTCTCGACCCCGACTTCTTGATACGGCCTCTCGACCCTGGTGTGCGGCGGGCGGTGACCTCGGTCACCGCCCGTTTCGCTGCCCTTTGTTAGCCTCGGACGGAACCCGACGAGACGCGCCGTACCGGGTCACGACAAGACGACGCACCCCTGTTGAAGCACGTTCACGGAGGTGCCGTCATGGCCTGGGTCCTGCTTGTCGTCGCCGGTCTGCTGGAGATCGGCTGGTCGGTCGGGATGAAGTTCACCGAGGGCTTCACCCGCCTCTGGCCGAGTGTCTTCACCGGCGCGGGCATCGTCGCCAGCATGCTGCTGCTGTCGTACGCGGCCCGCACCCTGCCGATCGGGACCGCCTACGGCGTCTGGGTCGGCATCGGGGCCGCCGGAGCGGCGGTGGTGGGGATGCTGGTGCTCGGCGAGCCGGCGACCGCCGCCCGGATCTTCTTCATCTGCCTGCTGCTGGTCGCGGTGGTCGGCCTCAAGGCGACGTCCGGCCACTGACCGGGCGGCCGGACGGGCCTCATTTTCCCGGTCCGCCTCATCCCTCCCATCCGGCCCGGCGTCCCCAGCCGCCCTCCTCCGGTCCGACGGTCGGGAAGTCCTCCGTCGGCTCGCCGGTCGGCTCCTCCGTCGGGAAGGTCGGGGTGGGCGGTTCGACGGTCGGCGGGGTGGGGAAGTCGGTCGGCGGCGCCACGGTGGGGCTGGGCGGCTCGGTGGTCGGCGAGGTGGTCTCGGTGGGCGGCGCCGGGGCGCTGGTGGTCGGCGCGGGCGTGGGTGATTCGGCGCCCTCCTCCAGTTCCAGGTCGAAGTCGCGGACCGGCCGGCCCTCCAGGGCGGCGGCGGTGTACTCGGCCCAGATCTCGGCGGGGAAGCCGCCGCCGTTGATGCGGGGCAGGCCCGCCGCGCCGTACAGCGGCTCCTGCGCGGCGGTTTCGGGGTGCTGGCCCAGGACGGCGACGACGGTGGCGAGTTCGGGGGTGTAGCCCGCGAACCAGGCCGCCTTGTCCTTCTCCGCGGTGCCGGTCTTGCCGGCCGCGGGCCGCCCGGCCTCCTGGGCGGCGGTGCCGGTGCCGCCCTCGACGACGCTGCGCAGGACCGAGGTGGTGGTGTCGGCGGCCTCCCGGCTGAGGGCGGTGCCCTCGTCCCGCTCGGGCAGCCGGAGGTCCTCGCCGCTCCTGGAGACCTTGTCGACCAGGGTGTAGTCCCGCTGCCGGCCGTGGCGGGCGAAGGTCGCGTAGACCTGTGTCATGTCCAGGACGCTGGGGGTGGCGGTGCCGAGCGAGATGGCGCCCTGGGAGGAGGCCAGGCTGGGAGTGTCGGCGGGGATGCCCAGGTCGATGGCGGTCTTCTTGACCGTTTCGGGGCCGACGTCGATTCCCATCTGGGCGTAGACGGCGTTCACGGATTTGTCGGTGGCCTCGGTGACGGTGATCGGGCCGTAGGAGCGGTCGTCCTCGTTGGCCGGGGCGAAGCCGGTGGGGGAGCCGTGGCTGACGGTCATCCGCTTGTTGGTGCCGTCGTACACCGTGTAGGGGGTGATGCGGGCGCCGTCCTGGGTGGTGGAGGCGTTCTGCACGGCGGCGGCGAACACGAGGGGCTTGAAGGTGGAGCCGACCTGGTACTCGCGGCGGGTGGCGCCGTTGACGTACTGCTTGGCGTAGTCGATGCCGCCGTACATGGCGACGACGCGGCCGGTCGCGGGGTCGATGGAGGCGCCGCCGGCCCGGACGTAGGAGTCGACCTTCCGGGAGTCGCTGAGCTTGTCCATCAGCCGATTGTCGACCGCCTTGACGAAGGCGTTCTGGCGCTTCCTGCTGAGGGTGGTGGTGATGCGGTAGCCGCCGGCGCGCAGCGTGTCCTCGTCGAGGATGTCGTGGGAGGTGAGGTAGTCCTTGACGGCTTCGACGAGGTAGCCGCGCTGGCCGGAGAGTCCCGCGGACGGCTTGGCGCGTCCGGGCGTCGGGAACTTCATCGCCGACCGCTCGGCGCGGGTGAGCCACTTCTTCTTCACCATGCCGTCCAGGACGTAGTCCCAGCGCGCCAGGGCCCGCGGCTTGTTCTCGGGGTGGGCGGCGATGTCGTAGGCGCTGGGGGCGTTGAGGAGGGTGGCGAGGTAGGCGCCCTGGGCGGTGGTCAGCTTCTCGGAGTTCTTGCCGTAGTACGCCTGGGCGGCGGCCTGGATGCCGTAGGCGTTGCGGCCGTAGTAGCTGGTGTTGAGGTAGCCCTCCAGGATGTCGTCCTTGCTCACCTCGCGGTCCAGCTTGATGGCGATGAAGAACTCCTTCGCCTTGCGGGTGAGGGTCTGTTCCTGGGCGAGGTAGTAGTTCTTGACGTACTGCTGGGTGATGGTCGAGCCGGACTGCTTGCCCTTGCCGGTGAGGGTGTTCCAGCCCGCGCGGACCATCGCGGCCGGGTCGACGGCGGACTCGGAGTAGAAGTCGCGGTCCTCGGCGGCCAGTACGGCCTGCTGGACGGATTTGGGGATCTGGCTGAGCGTGACGTTCTCGCGGTTCACCTCGCCGTCGCGGGCCAGCTCGGAGCCGTCGGAGTAGAGATAGACGTTGCTCTGCGCCTTGGCGGCCTTGTTGGCGGGCGGGATGTCGACGAGGAGGTAGCCGGCGATCATTCCGCCGGTGATCACCAGGAGGATCAGCAGCACGGTGCCGAGGACCACGCGCCAGGTGGGGATGACGCGGCGCCAGCCGGTGCGCCGGGGGCGGGACTCGGCGCCCCCGGCCGTCTCCGCGCCGGCCGTCTCCGCGCCGGTGTCGTCCGGCCGGGCGTCCTCCCCGCCGGCGTCCTCGGCTCCGGCGTCGTCCGCTCCGGCGTCGTCCGCCCGGGCGTCGTCCGCGCCGGTGTCGTCCGCCGGGGCGTCCTCCGCGCCGGTGCCCTCCCCGCTGTCGGCGTTCTCGCCGGCGGTGTCCCCGCCACCGGCCTTCCCGCGCTCGGCGTCCGGGCCGTCGGCGTGGTGGCCGTCGTCCCCGCCCTCGGCGTTCTTGCCGTCGTTCTGCGGATCGTCGCTCATGTCTGTATGGACTCCTCGGCCGCCGCCGATGGTTGTGCCGCGGCGGAGCGGTGTGGTGCGCGGGGGGTGCGGGGCCCGACGCCGGAAAGGGAACTGCCGCCCGAGAACAAACTCTCGCATCCCGCGTGTCGCTCCACGGAGGGGGCGCGCACCCGTGACCCCGTCGTGACCGGCCGGATGGAGCCGGGGACTCACCCGAAGCGGTGAAAACCGATAGTGCGGAGCGAGGTCGCGCCACTAGGCTCCGGTGCTTCGCCGTCCGGCGGCAGCGAGGCGGGGAGGACGCGGACGTGTGGTACGCGGCAGTGGCGTCCGGCAGCTTCCGGCGGTACGCCACCTACCGGACCGCCACCGTGGCGGGCGTCTTCACCAACACCGTCTTCGGATTCATCATGGCCTACGCCTATCTCGCCCTGTGGCACGAGCGGCCGCGGCTGGGCGGCTACGACCAGGCCCAGGCGCTGACGTTCGTGTGGGTCGGCCAGGCGCTGCTGGCGGCCGTGTCGCTGCTGGCCGGCGGCGGCCTGGACGAGCTCTCCGAACGCATCCGCACCGGCGACATCGCGGTGGACCTCTACCGGCCCGCCGACCTCCAGACGTGGTGGCTGGCCGCGGACCTGGGGCGGGCGGCGTTCTCGCTGATCGGCCGCGGGGTGGTGCCGATGGCGGTGGGCGCCGCCTGCTTCGAACTGGCCCTGCCCCACGACGCGTTGACGTGGGGCTGCTTCCTGCTCTCGGTGACCCTCGCGGTGGTGGTCAGCTTCGCGCTGCGCTATCTCGTGGCGCTGGCGTCCTTCTGGCTGCTCGACGGATCGGGACTCTCCATGATCAGCGGGCTGGCGTGCATGTTCTTCTCCGGCATGGTGCTGCCCCTGCGGGTCTTCCCCGACGGCTTCGCCGAGGCCGCCCAACTGCTGCCCTGGGCGGCGATGCTCCAGGTACCGGCCGATGTGCTGCTCGGCGCCCGCAGCGGCGGCGCGGTGTGGGGCGGGCTGGCCTTCCAGGCGGCGTGGGGCGCGGCGCTGCTCGCGCTGGGCCGGGCCGTCCAGGCCGCCGCCACCCGCAAGGTGGTGGTGCACGGTGGCTGACAGCCTTCGGGGCGGCCGGGGCGGGGGGTTACGCGGCCGGGCGGGCACGGTGGCGCACGGCGTGTGCGCCTACGGGCTGATCGCGGGGATGTGGGTGCGCTCCACCCTCGCCTACCGCGCCTCCTTCCTGATGATGGCGTTCGGCAGCTTCGCGGCCAACGGCCTCGACTTCGTCGCGATCATGCTGATGTTCTCGCGGGTGGACGCCCTCGGCGGGTTCTCGCTCCCCGAAGTCGCCTTCCTCTACGGCACCTCCGGCCTCTCCCTGGGCCTGGCCGACCTGCTGCTGGGCAACATGGACCGGCTCGGCCGGCGGATCCGCGACGGCACCCTCGACACGCTGCTGCTGCGGCCGGTGCCGGTCTTCGCGCAGTTGGCCGCGGACCGTTTCGCCCTGCGCCGGCTGGGCCGGATCACGCAGGCGCTGCTGGTCCTGGGCTGGTCGCTGGGCCAACTGGAGGTCGACTGGACGCCGGGCCGGGTGCTGCTGGTGCCGCTGATGGCGGTGTGCGGCGCGGTCATCTTCGGCGCCGTGTTCACCGCCGGTGCCGCGTTCCAGTTCTGGGCCCAGGACGCGGCCGAGGTGCAGAACTCCTTCACCTACGGCGGCAACGCCCTGTTGCAGTATCCGCCGACGGTCTTCGCCAAGGACCTGGTGCGCGGGGTCACCTTCGTCGTGCCGCTGGCGTTCGTGAACTGGCTGCCGGCGCTGCGGCTGCTGGGCCGCCCCGATCCGCTGGGCCTGCCGGGCTGGGTGGATCTCCTGGGGCCGGCGGTGGCGGCCGTGATGTGGGCGGGGGCCGGGCTGGCCTGGCGGGCCGGGCTGCGCGCGTACCGCGGTACGGGGAGTTGAGTGCGGGTGAGGGGAGGGGCCGGGAGCGGCCGGGTCCAGGGGGCGGACTCGGGACAGCGGCGGGTGCCGGAGGCATGGGTGACGGGTGGGGAGGCGTGTGGTGAGCGGTGTAGCGAGGGATGAGCTGATCGTGGTGGACGGCGTCGAGAAGGTCTTCGACGTGCGGCGCAGGGTGGGCCGGTGGCGGAGGGTCAGGAAGCGGGTGCGGGCCGTGGACGGCATCAGCTTCGGCGTGCCGCGCGGCGAGATGGTCGGCTACATCGGGCCGAACGGCGCGGGCAAGTCCACCACCATCAAGATGCTGACCGGCATCCTGGTGCCCAGCGGCGGCCGGGTGCGGGTGGCGGGCATCGATCCGGCGCGGGAGCGGACCCGGCTCGCGCGCCGGATCGGGGTGGTCTTCGGACAGCGCACCACGCTGTGGTGGGACCTGCCGCTGAAGGACTCCTACGCGCTGGTGCGGCGGCTGTACCGGATCCCGGAGGCCACCTACCGCGCCAACCTCGCCCGCTGCGTCGAGCTGCTGGACCTCGCGCCGCTGCTGGAGGTGCCCGTACGGCAGTTGTCGCTGGGCCAGCGGATGCGCGGCGACCTGGCGGCGGCGCTGCTGCCGGACCCCGAGGTGCTCTACCTTGACGAGCCGACCATCGGCCTGGACATGATCAGCAAGGCGAAGGTGCGCGCGTTCCTGCGTGAGGTGAACGCCGAGCGGGGCACCACGGTCCTGCTGACCACCCACGACCTGACCGACATCGAGCAACTGTGCCGGCGGGTGATGGTCATCGACCACGGCCGTCTGGTCTACGACGGCGGACTCGACGGGCTGCGGGCCGCCGGGGACGGCGAGCGGACGCTGGTGGTCGACCTGGAACGGGAACTGCCGCCGATCGAGGGCGTGGCGGGCGCCCGCACGGTGAAGGTGGAGGGGCCCCGGCAGTGGCTGGCCTTCCCGGCGGCACACAGCGCGGCGCCCCTGGTGGCGGCCGTCGCCGCGCGCTACCCGCTGGTGGACCTGTCGGTGCGCGAGCCGGACATCGAGGAGGTCATCGCGCGGCTGTACGCCCGGGGCGGCCCGCCGCCGGCCCCCGCCGGCCCGGACGCGCCGAGCGGTGCGCGGGGCGCGGCCGAAGACCGCCCGCCGGTGCCCGGCACGCCCTAATCTGTTCGTATGACCGACGAACTCCCCCAGTTGCGGGCCTCCGACACCGACCGCGAGCGGGTCGCCGAGATCCTGCGCGACGCCCTCGCCGAGGGGCGGCTGGTGATGGAGGAGTTCGAGGAGCGGCTCGAAGCGGCGTACAAGGCCCGCACCTACGGGGAGTTGGCGCCCCTGACCGCCGACCTGCCGGCGGCCGGCGCGTCGCCGGCCCCGCTGTCGCTGCGCAAGGACCACGGCGAGGTGACGGCCTGGTCCGGGCGGATCGTCACCGGCGCGGACGGCTCCTCCGCGGGCGTCGGCATCATGGGCGGCTTCCAGCGCAAGGGGCGGTGGACGATCGCGCGCCGTTTCACGGCCGTGTGCTGCATGGGCGGCGGCGAGATCGACCTGCGGGAGGCGGACTTCGCCGGCCCGGAGATCGTCATCACCTGCTACGCGCTCATGGGCGGGGTGAACATCGTGGTGCCGCCGGGCGTCGAGGTCGACGTGCGGGGGCTGGGCATCATGGGCGGCTTCGACTCGGGGGAGGAGGGGGTGCCGGGCGAGCCCGGCGCGCCCCGCGTCATCGTCCGGGGCGTGGCGCTGATGGGCGGCGTCGGCGTCGAGCGCAAGCGGCGCAAGTCCGACAAGCGCGGCCCCGGCCCGGAGCGGGACCGGCGCGGGGAGCTGGACTGAGCGGTCGCGCCGGGGGCGGTCAGAGGGAGGCCGGTGCCGCCCGCTTGAGGTGGTGCAGGTTCACCGCGCCGGCCATCGCCCGGTAGCCCGCGTCGCTGGGGTGGAGGTGGTCGCCCGAGTCGTAGACGGGGCGCAGCCGCACCGGCGCGGACGGGTCGCGCAGCACCTTGTCGAAGTCGACGACCTCGTCGTAGACGGTGCCCGAACGGATGATGCGGTTGACCCGTTCGCGGACGGAGTTGAGCACGGCGGAGTAGCCGCGGTGGCCGCCGAACGGGGTGAGGGTGGAGCCGGTGACGCGCAGGCCGCGGGCGTGCGCCTCCCGCACGATCTGCCGCATCCCCTCGACGATCTTCTGCGGGTCGAGCTGGCGCGGCGACTTGAACAGGTCGTTGAGGCCGATCTCGACGATCACCGCCTTCACGCCGGTGCGGGCCAGCGCGTCGCGCTCCAGGCGGGACAGCACGCTGGGGCCGTTGTTGGGCGAGAAGCGGCTGCCGTTGACCAGCAGCCGGTTGCCGCTGATGCCCTGGTTGAGGACGCCGTAGCGCGGCGCTCCCGGCTCGGTGCGCAACCGGGCGGCGAGGAAGTCCGTCCAGCGGTGGTTGGCGCCGGCGGTGGAGGTGATGCCGTCGGTGATCGAGTCGCCGATGGCGACGACCGTGCCGCGCGCCTGGGTGCTCCACACGTCCACGCCGGTCAGGTAGCGCCAGTAGGGGCTCTGCTCGGTGTAGGCGGCGCCGGTGGCGTCCTCGGCCCGGTCACCGCGCGCCAGATAGGACGTCTGGCGGGCATAGGGGTGGTAGGTGGCGGGGCCGGAGGGCGACGGGGTGTAGGTGGTGACCAGGAGGTCGGCGTCGTGCGGCACGTTGAGCCGGACGGGGTCGCTGGTGACGGCGCCGCCCGCCGGGATGGTGACGGCGGGCCGGCCGCCGAAGGACAGCATGCGCATGGTGCCGGCCGCCGCGGTGGGGTTGCTGGGGGCGGCGGCGAGGGCCAGCGAGGCATGGCTGACGGGCAGCGGGCGGGTGCCGTAGAGGTTGGAGAGCTGGATACGGGCGCTGGTGCCGCCGACGCTGGTGTGGACGACGTTGCGTATCGACATGCCCGCGTAGCCGTCCAGGGTGCCCGGCTCCGCGGCCGCGGCCGCCGCCGACCAGGTGCCGACCCAGTGCCCCGCGACGGCCGGGTCGGCCGGGTCGCGGGGCTTGCGCGGGGAGCTGCCCGGGCCGCCGTTATCGCCGCCGAAGCCGACGAATATCGCGGTCGAGATCAGTACGACCACTGCCGCCAGGCCGGCGAGCAGGGCGCAACCCACACTTTTGTTCATGGCCGGAGGGGTCTCCTGGGGCAAGCGGAGCCTGACGCTCCGGGCGGACAAGGGCAGCGGATGATCAGCGGCACCGTCGCGGTCCGATCGGTCCTCCATGATCCCACGGACCTCTGTACGACCGCCCGGCGCCCTGGGCTCCGCGCTCCGGATGGGACGCGGGGAACTCGTGGCGGGTTCCGGGAGTAGGTCACAGTGGGACATACGGCGGGAGAGGTGACCCGGACGGGTGGCCGGGCGGCGCGTCCCGCCCGCCGCAGCGTGGCGCGGGGTACGGCCGTACGGATGGCGGGCACGGTGGGAGCGGTGGAGCGGATGGAACGGACGGATGCGGAGATGGCGGCCCGGGCCCCGAGGGGCCGGGCCGCGCCGGCGGGTGGTTTCGGCGACACCGCGGCCGACGAGGAGCGGCGGCGCGGCGTACGGCGGATGAAGGCGTTCGCCACCGGGCTGCTGCTGGCCGTGGCGCTGGTCTACGTACTGGCGAAATGGGGGCAATCCTCCGGGGCGGGCGGCTGGACGGGCTTCGTTGCGGCGGCCGCGGAGGCCGGCATGGTCGGTGCGCTGGCCGACTGGTTCGCGGTCACCGCCCTGTTCAAGCGGCCCATGGGACTGCCGATCCCGCACACCGCCATCATTCCTACCAAAAAGGATCAACTAGGTCAGAGTCTGGGCGACTTCGTCGGGGAGAATTTTCTCTCCGGTGACGTCGTCCGCCGCCGGCTGCGCTCGGTCGGCATCGGCGGCCGGCTCGGCGCCTGGCTCGCCGAGCCGCAGAACGCCGACCGGGTCACCGCCGAGCTGTCCACCGCGCTGCGCGGCGCCCTGACCGTGCTGCGCGACGCCGACGTGCAGGCGGTCGTCGGGGAAGCCATCACCCGGCGCGCGGACGCCCAGGAGATCGCGCCCGGCCTCGGCGCGATGCTGGAGAAGATCGTCTCGGAGGGCGGCCACAAACGGGTGGTGGACCTGGTGTGCGGACGCGCCCACGACTGGCTGGTCCTGCACGGCGACTCCGTCATGGCGGCGGTCTCCGGCGGCGCGCCGGGCTGGACGCCGCGGTTCGTCGACCGCAAAGTGGGCGACCGGGTCTACAAGGAGCTGCTGCGGTTCGTCACGGAGATGCGCGACATGCCCGAGCACCCCGCGCGCGGCGCGGTGGACCGCTTCCTGAAGGACTTCGCGGGCGACCTGCGGTCCGACCCGGACACCCGGGCCAAGGTGGAGCGGCTGAAGTCCGATGTGCTCGGGCGCGCCGAGGTCCAGGACCTGATCGCGTCGGCGTGGGGCTCGGTGCGGGCCATGATCGTGGCCGCCGCCGAGGACGAGCGCAGCGAACTGCGGCTGCGGGTCCGGGCGTCGCTGCTGTCCCTGGGCCGGCGGATGGCCGTCGACGCCCGACTCCAGGGCAAGGTCGACGGCTGGCTGGAGGGCGCGGCGGTCTATGTGGTGACGACCTACCAGCGGGAGATCACGTCGCTGATCACCGACACCGTCGCCGGCTGGGACGCCGAGCACACCTCGAAGAAGATCGAGGCGCACATCGGCCGGGACCTCCAGTTCATCCGGATCAACGGCACGGTCGTCGGCGCGCTGGCCGGCCTGTGCATCTACGCCCTCTCGCGCGCCCTCGGCGGATGACCGCCCCCGACCGGGCCGCGCTCCCGGGGCCGGCCGGTCCGCCATGCCTCTGGTGACCCGCGCCCCGAGGGCTTACGGTGCCCGCGTGCGGGAGCGGATACCGGTAGTGGTGCGGGGGCGGCCCAGGCGCCGCCGGCCTGTGGCGCGGGCACTGTGGACCGGCGCCGAACTGGCCGTCACCCTCGGCGTCGTCCTGCTGCTGCTCGTCGCCCATCAGGTGTGGTGGACCAACCGTCAGGCGCGTGGCGAGGCGCGTGAGGGCGTCGCCCGGCTGGAGCGGCAGTGGCAGGCGCGGCCGCCGGGCGCGGACCCGGCACCCGGCGGCGCGGACGACGGCCACCACGGCGGCGCGGACCACGGCGACGACGGCACCGCCGGGCCGCGCGGCGGCGCGAGCACCCCGCCCGGGCCCGGTCGCGGCCCCGCCCGGCCGCCGGCCGACCTGGCCTACGCGGTCCTGCGCATCCCGCGGATCGGCCTGACCGCGCCGATCGCCCAGGGCGTCGCCAAGTCCGCGGTCCTCAACCGGGGCTACGTCGGGCACTACCG
The DNA here is from genome assembly GCF_055570395.1 of Streptomyces sp. NPDC031210. Taxonomy (NCBI): domain Bacteria; kingdom Bacillati; phylum Actinomycetota; class Actinomycetes; order Kitasatosporales; family Streptomycetaceae; genus Streptomyces; species Streptomyces sp. NPDC031210. Next base: position 165,416 of record NZ_JBVIHH010000002.1, read on the forward strand.
GCACACCGCGCAGCCGGGCCGGGCCGGCAACGTCGGGCTGGCGGGCCACCGCGACACCCACGGCGAGCCGTTCCGCGACCTCGACCGGCTGCGGCCCGGCGACACCGTCCGCATCGACACCGCGGCCGCCCGCTACACGTACGTCATCGCGCGGATCCTGCCGAGGACGACGCCCGGCGACGGCACGGTCCTGGCGCCGGTCCCCCGCAGCGGCGTGCATCCCGCCCAAGGGTTCACCCGGCCGGGCGCGTATCTGACGCTGACGACCTGTACGCCGCGGTTCAGCTCGGCCTACCGGCTGGTGGTGTGGGGCGTGCTGCGGTCGGCACGGCCGCGATGAAAAGGCGAAGAAGACGAAGAAGGGGGCGGCGGGCCGTCCCCTGACGGGGGGTTCGCGGTCACCCCGTAGGCTTTCGCCACGTGCGAGACGATACGTCCGGCGGACGATCCCCGGCCTCCCGAAAGCGCCCCGCGCTGCTGTGGCTGCTGCTGCCCTATGTGCTGTTCCTGGGGGTGCTGCCGCTGGTGAACCGGGTGACGCCCACCGTGCTCGGGGTGCCGCTGCTGTTCTTCTGGATGCTGGTGGCGACCGTGCTGACGCCGGTGTCGGTGTGGCTGGCGCGCCGCGCGGAGCTCAGGCGGGGCCGCGCGTGAACGCCGCCGTCGCGACCTCCGTCTTCGGCGCGTTCATGGTGCTGACCGTCGTGCTGGGCCTGCTCGCGGTGCGCGGGCGCGGGTCCGGCGGGGGCCTGAGCGAGTGGTCGCTGGGCGGCCGGAGCCTGGGCACCGCCTTCATCTGGGTGCTGATGGCCGGCGAGAGCTATACGAGCTTCAGCTACCTCGGGGCCGCCGGCTGGGGCTACAAGTCCGGTGCCCCGGTGCTCTATGTGCTGGCCTACATGTCGTGCGGCTACGCGCTCGGCTACGTCGTCGGCCCGATGCTGTGGGCCTACGCACGCCGGCACGGCCTGGTCGGCATCTCCGACATCGTCGCGCACCGCTACGGCCGGCCGTGGCTGGGCGCCGTCGTCACCCTGCTCGCCACCGTCTGCCTGCTGCCGTACATCCAGCTCCAGATCACCGGCATGGGCGTGGTCGTCACGACCATTTCCTACGGGGCGATCGGCATCGAGTGGGCCTACTTCCTGGGCTTCGCCGTCACCACCGGCTTCGTGGTGGTCAGCGGGCTGCGCGGCAGCGCGTGGGTGTCGGTGCTCAAGGACGTCCTCGTCATCGCCACCCTCGCCTTCCTCGCGCTGTATGTGCCGCTGCACTACTTCGGCGGCTACGGGCCCCTCCTGGACCGGATCGTCGCCGAGAAGCCGCGGTGGCTGACCTTCCCCGGACACGCCTCGGGCGGTCTGGGCCAGAGCTGGTTCGTGACCACGACCCTCGTCAACTCGCTGACCGTGGTGATCTTCCCGACCACGGTGGCGGGCTATCTCGGTGCCCGCGACGCCGACGCGCTGCGCCGCAACGCGGTGTTCCTGCCGCTCTACAACGTGCTGCTGTTCGTGCCGGTGCTGCTGGGGATGGCGGCCCTGTTCGTGGTGCCCGGGCTGGTCGGCGCCGAATCCGATCTGGCGCTGTTCAAGCTGGTGGTGGACTCCCTTCCGGCGTGGGCGGTGGGGCTGATCGGGGTGGCCGCCGCGCTCTCCTCCATCGTGCCGATGGCCGTGTTCATGCTGGTCATCGGCACGATGTGGGGGAGGAGCGTGCTGGGGGCCGTGCCGCGGCTGGCCGGCCGCCAAAAGCTCTGGTCGCAACTGGTGGTGGTGGCCGCCGGTTCGCTGGCGCTGCTGCTGACCTACACCGTCCCCGACACCCTCGTACGCCTGTCGTTGATTTCGTACGAGGGCATGGCGCAGCTCGTGCCGATGCTGCTGCTGGGGTTGGTGTGGCGGCGGCTGACGTGGCAGGCCGCGGTGAGCGGGCTGGTGGCGGGCCTGGCGCTGGTGTGCGCGCTGGTGTTCGGGGGCCGCGACCCGGTGTGGGGGATCAACGCCGGGCTCGTCGGGCTCGCGGTGAACACGGTGGTGGCCCTCGCGGTCACCTGGCTGGGACCGCGGCCCGCGGACGACCGTCCGGACGCCGAGGTGCTGGCGCTGGACGACGCCTTTCCCGAGGACGGGGAGCGGGCGCCACAGCCGGCGGTGGCCGGTGTCAGCCGGCCGGCTCGTCCGTGATCTTCTTGCCGTCCTTGGAGACGGCGAACCACAGGCCCATCTTGCCCTGTCCGTTGATGTCACCGGGCTGCTTGTCGCCGGTGAACCAGTAGACCGGCCAGCAGTCGACGGCCAACTGCCGTACGCCGTCGGGGCGGGTGACGGTGCTGATCAGCTTCTCGGGGATGCCGTTCAGTTGCGAACGGTCGGCGGGCTTGGCGGGCTTCCAGGTGTCCAGGCACGCGTCGTTGCAGGCGAACTTCATCGGCCAGGCGCTGTCCTTGTTGAAGCGGTAGAGCGTGCGGCCCTTGCCGTCGACGAGCATCTCCCCGAGCTCGGGGTGGGGGAACACCGAGACGTCGCCCGGCTTTTGGGCGCCGGCCTTCTTGCCGTCGGCGGCCAGCGCGTTCCAGGTGCCGCCGACGCCGTGGCCCTTGGTGTCGCCGGCCTTGGTGTCCTTGCTGTAGCGGTAGGCGGGCCAGCCGCCGATGGTGAGCTGCTTGGTGCCGTCGGCGCGGGTGACCGAGCCGAGCGCGCTCTTGGCGATGCCGGCGGGGGCGCTGGAGCCGGTGGCCGGTACCGGCGGCCAGGTGGTCGCGCAGGCGCCGGAGCAGTTGGACTCGGGCGGTTTCGCGGTGTCGTTGTCGAAGCGGTAGAGCGTCATGCCCTTGGCGTCGGTGACGACCGGGCCCAACTCGGGCGCCTGGCGCAGGCCGAGCTTCCCGGCCGAGGGTCCGGCCTGCGCGGCCTTGCCGTCGTCGCCGCCCGCCTGCCCTCCGTACGAGCCGTCGCCGCCGGAGGTGCCGTAGTCGCTGGTGCCCTGGCCGGCGGGCTGCACGGTGTCGGTGGTGGGGGTGCCCGCGCTCTGGTCGCCGCTGCTGCCGCAGGCGGCGGTCAGTGCCAGTGTGGCGACGGCCGCGGCCGCGAGTCCCGCACGACGTCGAGTGATCATGGTTTCTCCTTGGTGGGTTGCCTGTCCGGTGGTCTGGAAGGTGCCGTTGCCGGGGCGCCGTCGGTGGGGGATACGCGGGGCGGGGTGCCCCGCGTTCACCCCGGCCGCGAATTTTCCGCACCGGGCGGAAAACCGGCCCCGCGCGCCTAGTTGGCGCCCTGGATGCGCAGCGCCAGCGCCGGGCAGCGGCGTACCGCCAGTTGCGCGCGGCGCCGCATCCGGGCCGGCATCGGCATGCTGGCCTCCTGCGGATAGCCGTCCGGGCCGAGCCGCACCATGCCGGGCACGACGTCCGCGCACAGCCCGTGGCCCCGGCACAGCGTCCAGTCGACCAGCAGCCGTTCCTGGGGCGGTGGGGGAGGGGCGGCCGGTGGTGGCGGCAGATGCCCGGTGACCGGCAGGGCTCCGGTCACCGGGCGGCCGCACCCGAACCCGCGCGCGTGGCGTTCGAACTCCTCGGGGAAGGCGGCGAGGGCCGAGGCCACGAAACGCGCGGTGCCGTCCGGGTGGCTGCAGGCGCCGCGCCCGCGCACCGCCCGCATCCGGGCGCGGACCGCCTCCAGGGCGGTGTCACCGCCGCCCCGTACGGCGAGTGCGAGGGCGTCGGCGAGGGCCGGCAGGCCCAGTACGCAGGGGCCGCACTGGCCCGCCGACTCGCCGGCCATCCACTGCGCGACGCGTACCGTCTCGCCCGCCGGGCACGTCTCGGGCGGCAGCGGGAGGACCGCGCCGGCGCCGAGCACCGCCCCGTGGTCGGCCAGCTCCTGGCGGGAGAGCAGCGCGGTGGCGGCGGTCTCCGGGGACAGCCAGGTGCCGTGGTAGCCGCCGAGCAGCACGCCCTGGCCCGGCCCGCTGCCGCACAGGGCGAGGACGCGGGCCAGCGGGATGCCGTAGGGGACTTCGACGACGCGGTTGCCGGCGACGGTCAGCAGCAGGGTGCCGGGCTCGGCGGGCAGGCCCGTGGTGCGGTAGCCCAGCGCGCCCAGCCGTGCGGCGACGGCGAGCTGGGCGTAGGTCTCGGTGTTCGACAGCAGCGTCGGCACACCGTTCAGCCCGCGTTCGCTGGAGCGGACCTTGCGCCCGGAGGGGAGGCCGGGGCCGCCGCCCAGGCCGTTGGTGAGCGCGGTGCCCTCGCCGGTGACGAACCGTTCGGTCAGCAGCGTGACGCGTAAGGCCGGGCGGACCGGGCCGCGTTCGGCGATGGCGCGGCGCACCGAGTCCGCCACGTCCTTGCGGGTCACGCCGATCGCGACCTCCTGGGCGCCCAGCGCCTCGGCGGCCAGCAGCGCGCCGTCCAGCACCAGGTGCGGGACGTGCAGCAGCAGCGCGGTGTCCTTCAGGCAACTGGGCTCGCCCTCGCTGCCGTTGACGACCACCGCCGCCTTGCCGTCCGCGCGCCGCATACCGTCCAGCACGGCGGTCAGCTTGCGGGCGAAGGGGAAGCCCGCACCGCCGCGGCCGCGCAGATCGGTGTCCTCGGCGAGCGCCACCAGCTCCGGTGCGGTCATCCTGGGCGGTGTGCCGTGCCGGGCCAGGTGCGCCACCCGGTCCAGGCGCGGCATCTCCTCAAGGCCCGCCAGCAGCCGCGGCGGACCCAGCGACGCCAGCGTCGGGACGGGCTCGGGGCCGGTGACGGCGGGCAGCGGGCGGGTGGGGGCGGGTGCGGTCACGGTCGTCCTCCGCGGGTCGTGCCCGGGCCGCCGCGCAGCCGCAGCGCGAGCCGGACGGCCACCGCCACCAGGCAGATGCCGTATCCGGCCGTCGCCCAACCGGCCGCCTCACGGCCCGATTTCAGTCCGTGGACGAGCGCCAGCGCCCAGGCGGCGTAGGCGCTGGTGTGCAGCGCCCGCCACCAGCGGGACGCGGCGATGCCGGTGAACGCGCCGCGCACCGCGCCGGTCACCGCGACGGCGATGAAGAGGTAGGCGGCGAGCGTGCCGAAGCCGATGAGGACCGGCCGGGTGGTGTCGGTGAACGGCACCGCGACGGACGCGGCGCCGGTGTGGTTCTGGGCGACCTTCACCCAGATGTGCAGGCCGAGGAAGCCCAGTCCGGCGACGCCGGTGCCGCGGTGCACGGCCTGCGCGAGCAGCCGGTGCCCGGAGTGCAGCACCATCCGGTCGGTGGCGGCAAGGCCCCACAGCACGGTGACGGACAGGGAGACCAGCGCCAGCACTCCGGCGCCGAAGTCCAGGAAACGCACGGTGGTGTTCATCGCGCCGGAGTGCAGGGTGACGGCGAGGAACAGCAGCAGGGCGGCCGGAAGCGCCGGGCGCAGCAGGGTGGTTGAGGCGACGCCGCCGGCCGGCCGGAGCGGCGGCGTGCCGGGTTCGTTCGGGGGGCGCCGGGGGCGGGGCGGGGGTGGCGAGGGCCGGGCGCGGTGTGCGTGGCGGCTCTGCAAACGGGGTGCGGGCATCGAACCTCCCGGTCATGGAGGGCGCGGGTGCGTGAACCGAATTTCTATGAAATCTCCCGGCGGCGGTATTTGTGCCGGGTCTTTTGTCGGGTGACCCCCGGTAACAGTAAACATTCTGTGACCGGCTGGATACACAGGGCCGTAATCCGGATGTGCAAAAGCATCACCGACCGACTTCCAGATTTCGTGATGTTTATCGTGCTGTGACAAATTCCTGCACCGGCGTCGCGGTCGCGCCGGGTGACTCCGGATGATGCCGACTCAGGCGCAAGGGCGGTGTCCCTGCCCTGTCCAGCCGCATCCCCGCCAGGATCGAGGTAGCGATGTGTGATCTCCTGAACCGCATCTGGTCGCGTCCCCGAGGCGAGTGGACCCGCGTTGTGAGAAAGGAACTCCCGGGCCTTGCAGAGAAGGTGGTCGCGGAGTTGCAACGCGGATTTCCCGCATTGTCCGCACGTCTCGGGGATACACCCGTGGAAGAGGCGCAATGGGCGCTCGAACAGGCCCTGCTGACATGTCTTGGGTACCAGAAAACATCGGAAAGTAAACGGCCGGCCGTATCGTCCGTCGTCACCCCGATGCCCGTCGCCAGGGCCCGCCAGGACCTGTTCGACGCGCTCGCCGGACAACGTGAGGTCCCCGAGGGCGAACTGGCCGAACTGGCCCGCGCGGCCGGCTGGCCGGTGCCCGACACCCTCCAGGCCGTCGTGCTCGCCACGCCGGCCGAGGCACCCCAACTGGCCGCGGCCCTCGGCCACGCCCTCATCGGCACCGTCGAGGGCGACACCTGCCTGCTCGTCCCCGACCCGGCCACCCAGACCAGGGCCCGGCTGGAGGCGGCACTCAAGGGACGGATGGCTTCGGTCGGACACGTCGTGGCCGCCAACGAGGCGCAGTCGTCGCTGCGTTGGGCCCGCTATCTGCTGTCGCTGGCCCCCAGCCGGGTCGGCCCCGAGGCGCGGCCCGCGTTCGTCGACGACCATCTCTCCGCCTTGCTGCTGCTCCAGGACGAGTCGCTGGCCGACGCGCTCACCTCCCGCTGGCTCGGCCCGCTGGAGGAGTTGACGCCCCGGCAGAGCGAACGCCTCGAAGTGACGCTGCTGGCCTGGTTGGAGGGCGGCGGCGCCCCCGAGGCGGCCAAGCTGCTGCATGTGCACCCGCAGACGGTGCGCTACCGCCTGCGCCAGATCGAAAAGCTCTTCGGCCCGGCGCTGCGCGATCCGCGTACCCGCTTCGAGCTGGAGATGGCCCTGCGCAGCCGCCGGCTCATGGCCCATGTGCGCAGCTACCGGGCGCGGGCCGGCCGTCGCGCGCGGGCCGGCACCGCCGCCATCCGCCCGCTGGGCGTGGCCAGGGAAGCGCGGGTGAACGGGCTGTGACACACCTGCGGATGAACGTTTCCCCACCATGGTTCGCCGCCCTGTTCTTATGACGGGCGCACGGCATGGAGCGGGGGGGGGGGGGGGGAGGCGGGGGGGGGGGGGGGGTGGGGTTGTTTGTCTTTCCCTGTTTTCCTCCTTCC
>NZ_JBVIHH010000002.1:172480-242384 GCF_055570395.1 Streptomyces sp. NPDC031210
CTGAGAGGGCGTAAACCACCTCGAAGAAGACCCCTCCCCCCCCCTTTCTCCCCCGCCTTCCCCCCCTCCTGCCCGAACGTCGGGGGTAGGCGGCCCCGAATCCCGGTTCGGGGCCGCCGCGCTGTGGGGTGCCGGCTTGCCTCAGGTGCAGTTCCGGCCGCTGTTGATGCAGTTGACCGCCTGGTCCATCAGGTTGTCCGGCATCACGTTGATGAAGTCACCGTGGTCGGTGACCGGCTTGTGCAACTGCTCGGGGAAGCTGTCCACCGCGAAGCTCGCGCCCTGCGGCACGTCGTAGGTGATCCGCTGTACGAGCTGCGGCACCGCCGTGAAACCGTTCGGGCAGTTGCCGTCGCGGTCGGAGAACGCCATGTGCGTCCGGTGGTTGGCGCTGTCGATGGAGCGGCCGTCCCAGCAGTTCTGGAAGGCGAAGGTGCGCACCACGTTGGCGCCGTTGGGGCACAGGGGATACTTGTCCTTGAGCTGGCGGTCCTCGAACCCCTCGCAGCTCCAGGACGCGTTGGCGTTGGCCGTGCCGTTGGTGAACGCCTTGGCGTCACCGGTGATGATCTTCAAGAAGCGCGGCATGGCCCGCACCTGGCCGGCCTGGTTGCCGCGGAACTGCAGCGTCACCGAGGCGGGGCGCAGCACCGAGCCGTTGTTGCCGTCGTGCCCGGCACCCGGCTTGTGCTCGGAGGTCCCGTCCAGTTGGCGCAGCACCGGCCAGTAGTGGGTGGAGAGGTCGCCGTTTTGGCAGGTGGTGCCGGAAGCGGCGAGTTTGCGGTCGTTGGAGAAGGCGTCGGTCGCTTCGTTGCCGACGTAGTCGTGGGTGTGGTGGGCGCCGTTGCCGACGCCCGGCGTCACGATGACGTTGTCGGAGTTGAAGTGACCGTTCTCGTTACGGCCGCACTCGGTGGTGAAGGTGCCGGTGGAGGCGCGGTCGCCGCGCGGGGCGGCGAACGGCGGATCGCCGGCGTTGGGCTGGACGGAGGTGATGTCGGCGAAGTCGTCGAGCGAGGGACCGCCCTGCTGCCCCTGGTCCTGCCCCTGGTCCTGTCCCTGATCCTGCTGGTCCTGGCTCTGCTGGTCCTGATCCTGGTTGAAGTCGCCTCCCCAGCCCTGCTGCCCCGAGCCGTCCGCGGACTTCGCGGAGTCCTGGCCGGCCGCACCGGTCCCCGTCGGCTTGGTCGTGCAGCCGCTCAGCCCGGTCAGGTAGGTGGGCCGCTGGGCGCTCTTGGCTATCGCGTCGGCCATCGTCGCGATCGTCCGGCCGCGCTGCTGCTTCAGCCGGTCCAGGACGTCCTCGCCGCCGCCCGCCGTCATCTTCCCGTAGGCGTCCGCCACCTGGCGGTCCAGCGCGGCCAGGCCCTTGGACACCTGCAGTCGCGCCGCGCGCGGCACCTGGCGCAGCTCGTCGCCCACGTCCGGGCAGGAGACGGTGACCGCGGACACGGTGTGCCGCTGGTGGCCGGCCGCCGCGTCCGGCTCGGAGTCGCCGGCCAGCGCGGTGGTGGCGACGGCCGCCAGACCGCCGCCACCCAGCAGCAGGGCGGCCGCCGAGATCAGCATTCTGTTCGTCAACCGCGAGCGTTTATGGGCTTGTTGTTTCTGCCTCATGAGATCACTTCGCTTTGTCGGGGGTGAGGGGTGGGAGGGGTACCGGGTGCCGTGCCGGGCCGGGACATCACCGCCGCGGTCCGGCCCGCGCCCGCCCGGAGTTCATTGGGAGTGGAGGGTGTTGAAGTCGACCTTTCCGGTCTTCTCCAGCATCGTGATGTGGTCCAGGACGACGGTGTTGGCCCGGTTCGCCAGGGCCCGCACCATCGAGTTGCGGGTCTGGTCACGGACCATCGCGACCAGTCCGAAGACCTTGCCGTGGGCGCGGCGCAGCAGCTCCGCGAACACCGGGGCGAAGTCCTCGCCCTGCGCCGCGTTCATCTGACCGAGCCAGCCCTGCTGATCGGCGTTCGGCTGGTTGGGCAGCGGAATGCCCAGCGCCCGCCCGGCCTCCACCGCCCGGCGGTCCAGTTCGGTGTGGCCGGCCACCAGATGGTCGCCGGCCGCGCGCACCGCGGCGGTGGTGCCGCGCTCCTGTGCCTGGCGGCCGGCGGGTAGCTCCCACAGGCCGGCCAGCCTGACCTTGCGCACGAAGTCGCGGTCCAGCGCGGTCAGCGGACCGTAGCGGGTGGAGAGCGTGCCGCGTCCGTCGTCCTCGTAGGCCGGCCCGCTCTGGGCCGCGGCCGCGTTCTCTCCGAAGAGGTGCACCGGCAGCAGCAGCGCCGCGAGCGTGGCCACGAGTGCGCAGACCACCAGCCCGGTGGCGATGGTCCGCCCGGATACTGCGGAGTTGTTGACGATCGACCGCACACGGCCCTCCCGGTTGGTCCCAGTGGTGGCGTCCCGCCGGACCGGCCTGTGCGGCCCACCGGGAACGCCACCGGACGCTAAGCGCCGCGGGCCGTCCGCGGGCCCGGGTCCTCACCCCTGGACAAATAACGGCCGGACCCGGCGCGGCGCTGCTACGGTGCCGCGGGCGGGTCCGGCCGTGTGCCGGGCGCGGACGGCCGCCGCGCGCCGCCCTCCCGTCGCGTGCGCGCCGCGGTCCTCCGGGTGGGGCTCAGCGCGGATGCGGCCCCGTGGCCGCCGGCCGGTGGCGGTCCTCGCACGGCCGCCGGGCCGCGCGCTCGCCCGCGGCGTAGAGCGCGTCGATCTCCGCCGCGTACGCCCGGACGATGGCTGCCCGCCGCAGCTTCAACGACGGCGTCACCAACCCGTCCGCCTGGCTGAACTCGCCCGGCAGGACGCGGAACGCGCGGATGGATTCGGCGCGCGAGACGGCGGCGTTCGCCCGGTCCACCGCCCGCCGCACCTCGGCGTACACCTCCTGCTCCGGCGACAGCCCCTCGCTGTGCGGGCCCTGCCCCGCGCGCAGCCGGTGCCAGTGCGCCAGCGCCTCCGGATCGAGGGTGATCAGCGCGCTGACGTAGGGCCGGTTGTCGCCGACCACCACGCACTGGGAGATCAGCGGATGGGCGCACAGCCGCTCCTCCAGCGCCTGCGGTGCCACGCTCTTGCCGCCGCTGGTGATGATGATGTCCTTCTTGCGGCCGGTGATGACCAGATAGCCGTCCTCGTCCAGGTGCCCGAGGTCGCCGGTCGGCAGCCAGCCGTCGTACAGTCCGCCGTCCGGCGCGCCGTCGTCGTCGAGATAGCCGGCGAACACCACCGCACCGCGCACCCACACCTCGCCGTCCAGCGCCAGATGCACTGCGCTGCCCGGCAGCGGCCGCCCCACCGTCCCGAACCGCACCCGGCCCGGCGGCTGCGCGGTGATCGCGCCGGTGGTCTCCGTCAGGCCGTAGCCGTCATAGACGGTGATGCCGGCCCCGGCGTAGAGCAGCCCCAGCTCCCGGCGCAGCGGCGAGCCGCCGGAGACGGCGGTGCGCACCCGGCCGCCGAGCAGCTCCCGCAGGCGGGAGTACACCAGCCGGTCGTAGAGCGCGTGCCGGGCCCGCAGGAGCGGGTCGGGGCCGCGCCCGGTGCCCCGCTGCCGCTCCGCGACCGCCTCCGCGTGGCGCACCGCCACCGTCATCGCCGCCTCGAACTGCCGCCGCCGGCCGGCCTGTTCGGCGGCCCGGCGGGCGCGGTCGCAGAGCTTCTCGAAGAGGTAGGGGACGCCGAACAGGAACGTCGGCCGGAACGACGCCAGCGCCGGCAGCAGCGCGTCCGTCGACAGGTCCGGCTGGTGACCGAGCAGCACCCCGCCGCGCAGGCACGCCACCTGCACCGTCAGGCCGTAGACATGCGCCAGCGGCAGGAACGCCAGCAGGGACGGGCGTTCGCCGGGCGCGGCCAGCAGCCCGCCCCAGCCCGCGCAGAGCGTGTCGCACTCCGCGGCGATATTGGCGTGGGTGATGACGCAGCCCCGGGGCCGGCCGGTGGTCCCCGAGGTGTGGACGATCGCGGCGACGGCGCCCGGCGTGACCGCGTGGCGCAGCCGGTGCACGTCGGCGTCGGCCAGCCGGGTGCCCTCCTCGCGGAGCCGCCGTACGCAGTCCCGGTCGAGCTGCCAGATCCGCCGCAGCCCCGACCCCGCGTCGCAGGCCGCCGCCACCGTCATCGCGTGCGCCTCGTGCTCCACGAGGATCGCGGAGACCCGCGCACCGGACAGGATGCAGCGCAACTGCTCGGCGGAGGCGGTCGGATAGACGGGTACGAGCTCGGCGCCGATCGCCCACACGGCATAGCTGAAGAGCGTCCACTCGTAGCGGGTCCGGGACATCAGCGCGACCCGGGTCCCCGGACGCACCCCGTCGGTCAGCAGCCCCTTGGCCAGCGCCATGACCTCGTCGCGGAAGGCGGCCGCGGTCACCTCCCGCCAGGTGCCCGGCGCTCCGGCGTCGCGGCGGGCGAGCTGGACGAGATCCGGGCGCAGTTCGGCGGTGTCGAAGACCGAGTCGGCGAGACCGCCGGTCCGCAGTGGAGCCGCCAGGGCCGGAACGCTGATATCGCGCACAGCACCTCCTAGGTGTTCCCCCTGATCCGCCGCAGGTCCCGCGGCAGGCAGGGCAAGCTACCGGCCGGTCTGCCGGTTGCCCAGGTCTATGGCTACTCTTGAGCGGAAGACGACAAGTCCCGCGCACGCGACGGCGCGGCATGATCAACCACTCGGGGAGGAGGACGCCGGATGCACCGCATCGCCGATGCCTGGCGGCTCTCCCTCTCCGCCCTGTTCTTCCTCCTCGCCGGATTCCTGCTGTCGCAGTCCGGCCTCGTGACGGCGCTCACCGCCGCCGCGACCGCCGCCGCCGTGCTGCTGCTGTGCAGCGCCCTGTTGATCGCCGCCGTCGCCCGCCCGGTACCACCGGGCCGCGTCCGTACGGCCATCCGCGACCGCGAGCGGCGTACGGCGTTCCTGCCGCAGCGCGATCCCGACGCGGCGGGCCGCCCCCGCCCCCGAGCACCGGGCCGCGCCCTCCCGACGGCCGCGTAGGCGCACCGCTTCCCGCTGCGCCCCGCGCGGCTCGTCACGCCGATGCCCCGGCACGTCCGGGGCCATCCACCCGGCACGACGAGACCCGTGGAGGGCTCCCCCATGTCCGTTTTCGGCATACTCGGCGACGCGCTGGCGCGCGGCGCCGCGGCGATCGACCCGCTCTTCGGCACCGCGGCCACCGCTGTCGCCATCGTCCTGTTCACCCTCGGCGTGCGCGCCGCGCTGCACCCGCTCGCCCGCGCGGCGGCCCGCGGCGAGAAGGCGCGCGCCGCCCTCGCCCCGCAGCTCGCCGCGCTCCAGCGCAAGCACAAGGACAACCCCGAACGCCTCCGGAAGGCGATGGCCGACCTGTACGCCGAGACGGGCGCCTCCCCCCTCGCCGGCTGCCTGCCGACCCTGATCCAGCTCCCCGTCTTCCTCGTCATGTACCACCTCTTCTCCACCGGGGGCGGCGGGCTGCTCGACCACACCCTGCTGGGCGCGCCGCTCGGCGGTCACTGGGGCCAGGCCCTCGCCGACGGCGGGGTGTTCGGCCCGCGGGGCCTGGTCTACCTGGGGCTGTTCGCCCTGATCGCGGCGGTCGCCACCTGGAACTTCCGGCGCGCACGGGCCGCGGTCGCGGCCGCCCCGCAGCCTGCCGCGGGCGACCGGGGCACGCCGCCCGGCCCGGGCGGAATGGCGAAGATCATGCCGCTGCTGTCCTTCGGCACGCTGATCACGGTGGCCGTGGTGCCGCTGGCCGCCGGGCTCTACACGGTGACGACCGTGACCTGGACGGCGTGTGAGCGGGCGCTGCTGCACCGGGAGCGGGGCCGTGCCGGAACCTCCGTCGCGGGCAGGCCCGCGACCGAGGAGACGGGAATCGTTACTACCGCTCAGTAACGGTCCAGTCCGTGAACGAGGTCTTGCGGAGTGGACCGCCTTCTTGGAGGATCGACCAAATCGCTCGATGGCCGTCCCCCATCGGCCGGACCGGAAGGACCCTTCCGGTCCGACCTTCGACCACGGGAGTTGTACCGATGAAGCTGCTGCGTGTCGGAACGGTGGGGGCGGAACGCCCGGCGCTGCTCGACCGGACCGGGGTCCTGCGGGACCTGTCAGGCCATGTACCGGACATCGACGGGACGCTCCTCGCGGACGACGAGACGCTGGCGCGCATCCGTGCCGCCGCGGACTCCGGCGGACTGCCCGCGCTCGACGCCACCGGACTGCGCACCGGCCCGCCGGTGGGCCGGATAGGCAAGGTCGTGTGTATCGGGCTGAACTACCACGACCACGCCCGGGAGACGGGGGCCGCGATCCCCGAGGAGCCGATCATCTTCATGAAGGCTCCGGACACGGTCGTCGGCCCCGACGACACGGTGCTCGTGCCGCGGGGCAGCGTGAAGACCGACTGGGAGGTGGAGCTGGCGGTCGTCATCGGCCGCACGGCCCGCTACCTGGAGAGCGACGAGCAGGCCCTGGCGGCCGTCGCCGGCTACACCATCGCGCACGACGTCTCCGAGCGCGCGTTCCAGATCGAGCGCGGCGGCCAGTGGGACAAGGGCAAGAACTGCGAGACGTTCAACCCGCTGGGCCCCTGGCTGGTGACCGCCGACGAGGTGCCCGACCCGCAGGCGCTCGGCGTCCGCCTGTGGGTCAACGGCGAGCTCAAGCAGGACGGCTCGACCGCCGACCAGATCTTCCCGGTGGCCGAAGTGGTCCGCTACGTCAGCCAGTTCATGACCCTCTACCCGGGCGACGTCATCAACACCGGCACCCCGGCCGGCGTGGCCATGGGCCAGCCGGAGCCCAAGCCGTACCTGCGGGCCGGGGACGTCGTGGAGCTGGAGATCGACGGCCTGGGCCACCAGCGCCAGGAACTGAAGGACGCCTGACGGCCGTCCGGCGACGAGGGGCGAGGGCGGCCGGTGCCCGAACAGGCACCGGCCGCCCTTGGCCGCCGCGCCGCTCCCCGTCGCTCCGGCGGTGTTCAGCCCGCCGGATGCAGATAACGCTCTGGATCCAGATAACGCTCCAGGGCCTCGACGACCAGCGCGTGGTCGTCGGCCTGGGGCAGGCCGGAGACCGCGACCGCGCCGATGACGCCCGTGCCGCGCAGTCGGATCGGGAAGGCGCCGCCGTGCGCGGCGTAGCGGTCCGGGTTCAGCCGGCTGAACTCCTCGAACGTGCGGCCCTTGGCGCGGAAGCGGGCGCCGACCAGGTAGGAGGACTCGGCGTAGCGCTCGACGACGGCGCATTTGCGGGCGATCCAGGCGTCGTTGTCGGCGGACGTGCCGGGCGAGGCGTAGTGGAACAGCCGCTGCGCGCCGCGCCGGATGCCGATCGTCACCGCGGCGCCGCGCTCACGGGCGAGCTCCACCAGCAGCGAACCCAGGCGCCAGGCGTCGTCGTTGCCGAACCTCTCGAACACCAGGCGCTCCTCCTGGCCCGTCAGCTCACGGATCTCCTCGGCCGCCCCCGGCGTACCGGCCGCGCTCACGCGCCCGCCCCGATCCGGACCGTACGGCCCTCGGCGGCCGACAGCTTCGCGGCCTCCAGGACGCGCAGCGCGGCGGCCGCCTCGGCGGCGGTCACCGGCGGGCGGCCGCCCTCGCGCAGCGCCCGCGCGATGGCCTCGTAGTAGGCCGGGTAGTCGCCCGGCAGCGTCGGCACGGGATCCCCGCCACCGGTTCGCGGCGACTCGCCCGAGCCCAGCAGGCCCCAGTCGGACTCCGGCTCCACGCCCCACGCCGTACCGTCCGCCCCGGGCCGCAGGCCGGCCCGCAGCGCGGCCTCCTGCGGATCGAGGCCGTACTTCACATAGCCGGCCGTGCTGCCCAGCACCCGGAAGCGGGGGCCGAGTCGGGCGGTGGTGGCGCTCATCCACAGATGGGAGCGGACGCCGCTCGCGTGGGTGAGGGCGAGGAAGGTGTCGTCGTCGGCGGCCGCTCCCGGGCGGCGGATGTCGGACTCGGCGTAGACCGAGACCGCCGGGCCGAAGAGGGTCAGCGCCTGGTCGACGAGGTGACTGCCCAGGTCGTAGAGGAGTCCGCCGATCTCGGCCGGGTCACCGGACTCGCGCCAGCCGCCCTTGGGCCGCGGCCGCCAGCGCTCGAAGCGCGACTCGAAGCGCTGGACGTCCCCGAGCACACCGTCCTCGACCAGGGTGCGCACGGTGCGGAAGTCGTTGTCCCAGCGGCGGTTCTGGAAGACGGAGAGCAGCAGTCCCCGGTCGTCGGCGAGCGCGGCGAGCTTCTCGGCCTCGGCGGCCGTCGCGGCGAGCGGCTTGTCGACAACCACCGGCAGACCGGCTTCCAGCGCCGCGGTGGCGAGCGGCACATGCGTCTTGTTCGGCGTCGCCAGCACGATCAGATCAAGGTCGGCGGCGCGGTCGAGGACGGCCTCGGGGGTGGCGACCGTACGGACCTGGGGGTGCTCGGCGCGGGCCTGCGCCTGCCGGTCGGGGTGCGCGGTCGAGACGGTGTCGAGCACCAGGCCGTCGGCGGCGGCGATCAGCGGGGCGTGGAAGACCGAGCCGGCCAGACCGTAACCGAGGAGGCCGACGCGGAGCGGGGCGCGGGTGCCGGGGGTGTCGGAGGGGTCGGAAGTGCCGGGGGAGCTGCTCATGGCGTCCACTTAAGCAACGCTGTTGCCAAAGTGCAAGCGGTGCGGACAATGGGTGGGTGACCAGCAACGATCCCGAGAACCAGGGTGCCCTTCCGACGACCGTGCGGGAGGGGGAGGAGCGCGCGCCGGGGGGCGCGGCCGAGCCCGGGGCCGCCACCGGCGCCAACCTCCCCGCGCTGCGCGGCCACAACACCGCCCTGGTCCTGGGCCTGTTGCGGGCGGCGGGGGAGGCGGGTGTCAGCCGGCTGGAGCTGGCCGAGCACACCGGGCTGACCCCGCAGGCCGTCAGCAAGATCACCGCACGGCTGCGGGCGGAGGGCCTGGCGGCGGAGGCGGGCCGCCGCGCGTCGACGGGCGGCAAACCGCGCACCGTCCTACGGCTGGTGCCCGGCGCCCGGCACGCCGTCGGCCTGCACCTCGACCGCGACGAGCTCACCGCCGTCCTCACCGACCTCGCGGGCGAGGCGGTCGCGGTCCGCCGCGCCCCGCTCGCCTTCGAAGCGGGCGCCGCGCGGGTGCTCGCCGGCGTCGAGCGGGAGGTCGCGGCGCTGCGCGCGGCGGCCGGCGGACCGCCGGTACTGGGCGTCGGCGTGGCCTGCCCCGGCCCCCTGGACCACCGCACCGGCGTACTGCACCGGGTGACCGGCGCCCCCCGGTGGGACGGCTTCCCGCTGCGCGACGCGCTCGCCGCCCGGCTCGGCCTGCCCGTCGTGCTCGACAAGGACACCAACGCCGCCGCGCTCGGCCTGGCCCAGCACGCGCCGGGCACCGGGTCGTTCGCGTACCTGCACCTGGGCACCGGGCTGGGCGCCGGACTCGTCCTCGGCGGCGCCCTCTACCGGGGGCCGCGCACCGGCGCGGGCGAATTCGGGCACCAGATCCTGCAGTGGGACGGGCCGCGCTGCGACTGCGGCCGGCGGGGCTGCGTCGAGGCACTGTGCCTGGCGGCGGTCGCGTCCGGCGACCGGGCCCGCGCCGCCCGGGTATGGGGCGTGGCCGCCGCCAACCTCGTCGAACTGCTCGACATCGACCGGATCCTGCTGGGCGGCCGCACCGTACTGGCCGACCCGGACGAGTTCCTGACCGGCGTGGCCCAGGAGCTCACCGAGCGGGCCCGGACGCGGGGCGGACCCACGCCGACGGTGGAAGTGGCCCCGGGCGGGGCGCGCGTGGTGGCGAACGGCGCGGCACAACTGATCCTCGCGCCCCTGTTCGGCCCCCACACGCCCACTCTCGCCACCCACCGGGACACCGCCGGCCACACCTCCCGGCCGGTGGGCGGCGGCCGTCCGTCCACTAACCCGGACGGCCGGAAAGTCATCTGATAAGGGGGGATTCGGCGTCTGGTCGGGTGCACCCCTGCCCGGACCTCCCCGCGGCGCGCGCCGGACGTGGCAGGGTCCTGAAGTACGCCGCAAGTAGGCCGCAAGTACGCCGCCCACCACGGTCCTTCACGGTCCTCCGGTCGGGCGCGTGTGCCGCATGCCTGCTGGCGATGTCCTGTCCGATGCCGCAGCCGACGCCGACGCCGACGCCGACGCCGACGCCGACGCCGATGCCGCAGCCGACGCCGACGCCGACGCCGCAGCCGACGCCGATGGCGTTTCCTGCCCGCGCCTTCACGGCTTCTTGTCTCCCTGCCTGTCCCTATATCTGCCCCATCTGCCCCATCTGCCCCATCTGTCCCCGTACCCGTCCCACGCCGATGTCCTCCGCAGCCCCTCAGCCCTCACCGCCCTCACCCTTCGTCCCACCCCTGTCCCCAGCCCGCCGACCGAGCAGCGGAGGATCGTCATGCATCCGTCCGGCGCCCCCACGCCCCCCGTACGCACTGCCCGTTGCCCACGCCCGGACCGCGCTGATCCCTCGTCCGGCCGACCGCTCGGGCCACGGGCCGCCGGTACCCGTAGAGCCGCACGCGGGGCACTCACCGCCGGCCTGCTGACCGGTCTCCTCGGTGGCGCGGCGGCGCTCGGCACGGTGCTCGCTCCCGGCACGGCACGGGCCGAGACCGCCGCGCGGGGCCCGGCCGGCCCGGCCGCGTACACCCGCCCGGACACCCCGGCCGGCCCCGTGCCCACCGTCTCCTGCGGCCGCCCGGACAGTACGACGTTCCCCGTCACCTCCCGCCTCAACGGCGGGCCGCGCGCCTACCCGGCCGGCGGCGGCTGGCAGACCTGGCAACTGGAGCTGCGCAACACCACCGACGCCGCCTGCGAGGACGTCCACCCCGTCGTCGTCCTCCTCGCCGCCCACCACGCGCTGCGTCCCGAACGGATCCGACTGGAGTACCGCGATCCGGCGGGCGGCGGCTGGCGGCCGGTCGCGTTCGAGTCCACCGACCGCGACGAACAGATCGGCGTCTTCGCCAAGGGCGCCGACGACGCGGGCGCGGCGGACGGAGGCGGCGCGCCGGAGGGCGGCCGGGCCAGGACCGGCGGGGCCGACGCCAAGGGGCTGACCGTGCCGGGCAAGGGGACCGCGACCGTCCCCCTGCGGCTGCGCTTCACCCCGGACACGCCACCGGACGACATCACCGCCAAGGTCACCACCGTCCAACGCCGGGGCGCCGACGGCGAATGGATCGCCCAGTCCGACGACTACCGCTTCGCCATCCGCCCCGCCGCCTCCCACGCCCCCGGCCAGCCCGCACCCCCCTTCACCCGCGCCTCTCCCGGCGCCCCGCCCGCACCCCGCCTCCCCGCCCCGCCCTCGCAACTCGCCACCACCGGCCACGGTCCCGTCCTCCTCTTCGGCGCGGTCGCCGCGTGCCTGCTCCTGGGCGGCGGCCTGCTCTTCCTCGCCGCCCGCCGCCTCCGCGGCTGAGCGCCGCTCCGGCCGCCCGTCATCGCCTCGCGTTCGCCACCCGGCGCCGGGCAGGGGAGCCCCGCCGCCCCCTGACTTAGGGTGGGGACGTCGGCCGTACGTGCGAGACGCGCGTCACAGAGGTGGCGCGCGCCGGGTGCGGTACGCGGTCGGCGCCCCTGGTCAACACGCACGGCAGGAGTCCGGCAGTGGCAGAGCGCAAGCCGATCGAGTCATGGCTCACCGATATGGACGGCGTCCTGATGCACGAGGGGATCCCGGTGCCCGGGGCGGACGCTTTCATCAAGCGGCTGCGGGAATCGGGCAAGCCCTTCCTGGTGCTGACCAACAATTCCATGTACACCCCGCGTGACCTGCACGCCCGGCTGTCCCGTATCGGCCTGGACGTGCCGTGGGAGTCGATCTGGACGTCCGCGCTGGCCACCGCCCAGTTCCTGGACGACCAGCGGCCCGGTGGCACCGCGTACGTCATCGGCGAGGCGGGCCTGACGACCGCGCTGCACGACATCGGCTACGTCCTGACCGACCACGCCCCGGACTACGTCGTCCTCGGCGAGACCCGTACGTACAGCTTCGAGGCGCTGACCAAGGCGATCCGGCTGATCAACGGCGGCGCCCGGTTCATCGCCACCAACCCCGACGAGACCGGCCCATCGGCGCAGGGCGCGCTGCCCGCGACCGGGTCGGTGGCCGCGCTGATCACCAAGGCGACGAGCGTCGAGCCGTACTTCGTCGGCAAGCCCAACCCGCTGATGATGCGCCACGGACTCAACGTCATCGGCGCCCACTCCGAGACGTCCGCCATGATCGGCGACCGGATGGACACCGACGTGCTGGCCGGCCTGGAGGCGGGCATGGAGACCTTCCTGGTGCTGACCGGCCTGACCCGCCCGGAGGAGGTCGAGCGGCACCCGTTCCGCCCGTCCCGTGTCGTCGACTCCATCGCGGACATCGTCGACCTGGTCTGACGCCGGGGCACGAGCGCCCGTTGGGGCAGCGCGACCGCCCGCGTTCGGGGCAGCGCGAGCCCCGCGCGGGGGTAGCACGACCGCCCGCGCCCG
The DNA here is from genome assembly GCF_055570395.1 of Streptomyces sp. NPDC031210. Taxonomy (NCBI): domain Bacteria; kingdom Bacillati; phylum Actinomycetota; class Actinomycetes; order Kitasatosporales; family Streptomycetaceae; genus Streptomyces; species Streptomyces sp. NPDC031210. The sequence continues at coordinate 184,973 of NZ_JBVIHH010000002.1, forward strand.
CGGGCGGCGGCTCGGCTACTCGTTCGGCGCACCGCCTCACCTGGAAGGCGCAGCGCCGGACCGTACCGGGTGCGGGCGGTCTCACCCGGGTGGATCTTCGGAGTATGCGGAGGTTCACCAGGCGCGCACCGGGACTCACCCTCTGTGCCGCGCTCGCGGTCTGCGCGGCGACGACGGCGCCCGCCCGCGCAGGGGACGAGCGCGGCGCGCGGACCTCCACGGCCTCCGCCGCTGCCGCCGCGGTGGGGGTACCGGCGATGCTCGCCACGGCCGGGGACTCCGTCACGCTCGCCCCGGCAGGGGACTCCGTCACGCTCGCCCCGGCCGGTGCGGGGACGACGGCTCCCGCCTCCTCCACGGATTCCCTCGCCCCCGCCCCGCCGGGCGTCTTCGTCACCCCCGCCTCGGCCGTGCCCGGGAGCAGGGTCGGTCTGCGGGTGAGGGGTTGCGCAGCCCGGGCGGCCGGGGCCCGTTCGGCGGCCTTCATCGGTACGATCCCGCTCGCGCGCGGTGGTGACGGGCCCACGGGCGACCTGTTCGGCGCCGCCCACATCCGCGCCGACGCCGTCGCCGGTACGTATCCCGTCACGGTCTCCTGCCCTGGTCGGCCGGGCCGTGGGGGGCGGGTCGGGGCCGATGGGCGGGCCGGAGCGGATGGGCGGGATGGGCGGGACGGGCCCGATCGGCGGGGGGCCGAGCCCGATGGGCGGGACGGCCCTGGCGGTCCCGACAGGCGGGGTGGCCCCGGCGGTCCCGACAGGCGGGACAGCCCCGGTGGCCACGACGGGCTGGACGTGCCGGACGTGCCGGACGGCGTGCAGGGTTCGGGCGGCTCGGCGGGCCCGGAGGGCTCGGCGGGTCCGGGCGACTCGGCTGCACCGGAGGGCTCGGCGGCTCCGGGCGGCTCGGCAGGCCCGGGTGGCTCGGCGGCCCCAGAGGGCTCAGTGGCCCCCAACGGTCCGGCGAGCCTTGCACGTTCGGCGGGCCCGGGTGGCCGCACGGTCACGGTCGTCGGGGCGCTACGGGTCGTCGCCGCCCCCTCCGGAGCGGCCCGTTCCAGGGACGGCGCGCACCCCGCGGCGCGGGCCACCCCCCTCGACTCGGCGGGCCCGGCCGGCCGGCCCGCCTCCGACCACGAACTGAGCAGCACGGCCGCCGTGGGCCTGGTGCTGGCCGGCGGCGCGCTCCTCGTCATCGCGGGACAACTGCTCCGGCTCCGGCTGCGGCTGCGACGGGAACGGCAGGGGGGCGGGGATGGCGGCTGACGACGGCCGGGCGGGCCCGCCCGGTGCCGGTCATGGGCAACTGCTGACCGGCGTGGCCTGGGCGGTCCTGCTGCTGGGCCTGTGGCTGTGGGGCCGCGACCTGACGGCCGGCGCCGCCGGCGGGCTCCCCACCACCGGCGACATCGCGGCCGTCGGCCGCCCCGCCGGCCGCGCCGCACCGGCCGCCCACGGACCGGCACCGGCGGACGCGGCCGTCATCCCCACCCAGGTCACCATCGACGCCCTCGGGGTACGCGCCGCCGTCATCGGGCGCGGACTCGACGCGCACGGCACGGTGACCCCGCCGCCCCAGGCCGCGCCGGACCTCGTCGGCTGGTACGCCGACGGCCCGTCACCGGGCGCGCGCGGCACCTCCCTCCTCGTCGGCCGGGCCGGTGGATCCCCCGCCCACCGCGCCCACCGCGCCCACGCGGACACCGACCCCGACAGCGAACCCGGCCCCCACACCGGCACCCGCAGGGCCGTCTTCCAGGGGCTGGCCGGCATCAAGCCGGGCAACCACGTCGACGTACAGCGCTCGGACGGCAGCACCGCCCGGTTCACCGTCGAGGACGTCCGGCTCTACGACCGCGAACACTTCGACGCCCGGCGCGCCTACGCCACCCGCGAGCCGGGCCGCCCGGAACTCCGCCTGATCAGCACCGCCGACACCTCCGAGACGCCCCAGCCTCCCTCCGATGCCCACGCCGTCGTCGTTTCCGCCTACCTCACAGACCTCGACGCCAACCCGAGCCCAGCCACCGGCTGACCGCCAAACCCCCACCGGACCGCTCCGCCCTCCCCCACCGGACCGCTCCGCCCTCCCGCACCGGACCGCCCCCCTCCTCCCCACGGCCGTCCTCCCCCCTTCCCGACGGCCCGTCATCACGTTTTCCACAGGCCCGCTTTCCCTCCGCGGCCGTGTGCCACGATGGGTTCGGCCGGCGGGGCTCCGCCGGCCGGGATCCTTGCTCCGAGGGGGGAGTGGATGTACGGCAGTCTGCGGAAGGCCGGGAGCGGCCCGCCCGGTGCGCACCGTTCCGGCCGATGGCGCACGGCGCTCGGCGCGGTGGTGGCGATGGGGGCCCTGCTGCTCGCCGGATGCTTATCCGGGCCCGACGAAGGCACGGACGGCGGCGCCATCCCACCCGCACCGAAGCAACGCCCCAAATCCGTCGTGCCGTTCTGGGTCAACCCCGATGGCAAGGCGGCCCGCCAGGTCAGCGCCTACGGCAAGGACCGCAAGTCCGCCGACGCCCGGCTCGTCGGCAAGATCGCGGCGCAGCCGGTCGCCGAGTGGATCGGCGTCGAGGACCCCGAGGGCGAGGCGCGCGGTTTCACCCAGGCGGCCGCCGCCGCCGACCGCGAGGCCCTGCTCGTCCTCTACAACATCCCGCACCGTGACTGCGGCAGCTACTCCCGGGGCGGCGCCGCCGACGGCAACGCCTACCGCGCCTGGCTGGACGGCGTCCTCAAAGGCATCGGCGACCGCGCCGCCACCGTCATCCTGGAACCGGACGCCTTGCCGCACATCGAGGACAAGTGCACCCCGCAGCAGTTCCACGAGGAGCGCTACGCCCTCCTGGCGGAAGCGGTCGGCAAGTTGAAGAAGCTGGCACACACCAAGGTCTATCTGGATGCCGGCAACCCGCACTGGATAAAGGACCCGGGTCGGATGGCCGAGCCGCTGAAGCGGGCCGGCATCGATCGGGCCGACGGCTTCGCGCTGAACACCTCCAACTACCAGACCACCAAGGAGAACATCCGCTACGGCAAGCGGCTGGCCGCGATGGTCGGCGGCAAGCACTTCGTGATCGACACCAGCCGCAACGGCAAGGGCCCGGCACCCGGCGGTGACGTGCCGGAGAACTGGTGCAACCCGCCCGGTCGGGCGCTGGGCACGCCACCCACGACCAGAACCGGCGAGCCGGGCGTGGACGCCTACCTGTGGATAAAGCGGCCGGGGGAGTCGGACGGCACCTGCAAGGGCGGCCCCAAGGCCGGCGCCTGGTGGCCCGAGTACGCCCTCCAACTGGCCCGCAACGCGAAGGACTAGCGCCGCGCCGGGGGAGAGAAGGACGCGAGAGGCGTCACCGGGAGGGGAGGGGGGCGGGGCGAGCTGCGGCGCCGACTGCTCCCGGGCCGGCTGGTCGTGTACTTCGTGTTCGCGCTGTGCCTGTTCGCCCGGGAGTCCTACGAGGAGGTGATTCGCATGCTGACCAGCGGTATACCTGGCAGCCGGGTCCTGGCCCGGGTCAACCCGCTCGTCGCTGTGCCCTAAGCAAGCTACAAACAGCCGTATGCGGGGCTACGCTCGTGAAGTCGCTCCGATGCCATCGCCGTGCTGTTATTGACTCAGCGTCAGGTCAATGAGTTGAGCCTGTTTGCCGGGCCTTCGAACTTGAGCGGTGTGGCACCGGCGCGCGCTGACCGTCTCCCTTTCCCACGACGAAATCGAATTTTCGCGGGAAGGTGGGACCTCCCTCCACCGGAAGGACCTCCCCATGCGCCTGACGCGCACCGCAGCCCTGACCACCGCCACCGCGCTCGCCCTGCTGCTTCCCGCCGCCAACGCCCACGCCGCCGCCATCGCCTGCGGCGGCTCCGTCTCCACCCAGGGCATCGCCGCCAACGGCTGCATCAGCGCCGAAAGGGGCAAGGAAGGACGCATCCACCTCCGCGATATCAAAGCCCACGTCGTCCTGTCCAACACCCGCCCCCACGCCGCCTACGTCGAGTACGAAGCCTTCTTCCGCGTCGTCTCCGGCGGCCACTGGGTCAAAATCGGCAACGGACGCACCCTCGTCCCCCGCCGCACCACCACTGGCCCCATCGAAATCGGCAGCACCACCCGCGTCTGCTTCGTCGTCAACGCCAAGGTCGAGATCCGCGTCCACGTCAGACCCGCAAGAGGCGCCTGGAGCAACTGGACCGGCGCCGCGACCTCCCAGTGCCAGACCTGACCGCCACGGCGCCCCGCGCACGCCGTCCCCGTGAAACCCCAGGCGGAAATTTTCGCGGGGACGACGTGCTCCGCCACGGACCCCAGTAGTCATCCAGCGGCTCCCTGCGCCTCCCTGCGGCTCTCACAGCGGCTTCCCGTGGCGCTATACCGTGTCTTCCGCATCTCCCAGCCCCCGACAGGGGCTTTTGCTCCCGTCCCAGTAGCTGTCCGGAAGGTTCCCCCAGGCCAAGCCCCGGTCGGTGGCGACGAACGCATTGACCGGCAGAGTTCCCGGGTGCCACAGGGCGGTGACAGCAGCCTCGCGCTCAACCAGCAAGGTCAGCAGCATCAGACGGCCGTCCAGAAGGGATCTCCGTCGCCCGCCGCGCGACATGAGCGTCTGAAGCCGCTCGGCCGCACGTATCAGCGACGTCGGCGGCGCCGTACCGCGAGGCGTAGGCGCCGTCGGGAGGGGGGCCGCGGTGCATCTGACGGTGACCCTCGCGCAGTTCGCAGTTCGCAGATCCGGCCGAGGGCAACGTGCGCGGCCCCACAGCGCTCCCTCCCCCGCCTCAGCGCACCCTCACCTCACCCCAGGCCCGCTGAGCCCGACGCCGGTACCTTTACCCAGATCGCCTTGGACGGTGTGCCGTGGCCGTCGACGGCGTTGAGCATGTACCAGCCGGGCGGTACGAGCGACGGGTCGTCCGGCAGCGTTACCGTCACTCCGTCCTTCGAGGTGGTGAAGTCCAACGCCACGGACCGCTGTTCGACGTTGGTGACGTGCGTGAACGAACCGGGGCGCATCAGCCGCATCTTCTTGATGGCCGAGGCGTGCGGGGACCGGTAGGTCGCGGTGCCGCCGAGAGGGACCGTCTTCGGGCCCGGGTCGGTCAGCTCGGGGCGCGTGTCGCGGAAGAGGTACGGCGGCGTGTAGAGGTCGATCTGCTGCTGGAACTCGCCGGGCTTGGTGTTCTCCTTGTCGGCGTAGAGCGAATCGGACCCGAAGGTCATCACCCGTCCGTCCGGCAGCAGCAGCGCCCCGGAGTGGTAGTTGCGGCCCACCAGTGGATCGGCCACCCGCCGCGAGGTGTTGGCCGGCGGGTCGTAGAGCTCCGCCTTGAGGATGTTGGTGTCGCCGCGCCCGCGGTAGTCGCCGGAGCCGTTCGTGGTCAGCACGGTGTCGTCCGGCATGATCACGCTGCTCGGGTAGCGCGCCTTGGCGTAGAGGTCGGGGCCGTTCTTGAAGCGCGGGCTGGGGGCGTGCAGGTCGACGATCCGGGTGCGGGCCGTCGACCGGGGGTCCTCGCCGACGCCCCCGCCGCCGAGCACCATGTAACGCTGTTCCTGGGCGGGCGGCAGCAGCACGGACATCGACGTCTCAAGGATGTCGGGGTCGCTCATGCCGGGCACGGTCTGGAACTTGTTGGACTTCAGATCCCAGATGCCGGGGGTGCGGCCGATGTTGTCGGGGCCGTAGCCGGCGTTGGAACCGGTGTAGAAGATCCGGCCCTGGTCGGTGAGGAAGAGCGTCGGATAGGTGGGGAAGAAGCGTTTCTTGGGGAGGTAGGTCCATTTCTTGGTCTTCGGGTCGTAGACCTCGTTCTTGCCGGGGACGACCTGGCCGATCTCGTCCAGCCCGGAGACCGAGAGGACCTTGCCGTCCTGGAGCGTGGTCAGCGTCGGATACCAGCGGGCCTCGTTCATCGGATCGACGGGTACGTAGCGCTCGGCGACCGGGTCGAATTCGAAGGCGTCCTTGATTCCCTGGAAGTCCTTCTTGTCGAACGACAGCTTCTGCGCGATGCCGTAGAAGTTACGGGCGTCCGCGCCGGTCAGGCCGTGAATGCGGTAGTTGTCCTGGGAGCCGGTGGAATGCTCGCGGCCTTCCTTGAGCGCCTCGACATAGACCCGCGCCTCGCTGTGCGTCACGGTGACCTTGCCGGTCGCCGGGTCCTTGGTCTTTTTCGCCCGCGGTACGAGCACCGGGTCCTTCGAGATGAACGTCTTGCCGTTTTGCTTGCCCGTGAAGAGGGTGCCGGCCGGAAAGGTCCGGGGGCCTTCCGGGTCCTCGTTGTAGACGATCATGAGGCCGCCGGCCTTCTTCACGTCACCGCCGAGTTTCTCGTAACGCTGGGTGCCGCCGGCGACCAGGAGTTTGCCGTCCGGGAGCTGGGTGTGCCCGGAGCAGAACAGATCCTTGGGCGTGGGTATGTTCTTGAAGGTGTTCTTCACCGGATCCCACAGCACCGTGCGGAAGGATTTCGCCCGGAAGTTGGCGGCGTTGTTTCCCGATCCCGCGACCAGCAGCACCTTCCCGGTGTGCAGCAGTGCCGCGTGAATGGTGTTGATGCGGTAGGCGTCCGGGACGTCGACGACATCCCAGTGGCCCATCTCCGCTGTGTATTCCGGCTTGTTGATCTCGTACTGGTGGTACTGCGCCGAGGCGAAGCCGTAGAGGGCCGGACCGTTCATTCCGGCCAGCGCGAGCACCACCGCCGTCGCTATCGCCACTCTGCGCGTGCGACGGCTCGGACGGTACTTCATGTGTGTCGTCCCCCAAGGGCGGTGTGCAGGGTGTGTTCAGCGGTGGCCGGCCCGGTGGCGGGGGCGACCGTCGGGGCGCCGGCCGGGCCGCCCGCCTCGTAAACCGGGCCCCCCGCCTCGTAAACCGGGCCGCCCGACTCGTCAGCCGGGCCGCCCGCCGGCTCGCCAGAGGGGCCGCCCGCCGGTTCATCGGCGGGACCGGCCGTCGGTTCCTCGCCCGGATCACCGGCCGCCGCCGCGGCGGCCTTCCGCTTCTTCCGTGCCGCCCGCACGCTCAGCCGCCAGGCCACGATCGGCGCCGCGGTGATCAGCAGGGCGAGCGCCGCCCAGGTGATCATGGCTGGGTGGCTGTGGCCCAGCACGAACGAGGCGCCCAGCGAGCCGCCGAAGACCGCCAGGAAGAAGAGGTGCACCCGGAACGTTCCGAAGAGCGTGTCCGGACTGGAGGAGTCGCCCTTCGGCGTCACCACGAACGTGCTCTTGCGGCGCAGCACCGCGTCGAACAGCGAGCGGGCGTAGATCGGGGCGGACAGCGCCGACATCACCATGCCCGCGATTCCACCGGAGCCCTCCGGCTCGTGCGGTGAGACATTGTGCCGGCGGTTCCAGATGTACAGCCCGATCTGGAGCGCCGAGGCATTGCCGTAGAGCATCATCCACACCGCCGGGTCGATCTGCACACCCGAGGCGCCCAGGCCCAGGAACAGCGCGCAACTGAGCGCCGCCAGAATCCAGTTCAGCGCCGACATCGGATAGAAGATGACCATCATGGTGTAGTTGAACAGTCGGCCCGGCGGCAGCGTGAACGGCGCCTTCCAGAACTGCTTGAGCAGGGTCTCGTACGTCCCGCGCGACCAGCGCAACTGCTGGGTGAAGAAGTCCGTCCAGGCGGTGGGGCCCTCACCGACCGCGAGTACGTCCGGGGTGTAGACCGAGCGCCACTTGTTGCCGGTCTCCGGATTGCGGTGCCGGTGCATTTCGAAGCCGGTCGCCATGTCCTCGGTTATCGAGTCGTACAGCCCGCCGATCTGTTTCAGCGCGCTGATCCGCACGGCGTTGGACGTGCCGACGAACATCGGCGCGCCGTAGCGGTTGCCCGCCCGCTGGATCAGCGCGTGGAAGAGGAACTGCTGGGATTCGGCGGCCTTGGTGACGAACGATTCGTAATTGCCGTACACCTGCGGGCCGATGACGAAGCCCACGTCCGGGTCGCGGAAGAAGCCCAGCATCCGTTCCAGGTAATTCGGCAGCGGAACGTGGTCGGTGTCGACGGACGCGAAGTAGTCGTAGGCGTCACCGTGCGCGTCGAGCCAGGCGTTGTAGTTGCCGTGTTTGGTCCGGGCGCGGTGCGGGCCGGTGGGCCGGTTCCACTCCGGCACGCCTTTGCGGGAGAAGTGGTGCACGCCCAGGCGGCGGCAGACCTCTTTGACCTCGGGGTCGTCGCCCTCGTCCAGCAGCCAGACGTGCAGCAGTCCGCGGTGCCGCACCCGGACGGCGGCCTCCAGCGTTTTCGTCACCATGGCGAGGGGTTCCTTGCCCGGCACGAAGGAGGTCAGGAACGCGACGCGGGTGCCGTTCTCCGGGACGACCGGGACGGGGTCGCGGGCGACGAGGGTGGCGTGTGCGTTCGAGAGAACGTTCATGCACCGGAAGAACTCGATCAGACCGATCGAAACGAGCATGACGACATCCAGCGCCGGCAGGAAGTCGTAGGCGGGATAGTCGCGTTCGGTCCAGTGCGCCGGCTGCATCAGCCAGGCGAGCAGCCCGAGCGAGACCAGTGGCGCGGCGCCTAAGAGGAGGGCGGCCCGGATGCGGTGCGGTTCGTCGGCCAGCAGTGAGCGGTAGCGGACCTTGTAGGGCCGGTCCGGGTCCGGTTGGGTGAGCGGCCCGGCGAGGCGGCTGTAGTGCTCGTAGTCATAGCGCGGCAGCGGTCTGCGCTGCGCCCGGCGCTGCCAGTGCTGGCGCGGCACGCGCAGGCGTGTCGTCGCGGACGGGTCGTACGAATGCTGCGGCCGGGCGCCGTCAGGCGGCGACGTCATGAATCCATCCCCCCGGCACGCGGCGCGGGCCGCGTGCCTTTGCCGATGGCCCGAAAGCCCGGTCCCCCTAGACCGACTCGGGCGCGGTGGTGTCGGCCGCCGCAGTCCGCCGGACGGTGACGGCCGTCTTCCGGTTGCATGATGAACGCCCCGCCCATGTTTCCAAAACGGCGCGCGCCCCGTACTCACCTCACGACAACCGGTGCATCCCCCTGGTCCCGCTTCCCCCGACTCCCACGGCCCGGGCACTTTTCGGCCGGGGTTCCCGGTCAGGTTCCCGAACCCCCATCTTGATCACAAGACCGGAAGACGGTGGTGAAGGACCGAACGGGGCCGCCGGCGCACCCACGCGAGCGCCGGGCGCCGACCAGGAGATGGCTGAAGAGATGGCCGGATCTTTCGCCCGCCTGCCGCCGTCCGGCACGCGTGCGCAGGCCGGAGCGCCCCTGGGAGAGTGAAACGGGTCACTCGGAAAACGGTTGCCGGGGCGCGCGCCGGCGGCGGGCCGAGGCCGGGGACCGTGGCCGTGGATCGTGCCGACGAACGACTGAGGCCCCTCGCATGGCGAGGGGCCTCAGTCTTACGTGCGCCGCCAGGGACTCGAACCCCGGACCCGCTGATTAAGAGTCAGCTGCTCTAACCAACTGAGCTAGCGGCGCGCGCTGACCTGAAGAACATTACACGAACTTCAGCAGTGGTCCGTACCCGCTCCCGCCCCCTTCACGCACCGGGGAGGCGTGATATCCGTCACGCTCGGTGGTCCCCTGGTGATCGATTTCCCTGGCCTCGGCGCAACCGCCGCCGTCAACATGCGGTACCCACCGCCCGTTGAGAGGCTGACGCCAACGCACCGTACGAGCGGGGAGGGGCTGGTGGGAACGGGAAGAGACGAACCGGAGGAGGCCCGGCGCGGTCCGGTACGGGTGCCGCCGGCGAGGGCCGCGCCGCCCCTCCCGGCCCGCGTCGCGCCCATGGCGTCCGTCACTCCTTCCGCGCCTCCGGCAACCCCGCCCCCCAAGGCAGCGTCTGGTAGGACGCGCGCCCGGCCCGGGCCTCCCGGGACTCGTCCCTCCCTCGGAAAGGTTGATCGTCATGGTGTCGACAGCCAAGCGCACCCTTGACATGCGGCTTCTTCTCGGGCCGGACGACACGGTCCCGGTGGCCGGCCGGTTCAGCTACCGCGCCGACCGCCCCTTCGAGATCGAGGTCGCCTTCCTCAGTCGCGGCCGTACGGTCACCACCTGGCTGTTCGCCCGGGAGCTGCTGCTGAGCGGACTGCGCGGCGAAGTGGGGGAGGGGGACGTACGGATGTGGCCCTTCCACGAGGTGGGCGGGGAGCGCACCCTCCACATCGAGCTGTCGACCGATGACAGCGCCTGCGAGCTGTCGGTACGCGCGTCGGAGCTGACCGCCTGGCTGGCGCAGACCGCGGCGATCGTGCCGCCCGGCCAGGAGGACCGCCACCTCGACATGGACACCCACCTGGCCCGGCTGTTCGCGGGGAAGTGCTGATGACGAGCCCGATAGCCACCATGAGTCTCGCCCCGAGCGATCCCCGCGCGCACGGCTTCCTGCCCGAGCGGCCCCCCGTCCGTTCCATGATCGGCACCTGGACGCGGCTGGACGCCATGGCCCGCGCGGCGGCCGTCGCGCCGGGCCGGGAGGCGGCCGTCTCCCTCGTCGAACGCGCCGCCCGCGCCGAGGAGTTGAGCGATCTGCGCCAGCGCGTCTCCAGGCTGTCGCCGAGGAACGCCGAGGCCGCCGCGATGCGGGTGGCGGTGATCGCGGTGGCGTGCGGCTGGGCCGGTCTGGACCCCCTGGCGCCGGCCGCCCGGCGGGTCGCCGACGAGGCGTTCCTCGACCTGTGGGCGGCCATCGCGCACCGGATCGACCACGACCAGTTCGTCGCGCTGCCCACGCTCGCGCTCCACAACTGGGCGCCCGAACGCAAACCGCGCCGGCACGTGCCGATCGACCAACTGGCCCGCACCGAAGCGCTCGTCCCGATCGTCCGCTGGGCCCCCGAAGGGCAGCCGCTCAGCCGCCTCGACCGGCTGATGCTGGCCGCCACCCGGCTGGAGGCGCACGGCATCTGGCTCTTCCGGCTCGCCGAAACCCTCGCCGGCCGGGCGCCCGACGACTCCTCCACCCCCACGGCGCTGCGCCGCCTGGTCCGCGTCCAGCACGCCCTGCGCGCCCAGCTCCACTCCGAGGGCGCGCAGCTCGCGGCGGCGCCGGCGACCGCACCGCAGCGCGCGGTGCTCGGCGCGCTCGCCGCGCAGGGCGCCCTGGAGCCGCCGGTGCTCCAGGCCGCGGACGCGGTGCTGGGCATCGGTTCGCGGCGCGCGGGCGAGGGCGGGCGGCAGCTACTGCGCCGCCACCTGCCGGCCCGCCACCGCGCCTGGCTCGGCGCGATGGACCGCCACTGCGCGCCGGTCCGCACGCTCGCGCACCGGGGCGGCCCGGACGCGGCCGTCTACCGCGAGGCCCAGGAGTCGCTGATCGCGCTGCGCCGTACGTACACGGCCCTGGTGCACACGGCCGCCGCGCCGGCCGGGGGCTCGCTCATCGCCGCGGCCTGAGCCGGCGGCCGGCGGGTGCGACCCCGCGCGTTCGGTCGTTGTTATTGGTATGGACATGCCCAACGGCGCTGATTAGTCTGCCATTTGGTCTAGACCGCATTTCGGCTCAGGAACTCCCCCCACGTTCTGCAGGAGCGAAGCATGCGCAAAAGTCTCGGCGCCGCCGTGATCGGCCTCGGCGTCCTCGGCGTCTCCGTCCTCGCCACCGGCAGCGCCACCAGCCACGGCTACAGCGACGCGCCCCCCAGTCGGCAGGCCCTGTGCGCCAACGGCACCGTGAAGGACTGCGGCGCCATCCAGTACGAGCCCCAGAGCGTCGAGGCGCCCAAGGGATTCCCGGCCGCCGGCCCCGCCGACGGCGAGATCTGCTCCGGCGGTCATGACGGCTTCGCCGAACTGGACGACCCGCGCGGCGGCGCCTGGCCCGCCACCAAGCTCTCCGCCGGGCAGGGCTACACCTTCACCTGGCGGCTGACGGCCCGCCACGCCACCACCGACTTCGAGTACTTCATCACCAAGGACGGCTACGACCCGGCCAAGCCGCTCACCCGCGCCGACCTCGAACCCGAGCCGTTCATGACGGTGCCGATGGGCGGCACCCAGCCCGACGCGACGGTCCAGCACCAGGGCACCGTCCCGACCCAGAAATCCGGCCACCACCTCATTCTGGGCGTCTGGAACATCGCCGACACGGGCAACGCCTTCTACGCCTGCTCGGACGTCGACCTGTCCTGACGCGAGCCGCCGGCCTCTCCTGACGTGGGCGGCGGCCACCCCGGAAACGACGAAGTGGGCGTCCTCGGAGAACCGAGAACGCCCACTTCACACGTGCGCCGCCAGGGACTCGAACCCCGGACCCGCTGATTAAGAGTCAGCTGCTCTAACCAACTGAGCTAGCGGCGCGCGCTGACGAAAGAAATACTACCTGGTCCGAAGGGGTGCTCCGGACCACGCCCGGCGGACGGCCGGGAACGACGGGCGGCCGGGAACGGCGGGCGGCCGGGAGTGGCCGGCGGCCCGGGACGGACGCGGATCAGATCGCCAGCGACAGCAGGACCGGAGCGGCCCGGCGGTTGAGGGCGTCGGCGGCCTGCCGCAGGCGGTGGGCGTGCTCCAGCGGCATGGACAGCGCCAGGCAGCCGACCGTGGCACCGGCTGTGATCGGTACGGCGGCGCAGACCGTGCCGACGGCGTACTCCTGGAGGTCCAGGACGGGCACCGTCGGGGGCTGGCTGTCGAGCTTGTGGAACAGCACCTTCTCGTTGGTGATCGTCCGGGAGGTGAGCCGGGCGGTCTTGTGGCGCGAGAGGTGGTCCTTGCGCCCGTCGTGGTCGAGCTGCGCCAGCAGGCACTTGCCGATCGCGCTGGCGTGCGCCGTGCGGCGGAATTCGGCCCACTCGTTGACCTTGGGCGCTAGCGGTCCGTCGGCGTAGTGCAGGATCTTCACCTCGCCGTCGATGTACCGGCTGATGTAGACCGCCGCGCCGACCGAGTCGCGCAGCTCGTCGAGGGTGAGCTGGAGCTTGTCGCGCAGGGCCTGGTCGCGGGCGCCGCCCGAACCCAGCAGCAGCAGGGACTCGCCGACGACATACGCGCCGTCCGCGACCTGCTCCACATACCGCTCGCGCCGCAGCATCGACAGCATGTGGGCGAGGTGGCCCGTGGACAGGCCCGTCTCGCGTGCGATCTGGGCGTCGGTCACGCCGTCGGCGTGCCTGGAGATCGTTTCGAGCACGCGAAGGGCGTACTGCACCGATTGGAACGGCGCGGTCGGCTCGGGCTTCAGCGCCACGGTGTCCCCCTAGCAGGTTGTTACCGCTTGCGTCGTGACCTTCGTTGGTGGTCACGGCCGCCGAAATGCGGCGGCCGCTCCCGGACAACGGGGCTCGTATCACGATAGCGGTCAACCGCCCTCGATGGAGGGGGTCTTGACCGAAAAGAAGGGCCCTCCGGCCGGTTGTCCAGCGGAGTGAGACAGGGGCATATGCCAAAGGCACGAAACTTCCCGCGGTGGTGCGCCCCGGTTCGATACCGGGGCGCACCGTTTCCGCGTTTATCGCCCGCCGGCGGAAACCGGCGACGGACGCCGCGCGGGCTCGTTCACAGCACCGCGCTGAGAAATTCCCGGGTCCGCTCGTGCTCGGGCTCGGTGAAGATCTTCTCCGGCGACCCGGATTCGATGACCCGGCCCGCGTCGAACATCAGGACATCGTCGGAGATGTCCCGCGCGAAATTCATCTCGTGCGTGACGCACAGCATGGTGATGTCCGTGGTGCGGGCGATGTCCCGCAGGACGTCCAGCACCCCCGCCACCAGTTCCGGGTCGAGCGCCGAGGTCACCTCGTCCAGCAGCAGGACCTGCGGGCGCATCGCCAGGGCCCGCGCGATGGCGACCCGCTGCTGCTGGCCGCCGGAGAGCTGGGTCGGGTACTTGTCGAGGTGGTCGCTCAGGCCCACCAGATCGAGCAGCCCCCGCGCCCGCTCCTCGGCCTCGTCCTTCCCCAGGCCGAGCACGTGCACCGGCGCTTCGGTGATATTCCGCAGCACCTTCATATTGGGGAAGAGATTGAACTGCTGGAACACCATGCCGATGTTCTTGCGCACCTCGCGGGTGTGCTTCTCGCCGGCCGGGACGAGTTTCCCGCCCTTCTCCTCGTGGGTGAGGTATTCACCGCCGACCTTGATGGTGCCCTCGTCCGGCTTCAGCAGCGTCATCAGCAGCCGGAGAATGGTGGTCTTCCCGGATCCGGACGGGCCGATGAGCGTGACGTGCTTTCCGGACGAGACGGTGAAGTCCAGCGAATCCAGGACGGTGTTGGTCCCGAACCGCTTGGTGACGTGGTCGAAGCGGATCAGCTCGCTGCCGTCCACCGCGGGGTTGGCCGATTCTTTCGAGAGATTGCTGTCAGCGGACAAGGCGACGCTCCAGGACTCGCAGGAGGAGGGAGGTGGGGTAGGAGATCACGACGAAGAGAATGCCGACGACGGTGATCGGCTCCATGTAGTCGAAGGTGGTCGCACCGATGCTGTTCGCCTGGAACAGCATTTCGGCCACGGTGATGGCCTGGAGCATCGGTGTGTCCTTGAACATCGCGATCACGTAGTTGCCGAGGGCCGGGACCACGCGGCGGATGGCCTGCGGCAGGATCACCGCGGTCCAGGTGCGGCGGCGCGGCAGGCTCAGCGCGGTGGCCGCCTCCCACTGCCCCGCCGGTACGGCGTCGATGCCCGCGCGGTAGACCTCGCTGGTGTACGTCGAGTAGTGCAGGCCCAGACCGATGACGCCGGTCGTCAGCGGCCCGAACGTCACGCCCCAGCTCGGCAGCACGAAGAACAGGAAGAAAAGCTGCACCAGCAGCGGGGTGTTGCGGATGAACTCGACGACGGCGCTCACCGGCCAGGTCACCCAGCGGCTGCCGGAGCGCAGTGCCAGCGCCCACACCAGGCCGAGCGCGAAGGCCACCAGCGATCCGTAGACGGTGGCCTGGACGGTGATCCACAGCCCGTCGAGGAGCTGCGGCATGATGTCGCCGACGTAATCCCACGACCAGGTGTTCATCGGTTCCCCCCGGCTGCCGCACCCTGCGGCTCATGGCTTTGGACGGGGAGCTTGCGCGAGAACCAGCCCGACCGCTCCGGCCGCTGGCCGATCGACGCCTTGGCGCGCCGCTCCAGCAGGCGCATCACCCGCGTGACCAGGAACGCGATCACGAAGTACATCACCAGGATGATCCCGTAGACCTGCGCGCTCTCCCCGGTGGAGAGCCGGGCCAGCTTGGCCTGGAAGGTCAGCTCCCCGATGGACAGCAGGGAGGCCAGCGCGGTTCCCTTGAGCAGCTCGATCAGCAGGTTGTTGAACGGCGGCATCATCTCGGGCACCGCCTGCGGCAGGATCACCTTCCGCATCCGCTGCCAGGGCGAGAAGCTCAGCGCGAGGGCCGCCTCCCGCTGGGCCGGCGCCACCGACTGCAGGGCGCCGCGTACCACTTCGGACCCGTAGGCGCCGTAGGACAGGCCGAGCGCGAGGGTGCCCGCCCAGACGCCGGCCAACTGCCAGCCCAGCAGCGGCAGCGCGAAGAACAGCCAGAACATCAGCACCAGCGCCGAGGTGCCGCGGAAGAACTCCACGTAGACACCGGACAGGAAGCGGACGATCCAGTGGCGCGAGGTGCGGGCCATGCCGATGCCGAAGGCGACCACACCGGCCAGCAGGGCGCTGTAGAGGGTGAGCTGGACGGTGATCCAGGCGCCTTTGAGGAAGAGTTCCCAGAGGGGACCGGTCATTTCTTGCAGAGCTCCTCTGCTGTCAGGTCCGTCATGAACTCCTCGGTGAAACCGAACGGTTTGGCGATACGCAGCAGCTCGCCGCTCTTCTTCATCTTGCGCAGCTCGGTGTTGAAGGCGTCCCGGAGCTTGGTCTCGCCGAGCCGGAAGCCGTACCCGCCGCCGTCACGCTGCGGTTTGCCGTCGACCACGGGAGTGAACGGATCGGTCATGCCGACCTTGGGATGGTTGCCGGTCTTCAGTGCCTCGATCATCGTCAGCGCCGTGCCCGCGAAACAGTCGATGCGCCCGGCCTCCAGGGCCTCCATGCCGCCGATCTGGTCGGGATAGAGGGCGATCTGGCTTTTCTTGACGCCGTTTCCCGTGGCGTAGTCGATTTCCGTGTAGCCGACGCCGGTGCCCATCCGCAGGCCCTTTTTCGCGACATCCCGGTACGACGTGATCTTCTCCGGGTTGCCCTTCGGGACGAGGAAGCCGTCCTTCGATTCGTAGTCCGGGTCGGAGAAGAGGACCGCCGCGCAGCGGGCCTTGTTGATGAACATGCCCGCGACGATCACGTCGAACTGGAGCGAGTGCAGCCCCGGGACGAGACCGCCGAATTCCACCGGCACCGGTTCGAAATTCTTGATCCCCAGCCTCTGGAAGATCGTTTTGGCCACGGCGGGAGCCTCGCCGGTCAGCTCCCCGCGGTCGTCGATGGAGGCGTACGGAGGTTCGCTGGCGATGCCCAGGCGCACCGTGCCCTTGTCGATCAGGTCCGCCAGCAGATGCCCGCCGTCCGTCGCACCGGTGATGTCCACTTGTGCGCAGCCCGCGGTCGCGCCGAGGGCGCCCGCCGCACCGAATGCCGCCGCTCCTGCTAGCAGCGAGCGGCGGCGCATCCCTTTTCCGTTGATTTCTGAGGTGTTCCCCTGTGGTGGAGCCATGGGCGCGCGACTACCCGACCCGACCGAAGATATGCCGATAGTTTCCAGCCCTTGATGCAAGCGGCGCGCGGCGGTGACGTAAGGCGGCGACTCTCCGGCTATTTCCGTCAAAAGCGTTGCATCACCGGTGACTTCACCCGGTGGGCGAAGAGATTCCGCGCGGACGTGCATCGTCCCTGGGGGTGCGTCACTATTGATCCGCAAAGGACCGATAGGAGGCCACATGGTTGACCGCTTTATCGAAGTGTCCCTGGACAAGCGCGGCGTGCGCTGCACCGCCAAACTGCTCGACGACCGGGCGCCGGTCACCTGCGACGCCGTCTGGAACGCCCTCCCGCTCGGCGGCGACGTCTACCACGCCAAATACGCCCGCAACGAGATCTACGCACTCATCCCGCCGTTCGCTCCCGAGGAGCCGCCGCTGGAGAACCCGACGATCACCCCGATCCCCGGCGACCTGTGCTACTTCACCTTCAGCGACACGCAGTTGGGCACCGCCTCCTACGGCTACGAACGCCAGGCCAAGCACCAGGGCCGCGCCACCGTCGTCGACCTCGCGCTCTTCTACGAACGCAACAACCTGCTGATCAACGGTGACGCGGGCTGGGTCCCGGGGATCGTGTGGGGCACCGTCGTGGACGGCCTGGACCGGATGGCCGAGGCGTG
The DNA here is from genome assembly GCF_055570395.1 of Streptomyces sp. NPDC031210. Taxonomy (NCBI): domain Bacteria; kingdom Bacillati; phylum Actinomycetota; class Actinomycetes; order Kitasatosporales; family Streptomycetaceae; genus Streptomyces; species Streptomyces sp. NPDC031210. Next base: position 202,229 of record NZ_JBVIHH010000002.1, read on the forward strand.
CCAGGACCTGTGGCGGGCCGGCGCCCTGGGGGAGACCCTCAGCTTCCGCCGGGCATGACGGGCGCGGGGAGGTCCGCGATCCCCGCCTCGTAGAGCGCGTGCGCGGCGCGCAGCACCAGCGCGTCCGCGTGCCGCGCCCCGACCAGTTGCACCCCGATCGGCAGCCCGTCGCCGTCCACCCCGCAGGGCACGGTCGCGGCGGGCTGCTGGGTCAGGTTGAACGGGTAGGTGAACGGCGTCCAGCCCGTCCAGCGGGTGTGGCCCGACCCGGCCGGCACCTCGACGCCCGCCTCGAACGCGGTGATCGGCTCGGTCGGCGTCACCAGCAGGTCGTAGGTGGTGTGGAAGCGGCCCATCGCCTGGCCGAGCGCCATCCGCGTGTCCACCGCCGCCAGGTAGTCCAGCGCGCTGTAGCGCGCGCCCTGGGCGCACACCTCACGCAGCCCCGGGTCCATCCGTTCGCGCTCCGCCTCGCCCAGCGGCTGCACCACCCGTGCGGCGCCGCTGAACCACAGCGTGTGGAACGCCTCCACCGGGTCCGCGATGCCGGGGTCCGCCTCCTCGACGTGCGCGCCCAGAGCGGCGAGCGAGGCGGCCGCCGCGCGCACCGCCGCGGCGACGTCCGGCGCCACCGGCACGTCCCAGCCCAGCGACGGGCTGTAGGCCACCCGCAGCCCGGCGACTCCTTCCGGCCGTTCCAGCGCCGCCCGGAAGGAGTCGCCGGCCGGCGCGAGCTGCGACCAGTCCCGCCAGTCGGCGCCGGTGATCACATCCATCGTCAGCGCCGCGTCCGCCGCGTCCCGGGTCATGGGCCCGACGTGTGCCAGCGTCCCGAACGGGCTCGCCGGATAGTGCGGGACCCGCCCGTAGGTGGCCTTGAGGGCGAAGATCCCGCAGAAGGAGGCGGGGATGCGGACCGAGCCGCCGCCGTCCGTCCCCAGGCTCAGCGGTCCCGCGCCCAGCGCCACCGCCGCGCCGCTGCCGCCGCTGGAGCCGCCCGCGGTGCGCCCCGGGTCGTAAGGGTTGCCCGTCACGCCGTGCCGCGGGCTGTCCGTGACGCCCTTCCAGCCGAACTCGGGGGTGGTGGTCTTGCCGACGAACACCGCGCCGGCCGCCCGCAGCCGGGCCACCGACGGCGCGTCCTCGTCCCAGGCCGCGCCCTCGGCCCGGATGGCCCACGAGCCGCGCAGCGTCGGCGCGCCGCGGGTGAGGAGCAGATCCTTGACGGTCACCGGCACGCCGTCCACCGGCCCGGCCGGCTCTCCCGTCCGCCACCGCTCCGCCGACTCCTTGGCCTGGGCCAGCGCCTCGTCGCCGTCGATCCGGGTGAAGCAGTTGGTCCACGCCTGGGCGGCCTCGGCGCGCTCCAGTACGGCCCGGGTCGCCTCGACGGGGGAGAACTCGCCGGCGGCGTACCCGGCCGTGAGCCGGGTGGCGGTGAGGTCGGCCAGGTGGGTCGGTTCGGTGGTCATGCGTCCTCCGAGCGTTGGCCGCCCCGGGCCGGGGCGGCGGGCGGGGTGCGGAGCCGGTGCCGGGCGGGGACCGTCCGCCGCCGGTGGGTGACCGGCGCCGGCCGTACCGCCGCCGGCGTCACCGCACCGGTACGTACCCCAGGCGCTTGTCGACCAGGTTGCGCAGCGGCTGACCGGCCACCCACTGGTCGAAGTTGTCCTGGAACTGCTCGGCGAGGGCGTCCCGCCAGCCCAGGGTGTCGCCGCTCATGTGGGGCGAGACGATCAGATGGGGGACGTCCCACAGGGGGCTGTCCGACGTCAGCGGCTCGCGCTCGAAGACGTCGAGCGCGGCGGCCGCGATCCGCCATTCGCGCAGCGCCGCGACCAGGTCGTCCTCCACGACGAGCTGTCCGCGTCCGATGTTGATGAACCGTGCCTCCGGCTTCATCAGGGCGAACGTCCGCTTGTCGAAGAGCCCGCGGGTGGCGTCGGTCAGCGGCGCCGCGCAGATCACCCAATCCGCACGCGGCAGCAGGCCGTTGAGCGCGTCGCCGGCGTGCACCGTGCCGAAATCGGGGTCGGGGGAGCGCTCCCGGCGGCCGACAAGATCCACCGTGACGCCCAGTGCCTTGAGGGTCGTGCCGATGGCCCGGCCGATCGGCCCGGAACCCACCACGACCGCGCGGGTGCCGGCCAGCCGCAGCGTCTCGCGGTGCCGCCACCGCCGCTGTCGCTGCAATTCCCAACTTCCGTAAAAATCTTTGGCCATGGCGAGCACGAGGCCGGCCACGTATTCCGCGATCGGCTGCTCGAAAACGCCGCGCGCGTTGGTCACGAGTGTGTCGTCGGCGATCAGTGCCGGGCACAGCAGACGGTCCACACCCGCGCTCGCGGTGTGCACCCAGCGTGGTCGCGGCCCCTCGGTGGGCCAGGCCTTCCGGACGGCGTCGGAGGTGAAATCCCAGGCCAACAGCACGTCGGCGGAGGGGAGTCGGTCGGCGAGGGTGGTGTCGTCGGCGAAGACCACCCGGGCCCGGCCGGCCAGCCGGTCCAGCTTCGGCGGCGGGTCGGAGCCGAGTACGAGGACGGTGCTTCCGGTGCTTTCGGACATAGGCCAGAAACCGTTCTGAAACGTGTGCCCCTTATTTATGAAGAGGACGCCGACAGATGCCTGAGATGCGAGGATTGACCACGCTAAGAAGTCGTATCTACCGTGTCAACAACGGCTCTGTCCCGACGTCCCGGCTTGCACCGGCTGCACCACATCCACGGCCACTGGCCTGGCCATCCAGCCCTTCGTTCTTCTAGGGGCCTTTATGGACGTCTCTTTTCTCGGGGGCCCACAGCCTCAGCTCGGCGTGGGCGTCGTCGCGCCTTTCGACTTCGCGCTCGACCGCGAGCTGTGGCGCTGGGTTCCCGACGACGTGTCCCTCCACCTCACCCGGACTCCCTTCGTGCCCGTCGAGGTCAGTCTCGACCTGGCCCGTCTGGTCAGCGAGCACGAAACCCTGCACGCCGCCGTCCAGGCGCTGTGCGCGGTCTCCCCGCAGGTCGTCTCCTACGCCTGCACCTCCGGCAGCTTCGTCGGCGGCACGGCGGGCGAACGCGCCATGTGCGCCGCCATGACCCAGGCCGGTGAGGTCCCCGCGCTCACCACCTCGGGCGCGCTGATCGAGGCGCTGCGCGAGATCGACGCCCGGCGCATCGCGGTGGTCACGCCGTACACCAAATCGGTCACCGACTCCCTGGAGGACTATCTCGCCGAGGCGGGCATCACCGTCACCGGGCGGGCGTATCTCGGGCTGACCCGGCACATCTGGAAGGTGCCCTACCGCGACGTCGTCGACATGGCCCGCCGGGCCGTGGTCGGCGCCGCGGACGCGCTCTTCATCAGTTGTACGAACCTGCCGACCTACGACGTCATCCCGCAGCTCGAGGCGGAGCTGCGGATGCCGGTCCTGTCGGCCAATCAGGTCACGATGTGGGCCGCGCTGCGTGCCATCGGCGTGCAGGCGGTAGGCCCGTACCAGGCGCTGCTGGATCCGGTGGCCAGACGCGGTCCCGCCGCGATGTCCGGATCGGGGGTGGCGGACGCGGGGCCGCGGGCGACCCCCGAGGCCGCCTTCGCCGGGCCGCCGGCCCCGCCGGAGGGGGAGCTGGGGGACGGCATCGATCCGCCGCCCTATCTGCCCGAGGATCCCGGGCCCCAGCCGCCGGTCTGAGGCCGCCGCACCCGGCGCGCCGGCCGACCGGAGCCGGCGCCCGGCGCGTCCGGAACCGCCGCGGCACCGGGACCGCCGCGCCACCGCAAGTACGAGCGGCACCCCAAGACAGCGCCACCGCAAGTACAGCCACCGCACCACCGCACCCGCAGCCGTACACGCAAGGGAGACCCGCATGGCATCGGTCGGCTTCCTCTACCCCGGCCACTCCGCCGAGGACGACTACCCCCGGCTCGAAGCGCTCCTGGGCGGCACGGTCCGCCTGCCGCTCGTGCACACCGATATCGGCGAGGACGCCCACCGCGTCGACGCGCTGCTGGAGATGGGCTCCGCGGCACGGCTCGCCGCGGGCGTCGCCGAGCTCAAGAGCCGCGGTGCCCAGGCCGTGGTCTGGGCCTGCACGAGCGCCAGCTTCGTGTTCGGCTGGGAGGGAGCCCACGAGCAGGTACGGGAGTTGTCGGCCACCGCCGCGCTGCCCGCCTCCAGTACCTCCTTCGCCTTCGCGCACGCCGTCCAGGCGCTCGGCGCGGAGCGGGTCGCCATCGCCGCGACCTATCCCGCCGACGTCGCCGAGCACTTCCACGCGTTCTTGAAGTCCGCCGGTACGGAGGTCGTGGCCACCCGCGGCAGCGGCATCATCACCGCCGCGGAGGTCGGCACCTGGGGCCGGGAGGAGGTGCTCGCGCTGGCCCGGGCCGGCGATCATCCGGACGCCGAGGCGGTGCTGCTGCCCGACACCGCCCTGCACACCGCCGCGCATCTGCCGGCCCTCGAAGCGGAGCTGGGCAAGCCGGTGCTCACCGCCAATCAGGTGACGGTCTGGGAGGGGCTGCGGCTGCTCGACCGGGAGATCGCCTGCCCGCCGCTCGGCACGCTGTTCACGCGCACCGCGCGCGGGTAGCGGGGGAGCGGCGCGGGGGCGGGACGCCGCCCCGGGAATAAGCGGAGAAGCACTCCGGTTGTCCTCCTCGCACACCAGCGACGCGAGGAGGACCCGCACCGTGAGCGGCGTAGACGGAGTAGACGGCGTGGCCGACGCGGCCCCGGCCACCGGGGACGGCACCCGGACCACCGGCGACGAGACCCCGGCCACCGGCGACGGGATCCGGGCGACCGCCCGGGGCACCGCGCCCGTCCCCCTTTCCGTGCTCGACCTGGTGACGGTCGGCGCGGGCAACACCGCCTCCGGCGCGGTGCGCACCGCCGTCGACATCGCCCGTACGGCCGAGCGCCGCGGCTACCACCGCTACTGGGTCGCCGAGCACCACTCCATGCCCGGCGTCGCCTCGTCCTCCCCCGCGGTGCTGCTCGCCCACCTCGCCGCGCACACCGGCTCCATCCGGCTCGGCTCCGGCGGCGTCATGCTGCCCAACCACGCGCCGCTGGTCATCGCCGAGCAGTTCGGGACGCTGGAGGCGATGGCCCCCGGCCGCGTCGACCTGGGCCTGGGCCGCGCGCCGGGCACGGACGGCGCGACCGCGGCCGCCCTGCGGCGCGGTACCGCCCACGAAGGCGCGGACGAATTCCCGCAGCAGCTCGCCGAGTTGACCCGCTTCCTCGACGACTCCTTCCCCGACGGCCACCCGTACGCCAAGATCCACGCGGTGCCCGGCCCGGTCCAGGCCACCTCGCCGGGCGGGGTGCAGTCCCGCCACCGCCCGCCGCTGTGGCTGCTGGGTTCCTCCGGTTTCAGCGCCCGGCTCGCCGGCTCCCTCGGCCTGCCGTTCGCCTTCGCGCACCACTTCTCCGCCGCCAACACCCTCCCCGCGCTGGACCTCTACCGCGCGTCCTTCCGCCCCTCCGAGGTGCTGTCCGAGCCGTACGCCCTGATCGGCGTCTCCGCGCTGGCCACCGACGAAGAGCGGGAGGCCCGCCGCCAGGTCCTGACCGGCGCGCTGTCGATGATCCGGCTGCGCACCGGCCGCCCCGGCCTGGTCCCCAGCCCGGAGGAGGCCGCGGCGCACCACTTCACCGAGCGGGAGCGCGACTTCGCCGACAGTTGGCTGGCCAACGTCGTCCACGGCACCCCCGATGCCGTCCGCCAGGGCCTCGACGACCTCGCCAAGCGCACCGGCGCCGACGAGCTGATGCTCACCGCCAACGCGCACGGCGGCGCGGTGCGGCTGCGCTCGTACGAGCTGATCGCGGACGCGTACGGGCTGCCGCGGTAGGCCGGCTCCGGCGGACGGGCGGGCGCCGGCGCGGGCTCAACCGCCCGTGCGCCGCCCGGCGTCCAGGAGCGCCTCGACGCGGTCGGGGGCGACCGGGCGGGAGTAGAGCCAGCCCTGGCCGGTGTCGCAGCCGATGCGGCGCAGCCGTTCGGCCTGCTCGGCGCTCTCCACGCACTCGGCGGTGACGGTCAGCCCGAGCCGGTGCGCGAGCGCGACCAGTGCCTCCACGATCACCTCGTCGGCCGGGTTGGGATGCTCCTTCGACCGGAAGCCGCGGACGAAGGAGCCGTCCAGTTTCAGGACGGACACCGGCAGGCGGCTGAGGTAGGCGAGGTTGGAGTAGCCGGTGCCGAAGTCGTCGATGGCGATGCGTACGCCCATGTCGCTGAGCGCCTGGAGGGCCTGGAGCGGCCGGCCCGCCGAGCCCATCACCGCGGACTCGGTCAGCTCCAGTTGCAGCAGCCGCGGCGGCAGCCCGGTCTCGGCGAGGATGCCGGCCACGTCCGCGACGAGGTCGGAGTCCCACACCTGCCGCACGGCCACATTGACGCTGACGAACAGCGGCTGGCCGCCGGGGTGCGCGAGCTGCCAGGCACGCGCCTGGTGGCAGGCCCGCTCCAGGACCCAGCGGCCCAGTTCGACGATCGCGCCGTTCTCCTCGGCCAGGGCGATGAACCGATTCGGCGAGAGTGTCCCGAATTGCGGATGCCGCCAGCGCACCAGCGCCTCGACGCCCTGCGCCCGCCCGTCGTCCAGCCCGACCAGCGGCTGGTATTCGAGCGTGAACTCGCCGCGGTCCACGGCCGGGCGCAGCGTGCTGGACAGCGCCTGCCGGGTCATCCGGTGGGCGTTGCGCTCGGGGTCGAAGAGCGTCCAGCGGGCCTTGCCGTCCTCCTTGGCCCAGTACAGCGTGGTGTCCGCGGCCTGCATCAGCCCGGTCGCCGTCGTGCCGGTGGCCGCCCGCTCGACGACGCCGATGCTCGCCGACACCGACAGCCGCTGCCCGGCCAGGTCGAAGGGCCGTTGCAGGGCGTCCAGCACGCACTGGGCCAGCTCGGCCAACTGGTCGGTGCCGGTGGAGTCCTCCACCAGGATCGCGAACTCGTCGCCGCCCAGCCGCGCCACCAGATGCCCGGCCGGTCCCGGCCCGCGGTCGGCGGCGTGCTCCGCGCAGCGGGTCAGTCGCTGCGCCACCGCGCTCAGCAGCCGGTCGCCGACGCGGTGGCCGAGGGTGTCGTTGACGGCCTTGAAGCCGTCCAGGTCGAGGTAGCACAGCCCGATACGGCCGGTGCCGGACGGTTCGAAGGCGCCGGTCTCCAGGGCGGCGCTCTCCAGCGACGCGGAGAGCCGTTCGAAGAAGAGGGCGCGGTTGGGCAGCCGGGTCACCGGGTCGTGCATCTGGAGGTGCCGCAGCCGGGCCAGCAGGTCGTGCCGGTCGCTGATGTCCGCCACCGACAGCAGCATCCGCTCCTCGCCCGCCAGCGGTTCCACGGTCACCTCCACCCAGACGGAGTGCCCCTCGGGGTGTTTGAGGCGGCGGGTGCAGCGCAGCCGGTCGCTGCGGCCGCACAGCACCTCCCGGTAGGCGGTCCACACCCGCGGGTCCGCGCCGAGGTCGGTCAGGTCCGCGGCGGTGGCGGCGACGAGTTCGGCGGGATCGGTGCCGACGAGTTCGCCGAAGGCGGGGTTGGCGGCCAGCACCAGGCCGTCGCGGTTGAGGACGGCCATGGGCAGGCGGCCGGCGTAGAAGGCGGCGCGGTAGTCGCCGAGTGAGGCGGCGGTGTCGTCGCAGGGCGCGGCGCCGTCCTGGGCCGTGGCCGGCGCGGGGCGGACGGCACCGGATTCTTGGGCCGTACCGTCACGCTCCGTCACTGAGGGAAGCGTCGCTCCGGGCGTGCGGCCCGGGCTGTCGGGGTGTCCGCTCACTGCTCGCTCCCGCATGGCGCTTGTCTCGTGATGGAGGGGGGATCTCGCGCTGGAAAGTGTGGCGATCATAGAGGCTGGTGCGACGGCCGATCCAGCGACGCAGCCGGGATCGTCGGCCCGCATGACGGAACTTCAACCATTTCTGCCCGTCTCTGTTCGCGCCTATTACGCCATTGGTCGTTTATTACTTTCCGTAACGGCGTGGCCGAGGCTTGCCGGTCACTCGTCTGGACCCTCGGAACAGGACGAAGAGCATTAAATCGCCACAGGGTGGAACAGCTTTCCCGATCCGTCCTGGAGGTCGATGTGCCGCGCGCCCAGACACCCGACGGAGTGGACCGCCGCCCCCTGCGGCGCGTCGCGGCCGTCCTGACGTCCCTGAGCGCGCTGATCGCGACGTCCATCGTCGCCGGACCCGCCACCGCCTCCGAGGCGACCCTCTCCTGCGCGCTCGGGCGCACCGACGCCCACCACTCCGAGGGCCTGGACACCTGGAACGGCGCCTACCCCCGCCCCGAAGGCGACCTCGACGCGGTGCTGGTCTTCCTCTCCTTCCCGGACTCCCGGCCCGTGGCCGACCCGCGCGACCTGTCCGCGGACTACTTCCCCGCCACCTCCCGCTTCTTCGACCGCGCCTCCTACGGCACCTTCCGGCTGCGCCCGCACCTGCACCGCCACTGGGTACGCATGCCCAAGCCCTCCGGCGCGTACGGCATAAGGCGCGACTGGGACGCCGGCCGCCGCGCGGCCTACCTGCGCGACGCGGTGGCCACCGCCGACCCCTCGGTGGATTTCAGCCGCTACGACATGGTCTATTTCGTCGCCGACCCCGACGCACCCGGCGTCGACTCCGACGCCACCAAGGTCGTCAACCTCGATCAGCCGATGCACGCGGACAACTCCGACCTGCGCCGCTTCGTCACCGTCTTCGAACAGAGCCCCCCGGACCGCAACGTCCTCGCCCACGAGACCGGGCACGTCTTCGACCTGCCGGATCTCTACCACCGCCCCCAGGACGGCAAGGGCGACTGGGACACCCACGTGGGCGACTGGGACCTCATGGGCAGCCAGTTCGGCCTGGCGCCCGACCTCTTCGCCTGGCACAAGTGGAAACTCGGCTGGATCGGCGACAACCAGGTCGACTGCGCCGAGCTGACCGACCCCACCCCGCACGTCCTGCGCCCGGTGTCCGCGCCGCGCCGTGCGGGCGAGCGGCACCTGCCCCGCCTGGTGGTGGTCCGCACGGGAGCGGACAGCGCGCTGGCGATCGAGGCGCGCGGCGCCGAGGGCAACGACCATGCGGCGTGCAGCGAAGGGGTCCTCGTCTACCGGGTGCGCAGCGCCACCGCCTCCGGATCCGGGCCGGTACGGGTCCTCGACGGGCATCCCGCCACCGAGGCGTGCTGGGGCACCTCGGTCTACCCGCCGCTCGCGGACGCGCCCCTGGGCGTCGGGGAGAGCCTGACCGACTCCGAGAGCGGCGTACGGATCCAGGTCGCCGGGCGGACGGCCGACGGCGACTGGACGGTCGAGGTGGGACGCGGCTGAACGGCCACCCGGCGGACAACGACGAAGGCCCCCACCGAGGTGAGGGCCTTCGACTGTCTGTGCGCCGCCAGGGACTCGAACCCCGGACCCGCTGATTAAGAGTCAGCTGCTCTAACCAACTGAGCTAGCGGCGCCTGCTGACGGGGAAAACATTAGCACCCTGATCGGGGACGGCAAAAATCGGTTTTTCCCAGCGCGGGGTGGGGGCGCGGCCGGCGGGAGAGGGGGCGGTGTCAGGGCGAGGCCAGGGCCGCGATGGGGCGCTGAGCTGCGCCTTCGCCGGGGTCCGCGCTGATGTCCGGGGCGGGGCGCGTCGCCGTGGCCGCGTCCGGGCCCGCCTCGGCCTCCGGATCGCCGGCCGCCGCGCGGGCGGCGCGCACACAGGCCCAGAGCAGCACCTCGGGGCCGGGCAGCCACGGGCTGCGGACGTCCGGCGCCACCAGCCAGCGGGAGGCGGCCGGGGCCGCGGCGTCCTCGGCGGCCGCGTCCGGGCCGTCGGCGGCTCCCGGCCGACCCGGCCGGGGGCGCAGCGGCGGGATGGTCACCGCGTCGCCCCTGCCGTGGCACAGCAGCGGCGGCACGGTGGTGCCCCACTCGCCGCCCGACCTCGTCGGGGGCGCCCCCACCCAGTCGAGCAGCGCGGGCAGCCGCTGGGCGGTGCCGGGGGCCGCGAAGAGGAGGATCCGGCCGCGGTGGGACGCCACCGGCCCGGAGCCGGGCCCCGCGGACCACAAGCGGTCCACCATGCGGCGCCCGAAGAGCACCGGGGCGTTGATCACGTCGAAGGCGGTGCCGCACGGCAGCACGCTCGGGGCGGACGGGTGCGCGGCCCACAGGGCGTGCACGGCGCGCGGATGAGGGCTGGCGGAGGCGAGCCAGTCGGCGCCGGCGAGGGTGACGTACGCCGAGGTGGGAAAGGCCAGGGTCCGGGGAGTGTCAGGCAGCCAGTCGCTCATGGGGACAGGTCTACCGATTCGACGCGTTCCGCTTCCGTTGATTGGCGGAAACCGGGACGGGGCGGGCCGGTGAGGGGTATCTTCCCTCCCCCGCATATGCCAACGGCTCATGGTTGTGGACCATGAGCCGTAGCGGGGCGTGTGTGACACGAGAGGCGGGCGGCGCCTTCCCGGTGTCGTGCTCAGGTCCCGTCGCCGGGCCGGGGGCCACCCTCCCGCATCAGGCTGCGGCCGAACTCCACCATCCGCTGCGCGTAGTCCTCGCTCCATTCCGCCCGCTCCGCGAGCACGGACAGCGGCAGCCGGTCGAAGTGCTTGGGATCGGTGAGCTGGGCCGCCGCCAGCGCCTGGAACTCCGTCGCGCGGTCGGCCGCCGCGCGGAAGGCCAGGGCCAGCTCCGTGGCGCGGCTGAGCAGCGCCCGCGGATCGTCGATCGACTCCAGGTCGAAGAAGTGCTCGGGGTCGGCTGCGGCCTCCGGCGGCTCGAACAGCAGCGGCGCGGGTTTCCTGCGCCGCGGCCCGGGCGCCGTACCGCGGGGATCGGGAGCCGGTCGCGGCTCGGACATGTACGTACCTCCAGGATCGTGTGCCGCATTCCATTGTCCCGCCTCGCGCAAGTAGGCCCCGGTCCCTCGCGCGCCCCCCTTCACGACCGGTTCGGCTCACGCCCGGCATGTCCCTTTCCGGGGAGCCGGAGGGCGGCCCGGGCGGGACGGTGAGCGGCGCCGTCCCGCCCGGGCCGACAGGCCGGGCGGCTCACGGCCGCCACACCACCCGGTGCTCCGACAGATGGGCCAGGACCGCGTGGTTGGCCTCCCAGCCGTCGGGGAACTTCACGGTGACGCTGAGCTGGACGGGCTCGGTCGAGGGGTGTTCGTCCAGCAGGTCCGCGACGCCCGCCCGGCAGACGACGACGCAGGCGTGGCGGTGGCGGGAGGCGAGCACGCACAGGCGGCCGGTTTCCAGGTGGAAGGCCGTGGCGTCGGGGCGGCCGGAGAGCGGGTGCAGCACGACCGTGACGTCGAACTCGCGGCCCTGGAGACGGTTGGCGGTGTCCACCGCGACGCCGCCCACGCCCAGCTCGGCCAGCGCGGCCCGGACCGCCGCGGCCTGGTCGCGGTGGGCGGTGCCGACCGCGATCCGGGCGGCGGTCAGCGGCGCCGGATCGGGGGAGTTCTCACTGGTCGCGGCGCCGCCCCGGTCCAGCATGCGGCGCACCACCCAGGCCACCGCGCGCACCGCCTCGGGGTCCGTACGCGGCGTGTGCCGGGCGGGCAGTTCCAGCAGGCCCCAACCGGACTCGGCGGCCTCGTCCACCACGCGGTCCACCGCCGAGCCGTCCCCGGCCACCGCGAACGCCAGCCGCCGGTCGCCGTGGCCGGTGCCGCTGCGGAAACGGGTGTACGGGTAGAACGCGTCGGAGACCAGTGGCGCGGCCGAGGCGGGCAGCCGCCAGGACACCGGCAGCCGGTGCTGCGGCAGGTCCGGATTGTGGGCCAGGAGGGTGGACACCGCGCTCGCCGACGGGTCGTAGGACAGCCCGGCCCACTGCTCCGCGCCGACCACGCTGAACGGATCGAGCTGTCCGGGGTCGCCGACGAACAGCGCCCGCTCGAAGAGCCCGGCGACGGACAGCAGCGCGTCGGAGCGCATCTGATACGCCTCGTCCACGATGGCGTGCCCCCACGGCTCGTCGACCTTGGTGTAGGCCCACTTCGCGGCCGTCGAGACGACGATGTCCAGGCCGGCCAGATCGGCGGCCTTCGCGGACGTCACGACCGAGGGCAGCTCCGCCAGAGCCGGGTCGAACGCGCCGGGCTCGCTGCTGTGCAGCCGGCCGACCGGCAGCTCCGGGTCCTTCGCCGCGATCCGCAGGACGAGATCGTCGACCTGGGCGTTGGTCTGCGCGACGACCATCAACGGGCGCCCGGCGGCGGCCAGTTCGCGGGCCGCCCGGACGACCAGGGTGGACTTGCCGGCGCCCGGCGGGGAGTCCACGACCACCCCGCGCCGGTCGCCGTGCAGCGTGTCGCGCACGATCGCGTCCGTCGCGGCGGCGGCCGCCGCCGACGGGTCGAACGGCGCCGTGCCGGGCGCCTGCTGAGCCGCCGTCATCGGGCGACCGCCCGGCGGGCGGACGGGCGGTGCGGGAGAGGGGTCACAGGAAGTCCTCCGCGGTGACGGGATCGGGGGCGTCCGCGGGCGCGCCCTCGCCGGCGGTGGCCGGGGGGCCGCCGTGCGTCCAAGGGGTGTCCTCGGGCTCGGGCAGCTCCGGGCCGCCGCGCGGGGCGTGTTCGAACAGCGTCCAGCAGACCGTGTCACCCGGCTCCGGCACCGAACCGGGCTCGGGTGTCCTGGCGCGCCCCATCCCGCCCGTCAGCCGCACCACCAGCCCGCCCGGCTCCGGCCCGGTGTACGCGACGAACTCGGCGGTCTGGGCCCGGCCGTCCGCCAGCGGGCGGTAGAGCCTGGCGCGCTCGGCGAGCTGCGGGCGGTCGGCCGTCCGCAGCGTGACCAGCGGCCGGGGCATGGGCCGCTTGCCCTCGGAGTACGCCATCTCGACGGCGGTGACGCTGCCCTCCAGCGCCTCACCGGCCAGCCGGCGCCCCGCCATCACCAGCGGGTCGTCGAGCGCCTCCTGCGCGTCCAGTTGGGCCTGCGCGGCCTCCCGGGAGGCCAGCTTGCGCGCGGCGGTGACGGCGTCGTCCCGCTTGGGCTGCGGCGGCTCCCCGGCCCGCACCCGGTCGCGGTGCGCGGTGTAGGACCAGCGGTCGCGCTTCCAGCGGTCGGCGACCCGCGCGCCCTCGGGAAGGCCGCGCAGCAGATCGACGCCGTGCCACACCGCCTCCCAGGTCGGCCGCAGTTGTCCTTCGACGAGCCGGCGGACCTCGTCCTCGGCGCCGGGCAGCCGAGCGTCGTAGCGGGCCATCGCGGGGGCCAGCAGCCGGTTGTCGAAGGCCGGGTCCGTGGCGGGGCCGGCCGGCGGGCACCGCAGTTGCCCGTCCGCGTCACGCGCCGACTCCGCGACCTCGGCGGCGGCCCGCCCGGAAACGCCCGGCGGGGGATCGATCCAGGCGAGCAGCGCGCCCAGGTGCTGGTCCTCCAGCACGCTCTGGCCGGTCGCCCAGTGCCGCGTCAGCAGTCCGGTCATCGGCAGCAGCAGGCAGGCGCCCGGCACCCGCGCCCGCTCACCCAGATGAGTGAACCAGCGGCCCAGCAGCGGTACCTGCGGCGGCGCCGGATACGGGGCCTCCGGCTCCTGCTCGGCGGTCCGCCGGAACCGCATCGAGCGCCCCAGCAGCCGTACGAAGTCGATTCCGGCCGCGCTCGGCACGATCAACTGGGGTGCGTCCGCGCACAGTTCGACCTGGACCGTGACCTTCTTGCCGGTCTGCGGATCGGTCTCCTTGCGCTCCTCCCACTCCACGCCCTCGGCGAAGCCCTCCACGTACGGCAGCACCGACTCGGCGAGCTCGGCGAGGAAGGCGAACCGCAGATCGCGGTCGCGCGGCTGCGGGACGACCAGCAACTGTGGCTTCTCCCGGTCGGTGCCGACCAGCGCGCCCAGCGGGGCGCCGGCCTCGCCCGCGGTGGTCAGCGGCACGAAGACCAGCGGCCGCCGGGACAGATGGCGGTGGCGCACCGTGGCCAGCGGCCGGGCGCGGCCGGCCGCCACCGCCTCCATCCTGGCCAGCGTCCCCATCAGCGACATTCCCGCTCCTCCCGCCGGTCCGCCGCGGCGGACGACGCCAGCGCCTCGGCGCGCAGGGCCGCGGCCCGGCGCAACGCCTCCACGGCCGGATCCTGGGCACAGCCGTGCACACCGCCGGGCCCGTCCTCGCCCGGCCCGTCCCCGCCGGGCCCGTCCTCCTCCGTACGCGGCCCCGGCACCCCACGGGCCGCCGCGAGGACCTCCCCGACGGTGCGCAGACCGCCCAGCTCGCCCCGCACCCCCCGCCCCAGCGCCTCCACCGCGCCCTCCTCGCGCGCCCGCCCCCGGCAGTGGAAGGCCAGCTCGCAGGCGGCCAGGCACTCCGGTGCGTACGCCGCGCCGACCGCCTCCACCGCCCGCGCCAGCTCCTCGGGCGGCCGGGTCGGCGTGCCGTCGTCCGCCGGCCGCAGGTCGAACGTGGTCCGCTCGGGCAGGGCGGCGGCGATCTCCTCGACGCGGGTGAGCCGGGCCAGTTGCCGCCGGGTCGTCGCGAGCTGCTTGCGGACGTCGACGGCCGCGGCGGTGGGGATGTTGGAGAAGTCCTTCGGGCAGACCTGCAGCACCCGGTCGCGGACGAAGACCTCGCGGCCGGTGTGCGCGGCGACATGTCCGGCGACGCTCTCCAGGGCCAGGACGTACACCGCCGCCTGCCGGGCCGCCGCGCCCACCTTCGCGGCGTCCGCCACCCCGTCGATCATCGGGAACGACTTGATCTCCACGACCGTCCAGCCGCCGTCCGGATGCACCACGACCGCGTCCGGCTCCAGATAGGCGGGCGAGCCGGCCACCTCCACGGCCAGCATCGGATGGTCGAGCAGGGCCCAGCCGCCGGCCGCCGTCGCCTCGCGCAGCGCCAGTGCCGTACGGGCCGCGCGCCCCTCGGGCCCGGCCGCGGACAGGTCCGGGACGGCGACGCCGTCGCCCTCGGGTGGCGCGGCGCCCGCACGCAGCCGCTCGTGCAGCAGCCGCAGCAGGTCGGCGCCGCCGTCGGCCTTCACCCGCGCTTCGAAGGCGTTGCCGCGCACGAGCGCGAACTGGGACTGGCCGTAGGACGCGGGCGAACCCAGCGCCAGGGCCAGCGCGGCCTTGTCGATGCCCGCGCCGTCCAGCAGCGCGCGGCGCCGGCAGCCCGGGTTGGCGGCCAGCGCGGCGAGCGCGCGGGCGTCGAGCGCACGCGGCCGCACACCGGGCCCGCGCAGCTCGGCGAGCCGCTTGCGCAGGCTCGAAGCGGGCGCCGGCTGCCCCGGCTGCGGGGCGGCCGCCGCGGATCGGCTGTCGCGGGAGACGTTCACCCGCGGAAGTCTCGCATCCGGCACTGACAACCGGGGCGGTTACCTGCCGGGCCGGCGCCCGCCGCCCGGGCCCCGAGGTCCCCCCGGTCCCCGACCACGGCGGAATCGACCAGGTGCGCGATGATGGGAGATCCGCGGTCCGCGCAGGCGCCGCCCGCGTGAACCGCCCGCACGAGCGACGAGGAAGCCGGGAGACCGGCGAGAGGTACGACCCATGGCACCGCGCATTCTCCTGGCCCGGCACGGGCAGACGGAGTGGTCCCGTTCCGGCAGGCACACCGGACGGACCGACATCCCGCTGCTGGATGAGGGCCGCCGCGGCGCCGAGCTGCTGGGCGAGCGGCTGCACCGCGCCCCCTGGAACGGCCTGCCCGGTGTCGAGGTCCGCACCAGCCCCCTGGTACGCGCCAAGGAGACCTGCGAACTGGCCGGCTTCGGCGACCGGGCGCGGGACTGGGACGCGCTGATGGAGGTCGACTACGGCGCGTACGAGGGCCTGACCCCGGCCGAGATCAAGGCCGGCCGGCCGGACTGGCTCATCTGGCGCGACGGCGTCCCCGAGGGCGAGACCCTCGCGGAGGTCTCCGCCCGGACCGACGAGGTCATCGCCTGGGCCCGCTCCGCCGACCGCGATGTGCTGGTCTTCGCGCACGGCCACGTCCTGCGCGCCCTCGGTGCCCGCTGGCTGGGCCTGGACATCTCCTTCGGGGCGCGCATCCGCCTGGAGCCGACCTCCCTGTCGGTGCTCGGCTGGGCCTACGGGGAGCCCGCCATCGAGCGCTGGAACGACACCGGCCACCTGGGCTGAGCCCCGCCCCCGGGACCGGTGCGGCTCCGGGGGCGCGGACCCGCCGTCAGATCAGCGTCCGGCCCGCCGGGCCCTGCCGTCCGGACGCCCGCGCCGACGCCGTGTGCCGGGCCAGGAACTCCGCGACGCCGGCGTGCGCGGCGTACGGCCGCAGGGCGCCGGCCGTCGCGTCCAGCATCGCCCGGATCCGCGCCGAGCGGACCCGCTCCAGCAGCTCCAGCACCCGCGAGCCGGCCTCGGCGGCCTCCTCCGGCGCGCCGCTGCCCGCGAGATCGCCCGCGAGTTCCGCGGTGAACAGGGCGATGTTGCGCGTGAAGTGCGGGTCCTGGAGCGCCACCGCCCGGCGGGCGTGCTCGGCCGCCCGGCGCCGCTCGCCCAAGGCCGACCAGCACTGCGCCTCCAGGCCCGCCAGCTCGGCCTCGCCGTAGAAACTCATCCACTCCGGGTCGTTGTCCGACGGTCCGGCGGCGAACAGCCGGTGGGCCCGCGCCAGCGCCTGCTCGCAGCCCGCCCGGTCCGCCAGGCCCGCCCAGCCGCCCGCCTCGCGCAGCGCGAGCAGCGACAGCAGCCGCGGCGAGCCGAGATGTCTGGCGGCCTGCTGCGCGGCCTGGGCGGCGCGCACCGCCTCGCGCGGGCGCCCGGCGTCGCGGGCGAGGAAGGCGGTGTTGCAGAAGGCGTGCGCCTCCAGGGCCGCGTCGCCGCAGACCCGGGCGGTGGCCAGCGCCTCGGCGTAGTGCGAGCGGGCGTCGTCGAAGCGGGCGGAGTCGTGGGCCAACCAGCCGACGGAGATGGCGAGTTCGCCCGCTCCGGAGTGCAGCCGGTCGGATACCGAGCGGCGCTGGACGTCGGCGTCCAGCAGGTCGTAGGCGGCGCGCAGCGGCTGCGCTGCGCGCCGGTAGAGGCCCTCGGCGCCGTGCCGGTCGTCCAGCAGCCGGATGCGGCGCACGGCCTCCTCCACCGCGGCGGCCTCGGTGGCGCCGGCCCGGCCGCCCCCAGGAGCGCGCGGGCCGGGGACGGCGGCGGAAGCGGCCGTCGGGCCGGGATACAGGGCGGTCAGGCCCAGGGCGGCCGCCGGGCCGCCGGTGATGAACGCGCGACGCAGCACGTCGCTCTCCTCGCAGATCTGGATACGGGTATCGCGGTGGTCGGGTTCGGTTGCCAGGGGCGCGGCGCTGACCGCCGCCGTACGCGCCCCCCGTCCGCGTACCGTCTCGCGTGGTGCGAAGCCCATGTCCGGCAGCGTCAGCCCGGGGAACATGTGCCGGAACACCCGTTCATAGGCGTAGTTCGGACACCGGATCTCGCCGGACTCGACGCGGCCCACATAGCGGGCGTCGCACGAGACCTGCTCGCCGATCTCACGGGCGGACCGTCGGACCGCCGCCGCGAACTCGCCTGGTGACAGCCGGCCGCGAAGCTGCCGGAAGGCGGTGTTCGGGCGGGCGGCCACGGTGCGGGACGACGCTGATCTTGCTGGTTGCGACGCCATGGCGGACCCTCTCCGTGCCCAATCCGTGCCATCTTGATGGCGGTGCCGCTCCTGGCGGTGCGGCGGGACGACCGTACCGTCTGTGACGGACTCGATACACAGAGTTTGGCTACAAACCGGATATCTCCCCCGTGATCCGCCATGAACTGCCATCCTTTGCAGCGGTACGCCGCCGTAGCTGTTGACGCCCCGCGCCGTTGAACACGGTGTAAAGGGTGCGGCGTGTGCATGAGGAGGGGTTCCCCGTGTGGGAGACCGTGAGCAGGGGCGTCAAGGATTGCGCGGAAGCGGCCGCCGACCGGGACCGCGGCGTGCCGGCGGACCCCGCGCGGGCCTGTGACCTCGTCACGGTGCCCGCCCGGCAGGGCCTGGAAGCCGTCGACATCCTCCGCCTGCGGGACGGCGTCGGCCCGGTGCTGCACGACGGCGCCTGCCACACCCTCGGCTTCCTGGTGCCGGCGGGCACGGCCGACGGCTGGGACGTGCCGGGCAGCGCCTGCACGCAGACCTACGGGCGCGGGGTGGCCATGGGGGCGCTGTGCGGCGGCGAGGGCACGCTCATCGAGCCGCCGGTGACCGGCACGGGCTGGCTGGTGCCCCCCGAGGGCGCGTTCGCCGACGCCACCGACCCCGTCGTCCTGCGCGCGGCGCTCGGCGAGGCGGCCCGCACCATCGAGGCCGTCGACCGCTGCCGATAGAGGGACCGCCGCGCCCGCGGCGGTCCCTGACGGGAGCGCTACAGCGCGCGCTCCCCGGCCGGGGCCTGCGGTTCCGTCGGGCCCGGGACGGCCGGGGCGCCGTCGCGGGCCGGGCGCGGGATGGCGAGGGTGCCGCGGTGGTCGCCCAGCCGCCGCCGCAGACCGCGCAGCGTCCGCTCCGCCGTGAAGGTCGCGCCGTACACGAACCGCATCGACGGGCCGAACGACGGCGCGGTCAGCAGCCCGGCGAAGAACAGGCCGGGCCAGGACGACTCGAAGCCGGGGCCGACCTCGGGCGCGCGGCTGCCGCCCACCGTCCGCAGCGCGCCGCGCAACCGCGGGTCGAGCAGGCGCAGCCGCCCCAGGTCGGTGTTGAAGCCGGTCGCGGCGACCACGTGCTGGGTATCCACCGTCTCGGTGCCGCCATCCGTACGGGTGAGTTCGAGCCGTACGCCGTCGTCATGGGCGGCCGCGGCGCGGATCCGGTGGCCCAGCAGGACCGGTACGGCCGGCTCGAAGCGCTCGCGCAGCCACCAGGCGCCGGCCGGGCCCAGCGCGGTCCGGGCGATACGGGTCCGGGCCGAGGCGGGCAGCCGGCGCACCGCCCAGGGGATCTCCGACCACACCCAGCTCGGCCATCCGGTGCCCAGGCCGCAGTGCGGGTCGCGCAGGGAGCGCAGCGGGCCGCGCTCCAGCGGCTGCGGCGGGGTGTTCCAGTTCAGCCGGCCGGCGCGGGCGACGACGCGGACCCGGGCGCCCTCCTCGGCGAGCAGCGTCGCCGTCTCCAGGGCGGCCTGACCGGAGCCGATCACCGTGACGTCCTGGCCGGCGAAGCGGCTCAGATCGCGGTGGTCGCTGCTGTGCGAGGCCAGTCGCGGGGAGAGGCCGCGCAGCGGTCCGGGGCGGTGGGTGAACGGCATCACGCCGACGGCGAGCGCCACCGTCCGGGTCGCGATGTTCTCCCCGGTGTCGGTCGCGACCCGGAAGGTGTCGCCTTCGGGGCGTACCGAGGTGACCGTGACCTCCTCCACCGGCGGCACCGCCCGCTCCCCGAACCATCTGCCGTACGCGGTGAAGGTGCCGATGGGCAGCGGGACGCCGTGCCGTGCGGTCACCTGATGGGCGGCGCAGTAGTCCGCCAGGGTGTGGCCGGCGCCGGGGGCCGACAGGTTGGAGGCCCACGGCTCGGATTTCAGGTACATGCCGCCGGGCATGTGGTCGCGCCACGACGCCATCGGCCGGCCCAGCACCCGCAGGCGCAGCCCGGCCGCGGCCGCGTGCGCGGCGATCGAGAGTCCGTAAGGGCCGGCGCCCACCACCACGAGGTCATACATGGGAGTTCCTGCTCTTTCTCTTCGTGCGGACGGACCGTCGCCGCCCGCGGCGGTCAAGGCTGTTGGGGGGCGCCGACGCGGTGCGCGGGCACCGGGCGGGCCGGGGACGGGGTGGCTTCCGGTGCGGCGGTGCGCATCCGGAGCGCGCCCTTGCGGACGCCGCGGCGCAGCCACGAGGCGGTCATCGCCAGGAACGGCAGCGGATCGTCGGCGGCGAACCACGCCCGCTCCACCCCCCGGTGCGGCCCCGTGGGGGCGGGCGCGGCGGGGGCGGGAGCGGTGGTCCGCGGCCGCCGGGTGAAGGCGGTGGCGGCGGCGGACAGCAGGGCGTAGTTCTCGGCGCGGAAGAGCCGCCCCGGCGCTCCGCACCGGCCGGGCACCGTACGGCCCGTCAGGTCCAGGTGCAGCGCGCGGACCACGTCGAGTCCCGAGGCGTCGGTGAACAGCCGGAACTGCGCGCCGGGCCGGGGGTTGAAGTCGAGCAGGTGGTAGCGGCCGCGGGCGTCGCGGCGGAAGTCGAGGTCGAGGATGCCGCGGTAGCCCAGATGCCGGGCCAGCCGCACCGACGCCCGCTCCACCTGGTCGTTGGGCAGCCAGCGGCCGACCGCCGTCAGGCCGGCGCCCGGCGGCCAGGCGCGTTCCTTGCGGCCCGCTCCGCCGATCAGGCAGGCGTCGCCGCGGGTGAAACAGCCGTGGAAGAACCAGTCGGTGTCCGGGCCGCCGGGCAGCCGGCGCTGGAGCAGCAGCGGGCTGCCGGCGCGTTCGGTGAGGTCGAACAGCCGGCGGGCGTCGTCGGGTGTCCGCACCAGCGTGGTGCTGCGCAGTCCGGTGGCGGGCGCCAGCAGCCAGGGGCGGCTCCACTTGGCGACCACCGGCAGCCCGAGTTCGGTGGCCGCGGCGGCGGCCTCCCGGGCACTGCCGGGCAGGGACGTCGCCGGGTGCGGCAGGTCCAGCTCCCGGCACAGGCGGGCGAGTTCGGCCTTGTCGGCGACGCGTTCGGGCAGGCCGGCGGGTTGCGCGGGGAGCAGGAAGCGGTCCACCAGCCGGTCCGCGAGCCGGGCCGCGACGATCGCGCCCCGGTCGTCCATGGGGATGAGTACGGCGGGCCTGCCGATGCGTTCGGAGACGGCGCGCAGCAATTCCAGCAGCGCGGCCTCGGCCTGCCGCCCGGCGGGGAGTTCATGGGCCCGGTGCAGATATCGGGACCGGGCCACCGGGCCGCGCGCCGATTCGACGACGGCATGGACTTCGATTCCCGCCCGCCCCAGCGATCTGACCGCGCCCAGTGTGCCATGGTGAAAGGGATTGGGATCGAGCCGCAGCAGCAGAACGGGCACCTCGGTGTCGAACAAGGGCATGAACTTTACGTCCTTCACTTCGATGGACCGTGCGGGGGAAGGAAATCGCTAATGGGCTATCAGAAGGCATTCCTACGGCCCTTTTTGGGGATCTTCTGATTACCGTAATGGGAGCAGTACGCCGAACAGCGGGCGTCCCCGAAGGAGTCACCATGTCCCAGCGAAGCCGGAGGTCGGCGGGCACCGCTATCGGGGCGATCACCATCGGCCTGCTCGCCTCCTGCACCGCCGTACCCGCACCCGACCGCGCGGGCGGCACGGACGGACGCAACCGCGGCCCGGCCGCCGTCTCCCCGGGACCCGCCGCCCCCGCACCGCCCGCGGGGAACGTGCCGCCGGTGCCGGTGGTCGAGTTCCCCGCGGTGCCGACCCTGGGCGCGTTCCTGGGGTCCGGCGAGGCAGGCGTACGGCGGCTGGCCGAGCTGGAGAAGTGGCTGGGCGGCACGGACATCCGGGTCGGCCACACCTACCTGCCCGGCGACCGCTGGGCGAACATCGAGGGGCGGCCGGAGTTCCTCCGCCCGTGGGCGCGGTGGAAGCGCGGCGCGGCCGACCGGATGTTCGTCCTGAACGTCCCGATGATGGAGCGCAACGAGGCGGGGCTGTCGGACTCCGAGGTGCGCGGGCTCCTGGGGAAGGCCGCGGACGGCCAATTCGACGCCCATTTCACCGCGCTGGCCCGGCACCTGGTCGAACAGGGCGTCCCGGACACGGTGATCACCCTCGGCTGGGAAATGAACGGCGTCACCTACACCCACCGGTGCGCGCCCGATCCGCAGGCGTGGAGGACGTACTGGCGGCGTATCGTCCGCGCGATGCGCGCGGTGCCCGGCCAGAAATTCCGCTTCGATTTCACGCCGAACCGCGGACGGGACGCCATCGGCTGGACGAAGTGCTACCCGGGCGACGACGTCGTGGACATCATCGGCATGGATTCCTACGACCAGCCGGCCGGCGAGACGTTCGACGAAATGATCCGCGAGCCGTACGGACTCCAGCACCAGGTCGATTTCGCGGCCGCGCACAAAAAGCAGATCTCCTATCCCGAGTGGGGCCTGTTCCGCAACGGCGACAACGCGGAATTCATCCGGCACATGCTGGCCTGGATGAAGATCCACAAGCCGCTCTACCAGACGATCACGGACTACTGCCCGCACGGCGTCTGGCAGTGCCGGGAGAACCCGCGCTCCTCCCGGGCGTACCGCTCCGCGCTCTTCGACGTGCCCGAGCCCCCGGCCCTCCCCACGGTCCCGGCCATCCCGACGCCCTCGCCGAGCGGGCCCCAGCCCACGCCCGGGAGCCCGACGTCCCCGCCCCCGGCGGCGAACGGGCGGAACTGCCTGCCGATCGACCTCGGGGAGCGGTTCGCCTCGATGTTCGGGGTGCGTCAGTTGTGCGTCCGGTTCGACGTGGTCCAGCGGCTGCTGAGCAGGGCCTTCGGCTCGCCCTAGGCGGCGCCCGGGGGGTCCCGGCGGCGGCCCGCCCGGTCGGCCGGCGCCGGCCGCGTACCGGTGGCTCCTCACCCGCCCGCCCCCTTCGCCCGCCAGGCGTTCAGCCGGACCCGCACCCCCCGCGGCGACGTCAGCCGCCGGCGGAGCGCCCCGGCCGCCAGCGACCGGCCGGCCACCCGCGCCGCGTACAGGCGCAGCACCGGGGCCAGGGCGCGGCGGGACAGCAGCAGCCGCCGGCTGGTCACCCGCTCCGGACGCCAGCGCTGCTTGTACGGCTCGGTGCCGCGCAGCAGGCTGAGCGTGCCGCGGCCGGTGCCGACCACATGCCGGGCGTCGTGGCGCATCAGCATCGTGGTGATGTCGACCTTCCTGGCCCGCAGTTCGGGGTCGGCGCCGCACAGGTACCCGCCGGCCAGGTCCGCGGAGAGCAGCATGAGGTCGGCGGCCATCACCGTGCCGTCCATCCGGTACTCGGTCAGGACCGCCTCACCGCGGGCGACCATCTCCCGGGTGGCGCGCACCAGATGCGCGGCGAACCGCGGCCGCAGATGCTCGCGTGTCACGCCCCGGCCCCGCCACTGGAGGCCGTGCAGGCGCAGCAGGTTCGTCACCGCGGCGGGCACCTCGGGCGCGGGCACCGCGCGCTCCTCGATGCCCAGCGCGTCGAGCCGGCGCAGCGTGGCCCGCACCCGGCGGGCGCGGGCGCCGCTCAGCCGCGCCAGGAGGTCCTCCATCGGCACGCCGGGCAGCTCCAGGCACACCGAGTCGGCGAGCGTGCGGTGCGGGCCCGGCCACGCCGCGCGCAACCGCTCGGCCGCGGCGCCGGGGCGCACCTCGCGCAGGTCGATCAGGGTGCCGCGGGCCGTCCGGTACAGGAACCCGGCCAGCGCCTCGGCCGCGGCCTCGGCGCACGAGTCGTCCAGCAGCACGTCGCAGAAGTCGGAGATGCTGCCGCCGAGCGGCCTGAGCACCGGGAACGGGCGGTACGTCAGCATCAGCGGCGCCGCCCCGACCAGCCGGCCCGCGCGGCGCACCAGCACCACCCGCAGCCGCCCGGGGACGCCGTACGACAGCCACCAGGAGTGCAGCCAGGCGTGGCTCTGGAAGGGGGTGGCGGTCCGGCAGCGGCGGTGCAGCGCCCGCCACTCGCCGGCCAGCGCGGCAAACCGCAGCGGATCGCGGCAGAGGGTCGCCGACAGTGCGGCCGGCTCCACCGGACCGGCCGGCCGGGGCAGCCCGGAAGACAGGGGCCGGTCCGTCGCTTCCGGGGGCCGGGTCGGCCCGGGGATGGCGGAGGCGGGCAGGGCCCGGTCCGTGGCTTCCGGGGGCCGGGTGGGGCCGGGGATGGCGGCGGCGGACGGAACCCGGTCCGCCGCCGCGGGCCGGGCGGGGCCGGGAACGGCGGCGGCGGACGGTGTCCGGCGCTCCGTCATCGCACCCGTCCTCGGACCGCGGGAGACGGCGCCGGCCCGCCCTGTGCCGGGGCCCGGCCCGCCGCCGCACCGGCCGCCGCGCGCCGCTCCCGGGGCCGTACGAGCAGCAGCAGGCCGCCCAGCAGGCCGCCCGCGCAGCCCCCCACCGCGGTGGCGACCGGTACCGACGGGGCGATCGGGGCGTCGGGTGCGGACGCCTGCGCGAACACCAGCAGCTTGGTGCCGGTCCGGGCGGCGGTGTCGTTGCCGGTCCGGGTCAGCGAGCGGGCCACCGCGTTGGCGACGTCGGCCGAGGCGCGCGGGACCGCCGCGGTGCCGGTGATCTCGATCATCGGGGCGTCCGGCGAGGTCGTCGCGCGGACCTTGCCGCGCAGCGCTTCGAGCGGCAGCCCCGAGACGCGGTGGGCGTCGGCGAGTACCGCCCCGCTGTCGGCGAGCCGCCCGAAAGCCTGCGCGAAGCCCAGGGTGCCGGCGGGGTCGGCGTGTTCGGCGGGGACGACCACGACATAGCTGGTCGCGGCGTACTGCGGCGGCTGCGTCAGACCGTAGGTCGCGCCGCCGACCGTCCCCAGCAGCGCGCACAGCGGCAGCGGCCACCACGGGGGCAGCCGGCGCAGCCGCGCGCGCAGCCGGGCACTCATCCGGCGCGCGCGCCGGGCGGGCGCCGGGGATCGTTCTCCCACGGTCTCGGCCACAGTGGTGCTCAGCACGTCGTTCACCTCTTAGACAAGGACTGGTTGCTCGGGGACGGGGACGGGGACGGATCGGGCAGTGACACCTGCGGCCGGGCCGGCCCCGCGGCGGGCGCGCCGCGCGGCGGTGTCCGGGGCGCGGCGGCCTGCGGCGCCCGGCCCAGGGCCCGTTCGTAGACGGACGTCAGGGACTCGGCGCTGCGGGCGATGTCGTAGCGCTCCACCACCGGCGGTACGGGCAGCCGTCCGGGGCCGGTGCGCCGCAACTCGGCGAGGGCGGTGGTCAGTTCCTGGGCGCCGGGGCGGAAGCGGCGGGCGCCGGGTGCCTGGTCGGCGGGCAGTTCGTCGACCGCCGGGCAACTGTCGTACAGGACGTGCAGCCCGGCGGCGAGCGCCTCCAGGACGGCCAGGCCGAACGCCTCCTCCGAGGACGGCGAGACGAAGACGTCCATCGCCGCCAGCAGACCGGGGATGTCGGTGTCGTCGGCCGGTGCGCCGGCGGGCGGCGGGCCGGCCACGCCGCCGCGCTCGCCCAGCAGGTGGACGCGGTCGGCGGCGCCGTACTGCTCGGCCATCCGCCGCAGCGTCCCGCGCTCCGGCCCCTCGCCGGCGAGCAGCAGGTGGACGCCGGAGAGCTGGGCCACCGCGCGGACCAGTACGTCGAAGCGTTTGCCGGGTACCAGCCGGCCGACGCCGCCGACGACGAAGGCGTCGGCGGGCACGCCCAGGCGGGCGCGGGTGGCGGCGCGGGCGGCCGGGTCGTACGCGAAGCGGTGCGCCTCGATGCCGTTGGGCACGACCTGGATCCGCCGCTCGGGCACTCCCCAGCGGCCCAGCCGGGCGGCGACGGTCTCCGAGACGGCGACCGTGGCCGATCCCAGGCGCTCGGTGGCCCGGTAGAGCGCGCGGACGCCGCGGGTCAGCCGGCGGCCCTCGATCACCGCGTCACCGAGCGAGTGCTCGGTGGCGACCACGGCCCGGACGCCGGCCAGCCGGGCGGCGAGCCGGCCGTAGACGCAGGCGCGGTAGAGGTGGGTGTGCACCAGGTCGTAGCGGCCGCCGCGGATGAGCCGGACCAGGCGGGGCAGGGCGGCCAGGTCGCGGTTGCCCTTCATGCCCAGGTCGGTGACCGGGGTGCCGTCGGCCTCGATGGCCTCGGCGACCGGGCCCGGGTTGGTGAGGGTGATCACCTCGCAGGACACCGGTAGGTGACGCAGCATCAGCCGTAGCTGCTGCTCCGCGCCGCCGACTTCGAGGCCGGTGATGATGTGCAGAACTCTCACCGAGGGCCCCCGGCGGCAGCGGTCGGCACGGCCTCGTCGACGGGCAGCGGGCGGCGGCGCAGCGGGTGCAGCGCGCGCTTGAGGTGCAGGCGCCAGGAGGTGTCGGAGGCGCCGATGTGGACGCGGGGCAGGGCGTACTGCCCGGTCAGTGGGCCGGGGTCGATGGCGCAGGCGTAGCCGTAGCCGGCCGCGCGGACCGCCGCCGCCACCCGCGCGTCGAGCGTGCCGTAGGGGTAGCAGAAGCCGTCCGGGGCGCGCCCGGTCAGCTCGCCGAGCAGCGTCCGGCTGCCCGCGGTCTCCCGCTCCAGCGTCTCGTCGTCGACGCGGGTCAGGTCCCGGTGCAGCAGCCCGTGGGAGCCGATCTCCAGACCGGCTCCGGCGACGGCGCGGATGCCGTCCGCGGTCAGCAGGGGCTTGCGGGGGCCCAGCGGGTCCCAGGCGTTGTCGCCGCCGGACCTGCCGGGCAGGACGAACACCGTGGCGGTGCACTCGTGGCGGCGCAGGATGGGCAGCGCGTCGGTGAGGAAGTCGGCGTAGCCGTCGTCGAAGGTCAGACCGACCAGGCCGGCGGACCGGCCGGCGGCGCGGGCGCGCAGCAGCTCGCCGACGGCGACGCCGCGCAGCCCGCGCCCGCGCAGCCAGCGCAACTGCCGGTGCAGGCGGTCGGGGGAGACGGTGACGTGGTACGGGTCCTCGGTGACGTCGGCGACCGAGTGGTACATCAGCACCCACGGCGGGGTGTTGCGGGCGCGGCGGGCGGTGGGGACGGTTGCGGTGGCGCGGAGAGGCGCCGGGGCGAGGGGCATGTGGCGTTCCTTCGGGCGGTGGCTAGGGGGTGTCCGGCGGATCTGCGGGGAGGGGCGGGCGGGCGGTGGTGCGGGGGCGGGCGGTCCACGGGGCCAGGCGCCGGGCGCCGGCGGCCAGCCGGCGGACCTCCGGGGCCCGCACGGCGACGGCGGTGACGGCGAAGACGGCGGGTACCAGCACCGCGCCGGCCACCGCACCGGCCGGCGCCGGGGAGAGCAGGGCGGCGACCGGTCCGCCCACGGTGGCGGCCGCGGCGGCCGCCACCACCAGCCGGCCCAGCCCGCCGGCGACCCGGCGCACCTCGATGGCGACGACCCGGGTGCCCAGGCCGTGCAGCAGCAGCGCAGCGGTGGCCGTGATGCCGGCGGCGTTGGCGGCCGCGATGCCGTGCACGCCCCACCAGCGGACCGCGAACAGCCCGGCGACGACGGTGATCAGCAGCCCGGTCGCCATCGCGGCGGCCGGGTACCAGGTGGGCCGGGCGGCGGAGAAGAACGGCCGGATGAGGGCGCCGACCAGGCTGTGGCCGAGCAGGCCGAGCGCGTACACCCGCATCACCGAGGCGGTGGCGGCGGTGTCCGCGGCGGTGAACGCGCCGCGCTGGAAGAGCAGGGCGACGATCTGCGGCGCGCAGGCGATGACGTACGCGGCGCCCAGCAGCACCACCAGGCCCGCCAGCGTCAGATCGCGCTCGACCCGCCGCCGGGCCCGGTCCGCCTGGCCGTCGGCGAGCGCGCGGGCCACCACGGGGAAGGTGACGGTGCACAGCATCAGGGAGAAGAGCATGGGCATCTGCGCGACCTTCTGCGCGTAGTTCAGATGCGAGATCGCGCCGGCCGGCAGGGAGGAGGCCAGGAACCGCTCGATGAGGACCTGGGCCTGCCGGCCGAGCGCGAAGCAGGCCACGGGCGCCAGCAGCCCGAAGCCCAGCGACGCCGCCCGCCCGGGGGCGGCCGGGAGCACCCGCCGCCGTTCGCCGCGGGGCGGCAACTTCCGTAGGAAGGCGGGGAGTTGGACGACTGCCATGGCGGCGCCGCCGAGCGCGACCCCGGCCGCGGCCGCCCGCACGCCCCACAGGGAGTGCAGGACCAGCGTCGTGCCGATGATGCAGAGGTTGTAGGCGACGTAGATCGCGGCGGGCGGCACGAAGCTGCGGTGGGCGCGCAGCACGGCGCTGAAGTAGCCGGCCACGCCGAAGGTCAGGACGCTCAGCGCGGTCAGCCGGGTGCAGTCGACGGCCGGGCCCGGATCGGCGAGCCCCGGTGCCAGGATCCGTACCAGCAGGGGAGCGCCGAGCGCGAGCAGCGCGGCACCGGCGGTCAGGGCGCCCAGCAGCCGGGGGAAGGTGGCGCTCAGCAGGGCCGCCACGGGGTCCCGGCCGTCGGCGGACGCCCCGGGCGGGCCGCCCGCGCGCGCCGCCCGGGCCGAGAGGGCCAGGCTGAACGCCGGGATCAGCAGCAGCGCCATGGCGTCCTCGATCAGCAGCGTGGCCGCCATCTCGGGCACCGTCCACGCCACCAGGAACGCGTCGGTGTCGCGGCCGGCGCCGAAGAGGTGGGCGAGTGTCTGGTCCCGCAGCAGCCCGCACAGCGAACCGGCCGCGGTGAGCAGCGCGGTGACCCCCGCCGCGCGGGCCAGGAAGCGGCCGGGCGGGCCGCCGCCGTCGGGGCCCGCCGGGGCTGCCGGGCCCGCCGGCGCGGGCACGGACACGGGCGGGGATACGGGCACGGAAGCGGGGGCGGGCAGCGTTGCGGGCGCCGCCCGCCACCGGGCCCGCGTCCGCGCCGGCGGCCCGCTCACCGCGCCGCCGCCCCGCCGCCGGGCTCCGGCGACGCCAGCGCCCACCAGCCGACCAGTCCGAACAGCA
The DNA here is from genome assembly GCF_055570395.1 of Streptomyces sp. NPDC031210. NCBI lineage: Bacteria > Bacillati > Actinomycetota > Actinomycetes > Kitasatosporales > Streptomycetaceae > Streptomyces > Streptomyces sp. NPDC031210. Next base: position 230,730 of record NZ_JBVIHH010000002.1, read on the forward strand.
CCGCCGTCAGCACCGTCGAGGCGCCTCCGGTGTCGGAGTACAGTAAATCGACGAGCTGCCAGATCAGCAGGCCGGCCGCGACCAGCCCGCAGTCGGCGCTCCGGCCGACGCGCCGGGCCGCGGGCAGCCGGCGCAGCGCGCACACCAGCAGCGCCGCCCAACTCCCCGCCAGCGCCGTGAGCCCGATCAGGCCCTGCTCGCTGAGGACCAGCAGATACATGTTGTGGGGGGAGAGCAACGGCTCGCGCCGGAAGGCGTGTCCGGCGCCCGCGGTGTCACCGCCGGAGGACAGTCCGAGCGGGGCGTGCCCGTCGCGGTGGGCGGCGAAGCCCTTGAGGCCGACGCCGGTCAGCGGGGCGTCGCGCCACATACCGGCCGCCGCCGCCCACAGCGCGTACCGGTCGGTGACCGACCGGTCCGGGGCGTCGGAGACCGCGGTGATGCTGGTGACCCGCTCGCTGATCATCCGCGAACCCACCCCGGCGCCGCCCACCAGCAGCACCGCCGCCGCGGTCACCACCGCCAGCGCGCCCAGGGCCTTCCGCGGCCCGGCCAGCAGCAGGACGGCCACGGCGGCCACCGCCGTGGCGATCCAGGCACCCCGGCTGAAGGACACCGCGAGCGGCACCACCAGCGCGGCCGCGCTGCCCAGGGCGGCCGGCCGCACCCACCGGGGCGCGCCGGCGTCCGGCGCGAGGGCCAGGGCGAGTGCGGCCACCAGGCCGTAGCCGACGACGGTGGCCATCCCCATGACGTCCAGCGGCCCGAACGTGCCGACCGCGCGGATGTTCTGCCCCATGTACGAGGCGCCCGTACCGGTGACGTACTGCGCCACGCCGATCGCGCCCTGCACCAGCGCGAGCACCACCACCGACCCGGCCACCACCCGGAAGTCCCGGGCGTCGCGCAGCGTCAGCACCAGCGCGGCCGGCACCAGCACGAAGATCTGGAGGGCTCGGACGAATCCCGGCAGGCTCGCCATCGGGTCGCCCGAGGCGGCGGTGGCCACCGCGCAGCCCACCAGGGGCGCGCCCAGTACGAGCGCGGCCGTACGGTTCAGCGGCCGGGCGCGCCGCAGCAGCAGCCGCAGCGCACAGCACAGCACCAGTACGGCGGAGGCCGCGTCGGCCGGAGTGACCTTCTCGACCGCGACATCGCCGCGGTCGGCCGGCGCGCACAGCAGCAGGACGGTGGCGAGCGCCGGGAGGAGCGGCGCGTACCGCGCGCTCAGCGTCCGCGCCAGGCCGGCCGGGCGCCACGGCCCGGACAGCACGGCAGGTGGTGCGCCGGCGCTCACCTGCCCTCCAGCCGGAACAGTGAGGCGGCGGTGCGCAGCAGGATCAGGATGTCCTGCCACAGCGACCAACTGTCGATGTAGAGGTTGTCGAAGCGCGCCCGGTCCTCGATGGAGGTGTCGCCGCGCAGCCCGTGCACCTGCGCCAGGCCCGTGATGCCCACCGGCATCCGGTGCCGGGCGCCGTATTCGGGGTAGCTCTGACTGAACTGCTGGACGAAGAAGGGGCGTTCGGGGCGCGGTCCGACCAGGCTCATGTCGCCGCGCAGCACGTTCCAGAGCTGCGGCAGCTCATCGAGCGAGGTCCGCCGCAGCAGCCGACCCACCGCGCTCATCCGCCCGTCGTCCGCCACGCTCCACCGCGTCGCCGCCTCGTGCGCGTCGCTGGGCCGCAGGGTGCGGAACTTCAGCAGGGTGAAGGGCCGCCCGTGCCGCCCGATACGTTCCTGCCGGAAGATCACCCCGGGGCCGTCGGCGAGCCGTACGGCCAGCGCGCAGCCCAGCAGCACCGGGGCGGTCACCGCGAGCGCCGCCGCGGCCAGCGCGAGGTCCAAAGCCCGCTTGCCCGGGCCGCCGTGGCGGGGCGCGCGGGTGTCCAGGCGCCGGCAGGAGAAGCCCCACAGGTGCTCGGTGCCGCGGCCCGCCGGATGGTGCCCGGCCGCGGCGCCCGCCAGCCACACCTGCGACCCCTGGTCGGTCAGGCGCCGCACCAGCGCCGCGGTCTGCGGGTCGGCGGCCGGTGGCAGCGTGAACACCGCGTCCCGCACGGTGTTCTGGATGACGGCCCGGGTGACGTCCTCGGTCGAGGTCAGGCGCGGCAGCGGCGGCTCGGCCTCGTCCGGCTCCGCCTCGCGGGCGGCGGGCGCGCAGGGGCCGAAGACGACCAGGCCCACCGGGCGCATGCCGTATTCGGGGTGGTGGTGCAGCGCGGCGGCGAGCTGCCGGCCGGCCTGCTCCGGCCCGACGATCAGGGTGGCGCGCGGTGCGCGGCGGGCCGCGCCGCGCCCGGCCCGGTAGACCGCCGCCCGGCCGGCGCCGGCCAGGACGACATGCGCCGCCACCGCGCACGCCAGCGTGCCCACCGACAGCGCCGCCGCGGCGTCGACGGCGGCCAGCGCCGAGGCCGCCGCGCACCAGCAGACGGCGGCCCGGCCCAGCAGCGCCGGCAGGTCGCCGAGCGCGGTGGGGGCGAGCCGCGGCCGGTAGAGCCCGGCGTGGGCGTTGAGCAGCAGCAGGCACAGCACGGCGGGACCGAGCAGTGCCAGGGTCAGGGCCGGGCCCCGTACGAGGAACGCGGCGCCGGCGGTCGCCAGGCAGTCGGCGGCCATCAGCGGGGCGGTGGTCCGGTGCCGTACGGCGGGCCGGGGCTCGGCCGGTGGCGGCAGGCCGGGCCCCGGCCGGCGGGGCGGATAGACCGCGGCGGTCGCCGGCCGGGTGGCCGCCGCGGACCGGGGCAGGACCCGGGCGGGATGGGTTGCGTCCGCGCTCTCCGTCGTCATCGCCTGATCTGCTCTCTGTTCTCGGGGCACGACGCGCCGAGCAGTTCGCGGTACAGATCCAGGACCGCTGCCGCCGTGCGCCGCACGTCGTATGTCGTCCGCACGTGTGCCAGGGCCCGCAGGCCCATCGCCACGCGTAGCTGATGGTTGGTCAGCAGGCCGCGCAGGGCCCGTTCCAGGGCGGCCGGATCGTCCGGCGGCACCAGGCAGCGGGACGCCGCGCCGGGCGGCAGGCTCTCCCGGGCCCCGCTCACGTCGCTGACGATCACCGGGCGGCCGCAGGCCATCGCCTCCAGAGGGGCCAGCGCCATGCCTTCCCAGCGCGAGGGCAGGACGACCACATCCGCCGCGCGGTACCAGGCGGCGGGGTCGTGGGTGGCGCCCGCGAAGAGCACCCCGGGCGGCGTGGCCTCGTGCAGGCGCCGCCGGTCGGGCCCGTCCCCGACGAGCACCAGCCGGGCGGCGGGCACCGCGGTGGCGACGCCGGGCCACGCGCGCAGCAGCGTCGACTGGCCCTTTTGCCGGCACAGCCGGCCCACGCACACCACCAGGGGCGCATCGGTCGGCAGGCCGCTCAGGGCGGGGAGCGCGGCCCGGTGCCGCGGCGCCTCGTCGGCCGGTGCGGGGAGGAAGTGGTTCAGGTCCACTCCGTTGCGGACCACCGCCCACCGGGCCGGTACGCCCGCCGCCGCGCCGCGCAGCCGCTCCGCCTCGCTCACACACAGCACCCGGTCCGCCCAGCGCGCCGCGTACCGCTCCCAGCCGAGCGCCAGCCTCGCCATCGGCCAGCCGACCGCCTCGAAGGACCAGGCGTGCGGCTGGTGGACGGTCGGGAGCCGGCCGCGTACGGCCAGCCGGGCGGCGAGTCCGGCCTTGGCGCTGTGCGCGTGGACGACGTCCGGCCGGGTCCGGCGGATCAGGCGGGCCAGCCGCCACACCTCGCCGGCCAGCGCCCGGCCGGGGGAGCGGTCGGCGGGCCACTCGGTCACCTCGGCGCCCGCCGCGGCGGCTTCCGGCAGGAGCCCGTCACCGGGCGGCGCGGCCACCACCACCCGCAGCCCGGCCGCCACTTGTGCCCGCGCCAGGTCGGCGACGACCCGGGCGACCCCGCCCTCGACGGGCTGGGAGACATGGAGAACCGTGGGCCGTTCCTCTGACTGCACGTCTTGCGACAGCACGCGTACCGCTCCCCTGTTTACCGAGCTGACAGAACTCTCTGCGGGAATTTCCGGGGCATGCCGCTCAGCGCCGGGTCTCGGTCTGTGTGAAGAGTGCACCGAGGACATATCCCTCGCTGCGGGTGCCGAAGCGGAAAGTGAGACGGTCACCGCCGGACCGCAGGGCGGGGGTGATGTCGAATACGTCGGAATCAAATCCGAGCGTGTTCCGGTAAGCGGGCAGCCGGACCGTCTCGCGGCCGAAATCGGTGATGGTCGAATTCATCACATCATTCGCCGGGTTGGCGGCATCCAGCACCCTTACCGGCGTCTGCCGGTCGGTCGCGACGGAGAGCGAATTACTTCCGGTGGCCCGGTCGCCGTCATATGCCACGACACCCGCGCGGCCGCTCGCCCCCTCCGGAATCCGCAGATCCCGCAGCCGCACCGCGAGGCTCCGGCGGCCCGAGTCCAGCGGCTGGAAGCCGTCCCACAGGGTGAGTTTGCGCAGCGGCTGCCGGTCGTTCTCGTAGGCGACGACCAGCGTCCAGCCGCCCCAGGCGCCCGCCCGGGACCGGCCCATCGCCACATTGACCTGGGCGACGGTGTACGCGCCCGGACCGCTGTCGCGCACCAGGGCGGTGACATCCGCCGACGCCTGGAAGGCGTCGGTGCCCGGTGTGATGCGGTGCCCGGTCATGGTGTCCGCGAGTACCTGCTTGTACTGGCCGCCGGGCTCGGCGATCAGCACCCGCCCGTTGTCGGCGGCCGGCTTCTGCTCGCCGACCCGGAGGTTGCCACCCCAGTACAGCCGGGCGTAACTCACCCGGGAGCCGGCCGGGAGCCGCAGGTCGGCGCTGCTGGAGTTGTAGGTGTTGGGGTCGGAGTCGATGTCCGTATACGTCATCTCGTAGCGGCCGTTGGCGCCCGGGCCGCCCTGCTGGGCCGCCGCGCAGGAGTCCTCGGGGCCGCCCACCGGGCGGCAGGTGATCGAGGAGTTGGCCGCGCGGGTGATGCCGCCGTGCTGGGTCGCGTGGTAGCGCTCGGCGAAAGGAATTCGCTCCGATTCTCCGGTCGCGGGCGCCGCCGCTGCCGGAGACAGGGTGGCCGACAATGCCAAGGACACGAGGGCGCACACGACGCCGCGCCCGGTGAGGTCCATCGACTTCCGCATGTCTTCTCTCTCCGACTTCTATCAGTCAAACCGGAGAGCACTCTGACAGAAAGCATGTTGGAAATCGTGCGAGGCACGCCGGGTGACCCGACGGCGATTCCGATCAGCGGAATACCGGACTTCCGTGGCGGCCGCTTCAACGGCCCGCCGGAAGAAGGTTTTACCGGACGGACCAACGCCCGCATCCCTCCCGCATTTCGCTCGTTGAGTCGGGTGCCTCATTCGTGAACTGAAAGGAGAATGGTGATGAAGCGGATCCTCATGACCGCCACGCTGGCCGCTGCCGGCTGTGCCATGGTGGTGGGTGGCGCGGGTGCGGCCACGGCTGCGGCTCACCACAGCCACGGCACGGTCAAGAGCCATGGCGCGGTCAAGAGCCAAGCGCCCCACAAGAGCGGCGCGGTGGCCAAGGCCATTGCCAAGCGTTCCCCCGGCGTCATCAGCGGCAACGTCGTCCAGGTGCCGATCCACATCCCGATCAACGTGTGCGGCAACAGCGTCAACGGGATCGCCGCCGCGAACTTCGCCTTCGGGAACACCTGCACCAACAAGTGATCCGGCCGTCGTCCCGGAAGTGCCCCCAGACGGCCGGGATCGACGGATGAAGCGGCGGCCCGTCCACGACTTCGGTCGCGGGCGGGCCGCCGCTTCCGTCACACCCGCCGGCCCGGTGGCGTACCGCGCTGACCAGGCGATACGAGCCCCCGCCCAGCAGTCATACTGAAGGCATGGCGAAGAGCAGGCGCGGGCGCGGCGGCCCGGAGGCCGTCGTGGAGACGGTGGACGGCGGAGTCGCGGAACTGCGGCCCGACCGGGACCGGCCGCGCGGCTGGACGCTGCTGATCGATGACGCCCCGCAGTCCCATGTGGACCTCGACGACCCGGCGTACCTCGACTTCGCCTACCAGCGCCGGCTCGGCCACATCGCCGATCTGGCCGCACCACCGGGCAAGCCCCTGCGCGTGCTCCACCTCGGCGGCGGCGCGCTGACCCTGGCCCGCTACATCGCCGCGACCCGGCCCCGCTCCACCCAGCAGGTCATCGAGATCGACGCGCCGCTGGTCCAACTGGTGCGCGCACACCTTCCGTTGGAGGGAGGCTGGCGGATCAGGGTGCGCACCGGCGACGCCCGCGAGGGGCTGGCGAGAATCCCGGACGACTGGGCGGATCTGGTCATCGCCGATGTCTTCGCCGGGGCCCGCACGCCCGCGCCGCTGACCAGTACGGAATTCGTGGCGGGCGCGCGGCGGGTGCTGCGGCCCGGCGGGTTCTACGCGGCGAACCTCACCGACGGGCCGCCGCTGCGCTTCCTGCGCGGCCAGGTCGCCACCGCCGGTGCGGTCTTCCCCGAGCTGTGCCTGACCGCCGACCCGGCCGTGCTGCGGGGCAAACGGTTCGGCAACGCCGTACTCCTGGCGGCCGACGGGGAGCTGCCGGTCGCCGAGCTGACCCGGCGGGCGGCCACCGATCCGCAGGCCGGCCGGGTCGAACACGGCCGGGCGCTGCGGGACTTCACCGGCGGCGCCGCGCCGGTCACCGACGCCACCGCGGTCGCCTCGCCGGCGCCGCCCCCGGACGCCTTCGACTGACATCCGGGGGCGGCCGGCGCCCGGGCCGCCGCCGGTGGCCGCCTACTTGGCGTTGTTGCTGGTCTCGACCGTCGGCGCGTGCCCGTTCCAGGTGCAGATCACGGACGTACGGGCGGCGCCCCCGGTGAAGTCCACCCGGATCCACCCGTCCTGCTTCCACACCTGCATCTCCCAGCCCGAGTTCGGCGTGGCCGACACCAACTGGGCGGAGGCGGCGCCCAGGTCGAAGACGACCCGGCCGCCGAGCGTGGAGTAGCTGCGCACCCGCCCGGAGGAGGCCGGCGAATCGGCCGGCGCGGTGGACGAAGGGCCGCCGGAGAGCGGCCCGCCGGAGTGGGTGGGCGCGGACGGCGCGGGCGGGGACGGCGACGCGCCGGGGTCGGTCGCGTCGGACGGTCTGGGCCGGTGGGTGGAGGAGGCGCGCGGTGCGATCTGGCCGTCCGCCCGCGCCCCGGAGGAGTGCGGGCGGTCGGACAGCGGCAGTGCGCGCGGTGCGTCGTAGGCCGTGCCGGACAGCACGGTGTGCACCCCGAACCACGACAGCGTGACCGCGGCGCCCGTCGCCAGCGTCCAGGCCGCCGCGTGAACCAGTCCTCGTTGCATCCGGCTCATATTGCACCACTCCTCCGTCCGCCCGCACCCGCCGGCGACGGCCGTCAACCCCCGTTTTCGTGTCAACCCCAGGTAAAGAAACCCGCTCGTATGGCGTACGGTGCCGCCCATGGCACGTGTGCTCGTCGTCGAGGACGATCAGTTCGTACGCTCGGCCCTCATCCGGCATCTGACCGAGGCCGCCCACACCGTACGGAGCGTCGGTACCGCCCTGGAGGCCCTGCGCGAGGTGGCGCACGTCGGATTCGACGTGGTCATCCTGGATCTGGGCCTGCCCGACCTGGACGGGGGCGAGGCGCTGAAGATGCTGCGCGGCATCACGGACGTTCCGGTGATCATCGCCACAGCCCGGGACGACGAGACCGAAATCGTCCGGCTGCTCAACGACGGCGCCGACGACTACCTCACCAAGCCGTTCTCCGTCGAACACCTCTCGGCCCGGATGTCGGCCGTACTGCGCCGCTCCCGCGCCACCGCGCCCGGCGCGGAACCCCCCTCACGAGTGATCCGCGTCGGCGGCCTCGCCATCGACCCGCTGCGCCGGCAGGCCGAGCTGGACGGCGCCGCCCTCGACCTCACCCGCCGGGAGTTCGACCTGCTGGCCTTCCTCGCCGGGCGGCCGGGCGTCGTCGTCTCCCGCAGGGAACTCCTCGCCGAGGTCTGGCAGCAGTCCTACGGCGACGACCAGACCATCGACGTCCACCTCTCCTGGCTCCGCCGCAAACTGGGCGAGACCGCCGCGAAACCCCGCTATCTGCACACGCTGCGGGGCGTGGGCGTCAAACTGGAGCCACCGCTGTGAGGTGGGCGCTGGTCAAGGTGGCGCTGGCCGTCACCACGATGGTCGTGGCCGCCTTCGCCGTCCCCCTCGGGCTCGTCGTCAAGGAGTTGGCCCGCGACCGGGCGTTCTCCTACGCCGAGCGGCAGGCCGCCACCATCGGCCCGGTCCTGGCCATCACCACCGACCGCACCCAACTGGAGCGGGCCGTCGCCAGCGCCGAGACCGGCCCCGGCGGCCGCATCGGCGTCCACGTCCCCGCGGGCAGGTCCGGCAAGAGCGCCGAGATCGGCTTCCGGCGGGCCGCCCCGGAAGACGTCGCGGCCGCCGCCAAGCTCGGCCGCGCCTCCATCTCGCCGGTCCCCGGCGGCTCCTCGCTGCTCCAGCCGACCGCCGTCGCCTCCGGCATCGCCGTCGTCGAGGTCTACGTGCCCGACGACGCGCTCACCAACGGCGTCACCACCTCCTGGGCGGTCCTCGCCGCCGTCGGACTCGCCCTCATCGTCGGGTCGGTGGCCGTCGCCGACCGGCTCGGCACCCGGATGGTGGGCCCGGCCGAGCGGCTGGCCGGCGCCGCGCACGACCTCGGCAAGGGCGAACTGGGCGTCCGCGTCCCCGAGGACGGGCCCAAGGAGCTGCGGTCCGCGGCCGTCGCGTTCAACTCCATGGCCGACCAGGTCGTCCAACTGCTCGCCAACGAACGCGAGCTGGCCGCCGACCTCTCCCACCGGCTGCGCACCCCGCTGACCGTGCTCCGGCTGAACGCCGCCTCGCTCGGTGACGGGCCCGCCGCCGAGCAGACCCGGGCCGCCGTCGCCCAGTTGGAGCGCGAGGTCGACCAGATCATCCGCACCGCCCGCGAACAGAAGGCGCACTCCCAGCAGGTCACGGCGGCGGCCGGCTGCGACGCCGCCGAGGTGATCCGCGAGCGGATGGACTTCTGGTCCGCGCTCGCCGAGGACCAGGGCCGCACCGTCCGCATCGCCGGCGCCGACCGGCCCGTACGCGTCCCCGTCGCCCGCCCCGAACTCGCCGCGGCCCTGGACGCCATGCTCGGCAACGTCTTCCGGCACACCCCGGAGGGCACCGCCTTCGCCGTCGACGTGCACAACGCCGAGGACGCCGTCATCGTGCTCGTCTCCGACGCCGGTCCCGGCATCGCCGACCCGGACGCGGCACTGCGCCGCGGCCACGGAGGCGGCGGCGACGGATCGACCGGCCTCGGGCTGGACATCGTGCGGCGGCTGGCCGAATCGACCGGCGGCGACGTGCGCATCGGCCGCTCCGTGCTCGGCGGCACCGAGGTACGCGTCTGGCTGGCCCTGGACGACCGGCGCGGCCACCACGGAGCGCGGCGCGGACACCGGCTGCGCCGCAGGCTCGGCACCCGGCGCAAACGCGCCGCGGCCCGGCTCTGACACCACCCCGGACAGGGGCTCTTAACCAGCCCCTTTCGGTTCCTTAAGGCGGCCATAATTCCGCCAACTCCCGTACCGAACCGGGCTTTTGTCCGTTTGTCTGCCGCTAGCGTTCCCGACGCGTCCCCCCACCCCCACACGACGACAGGCAGGCACCAGATGAGTTCCTCGGCACACCGCCGGCGTATGAGCCGCACCACCAAGCTGACCGGGGCGGCCGTGGCCGCCGCGCTGGCGACCGGCGGCGCGTTCGCCGTCACCGGCGCCGCCCAGGCCACCAAGGCACCGCGGACCACCCAGGCGAAGGCACCGCGGAGCGCCCCGGCCAAGGCGGCCGGCGCCTTCGCCCCGTACGTCGACACCTCCCTCGCCCCCGCCTACGACCTGCCCGGCACCGCCAAGAAGACCGGGGTGAAGAACTTCACCCTCGCCTTCGTCACCTCCGGCGGCGGCTGCACCCCCAAGTGGGGCGGCTCCGGCGAACTGGGCAGCGACCAGGTGGCCCGGCAGATACCCGCCCTGCGGGCGGCCGGCGGCGACGTACGGGTCTCCTTCGGCGGCGCCAACGGCTCCGAGCTGGGTGTGGCCTGCGGCTCGGCCGGCGAACTGGCCGCCGCCTACGGCAAGGTCATCGACACCTTCAAGCTCACCAAGGCCGACTTCGACATCGAAGGCGGCGCGCTCCCCGACACCGCGGCCAACACCCGCCGCGCCCGGGCCATCGCACAGCTCCAGAAGAAGCACCCGGGCCTGGACGTCTCCTTCACCCTGCCGGCCATGCCCGAGGGCCTGACCCAGGACGGCGTGAACCTGGTCGCCGACGCCAAGAAGAACGGCGTCAAGATCTCCGCCGTCAACATCATGGCGATGGACTACGGCGCCTCCTACGACGGCGACATGGGCACCTACGCCGTCCAGGCCGCCACCGCCACCCAGGGGCAGCTCAAGAAGGCGCTCGGGCTGAGCGACGCCGCGGCCTGGAAGACCGTCGCCGTCACGCCCATGATCGGCGTCAACGACGTGCAGAACGAGGTCTTCAAGGTCGAGGACGCCACCGAGCTGGTGAAGTTCGCCCGCACCAAGCACCTGGCGTGGCTGTCGATGTGGTCCTCGACCCGCGACAAGGCATGCGAAGGCGGCGCGTCGCCGTCCGCGCAGCCGACCTGTAGCTCCATCGAGCAGGCGCCGCTGGACTTCACCAAGGCGTTCGGCGCCTACACCGGCTGACCCGCGGCCGTACACCGCCGATCCGCGCGGCGCCCGGGCCGCCTTGACGGGCGGGACGTGGCGGGGCATCCCCCCACCCGCCGCGTCCCGCCGCCCTCACCCCGGCCCGCCGCCGGATCCGGCAGCCGGCCCGCGCGCGGCGCCGAGGGACCGCGCATCAACTCAGCCCGGGGCAGGCGAGTTACCGCCCCGGCCCACCCTCAGTCGCGTCCGCCCCGCCCCGTACGGCCGTTCGGAACGCGATCGGGGTGGTGCCCGCCCGGCGCTGGAAGAACTTGCCGAAGTTGGTCGCGTCGGCGAAGCCCAGCCGGTCCGCGATCCGCGCCGCCGACAGGTCGCCGTGCGCCAGCAGCCGCTTGGCCTCCAGCACCACCCGCCGGTCGATGAACTCCTTCGCGCCCACCCCGGCGGCGGCCTCGGTGGCCCGGGAGAGCGTGCGCGGGGCGTAACCCAGCGCCCGGGCGTAGTCCGCGACCTGGCGGCTGCGGGTGAACTCCCGCTCCACCGCGTCCCGGAACCGCAGATACGTCTCGCTCGCCTCGCAGTCGCCCGCCCCGCCGCCCGCCGGCCCGGCCGGATGCGCCGCCCGCAGCACCAGGACCGCCAGCAGATGCCGCAGCACCTCGATGTGCACCTCCAGCGGCAGCCCGCCCAGCGCCCCGAACTCCTGGTGCAACTGCCCGATCGCCTCGTCCACCCGCCGCGCCGCCGCCCCCTCCGGGCGCCGTACCGCCGGGCCGTACCAGTCCTCGACCCGGGCCGCGGCCGCGGTCGCCGGATCCAGGAAGCCGGCCTCGAACAGCACCAGCCGCCCCTCCGGGCGCCGTACCGCCGGGCCGTACCAGTCCTCGACCCGGGCCGCGGCCGCGGTCGCCGGATCCAGGAAGCCGGCCTCGAACAGCACCAG
>NZ_JBVIHH010000002.1:242481-314058 GCF_055570395.1 Streptomyces sp. NPDC031210
CAGCCGCCCCTCCGCGCCCGTCAGGTCGCCGAAGTGCTGGACCTGTCCCGGCCGGGACCACAGCAGGTCGCCCGGCGTCAGCTCGTGCTCCCGGAAGTCGACGCTGTGCGTCAGCCGGCCCCGGTCCAGGAGCAGCAGGTGGTGGAACCCGGGCCGGTGCGGGGTGGCGAGCCGGCAGGCGTCCGCGCGCTCCCGCAGCTCGGCGAGGGTCAGCACCTCCACGCCGGCCGGCCGCCCGGCCGGCGCGGAGAACGCCACCTCCCGGATCTCCGGAACCGGCGTCTCCGCCACATGTCGCATTCTGACCATGCCCCGTCTCCTGGCTACCCCGGAAAGCCCCGCTGACACCCCTAGCGTAGAAGACGCCGAAGGGCACGCTGACAGAAACCGGAAATCCTCGGTGGCCGCCCTTCCCTCACCCCTCGACCCACAGATGGAGCCCCGCCATGTCCACGATCGCCCTCTTCGGAGCCAACGGCACCATCGGCAGCCGCATTCTCGACGAGGCCCTGCGCCGCGGCCATCAGGTCACCGCGGTCGTCCGCGCCCCGGCAAAGGTCACCGTGCGCCACCCGGCTCTGACCGTGACGACCGGCGACGTCCTCGACCCGGCCTCCGTCACCACCGCGGCCAAGGGCCACGACGTACTGGTCAGCGCGGTCGGCGGCGGCGACGGCCCCGGCCACCTCGCCACCATCGCCCCGGCCGCCGAGTCCCTCGTCGCCGGTCTGCGCGCCCTGGGCGACGCGGCCCCCCGCCTGATCACCGTCGGCGGCGCCGGCTCACTGCGCACCCCGGACGGCAGGCGGGTCTGGGACGCCGAGGGCCTGCCCGCGTTCCTGCTCCAGATCATGCGCGCGCACGGCGACGCGCTCGACTACTACCGCACCGTCTCCGACATCCGCTGGACCAACCTCAGCCCGGCCGCCACCATCGCGCCCGGCGAGCGCACCGGCACCTACCGCACCGCCACCGACGACCTGGTCACCACGGCCGACGGCACCAGCCGCATCTCCACCGAGGACTACGCCGCCGCCCTCCTGGACGAGATAGAGGCCCCCCGCCACCTCGGCGAGCGTTTCACCGTCGGCTACTGACGACCCGCCGCACCGTCAAGACCCCGGACACGACGAAGGCCCGATCCGCTCTCGCGGACCGGGCCTTGGCCGTTGGGGTGAGTAACGGGACTTGAACCCGCGACATCCTGGACCACAACCAGGTGCTCTACCAGCTGAGCTATACCCACCATGACCGGTGCTGTGTGGTTCTTTTTCCCCACCGGCTGAGAAAAAGTGTACAGGGTCCCGAGGGGTGCTCGCTCCCGGGTTTCCCCTCACCCGGGAGCGAGCCGGGTCACTTCGGTGCGGACCGCTCCTCGGCGGCCAGGACGTGCTTGGCGGCGATGGCCTTCGCGGTTTCCGAGTCGGGACCGGGCGGCGGCACGAAGACCGCCTCCCGGTAGTAGCGCAGCTCCGCGATGGATTCGCGGATGTCCGCCAGCGCCCGGTGGTTGCCGTTCTTGTCCGGACTGTTGAAGTACGCCCGCGGGAACCAGCGCCGGGCCAGCTCCTTGACGGAGGAGACATCGACGATCCGGTAGTGCAGGTAGTTCTCCAGGCCGGGCATGTCGCGCAGCAGGAAGCCACGGTCGGTGCCGACGGAGTTCCCGCACAGCGGGGCCTTCCCCGGCTCCGGCACATGCTTCTTGATGTACGCCATGACCTGCGCCTCGGCGTCCTCCAGCGTCGTGCCGCCGTCCAGCTCGTCCAGCAGCCCGGAGGAGGTGTGCATCTGGCGCACCACCTCCGGCATGGTGGTCAGCGACTCGGCCGGGGGGCGGATCACCACATCCACCCCGTCGCCCAGCACATTCAGCTCCGAGTCGGTGACCAGCGCGGCCACCTCGATGAGCGCGTCATTCGCCAGCGAGAGTCCGGTCATCTCGCAGTCGATCCACACCATGCGATCGTTCATATGCCTCACCCTACGGGGCGCTCACGCTGGCTGGGCAGCACGGGGCGGCCCGCGCCCCTGCCTACGGGTGCTTCCGGCAGCCGCGAGGCGAACGCGTCCGACTGCGGTTTGCCGGCTTCACCCGTTTCGGTGCCCCCCAGTGCGGACGCCGGCCCGTGACCCGCGCCCACCGCGGCGGCGGAGAACCGCTCCGCGCCGCCGACCGCCGCCGTACGCTCCCCGCGCTCCGGCCGCTCGGACCGCTCCGGACGCAGCGCGGGCTCGGGAGCCCCGTTCTGCGGCCGGCGCGCGCGGTAGGCCGCGCGGTAGGCCGCCGGCGAGGCGCCGAGCTGCCGCCGGAAATGACCGCGCAGCGCGACCGGCGAGCGGAATCCGCAGCGCCCGGCGACCTCGTCCACCGAATAGTCGGAGGTCTCCAGCAGCCGCTGGGCCTGCAGCACCCGCTGGGTGATCAGCCACTGCAGGGGAGCGCTCCCGGTCAGGGAGCGGAAGCGCCGGTCGAAGGTGCGCCGGCTCATATAGGCGCGCGCGGCCAGCGTCTCCACGTCGAACTGCTCGTGGAGGTGCTCCAGCGCCCAGGCGACGACCTCGGCGAGCGGGTCGGCGCCGATCTCTTCAGGTAATGACCTGTCCAGGTAGCGCTGGTGCCCCATGTCGGAGGCCGTCCGGCGCGGCGGTACGACGAGCCGGCGGGCCAGCGCGTTCGCGGCGTCCGCGCCGTGGTCGGTCCGCACGATGTGCAGGCACAGGTCGATGCCCGCCGCCGTCCCCGCGGAGGTGAGCACGTCGCCGTCGTCGACGAAGAGCTCGCGGGGGTCGACATGGACGGACGGATAACGCTTGGCCAGCGTCGGCGCGTACATCCAGTGCGTCGTGGCGGGCCGGCCGTCGAGCAGTCCGGCCGCGGCGAGGACGAACGCCCCCGTGCACAACCCGACGATTCTGGCCCCTTCTTCGTGCGCGCGGCGCAGCGCGTCGAGCGCGGCGGGCGGCGGGGCCTGGGTGATGGAACGCCAGGCCGGTACGACGACCGTCCCGGCCCGGGAGATCGCCTCCAGCCCGTAGGGGGCCGATAGTTCGAGCCCCCCGGTCGTGCGCAAAGGCGCGTCTTCGCCCGCGCACACAAGAAGCCGGTACCTCGGAACGCCTGCGTCTTGGCGGTCGATGCCGAAGACCGAGAGCGGAATGGAGCTCTCGAAAATGGGGCCGCCGCTGAAGAGGAGCACCGCGACTATTTCGCGGCGTCGTCGGGCGGCGAGCTTGCGTGCGGCATCTGGTACGGCAGCGGAGTCCTGGCTCATGGCACTTAAGCCCCCCTCGGTCGTCTCGCCCTCTCGGTCCTGCACAGTTCCCCCGCCGTTACTACCAAGATCGAATCTACTGTGTCCCGTGAGGATGGAGTGCCAAGTTCACCACCCGCTGGTATGTCGATATGGCAACTTGGCGCGAAGCATTCGATCACGAAGCGTTCCACTCGTCAGGTCTGCATGGGAAGTACGCCTCTCGGCTCTGCCCGTTCGCCGTAGGGCACAACCATGCCCAGCGGTCCTTTCCGCCCTGCTCACGCCCGGGTTGGGGGGTGGTTGGGGCAAGGCGAGCGACCCGGCCGGAAGTTGGCTGAAAACGGTCGCGCGCAGACTTGCGGGAGCCTCAATCGACCGGCGTGCGCCCTACGGAATGCCGTCCGCCGCCGTGCGCCCCTGCCCCGGTATGTACCCTTCTGACCCGGTGCCGTCCGGCTTCCTGGGCCAGGACCCGGGCCGCGGTCCGTTCGGATCGCCGCAACAGGGTTCGACAGGCGCAGGTCACCGCGGCCAGCCCGGCCGCGGTGGCTGCCGCGCCACCGAAAGAGGCCCCGCTCAGGAGGAGGACGCAGGGCACCAGGACGCAACTGAACGCCCCCCAGCGCACCACGTCGCTCACTGGGTCGGGTGAGGTGTCGGACGGAACGGGCACCGCGTACTCCCTTCAGGCAGGCAGCTACTACAACGCGGCCGGCGATCACGGGTCACCGCGAGGGGCGCGTACAGGGGCATGGCGGGGCATTGCCATCCGCGCCACGCTCCGGCATGCTCCGGGGAACCGTTCGAGGCCCGAGATCCGCCGCGCGGGGGCCCGAGATCCCCGGCGGACCCTGGGCAGCGGGGGAGTGGCGCCGTACTCTTGGGGTATGGGCTTGGGAAGATGATTCCCGGTCGTATCGTTCCTCATTGAACTATGGCTCCGCTCCTCGATCGGGCAAGCTGAAGTCAACTGCCGGATCAAGTCAATCGCCGTTCCCCGTTCGCCCCTCCGCAAGAGGACGTCCTCGCCGAGACATCGATGGCCGGTCACGAAATCCCCGAACCCGCGGACCGCAAGCAGGTCGCCGATCCGATGGCGGACCTCCAAGCGGCGGAAGAGACACGCCACTCCTGCGACCCCGCCTTCCAGCACGGCGTCGTGGTCGGCTTCGACGGCTCCATGTCGAGCGAGCGGGCGTTGGCGTATGCAATCGGTATGGCCCGGCGCCTCGGCTCCGGCCTGATCATCGTCCATGTGGCCAACCGGCTGCCGACGACCGTCTGGGCGGGCTGCGAGCCCCCGGTCTTCGTGGACGTCCCCGATCACCGTACGGAAGTCCTGGGCCTGGAGCTGGCCTGCGCCGACCACCTCACCGAGGTCCCCTGGATCCTCGTCGAGCGCGGCGGCGACATCTGCCACGAGCTGGAGGAGGTCGGCCGGGAGTACGAGGCCGACGCCATCGTGGTCGGCTCCACGCACGGCCTCGTCGGCCGGATCTTCGGCTCGGTCGCCGGACGGCTGGCCCGCCGTGCCCAGCGCCCGGTGATCACGATTCCCTGACCGGCGGACGACCGGCCGGCCCCCCCCCCCCCGCGCGCCGGCCGGCATGCCCTCGCCCCGGCCGATGCCTCCCGGCCCGCCACCGGCTGAGCACCCCTCACGCGGGGCCCGGTCGCCGGCGGCCGGGAGGCGGCGCGTCCCGGCGGACTACTCCACCGTGACGGACTTGGCCAGGTTGCGGGGCTTGTCGATGTCCCGGCCGAGGGACAACGCCGTGTGGTAGGCGAGCAGTTGCAGCGGGATGCCCATCAGGATCGGGTCCAGCTCCGGCTCGTTCTTGGGCACGACGATGGTGTGGTCGGCCTTCTCCTGCTCCTGGTGGGCGACGGCCAGGATCCGGCCGCTGCGGGCCTTGATCTCCTCCAGCGCGGCGCGGTTCTTCTCCAGCAGGTCGTCGTCCGGCACGATCGCGACGGTCGGCATCGCGGGCTCGATGAGGGCCAGCGGGCCGTGCTTCAGCTCCGACGCCGGGTAGGCCTCCGCGTGGATGTAGGAGACCTCCTTGAGCTTGAGCGACGCCTCGCGCGCCACCGGGTAGCCGCGCACCCGGCCGATGAACATCATCGACTTGGCGTCCGCGTACAGCTCGGCCAGCTTCTTGATGTCCGCCTCGCCGTCGAGGATCTCGGTGATCTGCGCGGGCAGTTGGCGCAGGCCCTCGATGATCCGCTTGCCGTCCGCGACGGACAGGTCGCGGATCCGGCCCAGGTGCAGGGCGAGCAGCGCGAAGGAGACCACCATGTTGGTGAAGCACTTCGTGGAGACCACGCAGACCTCGGGACCGGCGTGCACGTAGATGCCGCCGTCGGTCTCCCGCGCGATCGCCGAGCCCACCACGTTGACCAGGCCCAGCACCCGCGCGCCCTTGCGCTTGAGCTCCTGGACGGCCGCCAGCACGTCGTAGGTCTCACCGGACTGCGAGACGGCGACGTACAGCGTGTCGGGGTCCACGACCGGGTTGCGGTAGCGGAACTCGGAGGCCGGCTCGGCGTCCGAGGGGATGCGGGCCAGCTCCTCGATCATCTGCGCGCCGATCTGGCCCGCGTGGTAGGAGGTGCCGCAGCCCAGGATCTTCACCCGGCGCACGCCGCGCGCCTCACGGGCGTCGAGGTTCAGGCCGCCCAGGTGCACGGTGGAGAAGCGGTCGTCGATCCGCCCGCGCAGCGCGCGGTCCACCGCGTCCGCCTGCTCGGAGATCTCCTTGTGCATGTACGTGTCGTGGCCGCCCAGGTCGTACGACTCGGCCGCGTACTCGACGGTCTCCGGCGTCGCCGTCGTACGGGAGCCCTCGGTGGTGTACGTGCGGTAGTCGTCGGCCTTGAGGGTGGCCATCTCGCCGTCGTCGAGCGTGACGACCTGGCGGGTGTGCGAGACCAGCGCGGCGACGTCGGAGGACACGAACATCTCGTGCTCGCCGATGCCCAGCACGACCGGTGAGCCGTTGCGGGCGACGACGATGCGGTCGGTGAAGTCGGCGTGCAGCACGGCGATGCCGTACGTGCCCTCGATGTGCCGCAGCGCCTCGCGGACCTTCTCCTCCAGCGTCTCGGCGGCGGAGCGGCCGATGAGGTGGGCGAGCACCTCGGTGTCGGTCTCGGAGGCGAAGACGATGCCGTCGGCGGTCAGCCGGGCGCGCAGCTCGGAGGCGTTGTCGATGATGCCGTTGTGGACGACCGCGACCTTGCCCTCGGTGTCGAGGTGCGGGTGCGCGTTGTCGTCGGTGGGCGCGCCGTGCGTGGCCCAGCGGGTGTGCGCGATGCCGGTGGTGCCCGCGAAACGTTTCGGCAGCCGGGCCTCCAGCTCACGGACGCGGCCCTTGGCCTTGGCGGTCTTCAGGCCGCCCGCGGCCTTGCCGGGGCCCTTGGCGTGCAGGGCGATGCCGGCCGAGTCGTAGCCGCGGTACTCCAGGCGCTGAAGGCCCTCCAGGAGCAGCGGAGCGACGTCGCGTTTGCCGATGTATCCGACGATCCCGCACATACAGTGACCCTCCAGTTGTTCGTTCGTGGGTGCCCGGCCGCCCGGCCGGTCGGTGCCGCGGCCCGCCTAGCCGTAGACGAGGCGGCGAAGCTGGCGCAGCGAGAGTTCCGGCGGGGTCACGGCGCGGTGCGGCAGCTCCTGGGAGATCCGCTCGAAGATCGCCTCGTTGCGCAGCCCCTGGGACTGCAGCTCGCGGTGTCTGCGGCGGACGAACCCCTCCGTGGTCTCGTCGAAGTACGCGAGCACGTCCAGGACCACCCGCGCGGCCTCGCCGCGGTGGAGCGGCGTGCTGCGTACCAGGTGGTCAACGAGGTCCTCATGGGACGGACGGCGATCGGGCACCCGACGATACTGCGGGGCGGCGCGGAGATTCGCAAGAAATCTGCCCGCTATCGGGCACGTCCCCGGGATGGCGGCTGGAAAGTGGTCTAAACCTTGACCTGATCTCAGGCTCACGGTACGCATGGTCACCGTTCGGTCGCTCCATGCCATGCAGAAGGTGCCACCCCCAACGTGCCCTGCACGAAGCTCGCCGAAGGGACCGTAGATGAGACGACGCAGACTCCTCCTCTCGCTGCTGCTGGCCGTGGCGGCGGGAGCGGGAACCGCCGCCGTACCGCCCCAGCCCGCCGCCGCGCCGCCCGTCACCCCCCTGGGCCAGGTGGTTCCGGCCCCCGCGTCCGTCCACCCCGCCACGGACGGCTACCGCCTCGGCGAGCGGACCCGCATCCGCGTCACCGCCGGCGGCGCCGAGGCCCGGCGGGTGGCCGGCTACCTCGCCGGCCTGCTGCGGCCCGCCACCGGCCTCGCCCTCCCGGTGACCACCGAGGACGGCCGGGACGGCATCGTCCTGCGGCTCGGCGGCTCCGCCGGCAAGGGCCTGGGCCCGGAGGGCTACCGGCTGACGTCCGGCGGTGACTCCGTCACCCTCAGCGCCGCCCGCCCCGCCGGCCTCTTCCACGGCGTGCAGACGCTGCGGCAACTGCTGCCCCACAGCATCGAGCGGCGCACCACCCAGGCGGGGCCCTGGCGGCTGCCCGGCGGCACCCTCACCGACTCCCCGCGCTACGGCTACCGCGGCGCGATGCTCGACGTCTCGCGGCACTTCTTCACCGTCGCCCAGGTCAAGCGCTACATCGACCAACTGGCGCTCTACAAGATCAACAAGCTGCACCTGCATCTCTCCGACGACCAGGGCTGGCGCATCGCCATCGACTCCTGGCCGCGGCTGGCGACCTACGGCGGCAGCACCCAGGTCGGCGGCGGACCCGGCGGCTTCTACACCAAGGACGACTACCGCGAGATCATCCGCTACGCCGCCGCGCGCTATCTGACGGTGGTCCCCGAGATCGACATGCCCGGCCACACGAACGCCGCGCTGGCCTCCTACGCCGACCTGAACTGCGACGGCGTGGCACCGCCGCTCTACACCGGCACCAAGGTCGGCTTCAGCTCCCTGTGCGTGCCGAAGAAGGTGACGTACGACTTCGTGGACGACGTCATCCGCGAGGTGGCGGCGATGACCCCCGGCCGCTATCTGCACATCGGCGGCGACGAGGCGCACTCCACCAGCCACCAGGACTACGTGGCCTTCATGGACCGGGTGCAGCCGGTCGTCGCCAAGTACGGCAAGACGGCGATCGGCTGGCACCAGCTCACCGGCGCCCACCCGGCCAAGGGCGCCGTCGCGCAGTACTGGGGCTATGACAAGACCGGCGCGGCGGAGCGCGAACAGGTGGCCGCCGCCGCCCGGAACGGCACCCCGCTCCTCCTCTCGCCCGCCGACCGCGCCTACCTCGACATGAAGTACGACAAGGACACCCCGCTGGGCCTGGCCTGGGCCGGATACGTCGGCGCCAAGCGCTCCTACGACTGGGACCCCGGCACCTACCTGAACGGTGTGCCCGAGCGGTCCGTCCTCGGCGTCGAGGCGCCCCTGTGGACGGAGACCCTCTCGACCTCCGCCCACGTCGAGTACATGGCCTTCCCGCGGCTGCCCGGGATCGCGGAGCTCGGCTGGTCGCCCGCCGCCACCCACGACTGGGACACCTACAAGGTGCGCCTGGCCGCCCAGGGGCCCCGGTGGGACGCCATGGGCATCGGCTACTACCGCTCACCGGAGGTGCCGTGGCCCCCGAAGTGAGGCCGGCCTGACCCGAGGGAGAGGGCCTAGCCCGGGAGCCCCAGCTCCCGGGCGATCAGCATCCGCTGCACCTCGCTCGTGCCCTCGCCGATCTCCAGGATCTTGGAGTCGCGCCACATGCGGGCGACCGGGTATTCGTTCATGAAGCCGTAGCCGCCGTGGATCTGGGTGGCCTCCCGGGCGTTGGTGACGGCGATCTCCGAGGAGTACAGCTTGGCGAGGGCCGCCTCCTTCTTGAACGGCTCGCCGTGCACCAGGCGGGAGGCGGCGTCGCGCCAGGCCAGCCGGGAGGTGTGGGCGCGCATCTCCATGTCGGCGAGCTTGAACTGGATCGCCTGCTGCGCGCCGATCGGCTTGCCGAAGGCGTGCCGGGCCTTGGCGTAGGCGAGCGACTCGTCGACGCAGCCCTGGGCGAGGCCGGTGGCCAGGGCCGCGATGGCGATCCGGCCCTCGTCGAGGATGCGCAGGAACTGGGCGTAGCCGCGGCCCTCCTCGCCCAGCAGGTTGGCGGCCGGCACCCGGACGTCGGCGAACGACAGCTCGCGGGTGTCGGAGGCGTTCCAGCCGACCTTGGAGTACGGGGCGGCGACGGTGAAGCCGGGGGTGCCGGACGGCACGATGATGGCGGAGATCTCCGGGCGGCCGTCCTCCTTGCGGCCGGTGACGGCGGTGACCGTGACCAGGCCGGTGATGTCCGTACCGGAGTTGGTGATGAAGCACTTGCTGCCGTTGATCACCCACTCGTCGCCGTCGCGCACCGCGGTGGTGCGGGTGCCGCCGGCGTCCGATCCGCAGTCGGGCTCGGTCAGGCCGAACGCGCCGAGCAGCTCACCGGCGCACATCCGCGGCAGCCACTCGCGCTTTTGCTCCTCGGTGCCGAAGTGGTACAGCGGCATGGCGCCCAGCGAGACCGCGGCCTCCAGGGTGATGGCCACCGAGGAGTCGACGCGGGCCAGCTCCTCCAGGGCGATGCCGAGCGCGAGGTAGTCGCCGCCCATGCCGCCGTACTCCTCGGGGAACGGCAGCCCGAACAGGCCCATCCGCCCCATCTCCTGGACGATCTCGTAGGGGAAGGTGTGCTGCTCGTAGAACTCGCCGATCTTGGGCGCGACGACGTCGTGTGCGAACGCCTCGACCGTGCGCCGGAGTTCTTCCAGCTCCGAGGGGAGGCGGTGGTCCAGGGACATGGGGTCACTCCTTGTGGGAGAGGGCGCGGACGGTACGGGAGGGGCTCGGGCGGCCCAGGTTTTCGGCCATCCACACGCTTGTGGCGGTGAGCCGGCCGAGGTCGACGCCGGTTTCGATGCCGAGGCCGTGCAGCATCCAGACGAGGTCTTCGGTGGCGAGGTTGCCGGTGGCGCTCTTGGCGTACGGGCAGCCGCCCAGGCCGCCCGCCGAGGCGTCGACGGTGGTGACGCCGTGCTGGAGCGCGGCGAGGGTGTTGGCCAGTGCCTGGCCGTAGGTGTCGTGGAAGTGGACGCCCAGCCGGGAGGTGGGCACCCCCGCGTCGTTGAGGGCGGCCAGCAGCGCCTTGACGTGGCCGGGGGTGGCGACGCCGATGGTGTCGCCCAGGCTCAGCTCGTCGCAGCCCAGGTCGGTCAGGGCGCGGCAGACCCGGACCACCCGCGCGACGGGCACCGGGCCCTCCCAGGGGTCGCCGAAGCACATCGAGAGATAGCCGCGCACGTGCACCCCGGCGTCCTTGGCCCGTTCCACGACGGGTGCGAACATCGCCAGCGCCTCGTCGACGGTGCGGTTGAGGTTGGCCCGGGCGAACGATTCGGTGGCGCTGGCGAACACCGCGATCCGGCGGGCGCCGAGCGCGAGCGCCCGGTCCAGGCCGCGGTCGTTGGGCACCAGGACCGGCAGCCGCCGCGGGTCGAGATCGGCCAGGAGCGGGAACAGCTTCTCGGCGTCGGCCAGTTGGGGCACCCACTTGGGGTGCACGAAGCTGGTCGCCTCGACGGCGGGCAGACCGGCGTCGGCGAGCCGGTGGATGAACTCCGCCTTGATCTCCGTGGGGACGACCGCCTGCTCGTTCTGCAGGCCGTCGCGGGCGCCGACCTCATGGATCCGCACGCGGGCGGGCAGCCCCTCGGCGGTGACCTCCATCGGCAGTCCGGTCACGGTCATGACGCGCTCCCCTCCTCGCCACCGGAGGCGGACGGGGAGTCCTCGTCCGGCTCGTGCGGGGCGATGACGGCCAGGACCTGGTCCATGGCGACGGTGGTGCCCGCGGTGACGTCCAGTTCGGTGACGGTCCCGGCGTGCGGTGCGGCGATGACGTGCTCCATCTTCATCGCCTCGACCACCAGCAGGCCCTGACCGGCGGTGACTTCCTGACCGACGGCCACCTTCACGACGGTGACGGTGCCCGGCATCGGCGCGGTCAGCGCGTCCGCGCCGTGCGCCCCGGCCGCTCCGCGCAGCGCCTCGGCCACCGGGTCGTGATCCTGGACGTGCCAGGAGTCGCCGTCCCGGCCGAGCCAGTCGCCGCTGCGGTGGAAGGTGTGCAGCACGCCGTCGACCGTCACCCGGACCAGGTCCGGCTCGACCCGCACCGTGTCCGGGGCCGCCGCGCCGGGCGTGACGTCGTAGGGGACCGGGTCGTGGCCGGGCACCCGCAGCCAGTGCCGGGTCGGGACCGGTCCGCCGCCGAGCCGGAAGCCGGTCGGGGCGGCGAACGGGTCGCGCCAGCCGTCGTCGCCGACCGCCGGTTCCAGGGCGGCCTGCCGTACCGCGGCCGCCGCGGCGTAGACCTCCGCCGGCACCTCGCGCTCCACCAGCCCGGCCGCCTCCCGCTCCACCAGCCCGGTGTCCAGCTCGCCGGACACCACGTCCGGGTGGGCCAGCAGGCGGCGCAGGAAACCGGCGTTGGTGGGCACGCCGAGGATGACGGTCGAGGCCAGCGCGGCGCGCAGCGCGCGCAGCGCGGCGGCGCGGTCCGGGCCGTGGGCGATGACCTTGGAGAGCATCGGGTCGTAGAGGCTGCCGACCTCGGCGCCCTCGGAGAGCCCGGAGTCGGTGCGCACCCCCTCGCCCTGCGGCTCGCGCAGCGCCAGGACGGTGCCGCCGGTCGGCAGGAAGTCGCGGGCGCCGCCCTTGACGGAGACGGTCTCGGCGCAGATCCGGGCCTCGACGGCGTGCCCGCCCAGGGTGATGTCCTCCTGGGCGAACGGCAGCCGCTCGCCCGCGGCGACCCGCAGTTGCCACTCCACCAGGTCCAGGCCGCGCCGTCCCGCGACGGACACCGTCAGCTCGGTGACCGGGTGCTCGACCTGGAGACGGGTGTTCATCTCCATGAAGCAGTACGCGGAGGGGTCCTTGCCCGGGACGATGAACTCGACGGTGCCGGCGCCGCGGTAGCCGCAGGAGCGGGCGGCCTGGACGGCGGCCTCACCCATGGCGGCGCGGGTGGCCTCGTCCAGCAGGACCGAGGGCGCCTCCTCGATGACCTTCTGGTGGCGGCGCTGGAGGGAGCATTCGCGCTCGCCGAGGTGGACGACGTTGCCGTGGGCGTCGGCCAGGACCTGGATCTCGATGTGCCGGGGCCGGTCGATCCAGCGCTCCACGAGGAGGGTGTCGTCGCCGAAGGAGGCGCGGGCCTCGCGGCGGGCGGCGGCGATCTCCTCGGCGAGCCGGGCCTGGTCGCGGACCAGCCGCATGCCCTTGCCGCCGCCGCCGGCGGACGGCTTGAGCAGCACCGGCACGCCGATCTCGCGGGCGGCGGCGGCCAGTTGCCCGTCGCTCAGCCCGCTGCCGGAGGAGCCCGGCACCACCGGGACGCCGGCCGTGCGGACCGTCTCCTTGGCGCGGATCTTGTCGCCCATCAGGTCGATGGCCTCGGCGGACGGGCCGATGAAGACCAGTCCGGCGTCCGCGCAGGCACGGGCGAAGGCGGCGTTCTCGGCGAGGAAGCCGTAGCCGGGGTGGACGGCCTGGGCGCCGGAGCGGGCGGCCGCGTCCAGCAGCCGGTCGATGGACAGATAGCTCTCGGCGGCCGGGGCCGGGCCGATCCGGACGGCCGTGTCGGCCTCCCGGACGTGCCGGGCGCCGGCGTCCGCGTCGCTGAAGACGGCGACCGAACGGATGCCGAGGGCCCGCAGCGTACGGATGACGCGGACCGCGATCTCGCCGCGGTTGGCGATCAGGACGGTGTCGAACATGGTCATGTGTGCCCTCACATCCGGAAGACGCCGTAGCCGGGCGCGGTGCTGTCCTTGAGCGGAAGTGGCGCGTTTGCGCAGGCCGTCAGCGCCAGCCCCAGCACCTGCCGGGTCTCCAGCGGGTCGATCACCCCGTCGTCCCACAGCCGGGCGGTCGCGTAGTAGGCGCTGCCCTGGGTGTCGTACTGCGCGCGGATCGGGGCCTTGAAGGCGTCCTCGTCCTCGGCGCTCCACTCCTGGCCGTGCGCCTCCAACTGGTCGCGCTTGACGGTGGCGAGGACGGACGCGGCCTGTTCGCCGCCCATCACCGAGATCTTGGCGTTCGGCCACATCCACAGGAAGCGGGGGGAGTAGGCCCGGCCGCACATGGAGTAGTTGCCCGCGCCGTAGGAGCCGCCGATGACGACCGTCAGCTTGGGCACGCGGGTGCAGGCGACGGCCGTGACCATCTTCGCGCCGTGCTTGGCGATGCCGCCCGCCTCGTAGGAGCGGCCGACCATGAAGCCGGAGATGTTCTGGAGGAACAGCAGCGGGATGCCGCGCTGGTCGCACAGCTCGATGAAGTGGGCGCCCTTCTGGGCGGATTCGGAGAACAGGATGCCGTTGTTGGCGACGATGCCGACCGGGTGGCCGTGCAGACGCGCGAAGCCGGTCACCAGCGTCGTGCCGTACTCGGCCTTGAACTCCGCGAAGCGGGAGCCGTCGACCAGCCGGGCGATCACCTCCCGGACGTCGTAGGGCGTCCGGGAGTCCGCGGGCACCGCGCCGTAGAGGCCGGCCGGGTCGGCCTTGGGCTCCTCGACGGGCCGTACGCTCCAGGGCAGCGGTGCGCGGTCGCCGAGGGTGGAGACGATGGTGCGCACGATCCGCAGGGCGTGCGCGTCGTCCTCGGCGAGGTGGTCGGTGACCCCGGAGGTCTTGGCGTGCACCTCGCCACCGCCCAGCTCCTCGGCGGTGACGACCTCGCCGGTGGCGGCCTTCACCAGCGGCGGCCCGCCCAGGAAGATCGTGCCCTGCTCGCGCACGATGACGGCCTCGTCGCTCATCGCCGGGACGTACGCGCCCCCGGCCGTGCAGGACCCCAGGACCGCCGCGATCTGCGGGATGCCGGCGCCGGACATCCGCGCCTGGTTGTAGAAGATCCGCCCGAAGTGCTCGCGGTCGGGGAAGACCTCGTCCTGCATCGGCAGGAAGGCGCCGCCGGAGTCGACGAGATACAGGCACGGCAGGTGGTTCTCCAGGGCGATCTCCTGCGCCCGCAGATGCTTCTTGACCGTCATGGGGTAGTACGTGCCGCCCTTGACGGTGGCGTCGTTGGCGACGATCACCGTCTCGCGGCCGGAGACCCGCCCGATGCCGGCGATCACCCCGGCGGCCGGCGCCGCGCCCCCGTACATCCCGTCCGCGGCGAGCGGCGCCAGCTCCAGGAAGGGCGAGCCGGGGTCCAGGAGGGCGTCCACCCGGTCCCGGGGCAGCAGCTTGCCGCGCGCGGTGTGCCGCGCTCTGGCCTTCTCGCCGCCGCCCAGCCGCGCCGCGGCGAGCTTCTCGCGCAGCTCCGCGGCCAGCTCGCGGTGCGCGGCCTCGTTGGCCCGCCAGGAGTCGGACGCCGGATCGGCGGCACTCCCCAGCACCGGTGCCTGCTCCATCAGTACGAGCCCCCTTGCTCGGTCACGCTGCCCGGGTGCCGCGGTGGCGGGCCGGGCGGTCCTTGAGTTAATGGGCGTTAACCTCATTTCCCTCAGGTTAACGAGCACTAACCCGGCTGTCTACAATTGGCGGCATGAGTAATGCGCACGCTCCCGCCGCGACCAGCCGCCGCGAGCAGATCCTCAAAGAGGCGGCCCGGCTCTTCGCCGAGCGCGGGTTCCACGGCGTCGGGGTGGACGAGATAGGGGCCGCCGTGGGCATCTCCGGCCCCGGCCTCTACCGCCACTTCGCCGGCAAGGACGCGATGCTCGCCGAGCTGCTGGTGGGCATCAGCGAGCGGCTCCTGGCGGGCGGGCGGATGCGGGTCGAGGAGGGCGGCGAGAGCCCCGAGGCGGTCCTGGACGCGCTGATCGAGGGCCATATCGACTTCGCGCTGGACGACCGGCCGCTGATCACGGTGCACGACCGGGAGCTGGACCGGCTGCGCGAGGCCGACCGCAAGCGGGTGCGGCAGTTGCAGCGGCAGTACGTCGAGCTGTGGGTGGAGGTCGTGCGCCAGGTTCACCCGGGCCCGTCCGAGGCGCGGGCGCGCGCCGCGGTGCACGCCGTCTTCGGCCTGCTCAACTCCACCCCGCACCTCGGCCGCCCCGGCGCGCTGCCGGGCCGCACGGAGATGGCGGAGCTGCTGCACCGGCTGGCGCTGGGCGCGTTCGGCGCGGTGGCCGCCGAGCCGGCGGCGGGGCGGCCGGTGGGCGCCACGGCCATGGGGGCGTAGCTCACATCCGGATCGTCGGAGCACCTCTGGACAGTTTGGTGACCGGCCGGTAGCTTTCGCTGGAGAGAAGGCTGAGCAAGCGCTTAGCCAGTGGCGGCGGTCAAGGAGGCGACGGAGCACATGCGCCGTACGGTGTTCAACGAGGACCACGAGGCGTTCCGGGAGACCCTGCGGGCCTTCATCGAGGCCGAGGTCGTGCCCGTGTACGACGAGTGGTTCGCCGCGGGCCAGGCGCCGCGCGACTTCTACTACAAGCTCGCCGAGCTCGGCGTCTTCGGCATCCGCGTCGACGAGGAGTACGGCGGCGCCGGCATCGACTCGTACAAGTTCGAAGCCGTGATGTACGAGGAGACCGCCCGCGCGGGCGTCCAGTTCGGCGGCTCCGGCGTGCACGTGCTGCTCGGCCTGCCGTACATAAAGATGCTCGCCGACGACGAGCAGAAGAAGCGCTTCCTGCCGAAGTTCGTCTCCGGCGAGGAGATGTGGGCCCTGGCGATGACCGAGCCGGGCACCGGCTCCGACCTCGCGGGCATGAAGACCACCGCCAAGCTCTCCGAGGACGGCACGCACTACGTCCTCAACGGCTCCAAGACCTTCATCACCGGCGGTGTGCACGCCGACCGCGTCATCGTCTGCGCCCGCACCTCCGCCCCGACGGCCGAGGACCGCCGCCACGGCATCTCCCTCTTCGCCGTCGACACCAAGTCCGAGGGCTACTCCATCGGCCGCAAGCTGGACAAGCTCGGCCTGAAGACCTCCGACACCGCCGAGCTGGCGTTCGTCGACGTGAAGGTCCCCGTCGAGGACCTCCTCGGCGAGGAGAACAAGGGCTTCTCCTACCTCGGCCACAACCTCGCGTCCGAGCGCTGGGGCATCGCCTTCGGCGCGTACGCGCAGGCCGCCGCGGCCGTCCGGTTCGCCAAGGACTACGTGCGCGAGCGCACCGTCTTCGGCAAGCCGGTCGCCGCCTTCCAGAACACCAAGTTCGAGCTGGCCGCCTGCCAGGCCGAGGTGGACGCCGCCCAGGCCGTCGCCGACCGCGCCCTGGAGGCCCTCGACAAGGGCGAGCTGACCCCGGCCGAGGCCGCGAGCGCCAAGCTGTTCTGCACCGAGGTCGCGCACCGCGTCATCGACCGCTGCCTCCAGTTGCACGGCGGCTACGGCTTCATGAACGAGTACCCGATCGCCCGCCTGTACGCGGACAACCGCGTCAACCGCATCTACGGCGGCACCAGCGAGGTCATGAAGATGATCATCGCGAAGGACATGGGCCTGTAGGCCCCGAGCGCCGCACGCCCGTGAACGACGCACTGCGGTCCCTGCTCGATCTGCTCGACCTGGAGCGGATCGAGCAGGACATCTTCCGCGGCCTGAGCCGGGCCGCGGTCGTGCCCCGGGTCTTCGGCGGCCAGGTCGCGGCCCAGGCCCTGGTAGCCGCCGGGCGGACGGTCCCCGCCGACCGCCCGCCGCACTCCCTGCACGCGTACTTCCTGCGGACCGGCGACCCCGGCGCGCCGATCGTCTACACCGTCGACCGGATCCGCGACGGCCGGTCCTTCACCACCCGCCGGGTCGTCGCCGTCCAGCACGGCCAGCCGATCTTCCACCTCTCGGCGTCCTTCCAGTTCCCCGAAGAGGGCCTGGAACACCAGGAGCCGATGCCGCCGGCCCCCGACCCGCTGACGCTGCCCACCGCCGCCGAGATGCTGCCGCGCTACGCCGACCGGTTCACCGAGCCCGGCGTCACCGAGCGGCTGCTCCAGGCGCGGGCCGCGGTCGATCTGCGCTACGTCGACGCCCCGCCGTTCGGCACCGCCGGCGAGCCCCGCGAGCCCCGCTCGCAGGTGTGGTTCCGCACCAACGGATCACTGGACGCCGCGGTGGCGGGCGGCACCGGTGACGGCAACGCCCTCACCCGGCCACTGCTGGACATCTGCCTGGTCACCTACGTCTCCGACATGACCCTGCTGGACTCGGTGCTGCTCGCGCACGGCCGGGGCGGCTGGGCGGTCGGCGACGTCGTCGGCGCCAGCCTGGACCACGCGATGTGGTTCCACCGGCCGCCGCGCGCCGACGACTGGCTGCTGTACGACCAGGAGTCCCCCACCGCCCAGGGCGGCCGGGGCCTGGGCAAGGGCCGGATCTTCACGGCCGACGGGCAACTGGCGGTCTCGGTGATCCAGGAGGGCGTGATCCGGGTGCCGCGGGGGGCGCGGGCGGCGCGGGTGGCGCCTGGCGGCTCCTAGGGGGCGTCGGCCCGTGTGCGTACCCCGGCCCGTGTGCGTGCGCTGCGGCCCGTGTGCGTGCGGCGCGGGCCGTATGCGTGCACCCGCCCCGTCACCGCAGTTCGGCTCACCGCAGTCCCGCGTCACCGCAGGTCGGCGGCCTCCAGCAGGTAGGCGGTCAGCGGGTCGTAATGCCGGGGGCTCAGGACGTGGTCGTCCAGCGGGATCGTGACGCGCAGGGTGCCCTCGGCCTCGGCGAGGAACAGGGCCGGGTCGTTGCTGTCCGCGAAGCCCACCGCGTCGATACCGCGCCGGCCCGCGCAGCCCGCCCAGCCGTGGTCGGCCATCACCAGGTCCGGCAGCGGCCGGCCCGCCCGCTCCAGCCCGTCCAGGATCGCGGCCATCGGCTCGGGTGAGTGGGTGTGCCACAGCGTCGCCCCGCGCTCCAGCATGGCCACGTCACCGAACTGGAAGACCATGCCGTCGTCCGCCTGCAGACCGTCGGGAATGACGACGATCTCGCAGCCCCCCGCGCGCAGCGCCTCGGCCGTCGCCCGGTGCACGTCCAGCAGCCCGCCCGGGTGCCCGGTCGCGAACAGCACCCGCTGCCGGTCGGCGGCCGCCTTGCGCAGTACCGCCGCCGCCCGGTCCAGGGCGTCCACCGTCAGCTCCGGGTCGATGGTGTCCTGGCCCTGCCGGTGGTGCGGATCGTCGTTCACCCCGCAGCGTTCCGCCATCACGGCGAGCACGTCCTGCTCGTCCGTCCAGCGGTCGCCGAACTCCAGCCCGAACCAGTAGTGACGGTCGCCGTTGGCGAGCTTGCGGTAGTGGGAGAGGTTGTTCTCGCGGGGGGTGGCGACCTCACCCGCGATCCGGGTCCGCACCAGGTGGTCGACGAGTTCGGCACGGGTGGGGGCTGCGACTGCAGAGGCTATCGGCATAGCGCCATTGTGCCCGTACGCCTCTTCGGGGGCGGCGGGGTTCCGCAGCGCGGACAGCGCGCGCCGGGCGCCCGGCGCGACGTGCGCGGCGCGGGCGAGGGCCGCGCCTGGCCAAAATGTCGAACGCCCCCCGGACCGAATCCCGCAAATGTCCATGGGCGAAGGGCGCGACCCTCCCTACCCTCACCCTCATGACCACCGCATCCCGTGAGCCCGTGGGCCCCGTCGACTCCTCCCGCATCCCGCGCTACGCCGGCCCGGCGACCTTCGCCCGCCTGCCCCGCCTCGACGAGGTCGGCGGCCGCGCCGATGTGGCCGTCGTCGGTGTCCCCTTCGACACCGGCGTCTCCTACCGCCCCGGCGCCCGCTTCGGCGGCAACGCCATCCGCGAGGCGTCCCGCCTGCTGCGCCCGTACAACCCGGCGCAGGACGCGTCCCCGTTCGCGCTCGCCCAGGTCGCGGACGCCGGGGACATCGCCGCGAACCCCTTCAACATCAACGAGGCCGTGGAGAGCGTCGAGGCCGCCGCCGACGACCTGCTCGACACCGGCGCCCGCCTGATGACCCTCGGCGGCGACCACACCATCGCCCTCCCCCTCCTCCGCTCCATGGCGAAGAAGCACGGCCCGGTCGCCCTGCTCCACTTCGACGCCCACCTGGACACCTGGGACACCTACTTCGGCGCCGAGTACACCCACGGCACGCCCTTCCGCCGTGCCGTCGAGGAAGGCATCCTCGACACCTCCGCCCTCTCCCACGTCGGCACCCGCGGCCCGCTCTACGGCAAGAAGGACCTCGACGACGACGAGAAGATGGGCTTCGGCATCGTCACCTCGGCGGACGTCATGCGCCGCGGCGTGGACGAGGTGGCCGACCAACTGCGCCAGCGCATCGGCGACCGCCCCCTCTACATCTCCATCGACATCGACGTCCTGGACCCGGCCCACGCGCCCGGCACCGGCACCCCCGAGGCCGGCGGCCTGACCTCCCGCGAACTCCTGGAGATCCTGCGCGGCCTGGCCGGCTGCCACCTCGTCTCCGCCGACCTGGTCGAGGTCGCCCCGGCCTACGACCACGCCGAGATCACCTCGGTCGCCGCCTCCCACGCCGCCTACGAACTCACCACCATCATGTCCCGCCAAATAGCGGCCTCCCGCCCCTGACCGCAGGGCACCCACCGGGCACACAGCGACGGCCCCCACCTCAGACGAGGCGGGGGCCGTCGCTTTATGTGCCGGATCACCCTCGGCGCTCGGCCTCCGGCGCTCGCCGCAGCCGGTACGGATACCCACCCCCTTTGATAATTGAATCCCAAAAGACAGGCGGGCCGGTTTCCTCAACCACGTGTGCCCTCGGCGGCGTTGTCAGTGCCGTATGGCAAAGTGGTTCTTCGTAAGTGAGGGGAACGGGGGGTGGGGGCGCCATGTCTTTGGCGGGTGAAGTGGCGGCAGTTCACGAGGGGGAGTCGGATCCGGCCGCGTTGGTGGGTGAATTCCGGCGCACTCATGTCTTGATTCCGACGGTCAACGACAGTCTCATGTCTGCGGAGTCGGACGGTATCCGCTGGCTTTACGCGTTCACGGACGAAGAGGCCTTGGCGCGCTTCGCGCTCTCCCGTGGCAGTGCGCCCGGCGCGGAGTGGCCGTACGTGAAAGTGGCCGGCGCCCGGGTCCTTGACGTGCTGATTCCCGCCATCGAGGGGCCCACAGGTGTCGCGCTGGACGCGGGCAGCGAGCAGGGGATGCTCTTCCCGCCGGTGGCCGGAATCGTGCCCGACCGGGCGGCTTTGAACATATCTGACGCATCACACGGGGGGATGTCCTAAATGGGACTCATTGACGGGTCGGGGTACAAGTTCGAACCTGAGGCGTTCGAGCAGCTCACCAAGGGCATCAGGGCCGCGACAGCCGAACTCAAAGAGCTTGGTTTCGATATCGAGGCGCAACTGGGGCGCGGTTTCAGTGAATTGTCCCTGGACAGCGTGGAATGCGGCGATGACGGTCTGGCTGCCGCCCTGGATTCGTTCTGCGATCGCTGGGGTTGGGGCGTGCGCACCCTGATGCAGGATGCCAACGAATTCTCCAAGAAACTGGGTATCACGGCTGGTTATTACTACGAGCAGGAGCAGTACGCCTCCGACACGCTGAAGCAGGCCGCGAACGCCGCGTGGGGCGACCCGAAGCTGACCGCCGAGCAGTTGCACAAGAAGTCCTGGGGCGACGTGGCCAACCCTCTGGGCCAGTTCGAGGACATGGATTTCGATCCGACCTCGAAGGACTCCATGGACGCCCACCGGCGGGTGGCGGAGGCGGGGCAGCAGTTCGGTCATGACGTCACCTCGATCCCCGACCGCATCACGAACGGCGGTGACGATCCCGCCGAGACCACGAGCAAGTTGGGGCCGGACACGCCTGCACGGCCGCGCGGGGGTGACCACAAGTGAGCTGGGTCGGAGATGCCGTCAACGCGATCGGCGAAGGCGCGAGCAAGGTCACCCATGCCATCGAACGCGGCGCCGGCGAGTTCGTCGAACAGGGCTCCGACCTTGCGGGGGACATGCTGGAGACGGTGGGCGCGGACGACGCCGCCCATGCTGTCCGCTCCCGTGGCGCCGAGTTGGCGGGTGCGCTGGGCGCGCACGTCGATGAGCGGCGGCTGGGGGAGACGGAGGATCCCAAGGAGCTGATCCGCGGTGACGTGGCGAAGATCAACGAGTCCGCGTCGCACTTGAAGGACTTCTCCGCCGCCTTCGACCGCGTGGCCGACGGGATGCGCAAGCTGGGCTCGCACAGTCACTGGAGCGGCAAGTCCGCCGATGCGTTCCGCGAGAAGTTCGATATGCATCCCAAGCAGTGGATGCACGCCGCCGACGCCTGCGACGACGCGCACAAGGCTCTGAAGTCCTACGCGGAGACGGTCACCTGGGCCCAGCACAAGGCTGTGGACGCCATCGACAAGTACCGCAGGGCCCAGGAAGCCACCCAGCACGCTCTGGACGCCTACCGGGCCAAGGTCGACACCTATAAGCGGCAAGTCGACGCCTACAACGCGGCCGTGTCACGCGACGCCGACCCCGGCGAGCAGCCGCAGAAGCCCGTCATCCACACCGACCCGGGCGCCGAGGGCCGCGAGGCGGCCGAGGACATGCTCAAGGACGCCCGCAGCCAGCGCGACGAGGCAGCCGAGCGGGCCCGTAACGCCATCACGGCCGCCCTGGCCCATGCCCCCGAGAAGCCGGAGTTCACCGAGCTGGCCGGCGCCGGTATCAAGGACTACGGCACGGCGTACGCCGTCGAGAGCGGGCATATGGTCGGTGGGCTGGTGAAGGGGGCGGCGGAGACCCTCAAGCTCGCCCGTACGGTCAATCCGCTCGATCCCTACAACATCACCCACCCCTGGCAGTTCACTTCCAACGTCGCCACCACCCTCGCCGGTCTCGCGTCCGCCCCCCTGCACCCGCTGGAGACCGCGAAGGGTCTGGTCGGATCCGGGTGGGGCAGCGACCCGGGTGATGCCTACGGCACAGCCCTGGCCAACCTCATCGGCGGCAAGGGCGCCGGCGGGCTGGCCAAAGGCGCGGCCAAGGCCGGGGCGAGAGACGCCGCCAAGAGCGCGGCGAGGACCGCCGCCAAGGAAGGCGGCCGGCGCACCATCCGGGACCGGGCCCGCACCGCCTGGTGCAAGACCTTCGGCAGTGACCCCATCGACATGGCCACCGGCCGGATGCACCTGCCGCAAACCGATGTCCAGCTCCCCGGCAGCCTGCCCCTGGTCTTCACCCGCACCTTCGAGTCGTCCTACCGCACCGGCCGCTGGTTCGGGCCGACCTGGATGTCGACGGTCGACCAACGCCTGGAGATCGACGCCGAGGGCATCATCCTCATCGGGGAGGAAGGCAACTTCCTCCTCTACCCCCACCCCGCCGTCGGTGTCCCCACCCTCCCCGTAGAAGGCGACGGCCACCCCCTCGAACGCACCCCCGACGGCGACTACCTCCTGACCGACCCGGTCACCCACACCCGCCGCTACTTCACCACCTACACCGAAAACCTCGCCGTCCTCGACGAGATATCCGACCGTCGCGGCAACCACCACACCTTCGACTACACCGAAGACGGCACTCCCACCGCCATCACCCACAGCGCCGGCTACCGCCTCCTGCTCACCACCGACGAGGGCCGCATCACCGCCCTCCACCTGGCCGGCGCGGCCCCCGACGGCAGTGACCAACTCCTGGTCACCTACGGCTACGACGAGTGGGGCAACCTCACCACCGTCACCAAGTCCTCCGGCCTGCCACTCCTCTTCAGCTACGACGCTGAAGGCCGTATCACGTCCTGGACGGACACCAACGACAGCAGCTACGCCTACGCCTACGACGACCAGGACCGCTGCACCTGGCAGAGCGGCGCCGAAGGCCACCTGCGCGCCCACTTCACTTGGGGCGAGCCCGACCCGGTCACGGGCCTGCGCACCAACCTTCACCACAACTCGCTCGACCAGGTGCTCACCTATCAGGTCAACGACCACCACCAGATCGTCGCGGAAACCGACGCCACCGGTGCCACCACCCGCACCGTCCGCGATGCCAAGCACCGCATCCTGTCGGTGACCGACCCCCTGGGCCGCACCACCCACCTCACCTACGACGACGAGGGCCGCCCCACCACCGTCACCCTCCCCGACGGCACTCGCTCAACCACCACCTACGACACCGACGGCCACCCGGTAACCGTGACCGGCCCCGACGGCACCACCTGGACCCAGACCTACGACGCCGCCGGCAACCGCACCTCAACCGCCGACCCCACCGGCGCTACCACCACCTACACCCACGACGAGCACGGCCACCTCTGCGCCGTCACCGACGCCCTCGGCAACACCACCCGCCTCTACTGCAACAAGGCCGGCCTCCCGCTCACCGTCACCGACCCCTTGGGCGCCACGACCCGCTACCGCCGTGACGCCTTCGGCCGCGTCACCTCAGTCACCGACCCCCTGGGCGAAACCACCCACATGGTGTGGACCGTCGAAGGGAAACTCGCGGCCCGAATAGACCCCACCGGTGCCACCGAACACTGGACCTACGACGGCGAAGGCAACCGCCTCACCCACACCGACGCCATCGGTCAGACCACTCACTACGAGTACGGCCACTTCGACCTCCTGGTGGCTCGCACCGACCCCGACGGCGTCCGCCACGAGTTCACCCACGACACCGAACTCCGCCTCACCCAGGTCACCAACCCCCAGGGCCTGACCTGGAACTACACCTACGACCCCGCCGGCCGCCTGGTCCGCGAAACCGACTTCGACGACCGCACCCTCACCTACACCCACGACCCCGCCGGCCAACTGACCACCCGCACCAACACCGTCGGCGAGGTGACGACCTACACCCGCGACATCCTCGGCCGCATCACCGCCAAAGATGCCTCGGGCCTGGTGACCACCTACGTACACGACGCCAGCGGCAACCTGCACCAGGCAGCCAACCCGGACGCCACCGTTACCTACACCCGCGACACGCTCGGCCGCGTCACCGCCGAAACTGTCAACGGCCGCACCATGACGTTCACCTACGACGCCCTGGGCCGCCGCACCTCTCGCACCACCCCCACCGGCCACACCACCACTTACACCTACGACGCCGCCGGCAACCGCACGGCGATGGACATCGCCGGCCACGTCCTGACCTTCGACCACGACGCCGCAGGCCAAGAACTCACCCGCACCATCGGCGACCACCTCACGCTCGCCCATACCTGGGACCCGTCGGGGCGGCTCACCACCCAATCCCTGAGCGCAGCCTCAACCGCCCAGTCCCTGACCACAGCCGCCACCGGCACCGTCCAGGCACCCAACGCCGCACTCGAGGCACGACGCGTCCTCCACCGGGCCTACACCTACCGTCCCGACGGCAACCTCACCGCCATCGACGACGCCCACACCGGCCGCCGCACCTTCGACCTCGACCGCGCCGGCCGCGTCACCGCCGTCCACGCCACCGACTGGACCGAGACCTACGCCTACGACGAAGCCGGCAACCAAACCCACGCCACCTGGCCCGACCACCACGCCAACCCATCGGCCCGAGGCGACCGCACCTACACCGGCACCCGCATCAACCGCGCCGGCTCCATCCGCTACGAACACGACGACCTCGGCCGCGTCACCCTCCGCCAAAAAACCCGCATATCCCGCAAGCCAGACACATGGCACTACACCTGGAATGCCGAAGACCGCCTCACCACCGTCATCACCCCCGACGGCACCACCTGGCGCTACCTCTATGACCCCTCCGGCCGCCGAATATCTAAGCAGCGCCTTGAAAACGACGCTGCCGCAGTCGTCGAGCAAACAGATTTCACTTGGGACGGCCCGAAACTCACCGAACAAACCACCCGCGCCGCGCACCGCCAGGAAGCCCTATCGCTCATCTGGGAGCACCGAGGCATTACCCCCCTTGCCCAAACCGAACGCAAAATCATTGAGCTGGCTGATGCACCCCAACACGTAATAGATCAGCGCTTCTTTGTCATCGTCACGGACCTGGTCGGCTCCCCCACCGAACTCGTCGAAACCTCCGGCTCCATCACCTGGCAAACCCGCATAACGCTGTGGGGCACCACCACCTGGAACCGGGAAGCAAGCGCCTACACTCCCCTCCGCTTCCCAGGCCAATACTTCGATCCCGAAAGCCAGCTTCACTACAACTTCCATCGCTACTACGACCCGACCACTGGTCGCTACCTCAGCGCCGATCCCTTCGGCCTCGAACCGGCTCCGAACCCTGTCGCGTACGTCCACAACCCGCACACGGGGACTGACCCCTTGGGGTTGGCGCCGTGCGGCCGCGGCATGGACCATATGGAGGACAGCGGCATACCTGCTGGGGCTCCGGTTACGCACGGCCAGACCGGAACTCTCATCGGTTCAGACGGTGCCAGTCGTCGCAACTTCCAGAACGTACTAAACATGGGTGAACACGACGTAGTGGCACACGGATCGAGGGATGGCTTCCTGGAGCTCCCAGAAGGTCCTGCCAATGGAGGGCAGATAGTTGATGCGGTCACCAATAACCCGCACTACCATGGCGGACCTTTGCGCCTCATGGTCTGTCACTCGGGAGCTGACGCATCAGGGATAGGGCAGCAAGTCGCAAACGAGTTGGGGGTCAGTGTGAGGGCCCCTACCAATAAAGTGGGAACAAATCCTGCGCTCGGCCCTGGGCAGATTCCCCAGATTGCCGATGGTGGATACTGGAGAATATTTCTCCCGATAATATAAAGGAGCACCCCTTGGAGCTGATCGGTTTCTTCCGGGAGATGGATCCAAGTAATGCGGATGTATATAGAGAGTCGATCGCAAATGTGATGCGCAAGGGTGACTATGAAGCGCCACCTGTATCCGCATACTTGAGATCTGGGTATCCGGTCCTAGATGTAATGGAGTCCACCGTGGATGTCATCAATGGATCCTTCCGCGTGCCAGGAGGATCCTCCATCCTGACCGACGGTGTATATGTATGGCGCGAAGATCTTGCCGCATACGTCGATCACTACTCCTTGGACCTTCCTGCCCCCTTCTTCGGTCACATCAGAAAAAATAACTTTAAAGTGCCGAGCGTCGCCCGCGAATCTATCTTGGAAATCTCGCTCTCCGTGAGCGCGATTCTTGGGTTTCGTGCAGATCCTGGAGCTGGGCCCCGGCGCGCCCCATAAGTGCATTGCTAGCGTGAAATGGCATGGGCGCGGTAGAAAGTAGACCGACTTTAGGCTGTGCGTGTGTGCCCGCTCGGGGTTCCCTCGGTCCGTCGTCTGACACAACGGCGTCAAGTATCCGTTGACGCAGCAATCGTTAGCGGCTCGCTCCCCAAGCGGGCCGCGGACATGACGAGAGTGCCTGGGGATGACAACCGGGCCAAGCACCGTGCATCTGCCCCTGGAAGCCGACCGGCCGTACGTTGGCGGCTGGGACGGCCACGCCACCTAGGGGGCAGGCATGGATCTGTCAGAGGCGCCCTACGCGCCCTTTTGGAATCGCTAATCGAGCTGATAAGGACTTCTCGTGTAGAGGTTTCAGGCGGAGGTGGCGGTAACGCCGAGCCGAAATGGAAAGATCACGGTGTCGCAGACGCTCGTAGGCGGTGAGTACACGCTCGCGAAGGACGTACCTGAGCAGGTGTTGATTCAGGGGCGGCTGGCAGGGTGAATGGGTACGAGATCCGGCTGGGGCGTAGGCGGCGGGAGGGAGCAGTGTGAACGGGGCGGGGAGTCCGGGTTTGGGGCCGGGGGTGGCGTGGGTGCCGGCTACGGATGTGGAGCAGGGGCTTTACGAGGCGCGGGTGCGGGGGGATTGGGCCGCATATTTTGATGTGCTGGCCGCCACGCATGTGTTCTGGGCGAATGGTCGGTACGCGCCGATGCGGGAGATGTGGCGCCAGGGCCAGGGTCGGCCTGGTGGAATCCTGCGATCGGTCAGTAGTGTCTCACCGTTGTGACGGAGGGGATGTTGCCCGTACCGAGTGCTGTCCCGGTGTTCCAGAGCACGTATCTGGATACGCTCGGGACGTTGTTGGCCGAGGAGGGGTGGTGGCTCGCGGTCAATCCCGGGACACCGTGTGAAGGGTTCTTCCCGCCTAATCCGCAGGTGTGGCGGATGCATATGCGACGGGTGCAGACGTCAGATGAGACGAAGCGGCTACGGGCCATTCGAACCGGGCCGATGCACGGGCCACTGGCTCAAGGGCTCGCGTGTGGTGCGCAGTTGTGCATCAATAACGGGTTTCCATGGAACATGGTCAACTGGCACGGCGCGGGATATATGGGCGAGCGGGAGTCGCTCAAGAAGTGGTGGGGGATCGAGAGTCGCGCCGACTGGATAGAACAGCAGGAGGCGTTGCTCAGTCCTGAGGTGGGTCGTCCTACTGGGAGTTCGTGCTGATGGTCCGCCAGGGGCTCATGCAGGCGGCGGGACAGCAAGTGGATCCTACGACGTGGCGGTCGGCGACGGGGCAGGTATTGCGTGCCGAGGGGGAGAGCGAGAAAGGAATCAAGAAGGCTGACGGGATTATCGGGAAGATCCTGCGGTATGAGGCGCGCTTCCGCGCCGATGGGCTGCTGGCGGAGGGACAGTGCGTACGGTAGGTGCGCGCCTGGTATTTGGGACGGGCGTCGAACATGGCACGGTGGGGGTTGGGTGCACGTTTTTGCGACGTCGGTGAGACGGAACAACGGCTGATACAGACGGCCGGGTTGAGCAGAGAGGCATACGGGTCGTGGGCCGAATTCGGGATGGGGTTCATCCTCGGGCGGTGTCTGCATTTCGATAAAGAGCGGTTCGGTAGGTGGTTCACCGACATGGTGGATGTGTATCGCACGTTGATGTCGGACCCGGGCAGTCCCTGGCTCAATATTCCCTGGCGGGAGGCAGGGGGGGGCGAGAGCCCGCAGATGTCGGTGCGGTGACCGTTTGCGCGTCCGGCAGGGGAATCATGCGCCTGATCGGAGGTCAGCTCGGGTGTGTCCCCCGTGTCACCGATGACATCGTGCGGGCACAGTTCGCCGCAATTGTCGGACTGCTCGCCGCCCGTGCCGTCACCGCACCACGCCACCCGGCCTAACCGGCACGAGCCTCACTAGCCCGAGTGACTGACCTCGGTGGTACCGCTCCTCGGCCCCGCGCTCACCCGCCCCTGTAACAGCCGCGACAGCGACGCGTGGACGTCCTCCACCGAGCGGTGGGGCTGGAAGGACTGCCAGTCCAGGGCTGCCACCAGGACCATGCCGAGGAGGGCGGAGGCGGTGAGGGGGATGTCGAGTTCCTCGGAGAGTTCGCCGGTTTCCACGGCCTCGCGGAGGACGGATTCGACGACGGTCAGGGCGCGGCCGCGTACGGAGGTGAGGGTGGCGCGCCAGGTGCGGTTGGTGCGCCAGAGTTCGGCGACGTAGAGCTGGGTGAGGGCGGGGGAGCGGGCGATGAAGTCCAGGCCGGCGCGGATCATCGCGTCCAGGGCGTCGATCCGGGTGCCGCCGCGGGCGGCGGTGGCCTCGTCCGCGAGGCGCAGGGAGGCGGTGAGCAGGTCGATGCCGTCGCGCAGGAGTTCCTCGTAGAGGACGTTCTTGCTGGTGAAGTTGTAGTAGACGGTGCCCTTCGCGACGCCGGCGCGGTCGGCGATCTCGTCCACGGTGGTGGCGGAGAAGCCCTGTTCGGCGATGAGGGTGACGGCTGCCTCGAAGAGCTTGCGCCGGGTGGCCTCGCGGCGGGGCCCCGGGCCGGGGGCGGCGCCGTCGCCGGCACCGCCCCCCTGGCCGGAACGCACGGTCACAGGCTGAGTTCCGGGTGCAGGTCCTTCATCCGGACGACCTGCCGGCCGCGCGCGGTGAGGGCGGTCAGCGCCAGCGCGCCGAGGGTGAAGGCGGCCAGCACGATGCTGCCCTGCCACACGGGTGCCAGCCCGCCGCCGGTGATGAGCCGGCGCAGTCCGTCGACGACGTAACTCATCGGCAGCAGCGGGTGGATGAAGGCGAAGAAGCCGGGGCTGGTCTGCACCGGGTAGGTGCCGCCCGCCGAGGTGAGCTGAAGCATCAGCACGACCAGGGTGAGTACCCGGCCGGCCGGGCCGAACACCGCGCTCAGCAACTGGATGACGGCGGTGAAGCAGGCCGTGGCCAGCAGCAGGAAGCCGACCGTGCCGGCCGCGCGGGCCATCTCCAGGCCGAGACCCCAGTGGAGTACGGCCATCAGGGCCAGCACCTGCGCCACACCGATCGCGAACGCCGGCAGCCACGAGCCGAGCGCGATCCGCCAGCCGGGCGCACCGGCGGCCAGGGCGCGCTTGCCCAGCGGGGCGAACAGCATGAACGCGACCATCGCGCCGACCCACAGGGACAGCGGGATGAAGTACGGCGCGAGGCCGGTGCCGTAGTTGGGCGCCTTGTGCATCGACTTGGCGGCCAGCTCGACGGGGTCGGACATCACCTCGGTGCGGGCGTCGCGGTCCTTCTTGTCGTAGTCCGGGATCTTGGCGACGCCGCTGTGCAGCCCGTCGGCGAGCTGGTTGGAGCCGTCCTTGAGCTTGAACAGGCCGCCGTTGAGCGAGACCGCGCCGTCCTTGAGCTTGCCGATGCCGCCGTCGAGCCGGTCGGTGCCGTTCTTGGCGTCACCGATGCCGTTGTGGACCTGCCCGGCGCCGTCGGCGACCCGGCCGGTGCCGTCGGCGAGCCGGCCCGCGCCGTCGGCGAGCTGCCCCGTACCCGTGGCGATCTTGCCGGCGCCGTCGGACACCTTGTGGGCGCCGTCGTTGAGCCGGTTGATGTCCGCGACGGCCTTCTCCAGGTCGCGCTCGGAGGTCGGGGCGCGGTCGGCGACGACGGTGGCGACCTTGTCGAGGGTGCGCAGGTCGGCGGTCAGCTTGTCGATGGCGGAGGTGTGGCCGGCGACGACGCGGTTGACCTTCTCCGCGGTGTCGGCGGCGAGGGCGGTGGCGTCCCGGGCCTTCTTCAGCGCCGGGCAGTCGGTGTCGAGGGAGACCGCGGTCCCGCAGCGCTGGTCGTAGAGCGAGTCGAGCTCGTCGGCCGCGTCGCGTGCCTGGGTGGCGGCGCGCTCCGTCTCCTGCGGCAGTTGGCCCAGGTCGTCGGCGAGGGCCCCCGAGGCGTCGGCGACGATCCGGGCCTTCTCGCCCAGGTCCTTGGCGTGCTCCTGGAGGAATGGGCGGGCCTTGCCGGCCATGGCGTTGGCGGTGTCGGCGAGCTTCTGGGTGCCGTCCGCGATCTGCCGGGTGCCCCGGCTGAGTTCCTGGATCTTGGAGTGGGCGAGCCCCAGCTTGTCCTTCAGGGTCTCGGCGCCCTGGTGGGTGTCGCCGGCGCCCTTGCTCAGGTCACCGGAGCCCTTGTCGAGCTTGCCCAGCCCACCCGAGAGCTTGCCGGTGCTGTCCTTGGCGGTGCCGAGGCCGTCGGCGAGCTTGCCCGAGCCCTTCTTGGCGTCGTCCAGGCCGTCGTCCAGCTTCTGCGCGCCGTCGGCGGCCTCGGCCGTCTTGTCGTGCAGGTCGGAGAACGACACGAAGATCTTGTCGAGGAAGGCCCGCGAGGACTTCGCCGAGGTCTTGGCGCGGATCTCGGAGAAGACGGTCTTGGAGATCGAGCCGAC
Source organism: Streptomyces sp. NPDC031210 (assembly GCF_055570395.1). Classification (NCBI taxonomy): domain Bacteria; kingdom Bacillati; phylum Actinomycetota; class Actinomycetes; order Kitasatosporales; family Streptomycetaceae; genus Streptomyces; species Streptomyces sp. NPDC031210. The sequence goes on from NZ_JBVIHH010000002.1 coordinate 273,324, forward strand.
GATGTAGTTGTTGGCGTCGTTCGTGCGGACCTGGAGTGCGCCGGTCTGCGGAGAGTCGCCGGAGCTGGAGGCGATCCGCGCGCTGAAGTTCTTCGGGACGGTCAGGGAGAGGTAGTACGTGCCGTCCTCGACGCCCTTGGCGGCTTCGGCGGAGCTGACCTCTTCCCAGTCGAAGGTGTCGCTGTCGCGGACGTTCTCGGCCAGTTGGTCGCCGGCGGTGATCTTCTTGCCGTCGGCGGTGGCGCCCTGGTCGTTGTTGACGAGCGCGACCGGGATCTTGTCCAGGCGGCTGTAGGGGTCCCAGAAGGAGCAGAGGTAGAGGGCTCCGTAGAGCAGGGGTATCAGCATCAGGGCGACGAGGCCCAGTCGGGGGAGCTTTCCCCTGCCGAAACGCCTGAGCTCAAGCGCGGCCAGTTTCGGCGAACGCATCCGCTGCTTCCTCCTTGCGGGTGTCGGCCGGGCCCTGCGGGCCGGACGTGGTGGTGGCGTCGGGGTTGGCGGCATCGGGACGGGCGGCTGCGGTGCCGGCCGGGGCGGTGCCTGTGGTGGCTGTGGTGACTGTGGTGCTTGAGGTGTCTGCGGTGCCTGGAGCGCTTTTGACGTCTGTGGTGCTTTGGGCTTCCGCGGTGCCCGTGGCGCGTGTGGTGCGTACGGTCAGCGCGTCCGCGGGGGCCTCGCTGCCCGCGGCGACGACGGTGGTGCCCTGGCGCGCGAGGTTCCGCAGCACCTGCCAGGCCAGGACGCGTTCGGCGGCGGAGAGCTTGAGGTCGACATCGTCGACGGCCAGCAACTGGGGGCCGTGCATCACGGCGAGCGCGAGGGACAGCCGCAGCGCTTCGAGCCGCTCCAGGTCGCGGACGGTGGTCCGCAGGCCCTTGGGCAGGGTGGCGGGGTCGAGTCCGGCGGCCGCCAGCGCGGCGTCGATGCGGGTGCGGGTGCCGTCCTTGTAGCGGCGGCCCCAGGGCAGCCGCGAATCGCCCAGCGTGCCCGCGACGCGGTGGCCCAACAGGGCCTGCTCCTGGAGGTGTTCACCGGCCGTGAGGGCCGGTTCGAGGTCGGCGACGCCCGGTACGTGGGCCAGGGCGGTGCGGGCGCGCACCGCGCCCATCCGCTTCGGCAGCGGGAAACCGGCGACCGTCGCGTCGCCTTCGGTGATCCGCATCCGGCCGGTGAGGGCGAGCAGCAGACAGGTACGGCCGGAGCCCGAGGGGCCCTCTACGGCGATCAGCGTGCCCGGTTCGGCGGAGACGTCGACACCTCTGAAGGCCCATCCGCGCGGGCCTTCCACTCCGATTCCCCTGGCGTTGACCGCCGCCCCCTGACGGGTGGTGTCCACAACCCCTCCTTTGTTCTGACTGGTCAGTCTAAAAGTGTGCCGTATGCGGGGGCGTCTTGACCAATCGGGGTGGATATCGGGGTGGATCTGGGGTGGCTGTCGGGGCGTCTATCGGGGTGGGTATCGGGGTGTCCGTCGGGGTTGTCCGGGCGTCCATCGGGGTTGTCCGTCGGGGTGGCGCATACCGTGCGGAGTCCGTGCGCCGGGTGGCGAAGTCGCCATAGGGTGCCCTGACGTTCGCGATGTTCACGGTGAAGTCCGTGCCGGAGAACGCGGCACGGGCCGCCCATGTACGACGGAGAACCATGGATCACTCGGCACCCCACCGCCCGGACCGGCCACCGCAGGAGCCGGCCGTACACAAGGCCAGGCCGGCGGCGCGCCGCTCACGCCAACTGGTCGCGCCCCTCCTCGCCGGCGCGCTCGTCGCGGCCCTCGCGCCCGCGTCCGCCTCGGCTTCCGTGTCCGGGTCGGCTTCCGCGTCCGGGGCGGCGACACGCGAGCGGACCGCGCCGCCGCACGGCGCCCCCGGTTCGTGTGCCAAGGACGGCGGGGCGTACGGGCGTGGCGGGAGCGGGAGCCGGATCGGGCGCGGGAGTCGGAACGGAAGCGGAAGCGGGAGTCGGATCGGGAGCGGGAGTCGGAGCGGGAGCGGCGACGGCTGGACGGCGACCGCCACCCGCATCGATCCCGAGGACCCGCACCACGCCTTCGTCGGCAACGGCTACCTCGGGCAGCGGGTGCCGCCCCAGGGCACCGGATACGCCGCCCCCGGTGGGGAGACCGGCTGGCCGCTCAAGACCCCCGCCTACGACGGCTCGTTCGTCTCCGGGCTGTACGCCAAAGGGCCCGGCAACGTCCAGGGCCGACAGGCCATCGCGGCGCTGCCCACCTGGACCACGCTGGAGGTCGCCACCGGCGGCCCGCACTCCGAGACCTTCTCCTCCGCCACCGCGCCCGGCCGGATCTCGCACTACCGCCAAAGCCTCTTCCTGCGCTGCGGCTTCGTCCGTACGTCCCTGACCTGGACGGCCGCCGACGGCCGCGCCACCGACCTCGTCTACGACGTCCTCGCCGACCGCGCCGACGCGCACACCGGCGCCGTACGGCTGCGGATGACACCGCACTGGAGCGGCTCGGCGACGGTCACCGACGTCCTCGACGGGCGCGGCGCCCGCCGGATGACGCAGAGGGGTGGCGGGGCCGGCGATGGCTCGGGCGATGGCTCCGGCGGGGATTCCGGCCGCCGCTCCGGGGCGGGCGCGGATCCCGGTACTCGCTCCGGTTCCGGACGCGGCTCCGGTTCGGGCACCTCCTCCGGTTCTGGCTCCGGTTCGGGCACCCGTTCCGGTTCCGGCTCCGGTTCGGGCCACGGCACCAGTTCCGGCTACGGCACCCGTTCCGGCGGGACCATGGACGTGGCCTTCCGTACGGACGGGACCAAGACCGACGGCGCGGTGGCCTCCACCCTGCGCACCGGCCGCCACGTCCGGGCCGCCGCCCCCCGACGGCAGCCCGACGCGGGCGAGCTGACCAGCCGTCAGCGGGTCACCTTCCCCGTCCGCCGCGGCCGCTCCTACGAGCTGGCCAAATACGTCGGCGTGGACACCGCCCTCACCTCCCGCGCGCCGCGCGCCGCCGCACACGCCGCCTCCCGGCGGGCCGCGCGCCTCGGCTGGGACGCCCTGTTCGCCCGGCACACCGCCGCCTGGCGACGCCTGTGGCGCGCCGACATCGAGATCAACGGGCGGCCCGCACTGCAGTCCTGGGTGCGCGCGGCGCAGTACGGGCTGCTGTCGAGCACCCGCGCCGGCAACCGCAACAGCATCGGCCCCACCGGCCTGACCAGCGACAACTACGCCGGCGAGGTCTTCTGGGACGCGGAGACCTGGATGTATCCCGCGCTGCTCGCGAGCCACCCGGAACTGGCCAGGTCCGTCGTCGACTACCGCTACAGGACCCGGGCCGACGCCCGCGCCAACGCCGAAAAGCTCGGCTACGACGGACTGTTCTACCCCTGGACCAGCGGCGGCAAGGGCGACCTGTGGCGCGAATGCCACAGTTGGGACCCGCCGCACTGCAAGACCCAGAACCACCTCATGGGCGATATCTCCCTCGCCACCTGGCAGTACTACCTCGCCACCAAGGACACCGCCTGGCTGCGGTCTCGTGGCTGGCCGGTCCTCAAGGGCATCGCCGCGTTCTGGGCCTCGCGGGCCACCCGTAATGCCGACGGCAGCTACTCCGTCAAGAACGTCGCCGGGCCGGACGAGTACAGCAACGGCGTCGACGACGGGGTCTTCACCAACGCCGGCGCCGCCACCGCGCTGCGCCACGCCACCCGCGCCGCCGCCCTCGTCGGCGAACGGGCCCCGGCCTCCTGGAAGACGCTCGCCGACAAGCTGCGCATCCCCTACGACGACACCCGAAAGGTCTTCCGGCAGTACGCCGGATACAAGGGCACCACCATCAAGCAGGCGGACACCGTGCTGCTGATGTACCCGCTCGAATGGCCCATGTCCAAGGCCCAGGCGGCCCGGACGCTGGACTACTACGCCGCCCGCACCGACCCGGACGGCCCGGCCATGACGGACTCCGTGCACGCCATCGACGCGGCCGGCATCGGCGAGCCCGGCTGCTCGGCGTACACCTATCTGCTGCGCTCCATCAAGCCGTTCGTCCGTGGGCCGTTCGCGCAGTTCTCCGAGGCACGGGGCGACAAGGCCGGCGCCGGGGACCGGCACGCCGGCCGGCCCGCGCAGGACTTCCTCACCGGCAAGGGCGGCTTCCTGCAGACCTTCACCCACGGCCTGACGGGCCTACGACTACGCGAGGACCGCGTACACCTGGACCCGACGCTGCCGCCGCAACTGTCCGACGGCGTCACGCTGCGCGGCCTGCGCTGGCAGGGCAGGACGTACGACATCGCGATCGGCGCGCACCAGACCACGGTGCGGCTGACCGCCGGCGCGCCGATGCGGATCGACACGCCGGAGGGCGAGAAGGTGGCGAGCCGCGGCCTGCCCGCCGTCCTCAAGACCCGGCGTCCGGACCTCACTCCGACCACCAACGCCGCCCGCTGCGCACCGGCCCGCGCCACCTCGGAGGAGCCCGGTATGTACGCGGCCGCCGCCGTGGACGGCAACGCCACCACCGCCTGGGTGCCCAACGCGACCGACGGCACCCTCACGGTCGACCTGGGCCGGACCACCCGCGTCGGGCAGATCACCCCGCACTGGACCGCGACCCGCCCGAAGTCCTACGTCGCGCAAGTCTCGCTGGACGGGAAGCACTGGTACGGCACGGGTTTCGACGGCCGGACGCCGGCCCGGTACGTACGTGTCGTGGTCCACGGGGACGGGGCGTCCACGGCCGACGGGAAGCCGGCGAAGCACCCGGGGATCTCGGAGCTGACGGTGGACAGGGTGGACGGGGCGGACAGGGCCGGTAGGGGCGGTAGGGGCGGCAGGTTCGATAGGGAGGCCAATGGGGAGAGGGTGGGGGCGGGGTGAGAGCCGGGCCGGCCGGTGGCCGGGTATGAGGGGCGGCTGGGTGGCTAGGCGGATGGGTATGAGGGGCGGCTGAGTGGATGGGCGGGTGCTCAGCCTGGTCGGCCTGTTCGGGTCTCCGGGCCCCCGCCCCCCCGCCCCCCGCCCCCCGCCCCCACCCCCACTCAGAAGACAACGCGGGCCGCGGTGACCGCCGCTCCCGCTTCCGGGTCGCCTTCGTACTCCCGGCCGCCGAGCGGCGCCCGCCCGGACAGGTGCCGCATCAGCGCGACGGCGTCCGCCTGTACGGTCGCGGCCGGCGCTCCCCGGCCCAGGCTCCACCGGCCGCCGGCCGGTCCCGAGAGGTCCAGCAGGACCGGCGGGCCGCTCCAGGCGAGGGCGAGGTCCAGCAGCACCTGCCCGACGATCTCCTTGTCGTGGCCGTCGAGCAGCAGCTCATGGCCGGTGGCGTCGCTGATGTCCACCCGGTGCATCCAGGTGTCGCGTGCCAGCAGGACCCGGTCCAGGTAGTCCACGGAATCCTCCGGCAGCTCCTTCGACTCGGGGAAGATCGGGCTCAGGCGCACCCGCCGCCGCACGGCGGCCGGTATATGGTCCGCCGCCCGCACGCCCTGCGGGCCGAACCGGGTCAGTAGGGCGATCAGCTCATGGGGCGGTACGGTCCGCCGGTCGTCGACCTGGCACTGGTTGTGCCCGTGCAGGGGCGTCAGCCGCGGGTAGCGCTTGCGGGCGCGCAGCTTCCGGCCGATCATCAGCCAGGGCCGGGGGAGTTCCTCGAACTGCCCCACGATGTGGGCGGCGATATCCCGCACCGTCCAGCCCGCGCATGCCGTGTCGCGAGACCAGTCGTCCGGGGCCAGCGTGCCCAGGGCGGCGAGTGTCGCGCGGACCTCCGCCGCGTTGACCTCACGGGCTCGCGCGGACGGCGTGCGGGGGATGTCGACGGCAGGAGCCGGTGCGGTGGTGACCATGGTGCGCACTCCCTGGGGCCGGTTGCTCCCCGAGACACCGCCCACGCTACGCCGGTGGCCCCGCCCCGCAAGGCCGTCCGCCGCGCCCCCACGGTGTGCCGGTGGCGACCGCCTCCCGTCGCCTACCGTTCCGCCGGCAGCCGGTCGTAGGAGCGGAAGGTGTAGGAGGCGGTCGCCCATATGCCGCTCTCCACGCCACTCTGCCCGGAGGCCGCCGGCAGGCGGAGCCGCTTGTTGAGGAGCGTGCCGAGCGGGCCGCAGTCGCGGGCGCGCGGCGCCGCGAAGGTGGTGTCGTGCACCGCGAACCTCACGATCGGCGGCTGCTTGGAGACCCATTCCGTCGCGCCGTCCTGGATCAGCCGGAACTTCACCGGGTCGGCGTCCGAGCCGATCGTGCAGTGTGGGCCCAGCAGCGGATGCGACAGGCGGAACGTCATGTCGAGCGCGCCGCGGTGCACACCGTCGGGGTAGAAGTCGGAGAAGCCCGCGTACCGCGGCCGCACCCGCAGTCCGCCGAACGGTGCGCCGACCGGGCCCGCGTCGGCCGCGCCGGCACGCAGCCCGCCGAACACCTGGCCCCGGCTGCCGTCCGGCAGGGGGCCCTCGGCGTTGGTGGCGGTCATCGGGGCGAGCGCCGGAACGTCCAGCGCACCGGCCTTGAAGTGGCCGTCCATGACGAAGACCTCGCAACGCCACTTGGCCGGGTCGACGCCCGCCGGCAGCGCCGGGCAGTCGCGGAAGTCGAAGGAGGGAGAGGGCAGGGAGGAGGGAGAGGGCAGGGAGGAGGGAGGCGAGGGAGAGGGAGAGGCGGGGGAGGAGGCAGGGGCGGGTGGGGGCGGGGGCGCCGCGGTGGCCGTGGTCGTGCCGGTGATCAGGGCGGTCGCCACGGTCGCCGCGGTGGTCGCGAGGGCCACCGCCACGCGGCGGCGGACCAGGCGCTTCGTCGTGACTCTGAGTCGCTTCTTCATGACTCTCAGCTTGGACCCGGCGTGCTCCCCGCCCATCAGGGATGCCCCTTAGGCGCCCCCCAGGTTTTCCCCGACGCCACGTCAGGGCCGTACCCCGACAACCGGCCCTCGCCGCCCCCCGACGGAGGGCCCTCGCCGCCCCCGACAATCGGCCCTCACCGCACCCCCGCCAAGCGACCTCCCGCCGATTCGTCCCCCGCGGGATGAAATCCGCCCCGCGCGGTGTTGGTGACTTGCGGTAAGGGTCGAGGCACGGGAGGCATCGGGTGGCGGGGACGGATTCGGAACCACAGGGCTGGGCGCGGCGGCTGACGCGCGACTGTTGGCGCTATCGCAAGGACGTCCTGCTCGCGCTCGGTTCCTCGCTCGCCGGGATGGCCGTGATGGCGCTCGTCCCGCTCGTACCGAAGCTGATCATCGACGATGTCATCGTCCAGCACGAACGTCCCCTGGCCCCGTGGGCCGCCCTCCTGGTCGTCGCGGCGCTCGTCGTCTACGTCCTCACCTACATCCGCCGCTATTACGGCGGCCGGCTCGCCCTCGACGCCCAGCACGATCTGCGCACCCGGATGTTCGCCGCCATCTCCCGGCTCGACGGCCGGCGGCAGGACGAGCTGAGCACCGGCCAGGTCGTCGGCCGGGCCACCAGCGACCTCCAGTTGATCCAGAGCCTGCTGTTCATGCTGCCGATGATGATCGGCAACGTCCTTCTCTTCCTGATCTCCCTGGTCGTGATGGCGGTCCTGTCGCCGCTGCTGACCGTCGTCGCGCTGGCCGTCGCGCCCGCCCTGTGGTTCATCGCCAAGCGCAGCCGCACCCGGCTCTTCCCCGCCACCTGGTACGCCCAGGGCCAGGCGGCCGCGGTGGCCGGCGTCGTGGACGGCGCGGTCACCGGCGTCCGCGTCGTCAAGGGCTTCGGACAGGAGGAGCAGGAGACCGCCAAGCTGCGCGAGGCCGGCCGCCGGCTGTTCGCCGGCCGGATGCGCACCGTCCGCCTCAACGCCCGCTACACCCCCGCCCTCCAGGCCGTGCCGGCCCTCGGCCAGGTCGCGATGCTGGCCCTCGGCGGCTGGATGGCCACCCAGGGCCAGATCACCCTGGGCACCTTCGTCGCCTTCTCCACCTATCTCGCCCAGCTCGTCGGCCCGGTCCGGATGCTGGCGATGATGCTGACCGTCGGCCAGCAGGCCCGGGCCGGTGTGGAGCGGGTGTACGAGCTGATCGACACCGAGCCGCTGATCAAGGAGCGTCCCGACGCCCACGAGCTGCCCGCCGACGCCCCCGCCACGGTCGAATTCCAGTCCGTGACGTTCGGCTACGCGCGCCCGGGTGACGCCGCCCCCGGCGAGGCCGCCGGGCCCGACGAAGCCGCCGCTGACGACGCCACCCCCGGCGAAGGGACCCCCGGCGAAGCGACCCCTGACGTAGCAACCCCCGCCGAAGCCGCCCCCGACAAGGCCGCCGCCTCCGACAAGGCCGCCGCCTCCGGGAACGCCGCATCCGCCCGGCCCGCCGCCCGCCCCGTCCTGGAGGACTTCTCCCTGCGTATCGCGCCGGGCGAGACGGTCGCCGTCGTCGGCACCTCCGGCAGCGGCAAGTCCACCGTCTCCCTGCTGCTGCCCCGCTTCTACGACGTCTCTGCCGGCCGCGTCCTGGTCGGCGGCCACGACGTGCGCGACCTGACCCTGCCCTCGCTGCGGGCCGCCATCGGCCTGGTCCCCGAGAGCAGCTTCCTGTTCTCCGACTCCGTGCGCGACAACATCGCCTACGGCCACCCCGACGCCACCGACGAAGAGGTGCGCGCCGCGGCCCGCGCCGCCCAGGCCGACGGCTTCATATCCGAGCTGCCCGACGGCTACGACACCAAGGTCGGCGAGCAGGGACTCACCCTCTCCGGCGGCCAGCGCCAGCGCGTCGCCCTGGCCCGCGCGATCCTCACCGACCCCCGGCTGCTGGTTCTGGACGACGCGACGTCCGCCGTCGACGCCCGTGTCGAGCACGACATCCACGAAGCGCTGCGCGGCGTCATGCGGGGCCGTACGACGCTGCTCATCGCGCACCGCGCCTCCACTTTGGCGCTCGCCGACCGGGTGGCCGTCCTCGACGGTGGCCGGCTGGTCGACATCGGCACCCAGGAGGAGCTGGCCGAGCGCTGCGCCCTGTACCGCAGGCTGCTGACCGACCCCGAGGAGCTGGGGGGCGTCGAGCGCGACCCGGCGGGCGAGCTGGCCGGCGCGTTCGACGGCGAATACGGCGCGGCCGGCTTGCTGGACTTCGCGCCGGACGGCGCCGAAGCGGACGGCGAGAGCGCCGCCGCGGCCGATGCCATCACTCCTGAGCTGTGGGTCCGCCGTGAGCGGGACGCCGAGGAGGAGGCGGCCGGCGCGCCGCTCGCCGCGGCCGCCGCCGCGGGCCCGGGCCTGGCCGCCGCGATCGCCGGCATGCCCGCCACCCCCGATCTGCTCGCCAAGGTCGCGGCCCTGCCCCCGGCCACCGACGAACCGGACATCGACGAGGACCGCGCCGTGCGCCCCGAGCGCTCCTACGGCCTGCGCCGGCTGTTGCGCGGCTTCGGCGCGCCGCTGGTGGTGGCGCTCGCGCTGGTCGCGGTGGACGCCATCGCCGGGCTGCTCGTCCCCATCCTGATCCGGCAGGGGATCGACGAGGGCGTCCGCCGCGGCGCCCTGATCGGCGTGTGGACGGCCGCCGCGCTCGCCCTGGGGGTGGTCCTGGCCCAGTGGGCCGCGCAGGTCGGCGCCAACCGCATGACCGGCCGCACCGGTGAGCGGGTGCTGTACTCCCTCCGCGTCAAGATCTTCGCGCAGTTGCAGCGCCTCGGCCTCGACTACTACGAGCGGGAGCTGACCGGCAAGATCATGACCCGGATGACGACGGACGTGGACGCGCTGTCCACCTTCCTCCAGACCGGCCTGGTCACCGCCGTCGTCTCGGTCCTGACCTTCTTCGGCATACTCGTCGCCCTGCTCGCCATCGACGTCCAGTTGGCCCTGGTCGTCTTCGCCACCCTCCCGCCGCTGATCATCGGCACGTACTTCTTCCGCAAGCAGAGCGTGCGGGCCTACGAGCTGGCCCGCGAGCGGATCAGCGTCGTCAACGGCGACCTCCAGGAGAGCGTGGCCGGCCTGCGGATCGTCCAGGCGTTCCGGCGCGAGGGCAGCGGCGCCGAGCGGTTCGCCGCCCGCAGCGACGCCTACCGCCGGGCCCGCGTCCGCGGCCAGTTCCTGATATCCGTCTACTTCCCCTTCGTCCAGCTCCTGTCGTCCGTCGCCGCGGCGCTGGTGCTGATCGTCGGCGCCGGCCGGGTCGGCTCGGGCACGCTCACCGCCGGCGCGCTGGTGGCCTACCTCCTCTACATCGACCTGTTCTTCGCGCCCGTCCAGCAGCTCTCCCAGGTCTTCGACGGCTACCAGCAGGCGTCCGTCTCGCTCGGCCGTATCCAGGAGCTGCTGCGCGAGCCGACGACGACTCCCGCCCACCGGGCGCCCCGGGCGGTGCCCGCGCTGCGCGGTGAGATCACCTTCGACGACGTCCACTTCCACTACGGCTCGAACGACGAACAGGCCCTGGCCGGCATCGATCTGACCATCCCCGCGGGCCAGACCGTCGCCTTCGTCGGGGAGACCGGCGCCGGCAAGTCCACGCTCGTGAAACTGGTCGCCCGGTTCTACGACCCCTCCTCGGGCGCCGTCCGCGTCGACGGCACCGACCTGCGGGAGCTGGACCTGACCGCCTACCGCCACCGCCTGGGCGTCGTCCCGCAGGAGCCGTACCTCTTCCCCGGTACGGTCCGCGACGCCATCGCCTACGGCCGGCCGGACGCCACCGACGCCGAGGTGGAGGCCGCCGCGCGAGCCGTCGGCGCGCACGCCATGATCGCCACCCTGGAGGGCGGCTACCTCCACGAGGTCGCCGAGCGCGGCCGCAACCTCTCCGCCGGCCAGCGCCAGCTCCTCGCCCTGGCCCGCGCCGAACTCGTCGATCCCGACGTCCTGCTGCTCGACGAGGCCACCGCCGCCCTGGACCTCGCCACCGAAGCCGTCGTCAACCAGGCCACCGACCGGCTCGTCGGCCGCCGTACGACGCTTGTCGTCGCCCACCGGCTGACCACCGCCGCGCGCGCCGACCGCGTCGTCGTCCTCGACCACGGCCGGGTCGCCGAGGACGGCACCCACGCCCAACTCCTCGCCCGGGACGGCCGGTACGCCGAACTGTGGCGGACCTTCACCGGCGAGGAGGAGTCCGTGGCGGCGTAGGTCACGCCGTCGCGGCCCGCCCGTCCGCAGGCGGCCCGCGCCCGTCCGACGAGGGGCGCCGCCGGCCCCCCGATAGCGTCCGGTGATCGCACAAAGGGGGCTGGTGGCGGCCCCGGCGCACGGATAGGTTCAGCCCGACCTTTGTCATCCCAAGGGGAGGGTGCATGCGCAAGGCCATCAGATGCCTGCTTTCGCTCGGCGTGCTCATCGGCACGGTAGGAGTCGGCGGCGCGTCGGCAGGGGCGGCCACCGCCGCCGAGCCGAAAACCACGGACATCAAGGACCGGATCCTCGCGATACCGGGCATGAGTCTCATAGAAGAGAAACCGGTTGACGGTTACCGCTACTTCGTCCTGAATTACACCCAGCCCGTCGACCACCGCCACCCGTCCCGGGGGACCTTCCAGCAGCGGCTGACCCTGCTGCACAAGTCGGTGGACCGCCCGACGGTGTTCTTCACCTCCGGCTACAACGTCAACACCAACGCCTCCCGCAGCGAGCCGACGAAAATCATCGACGGCAACCAGGTCTCCCTGGAATACCGCTACTTCACGCCGTCGCGGCCCGCGCCGACCGACTGGAAGAAGCTGGACATCCGGCAGGCCGCCAACGACCAGCACCGGCTCTTCAAGGCCCTGCACCGCGTCTACGGCAAGAACTGGATCGCCACCGGCGGCAGCAAGGGCGGCATGACGGCGACGTACTACCGCCGCTTCTTCCCGCACGACATGAACGGCACCGTCGCCTACGTCGCGCCCAACGACGTGCGCAACGACGAGGACTCGGCCTACGACCGGTTCTTCAAGACCGTCGGGACCGCGCAGTGCCGCGCCGACCTCGCCGCCATCGAGCGCGAGGCCCTGGTGCGCCGCGGCGAGATGGTCGACCGCTTCCAGAAGTGGGCCGAGAAGGAGAAGCAGACCTTCAAGACCGTCGGCAGCGCCGACCGGGCCTACGAAGTCATGGTCACGGACCTGGTCTTCGGCTTCTGGCAGTACCAGCCGGCCGCCACCGCCTGTGCGCAGGTGCCCAAGCCGACCGTCTCCACGGACGACCTGTGGAAGTGGATGGACGAGGTCGGCGGCTTCTCCAGCTACACCGACCAGGGCATGGAGCCGTACACGCCGTACTACTACCAGGCGGGCACCCAGCTCGGTGAGCCCGGCTACGGCTACCCGCAGCTTTCCGACCTGCTGAAGTACCCGGGCATCAACAACTCCCGGTCGTTCGTGCCCAAGGACATCGAGATGCGCTTCGACACGCGCGCCATGCCGGACGTGGACCGCTGGGTGCGGCACCACGCCAACCGGATGATGTTCGTCAACGGCCAGTACGACCCGTGGAGTTCGGAGCACTTCGAGCTCGGCAAGGGCGCGCGGGACTCCTACGTCTTCACGGTGCCCGGCGGCAACCACGGCTCGAACATCGCCAAGCTGAAGGAAGCCGACCGCGCCAAGGCCACCGACGAGCTCCTGGACTGGGCCGGCGTCAAGGTCCCCGCCAACGGCCAGGCCACCCCGCAGGCCCCGTACGACAAGAAGCTGGACAAGCAGGAGATCCGGCGGATGCCGCTGCTGCGGCCGTGACCCGGCCCCGGTAACCGGCGAACGAGGCGGCGCGCCCCCCTTGCGAGGGGAGCGCGCCGCCCTTGCGTGTCACGGGCACCCTGCCCTCAGTACCCCAGGCCGTGCCCGACCGGGAACAGGACGGTGGCCGGGGCGTCCGCGCGCATCACCGGGACCGGCAGCCTGCCCACCGGCTCCCGCTGCCCGGCGATCACCCGCGCCGCAGCCCGCAGCTCCACATCGGTCCACGAATAGCTCGCCAGGCCCGCCCTGACGCCGTCGAGGTGGGCGATGTCGTACGGATTGCGGACCGCCAACTGCACCACCGGCTTGCCCGTGGCCAGGAGGGCGGCGACCAGCCGCCGCTGCCCCGAACCGGCGGAGACGTTGTACGTGGCCACCACCACCGCGTCCCGCTCCCCGAGCGCCGCCACCGCCCGGTCGATCGCCTCCTGCGTCGGCGCCGTGCCCGTGGACAGCGCGGTGGCCGTGAAGCCCAGCTCGGTCAGGGTGCGCGCCAGCACCGCGGTGGGCGGGCCGCCGGTGCCGGACGGCGCGGCCGGGTCCGCGCCCACCACCAGCACCTCCCGCTCGCGGCGGCGGGAGAGCGGGAGGACGCTGCCGTCATTGCGCAGCAGTGTGGTGGTGCGGTCCGCGATCCGGTCGGCGGTCGTCAGATGGGCGCGGGTACCGACCACCCGGTCGACCGCCCGATGGGTGGTGTACGGGTCCGCGAACAGGCCGCGCCGCTCCTTGAGCAGCAGGATGCGCAGCAGCTTGGCGTCGATCTCCCGCTCGGACAGCTCCCCCTCCCGCATCGCCGTGACGACGGCGGCGTGCGCGAGGGCCAGGTCGGGCGGGTTCAGCAACTGGTCGACGCCCGCCTTGAGGGCGAGGACCGGCACCCGGGCGTCGCCGTATTTCACCCGTACGCCCTCCATGCCGAGTGAATCGGTCACCACCACGCCGTCGTAGCCCAGCCGTTCGCGCAGGAGGCCGGTGAGGATCGGCCGGGAGAGGGTCGCCGGGTCCTCGCTCGCGTCGAAGGCGGGGACGACGATGTGCGCCGTCATGATCGAATCGATGCCGGCCGCGATCGCCGCCTTGAAGGGCGGCGCGTCCAGCCGCTCCCACTCCTCGGTGCTGTGGTGGATGTACGGCAGCCCCACATGGCTGTCGGTGTCGGTGTCGCCGTGCCCGGGGAAGTGCTTGGCGCACGCCGCGACCGAGGCGGCCTGATAGCCCTTCACCTCGGCGGCGACCATCCGGGCCACGGCCTGCGGGTCGGCGCCGAAGGACCGCACGCCGATGACCGGGTTGGCCGCGTTGACGTTGACGTCCGCGTCCGGCGCGTAGTTCTGCCGGACGCCCATCGCGTACAGCTCCTCGCCCGCGATCCGGGCGGCGGTGCGGGCGTCGTCGCGGGAGCCGGACGCGCCGAGCGCCATCGCCCCGGGGAAGAGGGTGGCGGGCGCTCCTATACGGGCCACTATTCCGTGCTCCTGGTCCGTGGAGATCAGTAGCGGTACGGGGACGCGCTGGGCGGCGGCGGCCTTCTGGATGCCGTTGGAGAGATCGGCGATCTGGTGCGGTTCCCGGGTGTTGTGCGCCCAGCCGAAGTAGATGATGCCGCCGACGTGGTAGGTGGCGATCAGTTCGGCGGCGTTGGCGACCCCGATCTCCTTCTGGTTCGCGGCGGCGTCGGCCGGGTCGGGGTCGGTCGCGGAATGCCCGAAGACCCGCATCACGAAGAGCTGGCCGGCCTTTTCCTCCGGCGTCATACGGGAGATGAGCCTGCGCAGCCGGGCCGTGACGGCGGCGGAGGGCGGCGGGACGGCGGGGACCGGCCGGGGACCGGGAGCGGGATCTCCGGCGTTGGCGGCGGCGGTGCCCGCCGCGCAGGCGGCGGCAGCGGCGGCAGCGGTGGCAAGGACGGTACGTCTGGAGTGCATGTGCGCTCCTTCCGGAGTGCTTCCTCGGCGAAGTGAAGGAAACTTCCAAGGAGACACGGATAGCCGGAAAACTATTGCCGGTCAATGACGCGGAGCGTGGTGGCGCCCAGGGATTGCGGGAGCGGGCGGGGTGTGGGAGGGGGCTCGATGAGGGGCCGTCAGGTCGTCGTGGGTGCCTCGGCCAGGAGGCGTTCGAGGTGGGCGCGGCCCGGCGCCAGGAGCGGGGGGAGTTCTGCCGCCCCGGGATACCAGCGCTTTTCGTACTCCCAGCAGATCCAGGGGCCGGGCTCCGGGCCGTCCGCCGGGCCCTCCGCGGCGCCGGCCGGACCGCTGCCGAGCGTGGCCAGGGCCGCGGCGAGCGGCAGGCTGCCGGCGCCGAGCGGCAGGGGAGTGGTGTCCTCGGCCGAGGCGACATCCTTGACCTGGACGTAGCCCAGATACGGGGCGAGCGCGGCATGGGTGTCGGCGGGGTCCTCGCCGCCGAGCCAGGTGTGCAGTACGTCCCAGAGCGCGCCGATCCGGCGATGCCCCACCGGGCCCAGGACGCGGGCGGCCGCCGCGCCCGTACGGTGCGAGTCGTGGGTCTCCAGCAGCACCCGCACGCCCCGCTCGGCGGCGAGCGGGGCCAGCGCCCCGAGCCGGCGGGCGGCATCCGCGTCCGCCTCGGCGGCCGGCCGGTCCCCGCCACCGGGGAAGACCCGGACGAACGGCGCCCCCAGATCGGCGGCCAGCAGCACCAGCTCGCTCAGCTCGTGCGCCAGCTCCTTCTCGCCGGTCTCGTCCCGGGCCGCGGCGACCTGGGCGTATCCGGCGACGGCCAGGATCTCGACGCCCGCCCGCGCGAACCGCTCGCGCACCGCGGCCCGTTCGCGCGCCCCGATCAGCGGATGCACCGGCTCCTGGGGATGGGCGCGCAACTCCACGCCGTGGTAGCCGGCGTCGGTGGCCAGCCGCAGGACGTCGGGCAACGGCATCCCCGGCACCCCGAGGGTCGAGAACGCGAACCGCACCGGACCCCCGCCGCCGTTCGTGGCGTTCGTGCCCTTGGTGGCGCCCAGGCCACCGCCGTCGCTCATACCGCTGGTGCCGCCCATGCCGCCGTCTCCGCCGCCTTCCGTCTCCGGGCGCGCCCCGCCGACGCGCATGCCGCCCCGCATCCTCCGGTCCGCCCGTCGGGCGGACCGGAGCCTTCACAGGACCAGACGCCAGTCCTGCCCGACGAGGTCCTGGCCGAAACTCCGGTGCGCCGTCTCGCCGGTCAGCTCGAACCCGACGCGCTCGTAGACGCTCCGGGCCGCGCTCAGCACGGAATTGGTCCACAGCACCATCTCCGCGTACCCCGCCTCGCGCGCGAAACCGACGCACGTCTCCACCAGGCGGCGGCCCACACCGAGCCCCCGCGCGCCGGGCTCCACCAGCAGCAGCCGCAGCCGGGCGACGCCGGGACGGCCGTCCCGCACGCACATCACCGCCCCGACCCTCTCCCGCGCGCCCGGCCCGGCCCCGCCGCGCGTCTCGGCTATCCAGGTGCGGTCCCACCGGGGATCGAAGCCTTCGGCGTACTCCGCGACGATCCGGGCCACCAGCGCCTCGTAGCGCAGGTCGAAGCCGTACTCGGCGGCGTAGAGCGCGGCGTTGCGCTCCACCATCCAGCCGAGGTCGCCGGGAGCGCTGGTGCGCAGCGTGACTTCGGGGGCGGCGGGGGAGGCGGTCGCGGCGTCCCCGTCGGTGCGGTCGGGGTCCAGCAGGCCGCGGATCGTGCGCATCGACGCCGCCAGGCGGGCACGCTCCGCCGGACCGAGCCGCTCCAGCAGCGATCCGACGGCCTCCTGGGAGCGGGCCTCCAACAGTCCGGCCGCCTCCCGGCCCCCCTCGGTCAGGGTGATGCGCTGGCGGCGCGGATCGCGGTCCGAGGCGCCGCGGACGATCAGCTCGCGGTCCTCGAACTTGCCGAGCAGACGGCTGAGATACCCGGCGTCCAGCGACAGCGAGGCCCGCAGGTCCGCGGCGTCGACCCGTTCCTGATGGGCCACCTCGTAGAGCACCCGCGCCTCGGTGAGGGTGAAGGGGGTGTAGAGATGCCGGCCGTAGTCCAGCGCGCCGATGAGGTTGGTGTAGAAGCGGTTGAACCCGCGCAGCTCACGGACGGCCGGATCGGCCGCCCCGCCGCTGCCCGCACCGGATGTCGTCCCGCCCGTGGCCCCTGCCGCCTGCGCGGCCGTCGACCTGTCCGCCATCACGGACCCCCTGACCCTTGACTGAGTCAAGGATAGGCCACGGCGGTCGATCCGCGCACTATCAATTCCGCCGGCAGTGTCGCCAGTCCGCCCGGCGGCCGCTCCTCGCGCCCCGTCGCCAGCCGCCCGGCCCGCGCCCCGGCCTCCCGCAGCGGCAGCCGGACGGTCGTCAGCGCGGGCGCGGCGTCCACACTGAACGGCAGATCGTCGAAACCGGCCACGGACACGTCCTCGGGGACGCGCAGCCCCCGGTCCCGCAGGGCCGCGCAGACGCCCAGCGCGGCGGTGTCGTTGGCCGCCACGATCGCCGTCAGGTCCGGGTCCCGGCGCAGCAGTTCCACGGCCGCGTCGTAGCCGGACGCGCGGTCGTAGGCGCCGTGCACGGTGCGCCGCGGGGTGTCCTCGATGCCGTGGGCGGCGAGCCCGGCGCGGTGGCCCGCCAGGCGCTCACCGGTCGTGGTGCGCCCGGCCGGCCCCGCGACGCAGCCGATGCGCCGGTGACCGAGCCCGGCGAGATACGCGGTCAGCCGCTCGGCGCCGCCCCGGTTGTCGAACGCCAGGGTGGTCGGCGGCACGACACCGGGCGGCACGACACCGGGCGGTGTGTCCGCCGCGCGGGAGGCGCCGCCCGCGGGCCTGCCGCAGAGCACGATCCGGGTGCCCGCCGCCGCCAGCCGCGCCAGTCGGGCGGACAGCGCGTGCGCGTCGTCGGCGTCCTCGGAGGCGCTGCCGGTCAGGACGACCGCGGCCGCCCGCTGCCGCTGGAGGAGGGTGAGGCAGCTCAGTTCGCGCTCGGGTGAACCGCCCGTGGTGCACACCACGGCCAGCTTCTCGCCGCCCGGGCCCCCAGCCCCGCTCAGCTCGGCCTGGACGGCGCCGGCGATGAGCCCGAAGAAGGGGTCGGCGATGTCGTTGACCAGCACGCCGACCAGGTCGGAGCTGGCCGCGGCGAGGGCGCTGGCCGGGCCGTTGACGACGTACTCCAGCTCCTCGACGGCCCGCAGCACCCGGGCGCGGGTGCTCTCGGCGACCGGATAGTTGCCGGCCAGCACCCGCGAGACGGTGGCCGCCGAGACGCGGGCCCGCACCGCCACGTCCGCCAGCGTCACACCCATCGCCCGCACCCCGAGCCCGTCACGTTCCCCGTACTCCCCACGTTCCCCGTAATGGTCATGTCCCGCCTCTTGTCCGTGTCTTGAGGCGCAGGCTAGCGTCCCTGGCGGTAGAAAGCGCTTACTGGATTTCCGCAGCCACGAGTGAGGGAGGCCCGGCGTGACACGCACGACCGTACGCATCGCCATGAACGGCGTGACCGGCCGCATGGGATACCGCCAGCATCTGGTCCGCTCCCTCCTCGCCCTGCGCGAACAGGGCGGCCTCGACCTGGGCGACGGCACGGTCATCTGGCCCGAACCGGTGCTCGTCGGCCGCGCGGAGCACAAGCTGCGGGCGCTGGCCGAACGCCACGGCCTGACGGAGTGGAGCACCGACCTCGACGCCGTACTGGCCGATGACACGATCGACATCTACTTCGACGCCCAGGCCACCGCCGCCCGTGCGGAGGCCGTGAAGAAAGCGATTGCCGCCGGAAAACACCTCTACGTCGAGAAACCCACCGCCGACAGCCTGGCCGGCGCCCTGGACCTGGCCCGGCTGGCCCGCGACGCGGGCGTCAAGCACGGCGTCGTCCAGGACAAGCTCTTCCTGCCGGGCCTGCGCAAGCTCCGCCGCCTGGTCGACGGCGGCTTCTTCGGCCGGGTCCTGTCCGTACGCGGCGAGTTCGGCTACTGGGTCTTCGAGGGGGACTGGCAGTCGGCGCAGCGCCCCTCCTGGAACTACCGCGCCGAGGACGGCGGGGGCATCGCCGCCGACATGTTCCCGCACTGGGAGTACGTGCTGCACGAGCTGTTCGGGCCGGTCAGGACCGTCCAGGCCCACCTGGCCACCCACGTCCCGCGCCGGTGGGACGAGTCCGGGGCGCCCTACGAGGCGACCGCCGACGACGCCGCGTACGGCATCTTCGAGTTGGCCGGCGGCGTCGTCGCGCAGATCAACTCCTCCTGGGCGGTGCGGGTGCACCGCGAGGAGCTGGTGGAGTTCCAGGTGGACGGCACGCAGGGCTCCGCCGTCGCCGGGCTGCGCGGCTGCCGCGTCCAGCATCGCGCGAGCACCCCCAAACCCGTCTGGAATCCGGACCTCCCGGCCTCCGAGCCGTTCCGCGACCAATGGCAGGAAGTCCCCGACAACGACGACTTCGACAACGGGTTCAAGGCGCAGTGGGAGCTGTTCCTGAGGCATGTCGTGCGCGACGAGCCGTGGCGCTGGGACCTGCTGGCCGGCGCCCGTGGCGTGCAGCTCGCCGCACTGGGCGCCGAGTCCTCGGCGCGCGGCCGCCGCCTGGACGTACCGGAGCTGACGCTGTGACGGCGCCGGACCCCTCCGGCGGCGGCACCCCGACCGCCCCCGGCCGCACCCGACACGGCGCCCCCGCCGCCTCCCGTACCGTCTTCGCCGCCGCCCACGTGGTCGCCGACCCCCTGGCCGACACCACCCCCGACGGCCCGGCCGCCCTCGACTGGGACGCCACCCTCGCCTTCCGCCACCACCTGTGGTCGCACGGCCTGGGAGTGGCCGAGGCGATGGACACCGCGCAGCGCGGGATGGGCCTGGACTGGCCGGCCGCCGCCGAGCTGATCCGCCGCTCCGCCGCCGAGGCGCGGGCCGTCGGCGGCCCGCTGGCCTGCGGAGTGGGCACCGACCAACTCCCGCCCGCCGGCGCCACCCTGGCGGACGTCCGGGCCGCCTACGAGGAGCAGCTCGCGCTCGTCGAGGACGCCGGCGCCCGGCCCGTCCTGATGGCGTCCCGCCACCTGGCCGCGGCCGCCGCCGGACCGGCCGACTACGAGGAGCTCTACGGCCACCTGCTGCGCCAGACCACCCGCCCGGTCATCCTGCACTGGCTCGGCCCCATGTTCGACCCGGCGCTCGACGGCTACTGGGGCAGCGCGGACCTCGACACCGCCACGGACACCTTCCTGCGGATCATCGCCGACCATCCCGGCAAGGTGGACGGCGTCAAGGTCTCCCTCCTGGACGCCGGCCGGGAGGTGCGGCTGCGCCGCCGGCTGCCCGCGACCGTGCGCTGCTACACCGGCGACGACTTCCACTACCCCGAACTGATCGCGGGCGACGCCCACGGCTTCAGCCACGCGCTGCTGGGCGTCTTCGACCCGCTGGCCCCTCTGGCCGCCGACGCCGTGCGCCTGCTGGACGCCGGGGACACCGAGGGCTTCCGGGCCGCCATGGACCCGACCGTCGCACTCGCCCGGCACCTTTTCCAGGCACCCACCCGCTACTACAAGACCGGGGTCGTCCTGCTCGCCTGGCTCGCCGGCCACCAGACGCACTTCACCATGGTCGGCGGCCTCCAGTCGGCCCGCTCGCTGCCCCACCTGCGGCGCGCCCACGAACTGGCCGACGCGCTCGGCCTGTTCCCCGACCCCGAGCGCGCCGCCCACCGGATGCGGCGGCTGCTCGCCGTCCACGGGGTGGCCGCATGACGGACGCGACCAGGAGCCGGACACCCGCCGGCGCACTCGGGAACGGGACGGCCGCCGACGCGCTCCTGGAGCGGCTGAGCCTCAATCAGGAGACGATCAAGCAGTGGTCGTTGCCCGAGCTGGCGGACGGGTGCGCGCGGGCGGGCGTACGGGGCGTGGGCCTGTGGCGCGCGCCGGTGCGGGAGTACGGCGTCGGCGCGGCGGCCCGGCTGATGCGGGACGCCGGGCTGAGCGTCACCAGCCTGTGCCGCGGCGGGTTCTTCACCGCGGTGGACCCGGCCGAGCGCGCCGCCGCCCTCGACGACAACCGCGCCGCCCTCGACGAGGCCGCGCTCCTGGGCACCGCCACCCTGGTCCTGGTCTCCGGCGGACTGCCGGCCGGCAGCCGGGACCTGCCCGGCGCCCGCGAGCGGGTCGCGGACGCGCTCGCCGAGCTGGCCCCGTACGCCGCCGAGCGGGGCGTACGGCTGGCGATCGAACCGCTGCACCCGATGTACGCGGCTGACCGGTGCGTGGTCTCCACGCTCGCCCAGGCGCTCGATCTCGCCGAACGGTTCCCCGCCGACCGGGTGGGGGTGGTCGTGGACACCTACCACCTGTGGTGGGACGACACGGTCGGCGCGCAGATCGGCCGCGCCGGGGCCGCCGGCGGGAGCGGCGGGCGGATCGCGGCGTTCCAGTTGGCCGACTGGATCACGCCCCTGCCCGAAGGCGTCCTCCTGGGGCGCGGCCGGCTCGGCGACGGATCGGTGGACCTGCGGTGGTTCCGGGAGCGGGTGGACGCGGCCGGCTATCGCGGGCCGATCGAGGTCGAGATCTTCAACCCGGCGCTGTGGAAGCGGGACGGCGCACAGGTCCTGGCCGAGGTCGTGTCCCGTTTCCGCGCCCATGTGAGCTGAGGCCGAACGCGTCGCCCCGGGCCGTACGTGCCGTGAGCGGAAAATAACTCAGCGGATACGCACAACCGTTGGCGGCCCGCGGAAGTCATAGCTGGCGTCGGTCCCGCGAGGGGAGGATCCGGGGGGATCCGGGGACCGGCGCGGAGGGGGAATCGAGGGGCCCGGCAGCGTACGGGCCCCTCGATGAGGTTCCCGGCGCGGCGCGGGCCCCGGCCCCTCGTCCAGCGGTCCGGGGCGCGTTGTCAGACCTCGGCGGTACGGTCGGGGCATGGTCAACCCAGCCGTGGTGGAAGGGGTCCTGGAGCGGATCACCTACGCCAACGAGGACAGCGGCTATACGGTCGCGCGCGTCGACACCGGCCGCGGCGCGGGCGATCTGCTCACCGTCGTCGGCGCGCTGCTCGGCGCGCAGCCGGGCGAGTCGCTGCGCATGGAGGGGCGTTGGGGCTCCCACCCGCAGTACGGCAAGCAGTTCCTGTGCGAGAACTACACCACCGTCCTGCCCGCCACGATCCAGGGCATCCGGCGCTATCTGGGCTCCGGTCTGATCAAGGGCATCGGCCCCAGGATCGCCGACCGCATCGTCGAGCACTTCGGCACGGACACCCTCGACATCATCGAGCAGCGGCCCGAGCGGCTGGTGGAGGTGCCCGGGCTCGGCCCGAAGCGGACGAAGATGATCGGCGCGGCCTGGGAGGAGCAGAAGGCCATCAAGGAAGTGATGGTCTTCCTCCAGGGCGTCGGCGTCTCCACCTCCATCGCCGTGCGGATCTACAAGAAGTACGGCGACGCCTCCATCTCCGTCGTCCGCAACCAGCCCTACCGCCTGGCGTCGGACGTCTGGGGCATCGGCTTCCTTACCGCCGACCGCATCGCCCAGTCCGTCGGCATCCCGCACGACAGCCCCGAGCGCGTCAAGGCCGGCCTCCAGTACGCCCTGTCGCAGTCCACCGACCAGGGCCACTGCTTCCTGCCCGAGGAACAACTGATCGCCGACGCGGTGAAGTTGCTCCAGGTCGACACGGGCCTGGTCATCGACTGCCTGGCCGAGCTGGCCGCCGACCCCGAGGGCGTGGTGCGCGAGAAGGTGCCCGGCGGCGAGGACGGCGTGCCCGTCACCGCCGTCTATCTGGTGCCCTTCCACCGCGCCGAGCTCTCGCTCGCCGGCAAGCTGGCCCGGCTGCTGCGCACGGACGAGGACCGCATGCCGGCGTTCCAGGACGTGACCTGGGACAAGGCGCTGGCCTGGCTCGCGCGGCGTACGGGCGCCGAGCTGGCGCCCGAGCAGCAGGCGGCGGTGCGCCTGGCGCTGACGCGGAAGGTCGCCGTCCTGACCGGCGGCCCCGGCTGCGGCAAGTCCTTCACGGTCCGCTCGGTGGTCGAGCTGGCCCGCGCCAAGAACGCCAAGGTGGTGCTGGCCGCCCCCACCGGCCGGGCCGCCAAGCGGCTCTCCGAGCTGACCGGCGCCGACGCCTCCACCGTCCACCGCCTCCTGGAGCTCAGGCCCGGCGGGGACGCCGCCTACGACGCGGACCGCCCCCTGGACGCCGATCTGGTGGTGGTCGACGAAGCGTCCATGCTCGATCTGCTGCTCGCCAACAAGCTCGTCAAGGCGGTCCCGCCCGGCGCCCATCTGCTGCTCGTCGGGGACGTCGACCAACTGCCGTCGGTGGGCGCCGGCGAGGTGCTGCGCGACCTGCTGGCCCCCGGCGGCCCGGTCCCGGCCGTGCGGCTGACGCGGATCTTCCGCCAGGCCCAGCAGTCCGGGGTGGTCACCAACGCCCACCGCATCAATTCCGGCGTCCCGCCCCTGACGACCGGGCTGCCGGATTTCTTCCTCTTCGCCGAGGAGGACACCGAGGAGGCCGGCCGGCTGACGGTCGACGTGGCGGCGCACCGCATCCCCGCGAAATTCGGCCTGGACCCGCGCCGTGACGTGCAGGTACTGGCTCCGATGCACCGGGGCCCGGCCGGCGCCGGCGCGCTGAACGGCCTGCTCCAGCAGGCCGTCACCCCCGCCCGTCCCGACGTGCCGGAGCGCCGTTTCGGCGGCCGGGTCTTCCGTGTAGGTGACAAAGTCACCCAGATCAGGAACAACTATGAAAAGGGCCGTAACGGCGTCTTCAACGGCACCGTCGGTGTGGTCACGGCGCTGAACGCCGACGAACAGCGGCTGACGGTCCTCACCGACGAGGACGAGGAGGTCCCCTACGACTTCGACGAACTGGACGAACTCGCTCACGCCTACGCCGTGACGATCCACCGTTCGCAGGGTAGTGAGTATCCGGCGGTGGTGATTCCGGTCACCACCGGCGCCTGGATGATGTTGCAGCGCAATCTGCTGTATACCGCCGTGACCAGGGCGAAACGACTGGTGGTCCTGGTCGGCTCCCGAAGGGCTCTGGGGCAGGCCGTACGCACGGTATCCGCCGGTCGGCGGTGCACGGCGCTCGATCACCGGCTCGCCGGCGCGCTGTGACCCCGCCCCTTTCCGCATCGGCGAGAAGGAGAGCAAGATGGGCCACTCAGGCGGCACTGAGTGCCGCGATGAGGCCCTATGGCCGACCCCGAGTGCACATCCAAGGTCCAAATGGGGGAAGGTATAGGCAGTCAGGGCACCTCGAAGAAGAGGCACAACGTCGGTGAGGGATGACGTGAGCGACAACTCTGTAGTACTGCGTTACGGGGACGGCGAATACAGCTACCCGGTCGTCGGCAGCAGTGTCGGCGACAAGGGCTTCGACATCTCGAAGCTGCGTGCCGAGACCGGTCTGGTGACCCTGGATTCCGGTTACGGCAACACCGCCGCGTATAAATCCGCGATCACCTATCTCGATGGTGAACGAGGGATTCTGCGCTACCGCGGCTACCCGATCGAGCAGCTCGCGGAGCGCAGCACGTTCGTCGAGACCGCGTACCTCCTGATCAACGGCGAGCTGCCCACCGTCGATGAGCTGGCGAACTTCAAGCAGGACATCACCTACCACACCCTGCTGCACGAAGACGTCAAGCGTTTCTACGACGGTTTCCCGCGGGACGCCCACCCGATGGCGATGCTGTCCTCGGTCGTCAGCGCGCTGTCGACCTTCTACCAGGACAGCCACAACCCGTTCGACGAGCAGCAGCGCCACATCTCCACGATCCGGCTGCTGGCCAAGCTCCCGACCATCGCGGCGTACGCGTACAAGAAGTCGGTCGGCCACCCGGTCGTCTACCCGAGCAACGACCTCGGGTACGTCGAGAACTTCCTGCGGATGACCTTCTCGGTGCCGGCGGCGGACTACGACCTCGACCCGGTCGTGGTCAGCGCCCTGGACAAGCTGCTGATCCTGCACGCGGACCACGAGCAGAACTGCTCGACCTCCACCGTGCGCCTGGTCGGCTCCTCGCAGGCGAACCTCTTCGCCTCGATCTCGGCCGGCATCAACGCCCTGTGGGGCCCCCTGCACGGCGGCGCCAACCAGTCCGTGCTGGAGATGCTGGAGGGCATCCAGCGCGACGGCGGCGACGTCGACACCTTCATCCGCAAGGTGAAGAACAAGGAAGACGGCGTGAAGCTCATGGGCTTCGGGCACCGCGTCTACAAGAACTTCGACCCCCGGGCGAAGATCATCAAGGCGGCGGCGCACGACGTCCTGTCGGCCCTCGGCAAGTCCGACGAGCTGCTGGACATCGCCCTGAAGCTGGAGGAGCACGCGCTCTCCGACGACTACTTCGTCTCGCGCAAGCTCTACCCGAACGTCGACTTCTACACCGGCCTGATCTACCGGGCCATGGGCTTCCCGACCGAGATGTTCACCGTGCTCTTCGCGCTCGGCCGGCTGCCCGGCTGGATCGCCCAGTGGCACGAGATGATCAAGGAGCCCGGCTCCCGCATCGGCCGCCCGCGCCAGATCTACACCGGCGTCGTCGAGCGCGACTTCGTCCCGGTCGAGCAGCGCTAGAGCCCGGCAGCGCCGACCGGTCGCGGCGAGAAGCGGCAAAAAGAAAGCGCCCCGCCTCCCGATCCCCCCACGGGTCCGGAGTGCGGGGCGCTTCCCATGTCCCGGGTCGGATTCCCCCCACGGGATCCGTCCGGGCGTTCTCGGGTCGCACCCGCGATCTGCCGGGACGCGCACGTTCGGGAGGGCCGCTCAAAGCTCCCCGGGCGCGTCGCCCCGGCCACGCGTCGCCGAGCACGATCCCCCAAGATCGGCACGGCAGTTGCGATGCAAGCCCCGCCGGGGTGCCTGCACTGCCCGGTTAGACTCGCGACCCCCCTCAATGGTTACGTTCGGATGAGTGTGATCTGGGTCTCTTGCCATATGAGGGCGAATACGGTCAAGGGCCACGATTTGCAGATCGCGGCCCCGAGGTATGGGTGTTGTGTCAGTTGTAAGAGCTATGTGAATGTTCGTGCCCCTGCGGGCTGTTCGCGTAGGTAGGCGCGCGGCCCGCGACGGATGAGGCGCGGACCGCCCCGCCGAGGGTGAGCCGGTCCGCGCCCGAGGGGCGGCGGGCGATCAGGCCCGGCCCGCCAGCTCGTAGCCCGCCTCGTCGACGGCCGCGCGCACGGCCTCCTCGTCGAGCGGCGCCTGAGAGGTGACCGTCACCAGGCCGGTGGCCGCCTCCGCCCGCACCGAGCTGACCCCGGCGATCTCCTTGATCTCGGACGTCACGGCACCCTCGCAGTGGCCGCAGGTCATGCCCGTGACCCGGTATGTCGTGGTCACCTCGCCGGCCTGCGCTTCGCCGCCGGAGTGGCAGGAGCCTTCGGGGTTGCAGCAGGAGCTGTTCTCGGCCATGGGTCTCTCCTTGTGGTGCCGGGGTGGGGTCTCGACAATCCTCGACTCGGATTCGAGACTATACCCCTAGGGGGTATGAATCCAAGCGGAGTCGCCCCCCGATTCCCCGCCCGTCCGCGTTGCCGTGCGCCCCGCCACGCGTCAGCCTTGGGTTACGGGCTCGGGGCGGATCCGAGGAGGCGGCCGGATGGACGCACTCGCCCTCTACGGCCTGCTGGCGCTCACCACCCTGCCGCCGCTGGTGCCCAACTCCGCCCTGCTCGTCACCGCCGGCGTCCTCGCCTCCCGGCACCACGAACTGCTCCCCCTGATCCTCTTGGTCGTCGCCGGCAGCGCGATGACGGGGGACGTGCTGATGTATCTCGTCGCCCGGCGGTTCGGCGGCCCCGTACGGGCCTGGATGCGGCGCCGGGAGCGCAGCCGGGTGCTGCTGGAGTGGACCTCGCGGCGGATCGAGCGCTACGGCGTGCCGTTCGTGATCGCCGTACGGTTCCTGCCCAGCGGGCGCATCGTCGGCGCGCTGGCCGCCGGTGTGCTGCACTATCCGCTGCGCAGGTTCGCCCTCGGCGCGGGCGTCGCCGAGGTGGTGTGGGCGACGTACTCGGTCGGCCTCGGCTTCGTCGGCAGCGCCGCGGCGGGCAACCCCTTCTACGCCGCCGGTATCGGCCTGGCCGTCTCGGCCGCGGTGGCCACCGCGGCCAGTCTCATCCAGCGCGCCAGCCGCCGCCACGAGCTGCGACCGCCGGCCGGGGACGGCGGGGAGGAGGGGGATTCGCCGGGCGGGCCGGGACGGCGCCAGGGAAAGGGGCTGGGCGCGGCGCCGAGGAGGGAGGCCGGCGAACAGGCCGGCGAAGAGGCGGACGCGGCACCCGGGCCGCAGGCGGCGGCGGGCGGGGAGCCCGGCGCGGAGACCGGCGGCGAGGCGGAGAGGCGCGAGGACGGCGGCTCCGGCGGCTGCGAGGGCCCGGCCGCCCGAGACGGGCCCGGTCGGCGGGCCTGTCCGGCACAAGCGGCCGGCTCTCGATCGAGGCCGGCGCGGAAGGTGCTGTGCGCCGGCGCCACGGACCACCCGCCACCGGTCGCCGCGAAGAGCTACCGCGCGGCCCGGAGGTCCGCGACCGGGACCGGCTGACCGGTGCGGCGGGAGCGTTCGCACGCCTCGGCGACGTAGAGGGCCTCCAGGGCCTCCTCGGGCGGACAGGGATTGGGGGCGCGGCCCGCGGCGACCTCGGTGAAGACGCCCAACTCCGTGACGTACGCGGCGTGGAACCGTTCCATGAAGGTGGCGTAGGGCGCGGCCGACCGCCGCCACGACAGTTCCGCCTCCGCCGACGGCAGCGGCGCGCGATCGTCCAGACCGACGACCCGGGTGCCCTCGGAGCCGCAGACCTCCAGCCGTACGTCATGGCCCGCGCCGTTGTAGCGGGTGGCGGTGACGGTGGCCAGGGTGTCGTCGTCGAAGCGGAGCAGCGCCGCGCAGGTGTCGACGTCGTCCGCGTCGGCGAAGTAGGAGGCCCCGCGGTTGGCGCCCTGGGCGTAGACCGAGACGATCTCGCGGCCGGTGAGCCAGCGCAGGATGTCGAAGTCGTGGATGCCGCAGTCCCGGAAGAGGCCGCCGGAGGTGGGCAGGTAGCCGGCCGGGGGCGGCGTCCGGTCGCCGGTGCAGGCGCGCAGGGTGTGCAGCCGGCCGAGTTCGCCCGAGCGCAGCGCGGCTCGGGCGGCGCGGTAGCCGGCGTCGAACCGCCGCTGGAAGCCGATCTGTACGGGCACGGTCCCGGCCCGCGCCCGCTCCACCACGCCGAGGGTGCCCGCGATGTCCGGGGCGACCGGCTTCTCGCAGAACACCGGCACCCCGGCGTCCAGGGCCTGGTGGATCAGCGGCGCGTGCGCGCTGGTCGCGGCCGTGATCACCACGCCGTCCACGCCGTCCGCGTACATGTCCTCGACGCTCGATGTGGCCCGCAGGCCGAGGGCGTCCGCCAGGGCGGCGGCGCGCGCCGGGTCGGCGTCCGCGACGACGACGTCGGTGACGCCGGACAGGGCGCGCAGGGTCTCGGCGTGGAACGCGCCGATGCGGCCGGTGCCGATCAGGCCGATCTTCATGTCGGTTCCTTTCCGGGGGCGACACAGGGAATTGGAACGGTCCAATACCCGGCGTGGACGAAACCCTGCATGTCCGTGGGGCCGCCTGTCAATGACTGCCGGCCTTCCAGGAGGCCGCGTTGACGCCGACCGGGGCCGATGGCAGGATTCCGCTGCATGGAACGGTCCAAAGAGCCCGGCGAACGAGCGGCCGCGGACCGGCCGCCGACGATTCGCCAGGTCGCCGAGTGCGCGGGCGTCTCCAAATCCCTTGTCTCCCTCGTCCTCCAGGGATCGCCACGGGTCAGCGACACCAAGCGGCGGGCGGTCCTCGACGCGATCGACGCACTGGGCTACCGGCCGAACGCCGCCGCCCGCAGTCTCGTCGCGCGCCGTACGCACACCGTCGGGGTGCTGCTGAACGACATGCGCAACCCCTGGTTCGCCGACGTCCTCGACGGCTTGAACGAGGTGCTGCACGCGCACGGCCTGCGGATGCTGATGGCCGACGAGCGGCTCGACCGGCGAGCCGGCCAGGATTTCGCCCGCGCCTTCCAGGAACTGCGGGTCGACGGGCTCGTCGTCGTCGGCACGCTGCCGGACACCGCCGGTCTCGCCGAGGTCGCCGAGCGGCTGCCGACCGTCATCGCCGGCAACCACGAGCCCCGCCTGCCGCGCGTCGATCTCGTCGCCAACGACGACGAACGCGGCGCCCGCCTGGCCACCGAACACCTCATCGGCCTCGGTCATCGCCGCCTGGCGCATATCGCCGGGCAGGGCCTGGTCGGCGAGTTGCGCCGACGCGGTTTCGAAGCCGCCCTGGCCGCCCACGGGTTGGCCGGGGACGCGGTGGTCGAGGCGGGCGACGGAACGGAGGAGGGGGGTTACCGCGCCGCCGTCCGGCTGCTGAGTCCCGCGCGGGGCGGGGAGCGTCCCACCGCCCTCTTCGCGTTCAACGACGTCTCGGCCGTGGGCGCGCTGTCCGCCGCCCGGGAGCTGGGACTTGAGGTGCCCGCCGCTCTCTCCCTCGTCGGCTACGACAACACCTACCTCGCGCGCATCAGACACCTCTGGCTGAACTCGGTGAACAACGCCAGCCACGAGGTCGGCCGCCGCGCGGCCCGCTGCCTGCTGGAGCGGATGGCCCGGCCCGATACCCCGGCCGGCCGCCAATTGGTCGCTCCCTCAGTGGAGATCCGGGGGTCGGCCGCGCCCCCGAGGTCCGGCTAGCGAACCGGCGGTCCGACGGTCCGACGGTCCGGCGGTCGGAGCAGACCGCAGCACGAAGGCCCCGCGCCGGGACGGGCGCGAGGCCGGAAATCAGGGGACGGGTGGGCGGATCAGGGCATTGTGCGGTGGCGTCGGGGGCGGCCTATTCCGCCCGGTCGCGCCGCCCCCGGTGACCGGGGCGGCGGGCCACCCAGGCTCTGACGGTGTCGGCGAACCAGTACGGTCTGCCACCCTCCACGAGGTCCGGTTCCGGCAACAGGCCGTGCTTGCGGTACGAGCGCACGGTGTCGGGCTGCACCTGGATATGTGCGGCGATTTCCTTGTACGACCAGAGCCTTCGGTCGGTCATCTCTGCGCACCTCCTGAGAGCCGTCCGCAGGGGCGGCCCGGGGCGAGCCGGCGATGTGCGCTGCGGACGGCTGGTGATCACTCACCCTGTGCCCGGTGAACGAGGCCGGTTGATCGTCAGCGAGGGACTGTTGACCGACTGTGACGGAAGGCCCGTGAAATGGTGACAGTCGTGACGCCGGCGGGACCGCTGTGACGGGGGCGGGACAGCGGTCCGGGCGGCGGGCGGCGCGGGCGTCAGCGGTAGAGCTCGGGGCGCTCGATGAGGTCGACGGTGACGCGCTTGCCGGTGGACTGGGCGCGCACGCCGGCCTCGCAGACAGCGGCCGCCGCGTAGCCGTCCCAGCAGCTCGGGCCCTCGACCTCGCCGCGCCGGGTGGCGTCCACCCAGTGCTGCACCTGCCGGTCGTACGCCTCCTCGAAGCGCTCGACGAATCCGGGGGTGATGGCGCCGCCCCACTTGCCGGCGGTGTTGACGAACACGCCGTGGTCGTCGCCGATCCGGGCGGTGCCGCCCTCGCAGACCGCCTCGCAGGTCACCTGGTAGCCGAAGCCGCAGTTGACGAACAGTTCGGTGTCCACGACGTGGCCCGCCGCGGTCTCGAAGAGGATCAGTTGAGGGTCGCTGAGCTGCTCGGGGGCCTTGCCGGAGGGCGTGGGGCGCAGCACCCGCACCGCGGTGATCTCCTCGTCCAGCAGCCAGCGGGTGACGTCGATCTCGTGCACGACCGAGTCCTGGATCATCATCGCGTTGGTGAAGCCGGGCGGGGTGTCGGCGTTGCGGTGCCTGTTGTGCAGCATCAGCGGCCGGCCGTAGGCGCCCTGGTCCAGGAGGGACTTCAGGGTGCGGTAGCCGGCGTCGTAGCG
The DNA here is from genome assembly GCF_055570395.1 of Streptomyces sp. NPDC031210. Lineage (NCBI taxonomy): Bacteria > Bacillati > Actinomycetota > Actinomycetes > Kitasatosporales > Streptomycetaceae > Streptomyces > Streptomyces sp. NPDC031210. The sequence goes on from NZ_JBVIHH010000002.1 coordinate 303,906, forward strand.
GCGCATGAAGCCGACCTGGACCAGGCGGTGGCCCACCCGCTGCTCGGCCTGGAGGACGCGCAGCGCGGAGGCCCGGTCCGGGGTGAGCGGCTTCTCGCACAGGACGGGCAGGTCGCGTGCGAACGCGTCCAGCAGCGCCGCCTCGTGGGCGGGGCCGGGCGAGGCGATCAGGACGGCGTGGACACCGGGGTCGTCCATGGCGGCGGCGGGATCGGTGTAGGCGGTACACCCCTCGATGCCGGCGGCGAGGTTCTTGGCCCGGTCCGCGTCGAGGTCGGCCACCGCCGCCACCCGGGCTCCGCTGATCACGTCGTTGATCCGGCGTACGTGATCGGCGCCCATCCGGCCGGTGCCGATGACCGCCACACCGAGGGGGTGCTGCTCGCTCATCAGATGTCTCTCCTTGGCTGCGTGCGGGGGAGTGCGGTGCGCGGCGGGTCAGGCGCCGCAGGAGCGCAGGAAGCGGCGGGTGCGCTCGGCGATGGGGAACGGCTGGTCGGGCGGGCAGGGGTACATGTCCTGCTCGACGATGGCGAACAGGTCGACGTTCAGCTCCTGGGCGGCTTCCAGGACCGGCGGCAGCGCGGGCACGCCCAGCGGCGGTTCGCACATCACGCCCTGCCGGACGGCCGGCCCGAAGGGCGTTCCCTCGGCGGTGACCTCGGCGAGGACGTCCGGGTCGACCTGCTTGAGGTGGAGGTAGCCGATCCGCTCGCCGTAGGTGCGGATCAGCTTCACGCTGTCGCCGCCGCAGTAGGCGTAATGGCCGGTGTCCAGGCAGAGGTTGACCAGGTCGGAGTCGGTGACGTCGAGGAAGCGCTCGACGTGTTCCTCGGTGTCGATGTGGGTGTCGGCGTGCGGGTGGACGACGATGTCCAGACCGAATTCGTCTTGGACCCGCTTGCCCAGCCGCTCCATGCCGGTGGTCAGGTGCTTCCACTGCTCGACGGTCAGCTCGCGCGGTTCGATCTCCTCGGCGGTCTTGTCGTCCCGCCAGAAGGAGGGGATGACGACGAGGTGGCGCGCGCCCATCGCCCGGGTGAGCGTGGCGACCTCGCTGACGTGCGCCCAGGTGGCGTCCCACACGCCGGGGCCGTGGTGCAGCGAGGTGAAGATCGTGCCGGCCGAGACCTTCAGGTCGCGGCGGGCGGTCTCCTCGCGCAGGACGGCCGGGTCGGTGGGCAGGTAGCCGTAGGGGCCGAGTTCGATCCACTCGTAGCCGGCCCGCGCGACCTCGTCCAGGAAGCGCCGCCAGGGGACCTGCCGCTCGTCGTCGGGGAACCACACTCCCCAGGAGTCGGGGGCGGAACCGACCCGGAGACGGTCCAGAACGGGCGCGACGGCACGGGGTGCGGACATGCTGCGGCTCTCCTCTCGCCGGTCGGCGGTGACCGGGAGGCGCTGGTGCGGGTGGTGGGGCACAGCCTGGCTGGCACCCCAAAGAGTGTCAAGACTTCGTCCTGACATAAGGACTTAAGGACTTTGTTACTCCAGAGTCTTCACGTCCGACCTCCCTTCGACGTCAGAATGTAAGGACAAATTGTTGACAGGGTCTGAGCTTGCCGGTTAGACCTGTGCTCACAGCCCGACCCACCGAACCCGCCGCGCCGGCCGACCCGAAGGGGCGCACATGAGCGAGCCGTACGACCTGATCACCATGGGCCGCATCGGAGTGGACATCTACCCCCTCCAGACCGGCGTGCCCCTGGCCCAGGTGGAGACCTTCGGCAAGTTCCTCGGCGGCTCCGCCACCAACGTCGCCGTCGCCGCGGCCCGGCTCGGCCGCCGCTGCGCCGTGATCACCCGCACCGGACGCGACCCGTTCGGCGACTACCTCCACCAGGCCCTGCGCGACTTCGGCGTGGACGACCGCTGGGTGACACCGGTGGACGGCCTGCCCACCCCCGTCACCTTCTGCGAGATCTTCCCCCCGGACGACTTCCCGCTCTACTTCTACCGCCGCCCCACAGCCCCCGACCTGGTCATCCACCCCGACGAACTCGACCTGGACGCCGTCCGCGCCGCCCGGATCTTCTGGATCACCGGCACCGGGCTGTGCGAGGAACCCAGCCGGGGCGCCACCCTCGCCGCCCTTGAGGCCCGCGCCGACGCTCCCGCGCGCGCCACCACCGTCTTCGACCTCGACTGGCGCCCGATGTTCTGGGGCGGCGAGGGCGGCGCCCGCCCGGACGGCGGCGCGCCCGGCGCCGCCGCGAGGGCCGCCGCCCGCCCCTTCTACGAAGCCGCCCTGCGGCACGCCACCGTCGCCGTCGGCAACCTCGAAGAGGCCGAGGTCGCCACCGGCCTGCGCGAGCCCAAAGCCTGCGCCCAGGCGCTGCTGGACATGGGCGTCGAACTCGCCGTCATCAAACAAGGCCCCAAGGGCGTCCTCGCCGTCCACCGCGACGGCCGCACCGCCGAGGTCCCGCCCACCCCCGTCGAGGTCGTCAACGGCCTCGGCGCCGGCGACTCCTTCGGCGGGTCCCTGTGCCACGGTCTGCTCGGCGGCTGGGAACTGGAGCGGACGATGCGCTACGCCAACGCCGCCGGCGCCCTCGTCGCCTCCCGGCTCGCCTGCTCCTCCGCGATGCCCACGGCCGACGAGGTCGAGACCTTCCTCGCGAGCCGGTGACGCCGCGGAAGCCGGTGACGCTCCCGGCCGCGCGCTCCCCCGCCCGCCCCACCCGCGCACCCCAGAAGGTGAGTTACGCCGTGACCCCTCGGATCAGTGACCTCGCGACGCTGCGGGCCCGCCACCCGCGAGCCGTCGCCGAGGCCGCCGCCCGCCGCACCCGCCGGCCGCTCATCGGCGACAGCGGGCGGCTGATGATCGTCGCCGCCGACCACCCGGCCCGCGGCGCGCTCGCCGTCGGCGACCGGCAACTGGCCATGGCCAACCGCCTCGACCTGCTCGAACGCCTCGTCCTCGCGCTGTCCCGACCCGGCGTCGACGGCGTCCTCGCCACCGCCGACATCCTGGAGGACCTGCTGCTCCTCGGCGCCCTCGAAGGCAAGGTCGTCATCGGCTCCATGAACCGCGGCGGCATCGCGGGCGCCGCCTTCGAGATGGACGACCGGTTCACCGGCCACCGCCCCCAGGACCTCGCCCGGCTCCGCTTCGACGCCGGAAAGCTCCTGCTGCGCATCGACTACACCGACCCCGGCTCGCTGACCACACTGGAGACCACCGCCCGCACCATCGACGCGATGGCCGAACGCGAACTGCCCACCTTCGTCGAGCCCTTCCTCTCCCGCCGGATCCAGGGCACGGTCCGCAACGACCTCAGCGCCGACGCCGTCACCCGCGCCGTGGCCATCGCCTCCGGCCTCGGCGGCACCTCCGCCTACACCTGGCTGAAACTCCCGGTCACCGACGACCCCGACGCCATGGCCCGGGTCTGCGAGACCTCCACCCTGCCCACCGTCCTCCTCGGCGGCGACGTCGGCACGACCGTCCGGGACCAGGAGGCCGCCTATGAGAAGTGGCGCAAGGCCCTGCGGCTGCCGACCGTGCAGGGCCTGGTCGTCGGCCGCTCCCTGCTCTACCCGGCCGACGGCGACGTGGCCGCCGCCGTCGACACCGCCGTCGGACTCCTCTGACGCCCGTCCGGAGCCTGTCAGGGACCCGTCCGGGGCCTGCCCGGAGCCCGTCCTGGCCGCCTCACACCCCTCACTGTCAGTGGCGAGTAGGAGACTTGCAGTCATGAGTGCCGAGTTCACGGAATTCCACGTCAAGGCGGGGCAGGGGGCCAACGGCCCGTACGCCCTCGACATCGACCCGCGGCGGGCCGGTTGGGGCCACTCCTCCCTCCGCGTCCTCGACCTGCCGCCCGGCGGCCACCACTCCTTCGCCACCGGCGACAGCGAATGGATCGTGCTGCCGCTCTCCGGCGGCTGCGCCGTCCGGACCGACGACGGCCACGCCTTCGAACTGACCGGCCGGGAAAGCGTCTTCAGCGGCGTCACCGACTTCGCGTACGTCCCCCGCGACGCCCGGGTCCGGATCGACTGCCCGGCGGGCGGCCGGTTCGCCCTGACCGGTGCCCGCTGCGAGCGCCGCCTCCCCGCCCGCTACGGCCCGGCCGGCGGGGTGCCCGTCGAACTCCGCGGCACCGGCAACTGCTCCCGCCAGGTCAACAACTTCGGCGCGGCCGGCGTCTTCGAGGCGGACAAACTCATCGCCGTGGAGGTCCTCACCCCCGGCGGCAACTGGTCGTCCTACCCGCCGCACAAACACGACGAATGCCGCCCCGGCGAGGAATCCGAGCTCGAAGAGATCTACTACTTCGAGATCGCGCCCGCCCACGGCACGGAAGGCGTCGGCTACCAACGCGTCACGCCCTCCGGCCACGGCCGCGGCACCGACGTCCTCGCCGAGGTCCGCGGCGGCGACGCCGTCCTCATCCCGGACGGCTGGCACGGCCCGTCCATCGCCACCCCCGGCCACACCCTGTACTACCTCAACGTCATGGCCGGGCCCGGCCAGGTGCGCGAGTGGCTGATCCGCGACCACCCCGACCACGGCTGGATCCGCGACACCTGGCCCGACCAGCCCGTCGACCCCCGCCTGCCCCTCTACCAAGCGCCCGCAGGAGACGCCCGATGACCGCCTCGACGCCCCCGCCCGCCCCGTCCCGCACCCGCCGCCTGACGGTGGCCCAGGCCCTGGTGGAATTCCTCGCCCACCAGTACACCGAGCGGGACGGCCGCCGCCACCGCCTGATCAACGCCTGCTGGGGCATCTTCGGCCATGGCAACGTCGCCGGCATCGGCCAGGCCCTCCTGGAATCCGGCGGCGGCCTCCCCTATCTCCAGGGCCGCAACGAACAGGCCATGGTGCACGCCGCCGTCGGCTACGCCCGCCAGTGCGACCGGCTCTCCGCCCACGCCGTCACCACCTCCATCGGCCCCGGCGCCACCAACCTCGCCACCGGCGCCGCCCTCGCCACCGTCAACCGCCTGCCCGTCCTGCTGCTGCCCGGCGACACCTTCGCCACCCGCCCCGCCGACCCCGTCCTCCAGCAGCTCGAAGTGCCCCACGCCGGCGATGTGTCGGTCAACGACGCGCTGCGCCCCCTCTCGCGCTACTTCGACCGCGTCACCCGCCCCGAAGCCCTGATCCCCGCCGCCCTCCAGGCCATGCGGGTGCTCGCCGACCCCGTCGACACCGGCGCCGTCACCCTCGCCCTGCCCCAGGACGTCCAGGCCGAGGCGTACGACTGGCCAGAGGAGTTCTTCGCCGACCGCGTCTGGCGGGTCGCCCGCCCCGCCCCCGACGCCGCCGCCCTCGCCGACGCCGTCCGCGCGATCCGCGGCGCCCGCCGCCCGCTGCTCATCGCCGGCGGCGGCGTCCACCACAGCGAGGCCGAGGACGCCCTGCGCGCCCTCGCCGACACCACCGGCATCCCCGTCGCCTCCACCCAGGCCGGCAAGGGCTCCCTGCGCCACGACCACCCCGCCGACATCGGCGGCATCGGCCACACCGGCACCGCCACCGCCGACGCCCTCGCCCGCGAGGCCGACCTGGTCATCGGCGTCGGCACCCGCTACACCGACTTCACCACCGCCTCCGCCACCCTCTTCGCCGCGCCCGGGGTCCGCTTCCTCAACCTCAACATCGCTTCCTTCGACTCCCACAAGCTCGGCGCCCTCTCCCTGGTCGCCGACGCCCGCGCCGGACTCGAAGCGCTCATCCCGGCGCTGTCCGGCCACCGCGTCGACGCGGCGTACGAAGCGGCCTACACCGCCGCCAAGGCCGAGTGGGAGACCCGCGTCGACGCCGCGTACGCCGTCGGCGACGACACCGCCAGGCCCTCCCAGACGCAGGTCATCGGCGCGCTGGACGCCCTCGTCGACGACACCGACGTGATCATCAACGCCGCCGGATCCCTCCCCGGTGACCTGCACAAACTCTGGCGCACCCGCTCCCGCAGGCAGTACCACCTCGAATACGGCTACTCCTGCATGGGCTACGAGATCCCCGCCGCGATCGGCGTCCGGCTGGCCGCCCCCGACCGGCCCGTGTGGGCGCTGGTCGGCGACGGTACGTATCTGATGAACCCCACCGAAATCGTCACCGCGGTCCAGGAGGGCGTCGCCATCAAGCTCGTCCTGATCCAGAACCACGGCTACGCCTCCATCGGCGGCCTCTCCCAGGAGACCGGCGGCGAGCGCTTCGGCACCGACTACCGCTACCGCGCCGAGGACGGCACGTACACCGGCCCGCCGCTGCCCGTCGACCTGGCCGCGAACGCCGCCTCCCTCGGCATGCACGTCCTGCGCCCCAAGACCCTCGGTGAGCTGCGCGCCGCGCTCGCCGAGGCGCGCGGCGCGAGCCGCCCCACATGTGTCTATGTCGAGACCGAAACGGCCGACACTGTGCCGGGCGCGCCGCCCGCCCAGGCCTGGTGGGATGTACCTGTGGCCGAGACCGCGACGCGTCCGGCGGCGGTCGCGGCCCGCGCGTCCTACGACCGTCACGCCGCAGGACGCCGCCGCCACCTCTGACCCGAAGCCCGTAGTCGTCACCCGCGTCCAGTCGTCACCCAGAAAGGCCCCCAGCATGAAGACCCTCAGCCACTGGATCGGCGGTAAGCCCGTCGAGGGCGTCTCCGGCAACTTCGGTCCGGTCTACAACCCGGCCACCGGCGCCCAGGAGAAGCGGGTCCCGCTCGCCTCCGCCGAGGAGGTCGACGCCGCCGTCACCGCCGCCCGCGAAGCGTTCCGCACCTGGGGCACCAGCTCCCTGGCCAAGCGCACCTCGGTGCTGTTCAAGTACCGCGAGCTGATCGACGCCCACCGCGACGAGATCGCCGCGCTGATCACCGCCGAACACGGCAAGGTGCACTCCGACGCGCTCGGCGAGGTCGCCCGCGGACTGGAGATCGTCGAGCTGGCCTGCGGCATCCCCGAGAAGCTCAAGGGCGAGCTGTCCACCCAGGTCTCCACCCGCGTGGACGTCTCCTCCATCCGCCAGTCCCTCGGCGTGGTCGCCGGCATCACGCCGTTCAACTTCCCGGCGATGGTGCCGATGTGGATGTTCCCGCTCGCCATCGCCTGCGGTAACACCTTCGTCCTCAAGCCCAGCGAGAAGGTGCCCGGCGCCGCCCTCAAGCTCGCCGAGCTGGCCGCCGAGGCGGGCCTGCCCGACGGCGTCCTCAACATCGTCAACGGCGACAAGACGGCCGTCGACGCGATCCTGGAGCACCCCGGCATCGCCGCCGTCTCCTTCGTCGGCTCCACCCCCATCGCCCGCTACATCCACACCACCGCCGCCACCCACGGCAAGCGCGTCCAGGCGCTGGGCGGCGCCAAGAACCACATGCTGGTGCTGCCGGACGCCGACCTCGACCTGGCCGCCGACTCCGCGATCAACGCCGCCTACGGCTCGGCCGGCGAGCGCTGCATGGCCATCTCCGTGGTCGTCGCCGTCGGCGACACCGCCGACCCGCTGATCGCGAAGATCAAGGAGCGGGCCGAGGCGCTGCGCATCGGCCCCGGCGACGACCCGGCCTCCGAGATGGGTCCGCTGATCACCAAGGTCCACCGCGACAAGGTCGCCTCGTACGTCGAGGGCGCCGCGGCCCAGGGCGCCGAGGTGGTGCTCGACGGCACCGGCTACACCGTCGAGGGCTTCGAGAACGGCCACTGGATCGGCGTCTCCCTGCTCGACAAGGTCACCCCCGAGATGGACGCCTACCGCGACGAGATCTTCGGCCCGGTGCTGTCCGTCGTCCGCGTCGCGACCTACGACGAGGCCATCGCCCTGATGAACGCCTCGCCCTGGGGCAACGGCACCGCGATCTTCACCCGGGACGGCGGCGCGGCCCGCCGCTTCCAGTTGGAGGTCGAGGCCGGCATGGTCGGCGTGAACGTCCCGATCCCCGTCCCCGTCGGCTACCACTCCTTCGGCGGCTGGAAGGATTCCCTCTTCGGCGACCACCACATCTACGGCAACGACGGCGTGCACTTCTACACCCGCGGCAAGGTCGTCACCACCCGCTGGCCCGACCCGGCCGACAGCGGCATCAACCTGGGCTTCCCGCGCAACCACTGACGCACCGTCGCCTCGCGCCCCCTGGCCCCCGGTCAGGGGGCACGGCCCGCTCCACGCGCCCTCCCGGGAACAACCGCAGGTCCGGGGGAGACCCCGGCCGGGCGCGTTGCTACCGTGCTTCCTCGCGGCACACCAACAACGGGGGACCGAAAATGCCAGGAAGCATGGCGCTGGCCAAGGGCGCACGCATCACCGGCGGGGCGTTCTGCCTGCTGTTCTTCCTCTACTTCGCCTACTGGCTGGCGGTCGACCTCGGCGAGTTCGGGATCGACGGCGTCTGGGACTCCTGGACCGGTCAGCGCCCTCCCGGCAACAACCAGGTCACCAACCCGGTCGTCTTCGGCCTCGCCCTCCTCCAGCTCGGCGCCGCGATCGCGGCCTTCGCCGGCCGGCGGGCGGCCGGCGGCATGCTGGCCGTCGCCACCACCCTCACCTTCGTCACCGCCCTCCAGGCGATCATCAGCACCGGCACCCACACCAGCGACAACCGCTGGTTCCTGCACGCCGAGACCGGCACCGACACGTTCGACGGCGTGTTCCTCAGCGGCCTGTGCCTGTTCCTGCTGGCCCTCGTCGCCCCCGTCGTGCTGCTCGCCGGCATGCGCTCCTGGCCGCGCCAGAGCCCCAGCGACCCGCCGAAGCGCCCGGCCAGGACGGCGGGCGTGGTCTGCGGCCTGCTGCTCGGCGCGATGGCCCTGGGCCACGCGGCGTGGAACGTCTACATGCTGGTGCAGAGCGGCCCGAACGCCTTCGAGATGCTCTACCTCGGCAAGGGAGTCCTCTCCTCCCTGCTGGACCTGGCCCCCGGCTGGTACTCCCTGGTCTTCCTCGCCCTGACCGCGCTGGCCGGCCTGAACAGCCTCATGCGCGGCAGCGCCGCCCGCGGTCTCGCCTTCGGCCTCGCCGTCGTGGTGCTGCCGAACGCCCTGCTGACGGTGATCGCCCTGGCCGCCAACGACGCGCTGTTCACGCTGAACGACAGCATGCCGGGCCTGTCCGTCCTCAACAACATCCAGCTCGTGCTCGACCTGCTCGGCTCGATCGCCCTGGTCGCCCTGATGGGCCGCGGCGAGCCGGTCGCCCCCGGCTGGCACCCCCCGGCCCAGGCCCCGCAGTTCGCCGCCCCCGGCTTCATGCCGCCCGGCCCGCAGGGCCCGCCCCCGCCCGCCTGGCAGCAGCCCGGCCCGCCGATGCCCCAGCAGGGCCCGCCGATGCCACCGCCCGGCAACCCGCCCCCCATGCCGCCCGGCAACCCGCCGCCGCCCCCGCAGGGCGGATTCGGCCCGCCGCAGTTCTGAGGCCCTGGGTAAGCTGCGGTACCGCGCGCCCGGCGCGATCACGCTTCGGACAAGGGAGGTTGATGAATATGGCCCGCCAGAAGCTTCATCAGCACGCCCTTGTCCGGGCCGCCTGAGCCAGGAGCCGCGGCCCGGTCGTCGCAGAACGACCAGGAGCCCCCATGTCTTCCCCTTTTCCCCTGCCCACCGCACACCTGCTCACCGCACGCCTCGCGCTGCGTCCGTGGACCGGTGACGAACTCGCCGCGGTCCTCGACGACCGGCGACTGCCGCACTGGGCGCAGGACTTCCCCGACGAGGGCGACCGCGCCATCGCCGGCTTCCTGACCGCCACTCCCGACCCGGTCGCGGCCTCCGGCCAGCGGCTGATCGTCGAGCGGGCGACCGGCCTGGTGGTCGGCGCGGCCGGCCTGTTCTGGCCGCCCGGCGACGGCCGCGTGGAGTTCGGCTACGGCATCGTCCCCTCCCGCCGCGGTCGCGGCTACGCACCCGAAGCGGCCCGGTCCCTCGTGGACTTCGCCCTCACCGCCCCGGGCGTGCACACCGTCTACGCGAACGTGGAGCTGAGCAACCCGGCATCGGTCCGCGTCCTGGAGAAGGCCGGACTGCGGCGCCACGGCGGCGACGGTTCGCTGGTCCGCTTCCACGCCACGGTGGCGGAGCCCCGCCGGTAGCGCCGCGGGGGGGGGGGGGGGGCCCCCCCCCCCCCCCCCCCCGGGGCCCGGCCCCCGGAAGGGGGGGGGGGAGTCCTCCCCCCCTCCCTCCGGGGGCGAGGGGCGTTGGTCCCCCCGATGGGGAG
>NZ_JBVIHH010000002.1:314068-420426 GCF_055570395.1 Streptomyces sp. NPDC031210
TGGAGAGGCCGGGAGTGGGGAATCAGGGCGGCGAGGTCTTGCTGCTCCCTTCCCACACCACGGTGACGGACCCCCGCGGCGGCCGCCGGGGGGGGCGGGCCCCCCCCCCCCCCCCCCCCCCACGCGGGCCCGTACCACGGACGCGGTACGGGCCCGCCCGCACTACTCCCCTGGGAGGCCGCGAGGTTCAGCCCCCGGGGCCGGGCGCGGCGCGGTGCCCGTACCTAGGATTCACGGTATGGATCTCCGACCGCGCGGACCGCTGCACTCCCTCCGACGGGGGCCGGCCAGGCTGTTCGCGGCCGTGGGGGCCCTGGCCGTCCTCCTCGGCGGCGGCACCTGGGTCGCCGTTTCCTCGGACGCCGCGCCCGCCGTACACCGCGAGGACCGGGCCCTGGCCATGCCCGAGAAGCCCGGCGGCGAGAAGGAGGTGCGGATCGACACCTCCTTCTTCACCGCGCGCGGACCCTCCGGTGGGCGACGGCCCGCGGTCCTCCTCGGCCACGGCTTCGGCGGCAGCAAGAACGACCTCCGCGCGCAGGCCGAGCAACTGGCCCGGGACGGCTACGCCGTACTGACCTGGTCGGCGCGCGGCTTCGGCAAGTCGACCGGCAGAATCGGGCTGAACGACACCGACGGCGAGGTCGCCGACGTCCGCCGGCTCATCGACTGGCTGGCGAAGCGGCCCGAGGTCCGCCTCGACAAGGCCGGCGACCCGCGCGTGGGCGTCGCCGGCGCCTCCTACGGCGGCGCCATCTCCCTGCTGGCGGCCGGCCACGACCCGCGCGTCGACGCCATCGCCCCGCAGATCACCTACTGGAACCTCGCCGACGCCCTGTTCCCGCACGGCGTGTTCAAGAAGCTGTGGACCGGGATCTTCTTCACCACCGGCTCGGCCGGCGCGCCCACCGGCGCCCCGGGGACCGCTCCCAAGACCGCCGGCGGCTGCGGGAGGTTCGAGGCGGACCTGTGCGCGATGTACGAGCGGGTCGCGGTCAGCGGCACGCCCGACGCCGCGGCCAGGAAGCTCCTGGAGGAGCGCAGCCCGTCCGCCGTCGGCGACCGCATCAAGGTGCCGACGCTGATCATGCAGGGCCGCACCGACTCGCTGTTCCCCCTCGACCACGCCGACGCGATGCGCAGGGCGATCCGTAAGAACGGCGCCCCCGTCGACGTCGACTGGATCGCCGGCGGCCACGACGGCGGCGACCGCGAAACCGCCCGCCTGGCCGCCCGCACGAAAGCCTGGTTCGACCGCTACCTCAAGGACGACGAGAGCGCCGCCACCGGGCCCGCGTTCCGGGTCAGCCGCAGCGGGGGAGCGGACTCCACCGACGGCACCGTACGGCTGCGCGGCGCGAGCGCCGACCGCTATCCGGGCCTGGGCAACGACCCGCGGCGGGTCCGGCTCGCCGGCCGCGAGCAGCACTTCGCCAACCCGGCCGGCGCCGGACCGCCCGCCCTCTCCGCCGTTCCCGGCGTCGGCGCGCTCGGCAACCTCTCCTCCCTCGGCGCCGGCGGCCTCTCCCTCGACTTCCCCGGCCAGTACGCCCGCTTCGAATCGGCGCCGCTGCCCGCCCCCGTCCACCTCACCGGCAGCCCCACCGCCACCGTCCGCGTCCGCTCGACCTCCCCCGACGCGGTGCTCTTCGCCAAGGTCTACGACGTCGGCCCCGACGGCCGCCAACAGGTGCTGCCCGCCCAGCTCGTCAGCCCCTACCGCGTCCGGGGCGCCGAGCACGGCGCCACCGTCCGCCTCCGGCTGCCCGCCGTCGACCACGACTTCGCGGCCGGCCACCGGATGCGGCTGGTGCTCTCCGCCACCGACCTCGGCTACGCCTCCCCGGCCGAACCCGCCACCTACACCGCCGCCCTGACCGACGGCACGCTCAGCGTGCCCACCGCCCCGCGGGTGCGCGGCGCGGCCGCCCCGCTGCCCGCCTGGACCTGGGCCCTGCCCGCCGCGGCCGCGGCCCTCGCCGCCCTCCTGCTGCTCACCACCCGCCGCCGCACCGCCGCCCCCGCCCCCGACCCGGCGCTCGCGGACGTACCGCTGCGGATCACCGGCCTGAGCAAGCGGTACGCCGGGTCCGCCGACGCCTACGCCGTACGCGAGGTGTCCTTCCAGGTGGAGAAGGGGCAGGTGCTGGGCCTGCTGGGGCCCAACGGCGCCGGCAAGACCACCACCCTGCGGATGCTGATGGGCCTGATCCGGCCCGACGAGGGCGAGATCCAGGTCTTCGGGCACAGCATCCGGCCCGGCGCGCCGGTGCTCTCCCGCGTCGGCGCGTTCGTCGAGGGCGCCGGCTTCCTGCCGCACCTGTCCGGCCGCGCCAACCTCGACCTGTACTGGCGGGCCACCGGCCGGCCCGCCGAGGACGCGCACCTGGACCAGGCGCTGGAGATCGCCGGCCTGGGCGACGCGCTGGACCGCGCCGTGCGCACCTACTCCCAGGGCATGCGCCAGCGCCTCGCCCTGGCCCAGGCCATGCTCGGCCTGCCGGACCTGCTGATCCTCGACGAGCCGACCAACGGACTCGACCCGCCGCAGATCCGCGAGATGCGCGACGTGATGATCCGCTACGCCGCCGCCGGACGCACCGTCATCGTCTCCAGCCACCTGCTGTCCGAGGTCGAACAGAGCTGCACGCACCTGGTCGTCATGGACCGCGGCCGGCTCGTCCAGGCGGGCCCGGTCGCCGAGATCACCGGCTCCGGAGACACCCTGCTGGTCACGGTCGCCGACGCGGACGCGCTGTCCGACGTGCTGGTGGAGAAGGCCGGCGCGCTGCCCGGCGTCCGCTCCGCCGTCCGCGCCGAGGCGGGTCTGCTGATCCGTCTCGCCGACCCGGCCGACACCCCGCGGCTGCTCGCCGACCTCCTGCGGCTGGAGATCCCCGTACGCGGCGTCGGGCCGCACCGCCGCCTCGAAGACGCCTTCCTCACTCTGATCGGAGGTGACCGATGACCGCCACCGCGGCACCGGCGCCCGACCGTCCGGCGGAGCCCGGCGCGCCCGGCTACCGCGCGCGCCGCACCCTTCCGCTGCGCGTCGAGGCGCTGCGCCAGCTCCGGCGGCGCCGCACCCTGGTCATCGCCGCCATCCTGACGCTCCTGCCGTTCGTGCTGGTGGCGGCGTTCGCGATCGGCGGCGAACCGGGCGGCCGCGGCAACGGCCGGCTCAACCTGATGGCCACCGCCACCGCCTCCGGCGGCAACTTCACCGCGACCGTGCTGTTCGTCTCGGCGGGCTTCCTGCTCGTGGTGCCGGTGGCGCTGTTCTGCGGCGACACGGTCGCCTCGGAGGCGAGCTGGGCCTCGCTGCGCTATCTGCTCGCCGCGCCCGTCCCCCGGGCCCGGCTGCTGCTGAGCAAGCTGACCGTCGGGCTGCTGTTCAGCGCCGGCGCGATGGTGCTGCTGCCGCTGGTCGCGCTCGGCGTGGGCACCGCCGCGTACGGCTGGGGCCCGCTCCAACTGCCCGCCGGCGGCGCGCTGTCGGCGGGGGAGGCGATGCCGCGGCTGGCGGTCGTGGTCGGTTACCTCTTCGTCAGCCAACTGGTCACCGCGGCCCTGGCGTTCTGGCTGTCGACGGTGACCGACGCGCCGCTGGGCGCGGTCGGCGGCGCCGTCGGGCTGACCATCGTCGGCAACGTCCTCGACCAGGTCACCGCCCTGGGCGGCTGGCGTGACGGGCTGCCGGCGCACTGGCAGTTCTCCTGGGCGGACGCGCTCCAGCCGCAGATGGAGTGGGCCGGGATGATCCAGGGGGCGTCGGTGTCGGTGGCGTACGCGCTGGTGCTGGGCGCGCTGGCGTTCCGGGGCTTCGCGCGCAAGGACGTCGTGTCGTAGGAAGAACGTCGTGTCGTCGGGGCGCCGCGGTGCGGCCCGGCCCGGTGCGGAACCGGCCGGGCCGCTTCCTTTTGTGGGGAAGGGGCGAACATGCCTCTGCGCCGCCCGTTCTTGCAACCATTCGGGGGGAGCAGGTGTCTTTGTGAGTGAAGACCGGTTCCGACGCAGGCGCGCGCTTGGCGGTGAAAAGCCCGCTTGGCGCGGAAAGTCCGCTCGCCCGCCGCGCGGCACGCCACGACGCGCTCACCCACCCGAAGTCGAGGACATCCCATGCTCCGTACCGCTTCACGCCACGCCACCGCCGCCGCCTGCGCCGCGGCCCTCGGCCTGTCCCTGACCGCCGCGGCCGCCTCGCCCGCGGCCGCCGCACCGGCCCCCGCCCGGCACACCGCGGCGGCCGCGCACCCCGTCCACTCCGACCCCAACGGCCGCCACACCGCCACCGAGATCCGCCGCTTCCTCACCGCGTTCTACGGTCACCACGGCCCCAGCGCCTGGTCCCGCGAGCACCAGGTCTCGGACTACCTCAAGGACCGCGCCGCCCACACCGAGGGCTACGACCTGCTGCTGTGCGCCCAGAACACCCCGCGCGACATCTCCATCGGCAAGGTCACCACCGCGCAGTCCGCCGGAGTCGGCTGGGCGACGGTCACCACCCTCTGGGACGGCGGGGCCCGCCAGTCCTTCACCGCGTACGTGGGCCTGGACTCCAAGCCCATCGAGCTCCAGGACGTCGACTGCTCCCTGTGAGCGGCCCGGCCGCGCGCCCGAGTGGCCGGCCGCAGTCAGGCGGTCGGCCCCCGCATGTGCGAACTGACCCACCGCATCGTGCCCTCGCCCAGGCCCCGTACGTACGTCGCGCCGCTGTGCGTGCCGCCCGGCACGATCTGGAGCCGGGTCCGCAGCGGCCCGTGGCCGTAGCGCGCGATGAACCGGCGCACCTTCGGCAGCACCGTCGCCTCCCGGGAGCCGTCCTGGAAGGCCACATACACCGGCGGTCCGCCGCGCGCGATCAGCCGGCGGGCCAGCACCTCGGGGTTGTTGGCCGCCTCGGCCCGGGCATGGCCGCGCCACAGCGGTGAATCGGGCACGATGTCCGGCCCGTTGGCGATCGCCGTGCCGAACGTCTCCGGATGCTGCAACACGTTCTTCAGCGCCGCGAAACCACCCGACGAAGAGCCCATGATCGCCCAGGCGTCGCGGGTGTCGAGCGTGCGGAAGTTCTGCCGCACGAGATCGGGGACGTCCTGGCTGAGCCAGGTGCCGATCTTCGGCTGCCCCGGTATGTCGCTGCCGTCGTAATACTGCTTGTCATTGGGATTGAGCACCGGCATGACCAGGATGAACGGCAGACTCGTGCCCTCCTTCGACCACCGCGCGACAGACTCCTCCAGCTTCAGGTCGGCGCCCTTCCAGTAGTTGGCGGGATAGCCGTAGGAGCCGGGCAGCGCCTCCATCACCGGAAAGCCCTTGTTCGCGTTCCGCTTCTCGTAGTACTCCGGCGGCGCCCACACCCACACCTTCCCCGTGAACCCCGACTTCGGGCCGTGCAGCGTCGTCACACCGATCGGGGTGTCCTGCCCCGCCCCGCCCACCCGGCGCTCCTCCTCGAAGGTGATCGGACGCGTCGGCATCCGCACCAGCGACCGCTTCCCCGGGGTCGAGGCGTGCGAGGAGAGGGCCGCTCCCGAGCCGCCGAACCGGAGGGGGGCGGCCCGGGACGCGCTCGTGCCGCAGCCGGCCGTGCAGGCGGCGACGGTCAGGGTGATCAGCGCGACCACCGACGGGAACAGGGCTTTGCGCACGGGGGCTTCTCCTTGCCGAACGGGCCGGGAGCGCTCCCGGCTGCCCAACAAGAGGGGACTGCCGCGCCCCCGGGTTTCCCCGCCGCGGTGTCAGGTACGTCGCACCGGCCCGCGCGGACACCCTGCACTCCCACCCGGCGCCCGTATTCTCCCGATATGACCTGGTCGCGCGCGCTGAAGGAGACCGCCCTCTCCGGGCTGCGTATCGAGCGGGCCAAGCTCACCCCGCTCATCGCCCTGCGCGGTGCGATCGGCGTCGCCGTCGTCCTCGGCCTGTGCCTGTGGCGCGGCGACCCCGCCCTCGCGGTCTCCTCCGCCTTCGGCGCGTTCGCCTCCGGCATCGTCACCTTCCAGCGCAGCATGCGGCCCCGCCCCGTCCTGGCACTCGCCGTCGCCGCCGCCCTGGCCGTCTCCACCTTCCTCGGCTACCTCGCCGCCACCCACCCCGCCGCCTTCCTCGTCCTCCTCGCCGGCTGGACGTTCCTGGCGGGCCTGGCCTGGGCGGTCGGCCCGGTCTCCGGACTCGCCGGCACCCAGACCGTGGCGATCATGCTCGTCACCGTCACCCTGCCCACCTCCGTCCTCGGCGCCCTGGAACACGCCGCCCTCATCGCCTTCGGCGGACTCGTCCAGGCCGCCCTCATCGTCGTCTTCCCCGTCCGCCCCTGGGGCGTCCAACGCGACGCGCTCGCCGACGCCCTGGCCGCCGAGGCCGACTACGCCCGCCGGCTGCGCCACGATCCCGTCGCCCCCTTCGACCCCGCGCCCCTCATGGACGCCCGCCTCGCCTCCGCCGTCACCCCCCGGCAGGCCAGACGCCGTCCCGTCCAACTCCACGGCCCCCGCGGCCTGGCCGAACAGGTCCGCCCCGTCCTCGCCTCGCTCGCCGACCCCGTCGTCGGCGTGCCCCTGGAAGGCCCCGAACGCGACCGCGCCCGCGACCTGCTCTGCGCCGCCGCCACCGTCCTCGACGCCGTCGCCCACGCCGTCCGCCACGCCCGTCCCGTACGCCTGCCGCCCGAGGCGATGGCCACCCTCGAAGTCCCCGCCGACGGCCCCATGCTCCAGGGCGCCGCCCGCCGCTCCGCCTACCGCCTGATCTCCCTCCTCGCCGACGCAGTCGAACTCACCGACGAACCCGTCCAGGCCACCCGCCCCACCACCGAAGCCGAACGCGGCCACCTGCTGCGGCCCAGCGTCCCCCGACTCGTCCCCGTCGCCCTGCGGGCCCTGCGCCGCGAGACGCGCTGGAACTCCCGCGTCTTCCGGCACGCCCTCCGCGTCTGCGCGGTCGCCGCCGCCGGCTACCTCATGGGCACCGCCCTGCCCTTCGGCCACGGCTACTGGGCGCCGCTCACCTCCGTCATGGTGATGCGCCCCGACTTCGGCCAGACCTACTCCCGCGGCGTCGCCCGCTTCAGCGGCACCCTCGTCGGCGTCGCGGTCGCCGGCGCCCTGATGGCCCTGGCCCACCCCGGCCGCTACCTCAGCGCCGCACTCGCCGTCGTCTGCGTGCTGCTGATGTACCTGCTGATGCGCACCGGCGTGTCGGTGGCCTCCGCCTGCGTGGCCGCCTACGTCGTCTTCCTGCTCGGCATCGCCGGCGAGGGCTGGGAACAGACCGTCGAGGAACGCATCGTCCTCACCCTCCTCGGCGGCGTCCTCGCGATGCTCTCCTACGCCCTCTTCCCGGCCTGGGAAACCCCCAGGCTCCGCGACCGCCTCGCCGAGTGGCTGGAAGCCAACGGGTGCTACGCCCTGGCGGTGTTCGACGGCTACGCCCGCCCCGGCACCCGCCACCCGCGCCAGGTCCGCGAGGCCCTGCTCGACGCGCGCGCCGCCCGCGCCGCCTGGGAGGAGACCGAGGCCCGCGCCGGCAAGGAACCCGTACGCCACCGCGGCCTCTCCCGCACCGAGGCGACGGCCGCCGGCGCCGCGCTCGCCACGATGGGCCGCGTCACGATGATCCTGGAGGCCCACCTGCCCGGCGAGGACGCCGAACCCTCTCCCGGCGCCGCCGCGTTCGCCGCCGCACTGCGCCCCTCCCTGGAACGGGCCGCCGACGCCGTACGCGCACAAGAAGCCCTCGACTGGAGCGCCCCGCGCGCCGTTTGGCGGTGGTGGGACGCCGAGAGCGACCACCAGGGCGTCGCCCCGCGCGCCGCCGGCCTGCTCCTCGACGCCCTCGACGACCTCGCCGTCTCTTTACCCACCCGTGCCCGCCCCGCAGGAACCTTTCGGCGTCCCCAGTAGTCTAGTTAATTGCCCGCAATTGACGCCTTTGGTGAACCAACGGTGCTGTCCGGCAACCGAAACCGATCGAGCCGGGAGCGAGCCCTCGTCGAGCCGTCATGATCGAGGCACCGGCCGGCCCGACCACCGGCCGCTCACCGATCCGTCACCGATCGATCCCGTCATGGATCGATCCCGTCCCGATCCCGTCACCGATTCCGCCACCGATCCCGTCACCCATCCAGTCATCAAGCAGTCGAAAGGGAGCAAGCGAACCCCCCATGGCGTCCAGCACCTCGTCCGGAACGTACGACATAGGCATCGACCTCGGCACGGCCAACACCCTGGTGTACGCCCGCGGCAAGGGCGTGGTGCTGAACGAGCCGTCCGTCGTCGCCGTCAACGCCTCGGGCGACGTCATCGCCGTCGGCGCGGAAGCCAAACGCACCATCGGCCGCACCCCCTCCGGCATCACCGCCATGCGCCCCCTACGGGACGGCGTCATCGCCGACTTCGACGCCGCCGAACGGATGCTGCGCGCCCTGATGAAGAAGGCCCTGCCCAGCCGCCGCTTCTCCCGGCCACGCGTCATCATCTGCGTCCCCTCCGGCATCACCGGCGTCGAACGCCGCGCGGTCGTCGAGTCCGCCCGGGGCGCCGGCGCCCGCGAAGTGCACCTCATCGAGGAGCCGATGGCCGCCGCGATCGGCGCCGGCCTGCCGGTGGACGAACCGGTCGGCTGCATGGTGGTCGACATCGGCGGCGGCACCACCGAGGTGGCCGTGGTCTCCCTGGGCGGCATCGTGACCGCCCAGTCCCTGCGGGTCGCCGGCGACGCCCTGGACGCCGCCATCACCACCTACATCAAGAAGAAGCACTCCCTGGCCATCGGGGAGCGCACCGCCGAAGAAATCAAGATCGCCATCGGCTCGGCGGCCTGGACCCCGGTCGACGTGGACGAGGACGGCGCCCCGCAACGCCGCACCACCTTCACCGTCCGAGGCCGCGACCACGTCAGCGGCCTCCCCCGGATCCAGGAAATCACCGAGGAGGAAATCCGCGACGCCCTGGCCGAACCGGTCGACGCCATCGTCCGCGCCGTCCACCGCACCCTCGACGAATGCCCCCCGGAACTCTCCGGCGACATCATTGAACACGGCATCGCCCTCACCGGCGGCGGCGCCCTGCTACGCGGCCTGGACCAGCGCCTGCGCCAGGAAACGGGCGTCCCCGTCGTCGTCGCCGACAACCCCCTCGACTGCGTCGTCAACGGCACCGCCAAATGCGTCGACGAATTCGCCTCCCTGGCCGGCCTCCTGACAAGCGCCAAGGAACAGCCCCGCAAGGTGGTGCGGCTGTAGTCGCGGGGGAGGGGGCGTGTCGTGTCCGGTACGCGTGGGACACGGTTGAACGGCTCCGGGCGGACGGGGCCGGGTCCGTGACGGGTTCCGGTCCGTGACGGGTTCCGGTCCGTCACGGATTCGTGCCTGCTCACGGCACCGGCGCCGGCACCGGCGCCGGCACCGGCGCCGGGGGCTGGGCGGGGGTGTCGGCTCCCCGTCTACCCGGCCTGGCCGGTGGGCACGCAGCCCGCCCGCCCCCCCGTACCCCGCGGGGCCCACTTTCTGAGGCCGGCGCCTCAAGACCAGCGCCTCAAGCCACTACCGCGGGCCACCACCTCCAGCCGGCGCGCCTCGAACCGGCGCCTCAAGCCACCACCCCCAACGCGAACGCCGAGAAGCTCACAGCCAGCGCGCCCGCCACAACCCGCCTGCCCCGCGTCACACCCGCCCACGGCGCCTCGAATCTCCTCGTAAGCCGCGCGATGAGAACCAGAAGCCCGGCGAAGACCGGCAGCCACGGCAGCCGGGTCAGCATCCACCCGGCGAAGTCGGGCGTGGTGGTCAGCCCGGGCACCGAGCGGAGGAAGGACGCCGGGACGGCGGCCGCCATCATCGCGGTCTGATGCCAGCACAGAATCGTCATCGCGGACAGATTGACGACCGTCACCGCCGCCCACAGGGCGGGCCGTCGCAGCAGTGCGGCGATACGGTCCCGCAGAAGGATCGCGGCTCCGGACTGTGTCGCGGCCAGGGCTATGACCAACAGCGACGGCGGATGCGAATTCCTCCGGTCCTGCCCGGGGACGCCGACCATGCTCGCCGGATAGTGGAAGACGAGCAGCAACACCGCGAACAGCGCCGCACCACCCACCAACAGCACCCAGGCCCCGCGCCGCCCGATCCGCTTCCGACCCCAGGAAACGCCGAGCTGATAGGCGAACATCCAGCCCGGCACAAGGCTGACCAGCCCCACCGCATACGGCATCGAGTCGGCGAACGGACCGTAGCGCAGGAAGTCGACCACGGCGACGGTGAGAGCCAGCGGCGCCGCCGCCCACCCCCCGAGCCGTCGATCGGCGGCAACGCAGTACGGCGTCAGAGCCGTCACCACCGCGTACACGCACACGAACCACAACGGCTGCACGACCAACGCCGCCGCCGTACGCACCGTCGACTCCGGCACTCCGGCCACATACAACAACGGGGCCAGCAACGCCCATACGGCCGTCACACCAACAGCGGGCCGCAACAACCGCGCGAGCCGTCCCCACAGCCAGACACCGGCCGACTCACCGCGCTCGGCCGCCCGCCGGTACGACGACACGGAGGCGTAGCCACCGACCAGGAAGAAGATCCCGAGCATCTGAAGCACCCAGGTCATGGGCGCCAGGGCTCCGAAGCCGGATAACGCGCTGGCGTTGTGCAGCGAGGCATCGGCGTCCCGCACGAACCCCCCGATGAGCCAGTGCCCGACCGGCACGGCCACCAGCGCCAACGCCCGCAACCCATCAATCGCCCGATCCCGCTCCTGCTTCCCGTCCCGCTCCTGCTTCCCGTCCCGCTCCTGCTTCCCGTCCCGCTCCTGCTTCCCGTCCCGCTCCCGCTCCCGCTCTCCCTCCCCGTCTCCCTTCCCGCCGGCCCGACCCCGCTCCCCGAGCCCCCCACTCCCTTCCCCTGATCCTCCGCCTCCGGCCCCTCTCCACCCCAGACCCCCGAATTCCCCCACGAGACGCCCCATGCCGGCACTCCCTCCCCACCCGCAACCACTCAACAACCGGCCAACAAACCGCCTCCATGCTCGTCCGCCCCCCACCAGAAATCCCTGGAGCCACCCACCCAACCCCCCTACGGAAAACCCCCCTCACCCCCTACGGCCCTCACCCCACTCCACCCCGAACTCACGCCAACGTGCCCCGCAAAGCCGCACTCCGAATGGGACCTGCCAACGTGCCCGCAAACGTGCCTCCGAGGCCCAAGGCTTCAGCGGGCGCCTGGAATAGACCCCCTCAAGGAGCACGGCGGGCTCGGTGGACTCGGTGGTCGCGACATCAAGGACGGCCCGGGCGAGAGACAACGCCGGGACGTCGATGGTGGGGGAGCGTGTTCGGTTGGCCCGTTGGCCCGTGGCTCGTTGGCCCGTGGACTCGTTGGCCCGTGGGCCAGGAGCCAACCTGTCGTCCCGCTTTCTGGGGCGCCACGACCGTACGAGCGCGCCCGGCCACGCCGGGTCACTGGCCACCCGACCACCCGACCACCAGCCATCCGTCCAGCCGGGCCACTGGCTGACAACCCGTCCACCCCACCACCACACGCGTGGCGGGCACGATCGCGGAGCACCAAGCCAGTCGGCCTCACGGGGGGCCGGGGGGAGAACCGAACTGCGCATCGCACGCGCCCACCACGTCCGCCGTCCGCCGACAACTGGGTGACGCCGTCGAGCCGCCCCGACCCGCGAGAAAGCCCTCCGCGAGAAAGCCATCCGAGAGAAAACCCTCCGCGAGAGGGCCACCGCTGCCGGCGGAGACTACGCCCTACACCGAGGACGATGCCCTACACCGACTGCGCTGCCCTACACCGGCGACGATGCCCTACGCGCCGGCGACGCTGCCAGCGAGGCCGTCACCACAACCGGCGCCGACCGCCCCGCCCCACGCAACCCCTCGGCCACCATCTCCACCAGCCACACCGCGATATCCGGCGACCACTCCCGCGTACGGCAGCCGAACCGCAGCACCTCACGCATTCCCTCGGCATGCACCACGCGGTCGAGATCGAGGTCCACCCCCGGCAGACCGCTGCCCGCCACAGGCACAGGCACAGGCACAGGCACAGGCACAGAGACATCCACCGCCCCCTGAGCCATCACCCGCACCGCCTCACACACAGTCGGCGCATCGTCCTCGCCCGGCCCACCCCGCCCAGGGCGGCAGGAAACAGTCACCACCACCTCGTGCCGGGCATCCGGATTCGCCAGGCCGAACCAGGGCGCCAATTCGGTCTGGTGAAACGCCGTATTACGTTCGGCCGCCTGCAACGGCAGCAGCGCATGCAGGCCGGTGAACGTCACCGCGCCCACCCGAGCCAACGTCTCGGACAACACCAGAACCATCGGCCGGACGGGAAGACCGGGACGCGGAGGGTCGGTCAGAACCCCGGCCTGCAGCCAAGCCAGTTGGTGAACTCTTCCGTCCTGCGTCCAGTCCCCACCGACCTCCTCATGAGCCCACGCATTGGGCTCATGGTGCGCCGTGACCTTTCCATCCTCGGTCAGACAGCCGCTCAGGGTCTGCCAGCCGTAGGAACCGGCCCGGTCGATCGCAAAACCGAGAACGTCTTCCTCGACGGTGCCCTCGTCATCATCCTGCTCTACAACCCGGTCGAACCACGGAGACCGTTCGAGGATTCCGTGCAAGCCAATGATCACAGTGGGGGGAAACACAGGCACTCCCGGAAAACGGGCGGCGCGGAAGAGTTCCTCCCAGCGCCGCTATCAGCCTTTGATCACGTACCGCAGCACAGCATCTGCGTCGAGGTGATCTTCGCCTTGGTCGCCGGCCCGCACACACGCTTCCACCACCCCTGCGCGTTGATGGAGCCCCGCACCGTGTCCGAAAAGTGCACCAGGCCGCCCTTGGTTTCGAAAGCGCCGCCCCCGGAGCCGGAGCGGGCATGGCTCTTGCCGTATGCGCTGCCGCCACGCACTGTGCCGTGATCGTCAGCCTGCGCAGCCTCATTACCCGCCCCACGCAATAGCCACCACGCCCCCCCCGATACGGCACAGCCGAATTCACTAGTGAGGCGTGGCCGCCCCCGCGAGGCCCCCTCCCCAGATGGCGGACCACCCGGGCCGCCGGGGACCCTCCCCCCACGGCCGGGAACGGCCGCCGCTTCCGGCACGCGCTCGCGACATCCCCAGACCAGCAAAAAGACCCTCCCGAAGGGAGGGTCATGGGGAGCGCCCCCGGCAGGACTCGAACCTGCGGCCAAGTGCTTAGAAGGCACTTGGTGGGTGGGGGAGCGGGGTGGCTCTGACCTGCCCGAACGCGCCCGGCCACTGGCTCGTCCCGAAAACTTCGGGCGTTTTCGGGACGGCGAGGGCCTTCTACATGGAACGCCGGGATTATTTGCCCGGCACCAACTCCAAGAGCCGACCCACGCGGTGCCAGCCGCCGACCAGGATGGCTGCCAGTACGGAGCATCCGACGATGAGCCAGGGACGTAGGTCGTTGTTCACTCCCAGTGCGGGGAGTACCGAGGAAGATCCGACTGCGCCCGTCATGGCAGCGATGATGACCACAACCACGTGGGCGGATTCTCGCAGCGCGGTCCGGGTAGCGGACACGGGGGTGGCCTCCGTCAGGGCCGCTTCAGGCAGCAGGGCTCCGATGCGGCCCTCTGCAGAGCGTTCCGCGATCGTGACCAGCATGGTGCCGAGTCGTGGCAGTGCGACATCCGGCTCTGCGTCGATCTTCAGAACCTCGGCTCGCAGGGCGCCGGCAACCAGTGCCGCGTGCGAGCGCGTAGCCGCACGCCTGACGGATCTGCGAGGGATTGTCCCGGCATAGCGATGGGAACGAAGAATGGCATCCTCGACATCCCGAAGGCCCCGATCGAGATTCCGAAGTTGCGAGGCCCGGTGTCCTGATGGCTGTCCGTACGCTGCCGCGCAAAGGCTTATGGCGTCCAAGGACCGTATTGTCGCTCGATAGCGGAAAACGGTGCCTCGCGCCATCCTGCATTCCATCAGCCACCACATCGGTACTAGCAGCGGGATGGACACGACGATCACGTAGACGAGGCTGTCCCATCCGCGGGCGGGCTGGTTCGCGACCTCAGGGCGGAGCAGCCACAGAAGGTGCTTCGCCGCCCGTGCTGCGGAGTCGGCTCCAGCGGCTCGTGCCAGGTCGTGAAGGAGGACCACCGTACGCTTGATCATCTTCAAGCTGATCAACGCGGCGAACAGAGCCACGGCCATCGATCTGTATGGCGCTGTCTCAAGAGTGGTCCGTGTGTCCCGTAATGCCCTGCGGGTATGGGTGAGGGGCCTTTCAGTCACGCGAAGCGTTTGCAGCGAGGCGTTGAACTCGCGCACCCGAGTGCGGACCACGCGCTGGTTGACGTGTAGACGCCAGGACTTGATCTTCGACTGTGCTCGCCAGACGTACGGAGATATCTGTTCTGTGCTCGTGCGCAGCAGGCTCAAAGCACCCCTCCCTCGGTATCGATGGACTGATGGTGCCGGGAACGCACGCCTGTTACGTCTCCTCTCGCAAAAATCTTCGGCTGGTATGGGGCTGGAACTTGGCGGCCGCAACCGTGGCGGAGTGTGAGACGCCGAGGCCGCACGAAGGTCCGGCCATGCCGCACGAAGGTCCGGCCATGGTGTGTCGGGATCCTCGCCGCGTCTCCTGTAGCCGAGCAGAGCGACAGCGATCCACCCTGGGCTGCTCAGGACGATCCGCCAGAAGCAGGCGCGGCTGCGAATATCACCTTGAGCTTCCGAACCAGTTTCAGGAGTTGCACGTGAGTCGTTCTCCGCAGGTGTGCCCTTTGATGCAACTACCGCGCAGGGGAGTCGGACGACGACGGAAGTTCGGAGAAGACCTCTTCTCCGCGGATCCCGCCCAGCCCCCCTGAACCAGATGGCCACCCTCCAACTCTCGTTCCGACCTGGCGATCTGAGTCTCGCTGAGCCGAGACCACCGCGGAGAACCCTTCGGCCGAACCCTGGTCTCGGGATCAGTCCCTTCCATCGCTCTCGGCCGCCTTGTGTGAGTAAGCTGTGGAAGGCAGGTCCGGACTCCCGGTAGCACCGGGGGAACCAACCGAGCGCACTAAGTCTTCGCCGTCCGGAGGCGCGTCAGCAGCGTGCCCACCAGCGGAACTCCACTCGCTTCCACGCACGGCCCCTGTGTGCCCATCATTCGGAGTCCTCCGCATGTCTGCTCAGCCGACCCTGGCCGCACTTTGCGGCTTCCACTGTGAGCACACGCCCAGCAAGAGCCGCATCCTCGCTCTCGTCCACCACCGAGAGGGACCTGCCTCACTGCAAGCCGTTCTCACCTGCCGGCAACCCGAGCTCGCGCAGCAGGCAGTGGCCGTCCTCCAGCAGGCCATCGGTTCTTCCGCCGACGCTTGGAAGTCCGAGCCGCTGGAGAAGCTGTGTGCCCAGATGCCTGATGCTCCGGCTTCCTCCCTCCGCAATGCCGCACGGCACGCGCTCGCGGGCGTCTGGCCCATGCCTCCAGGCAGCTTCCTGAAGTGGGAGCAGATCGCCGATGGCCTTGACGACGACCCGGACGAGGACGACGCCGACGCGGTTAGGCGCGCCGTGCGTACCCCGGACGACGCGCGACTCGCTGACCTGGCTGGTCCCGTCATTCGGGTGGAGGTACTCCGAGAGTTCCACGTACATGACCAGCAGGCCGTGTTGAAGGCAGCCAGGAGCGCGGGCTGGGAGCCCCTGCCGAACGAGGACCTCGAGGGCGACGACCCTCAGGACGTCGTCGGGGCCGTCATGTGGCTTGGGGAGTCCGACAGCGAGATCGAGGGCGCGGACACGGTCACGGACACCTCCCAGGGCCTGAGGCTGCGCACCGAGAAGGGGCATGAAGTCGCCGACTGGAGCGAGGAAGCGGTGGTCGCCGACTTCGGTGCAGGCTGGCGATACTCGGCGGCTGTCCGCCGGAGTGAGCCGGCGAAGCCGTGTACCAAGGGGAAGACCCTGGACTTCGCGGTGCTGTTCCCGATGGAGGCACCGCACTGCGACGACACGGAGTGCGAAGACGAGCAGTGCGAGTGGCAACTCACACCTCGAACCGCCGACGTCCTCTACACGGAGCTGTGCGTGCTCGCCGACCAGGCGTACGACGACAGCGAGGAACTCGGTGACAGGCCCGTGGTGCCCGGCGAGCACAACGGCCACTGGGGAGTGTTCGCCTATCTCCCGAAGTTGACCTTCGCGGCCGACCTCCAGTGGCGCCGCCGGTTCGCTCGGGCCGCCGACGACCTCGCCGGTGACCTCGAACGCGGGCAGTGGCCGGAGCCCACCTGCACGGCCGAGGAACTTGCCCTGCATCTCGCCATCCGTGACGCGGGAGACCGCAGCAGTGAAGGCGATGCCGCTGGTGACCACGGTAGGCTGCCCACCCACCGTGACGACTACGACTTCGACATGTGCTCCGAAGTGTTCTTCCAGGACACCGACGTGCTGATGCTCTACAACGCTAGCCTCGACGGGATCGAGGACCCGGACGGCGAGACGAACCAGCACATGGGCATCGGCGATCTTCGTGCCGCAGCCTGGTTCGAACCGTTCCTGAACGTCCACGCGCGAGATCCTCACCGCGGATTCCGCCGCTGATCGTCAGGCAGCGTCCTGGAGGATCGTGACCGGGATAGTTCAGGAAGTCAGGCTCTTGCGGCGGACCCTGAGGGAGTACGTGGTGCCCTCGGGTCCGCTGCAGCGGCTTCACCCGACCGAGGTGGCCACGGCCCAGTCCTTCTGCTCTCGCATCTGCGCGGCGAACACGCCGAGACTCTCGATCTTGCACCCGCAGTCCAGCACGACCTCGATGCCGATGTACGGACTGCGGGAATTCTGCTCGCCGCCCGACTTGGTCCACCGGACCTGGTGCACATGCTCGGCCAGCCCGGTTCGCTGTACGTCGTGTTTGATGCCATGGGCTTTGGCGTACTCGTCCAGATCGTCGATCACGAACAGATGGCTGGACCACTCCCTGGGCCACACCGCGTACAGCCTCGACTCGCCGGCCACTGCCCTCTCGTACGTCGCCCGGTCTGTCCCGTGGATGACGCTGCACTTCTCGGTTCCATCGTGTGCCTCCCGATACGCCGGACCCCAGCCCCTGGGCCCTCACAAAGATCTTCTCCCAGATTTCTCCCAGAGCTCGGGCCTCGTGGTGAGCCGCGCGAGGTGAGAAGGGGCGCTTGCCGCGTTGCAGTGGCACGTTTGCTCGGGGCCCTACCTCGACTGGAGCGGGTGATGGGAATCGAACCCGCGCCCTGAGTTTCGGAATCAATGGCGCCGCCCCTCGTCAATGGGGCTCTGACCTGCGTAAGCATTGTCCCTGCGGTGGTGTGGGGAGCGTCAGTAGGCACCGTATCGACCGTGACGTACCAACGGTTGGGGCACAGGTAGGGCAGGCCCGGTTACGAGTCGGCTGATCCGCCGACAAGCCTCCCCTCGCGATGGCTAGAGAGGCGCGAGCGCGTGGGATCAAACGCGAAGTTGCTGCCCAAGTGCTCAGTGCCAGCGCGCTCATCAACCTGCTTTCCAAGTCTGTTGGTGGGGTGCTGAGGCTTGTGCAGGGGCGTTCCCCCTCCCGGCATTCACGCCGGGCTATCCCCCGATACGGGGCTGCTTTCCGATCTCCTCTGCACGACCGTGAACGCCGCTGACAGCCTCATGTTGCCTCCGGTCACACTCGCCTAGCTCAGTCGTCCCTACGTTTTTGTTCATTGGGATGAGCGAGCCATTCGTAGGGTTGGCTCACCCAGGGGCGCTGGGTGTGGCTTTCAGTCGTGTGCCGTTCGTGTGGCTTCGGACGATTCGCCGCCCGGCGTCCCACGACGACTCGGCTGCTCATTAGGAATTGCGGCACTGATCGCTCAGCAGCGACTCGACAGCGAGGTCGTCTGCGGTACCCGTGTTGGAGCGATCTGCGGAGAAGTACATGACAGCGATCTGGGCCGGTATCGACGCCGGGAAGACCCATCACCACTGTGTGGTGATCGACGGTGCTGGCAAGCGGCTGTTGTCGCGGCGGGTGGCGAACGACGAGCCCGAGCTGCTGACGCTCCTGGCCGACGTCCTGGACCTCGGTGACGAAGCCACCTGGGGCATCGACCTGGCAGACGGCGGGGCCGCTCTGGCGATCGCTGTCTGCTCAACCACGGCCAGCCGCTGCTCTACATACCCGGCCGGACCGTCAACCGTGCCTCGGAGGGTTACCGGGGCGACGGCAAGACCGACGCCAAAGACGCGGCGGTCATCGCCGACCAGGCACGCATCCGCCACGATCTGGCACTGCTTCGGCCCACCGACGAGCTGGTAGCCGAGCTGAAGGTCCTCACGCGCCGCCGTCGCGACCTCAGCGACGACCGCATCCGGACCATCAACCGGCTCCGCGGCCACCTCACCGAGATCTTCCCCGGCCTGGAACGCGAACTCGACCTGACCAACGTCGGCCCACTGGTGCTGTTGAGCGGCTACCAGACCCCGGCCGCCATCCGGCGCACCGGCACCCGGCGGCTGACCACCTGGCTCCGCAACCGCAAGGTCGTCCGCCCCGACCAGCTCGCCGCCAAGGCCGTCCAGGCTGCCGAGAACCAGCACACCGCCCTGCCCGGTGAACAGATGACCGCTCAGGTCGTCCACTCCATCGCGAGGGAGGTGATGGCCCTCAACGACAAGATCGCCGAGACGGACAAGCTCATCGAGGGGCGGTTTCGCCAGCACCGCCATGCCGAAGTGGTCGCCAGCATGCCCGGCATCGGACCACTGCTGGGAGCCGAGTTCCTCGCCGCCACCGGCGGTGACCTGAACGCCTTCGACAGCGCCGACCGGCTCGCCGGATTCGCCGGCGTGCCCCCGTCGCACGCGATTCCGGAAAGTTCAGCGGCAACCTTCACCGACCCACCCGCTACAACCGCCGACTTCAACGCGTCTTCTACACCTCCGCGTTGATCAGCATCCGCTGCTGCGACGAATCCCGCCGCTTCTACGACCGCAAGCGAGCCGAAGGCAAACGACACAGCCAGGCCGTCATGGCCCTCGCACGCCGACGCGTCAACGTCCTGTGGGCCCTCCTGCGTGACGAACGGTGCTACCAGCCCACACCGCCCGCCACCCTCGCGGCTTGACAACCTCATTAGGAATCGTCTTCGTCGTCAATCTCGTCTTCGATAGTGCCGATCATGTCCAGCAGGTGTTCTTCCACCGGGTAACCGTCGTCGTCCTCTTCCACGTACAGGGAGAGCAGCGAACCCATCGGGTACCACGCCTCACCGTCGTGGTCGGCAAGCTTCTCGGGGGCGACCACGAACGGGGTCTCTGTCACCCACCCGCCCGGCTCGGTGAACAGTGCGGGCGAGTTGCTTTCGTCGGGGCGGTGGGGCTCGTAGCCCCACACCATGCCGAAACGCTGACGCAGAAGCTCACCGATGTACCACACAGCGCCCTGAATGAACTCGCCGGTCCTGGCCGCCGATACCTGCTCGTGCGTCTCGTACCGGGACCGGACGAGGTCTTCCAGCTTCTCTAGTGATGCATCGCTGAAGTCCAGTTCTCCGGCGATGCCGGAGCTGTGGGACCAGCGCTCGAACGTGGATGCTCGCTCGTTTAGCCACGCCAGCAGCTCTGGGTGCTGCCGTGGGGTGCTGCCGTGGTCTATGCGGTCGCTCATGGGTGTCACTGTAGGCAACAACTGGGCGGCCAGCGGTGGAAGTGCCCTCGACAGATGGCGAGTTCTGACCTGCCACAGCCGATACCCGTTGTGCGATCCGACAGTTGCGCCCCTAACCTGGGGCTTGGCGGAGGCATGACACGGGGGTCGCACCGCCCAACCACCTGTTCCCGAGAGCCCCCGCAACCAGGGACGTTCGTGATCACTGACATACGCGCACGTGCACAATCCCGCCTATCCAAGGCCGTAGCGGTTCTGGCTGGTGCGGGCATCATGGTGACCGTCCTTCCCGGCCTGACCGGAGCCAGCTTCGCCGCACCGGGGAACACCGCCCACTTCACTACCGGCAAGCGTTGCGACGAGATGCATCTGGGCAAGAAGCTCCCGCGCACCCCGGCGAACTCCGGAGCGCCCGGCAGCGGCCAGTACGACGTTCACCAGGGCCTGCCCGAGGAGTACTTTTTCGGTCACGATGCCAGGGGATTCGACGCGCTTCCGGCTCCTACGCCGCAGCAGAAGGCTCAGATCAAGGGCACCGACAAGAAGTCCCTCGACAAGGAAATCGACGACTGGGACGCCAAGTACGCCAAGTCCGGCGACCCGGACGACAAGGCGATGGCGATCTACGCTCGCCACAAGCGGAACCAGGTGACCGCCAATCGCCCCACGCAGGACTTCAAGAAATGGCTGAAAAACAAGTACATCACCGCCCAGCAGAACAACCACAAGGGCTCGGCGTTCGAACGCAAGACCGTCAAGGACTTCAACATGGTCGGTCCGGACTGGAAGTGCGAAGTCACCGTCGAGATCCGCGACAAGAGCGGCCATGTCCTCGCCCGCCGCAAGTACGACGCCTACAACGAGAAGAAGGGCGAGTTCGCCGAGTTCAAGTCCGACGGGAAGTACCGGCGCCACCAGTTCAAGGCCGACGAAATCATCCTGCGGCACAAGGAGCCGGTGGATCCGGCGGATCCGGCGGGCTCGAAGGAAAAGGATTTCACGAAGAAGAAGCTCGTCATGTACGCCGGCGAGAAGACCAACAACGCCACGCGTACCAACTACCGTGATCTGAACAAAACCCTCCAGGCTGAGCGCGGACGGCCGGACAACCAGGTCCGTATCTACCAGCGCCAGGCCACCGGCAAGGGCGTTTTCAAGCAGACCAAGTACACCCGTTCTTACCCGGTGATGAACCCCAACCCGAAAAAGGGGTCCATGGGGCCGATCAACAACGCGGCGTTCGACTCCGGCAAGACCTTCAAGGAAGCCAAGCAGTATCAGCGCGAGTACATCCGTGCCAACACCCGCAGCGCTCTTGGACGCGGCCCAGGTGGCGTGGATTTCTCCACCCTGGAACTCCAGTACGTCGGCGACCCAGTCAAGGGCAAGGGCCTGGACTACTCCTTCAAGGCCAACTACATGCCCGACGAGGACAACAAGCCTGGCTACGGCGGACAAGCCAAGCTCCAGCTCGCCTCCGACGCCATGTTCACGTGGCTCGCGCTCACGCCGGAGAAGTTCTGGGTCAACCTCAATCCGGATCAGCCTGACAAGGTCATGGACGCTACGTTCGGGAAGACCGATGCCGGCCGTGTCCTGCTCCAGGCCGACCTGGAGATGAAGCACGACTACGCCCGCGACATGGACCCGCGCTCCGAGCCTGGCAAGACCTACTGGGACGCGATGAAGGCGGCGGGCCTGCCGTGCAGCCACAGCCTCCGCAACTGGATCGTGCCAAAGCCAGCCAAGGTCCGCGTCGATGAGAACGGCATGTACATCCTGGACGCGCCGCTCAAGGTCAAGTCCGCGCCGATCGACTTCACCACACCCAGCCCCAACGGCTCCTGCGACCTGACCAAAGCCCAGGTCAGGACCTCTCAGCGGCTGGTCGACCAGTACATCATCCCGGATGTCGAGAAGAAGGTGAACACGTCCCCGAAGTACGCGGACCTTCGCCGCGTCTACAAGTCCCGCGTCGCGGCCGAGTACATCCGCCAGCAGGACCAGGACCACCCCACCGACTTCCACGCCATCATCAACAGCAACAACGTCAGCCGGTGGCCGCTTCGCGACCCGAACAAGACGTGGACGCCGAAGAAGACGTACGACGACTACGTCATCTCGTTCACCAAGGGTGACTACAGCTACCCGTGTGAGTACAACGGGCAGCAGAAGACCTGTGTGATGGGCGGTGTCGACTTCTCCAAGCAGCCCCAACACAAGATCACTAAGGCCCAGTTCCAGATCGAACACCCGCGCCTGGACACCACCACCAAGGACTCTGTGCGCGCGGAGACCTCCTACCGCGACACCGAATCCGCCTACATGGGCGGCAACGGCGCCGGCCGGATCGACCACGGCGGCACCCCCGACCCGGACCCGACGCCGAAGCCCACAGACCCGGGGAAGCCCACAGGCAAGCCGACCACCCCGCCGGCGGACCCGACACACACTCCCACCTCCCCGGCCCCGACCGGGGGCGGCCACGGTGAGCCGTCCACCCCGCCCAACGAAAACGATGGTGGCGGCCTCGCTAACACCGGCGCCCAGGTCGGCCTAATCGGGGCCATCGCCGCGGTTCTCCTCGCCGGAGGCAGCGCACTGATCTGGTGGCGACGCCGCCAGGACACCGGAAGCTGACCGGGTAGCCCCACCGACCCGCTGACGGGAAGCGGCCCCGCACACCAACAGGTGTGCGGGGCCGCAGCGGCCTCTACGTCATGCCGCTGTGCATCGGTGAACTTGGTGCCGCAGTCGATGCAGATGGGACGCTGCGCTTTGCGTGTTAGCCCTCTCGGTCAACCTCTGTCTTGTGAAAGCGAATTCACGCGATCGGCTCGCCGGAAGCGGCAGCCGCACCCGCTGAGACCACAGTCCGCGAACTTCTCCGTCAACCGTGCCGACGACCCCGAGAGATCGAGAAACGAATAAGCCACTGACCTGGGGCTTCACTCTGGAGCGGGTGACGGGAATCGAACCCGCGCTCTGAGCTTGGGAATCAGGGGGCTTTCGGGTGCCTGGTGTCGTCCTGAACTGCCAAGATGCCGCAACTGGCGTGGGGGTGCCCACTCGAATCTCTGCCCCTCGGTGGCCGTTGTTTACCGGTCTACCTGGCACGACACTGGCACGGCGGGCGATGCGGCCCTGGACCGGAGCATTTCCGCAGGCGCCGGATCTCTGCCTGCTGCGGGCAGAGCTGCCGACGGGGGAGGATTGCTTGCGCGAAGGAACGCCCGGGCTGCGGCCTGGCATGTGTGGCCGCAGCCTCCGCTTTAAGAGTGGGATCGAATCCCTGATGGGCGGTGCTCGTTCATGACGGGTGCTGCTGTCCGTGCAGGTCAGGAGCATCCACCATGGCGGTTAATCCCGCTCGTGATGGCTGGTGCTTGTCGATCTGCTCACGCATCGCTCATGCGCGACGGGCCTCTGACCGGCTGTATCGCAGCAGTCAGGGACTTCTCCGGCTATGCGAGCGGGGAGCTCCGAGCGGTCACTGGGTGCGAGACACGTTCAGGTAGGACTCCAGCTTGTCTCGCGACTGCCCGTGGTAGCGGTAGCTCGTACACCTGAATATGCCCTTTCCACACCCGCTCGACGCGGATGCGGGCTTCCGGGTTCGGGCCGGGGCTTGCGAAGCAGGAGCCGCAAGAGGAAGTCTCTGGCGCGGCCAGCCGGTCTTCGCGCGCGTCGAAGCCGCGCCGGCATGCGGTGCAGCGCATCGGTAAGAAGTACCGGTTGCGGGTTCGCGCGGAGCCGCTTCGACCAGCAGTCTGCCGGCGTTCGGACGCCCCAGTGACCTCGTGAATCCCGATTCGCGTGCCGATGGGCAGGTCCTGCCGGTTCCGTGCAGGCACAGCATCTCCCTTAGCGTCCGCGCCTCTCAATGGCTGTCCGCAGTGTTGCGCACGGCACTGACAATCCGATCTCAGATGCGCGCTTTCGCCATCGGCTCGCTCGGGCCCATCGACACGGGTGAGGGATAGGGCAACAGCGGCGTTGTGGCGCTTCTGATGCCGCGACCTGATGCACAGGTGGCGGTCGTGGACGGGCAGGGAAGCTGATCAGGTGTCCTGCCCGGCCCAGGCGGCTAAGACCGTGTCCTACGTGGTGAGGCATTGTTCTGTAGCAGCATCCCGGTAGAGGCAGGACCTCCACCTGCGCCCGCGGCGCGCCGCACGTCTGCGCAGAAGCGGCGGCAGAGTGTCACCATGCCTAAGGGCTGTCCCGTAACTGACCGCGTGAGTCGACAGTGCTCGTTCCGGCGGCGAGGATGCGTGCGTTGTTGATTCGTTCGGAACCGGTCTGGGGGTACCTCGTTGCAACTGCCCGTTTGAGCAGTGGCGGGCGTCCCGGCCCTCCTCAAGGGGTGGATCGACGTTGAGAGACTCCAGCTACGGGATCTTGGGGAACCTTGCGGTCGACGCTGTTGTCTCTCGCAGGGGTTGCGCCCGGCCTGGCAGGATCCACACACGGCTGCTCCATGGCGGACGCGCGACCCGCGCCTGGCCGAAACGGGGCGCGGTCGGCTCGTCGAATGCTTCCGTCCGCATCGCGCGCCGTGGTCCGCGCCGTGGGCAACTCCCAAGCTCGCCCGTACGCTGCCCCGCAGGGGTGTCCGAAAACCGCAGGAGGTGCGGGCCATGACCCGATTCATCCGACGCATGAAAGCCCTGGCCGTCTCCCTGGCGTGCATCGCAGCATCACTGCTCGGATTTGGCAGCCAACCAGCCAACGCCGTTGTCAACGGACGTGATGCCCATGAAGGTGAGTATCCGTGGCAAGCAATGCTCGTCATCCACCGAGGTGGCAACAAATACCTGTGCGGGGCCGAAATCATTCACCACGACTGGGTTATGACCGCAGCTCACTGTGTAACCGACCAAACCAGCGGCCAGCCCCCCGTCGATCAGGTGACAATCTATGGGGGCATCGTCCGTCGAAACTCCACCGAAGACGCCGAGAGACGACTGGCTACCGAAATTCGCGAGCATCCTGACTACTCGCCAGGCAACCGGCACGGCGACCTGGCGTTGCTGAAACTCAACCAGCCGATGCCCGGATGGCTCACGCCTATCCCGGTGGCTGATCACGACCTCAGCGGGAGCTTGCTCAATCCGCCACCGGCCACCGTCCTCGGATGGGGCCAAACCTGCACAGGCGGGCTCGGTTGCCCTCCGCTGTCGGACATCCTGCAGGTTGGCGAGAGCCATGTGCATTCGGGGATCCAGTGCCTGACCGAGGATCCCACGTTCGATTCTTCGATCGAAAGCTGCATCGGAGACATCGCTGGAGTCCAGGAATGCGCCGGCGATGATGGTGGCCCGGCCGTCCAGTGGATCGACGGGCAACAGCAGCTGGTGGGGATCAACAGCAACGACCCCGCGCTGTGCGGCACCGGCGCCTCGGTGTACACCCGGGTCGCCCACTACGCCGACTGGATCAAGGACCAGACCAACTGAGCCTGACCGCGCTCTCGCAACAGGGAGTGAACAGAAGACGGCCCGACTCTGAGGCTCCCTGTAGCCCAGTTGCCGATCCCGCGACCCTGCCCGGGCGCCCAGGCCGAGAGCGGGAGCGACAGCAGCATCGTCATGGCGCTGACCGCCGAGGTCGCTCGGCTGAAGAAGCGGCACCACCAGAAGGTCACGGAGCTGCGGAAGACCCTGGAGGAAGCCCATAGAGAGAACCTGGTTCTCCGCCGCGAACTTGAGCGCCGAGGGTGGTCGCCACGCTAGCCGCTTAGACTCTAGTGACGCGGCTTCATACTCCCCGGGACAGTCCAAACACCGTTGCGCACGGCGTCGAATCGGCCCAGGGTAACGCCGCTGGAGAAGGGCACCGATGACTGCACCCACATCACATGGCCCGCGTGACCACGACGTTCAGCCGGGAGCAGCCTTCGGGCGCGACGCCGGTGCGGAGGACATCGTCGATGACCACGTCCGCAGGTCCCGATACCTTCAGCATCTGACGCGCACGCTTTCGAATACCTCCGAATCGGTTCCGACCGCTCCCGTCCCCCGAGTGATTGTCCAGTTCTGGGACGACCCTGCAAGGGTCCCCGCCGACGTGCTGGAGTGCATGGCGAGCTGGACGGCGCCGGAAGGGCAGGGCTTTCGCCGGGATGTGTATGGCAACGAGTCGGCGCGCTCGTTCATCGAGGCTACGTACGACGACGCGCACGTGGCAGCCTTCGACGCCTGCCCGCACCCGGCTAGAGGCCGAACCGCGCGACATAGAGCGAGCCGTGCTGGGCGCACAGCGTATAGTCCTCGTCACCGATCCCGGGCCGCACCACCCCGACTCGGCACGCGACCGCGCCAAGCAGCGCACCCTCGACGAGCACTTCGTGCGCCGCTCGGACAGCATCGAGCGGGGCCGCCGAGTGAGCGTCTACGAACGAACGGAGTGAACGGGTCGCCCACCGGGCAGACCCGAAAACACCCGCGTACGGAACGATCGCGGTCTAACGCCCGGAGCCAGCCGTCATGGCGATGTCTGGGTCCGGGGTGGGCGCCCGATACGTCCTGTTCCTCATGCGCATGTGTTTTGGCTGGCCGCTCAGCGGTATGTAGCTGGATCAGCACAGGCTGCGGCCGTAGTTCAACACCTCAGTGATGTCGACCTTCAAGCCGTGTCCGAGCTCGGGATCGTCGGCCCAAATGGGCTCCATGGACGGGTAGCCCGAATCGTGCGCCGTGCCGTTGACTCCGTACTCAGTACCGTCGGCCTCGAAGGTGACGGACGTGCCGTCTCGGCACCGCAGGTGCCGGAGTCGACCGTGAACGGCCACTCGTCGAACCGGGCACCGGCCACCATGACGCTGTGCGTGTCGGCAGTCGACGAGTCTTGGTCGTCGCTACTCACGTTGCTTGCAGTCGGATCTGCGGACGGGGTGGTGTCTGGGGTGTCGCAGCTCTGCACGAAAGCCAGGATGAGCATCAACACGAGGAAGCTGCCCGCGATGGCCGTTCCGAACTTGCTCGCTTGTCTCGTCTCGTCAGGCAATTTGGCCCCTATGCCAGCGGATGGCGAATGTAGCCCTATGCAGCATGGCCGGTCGGGCGTGTTACCGGACCGTGACATCGGGTTTGAGTGGGGTTGGCGAGTGCCGGGCTTTTACGGTTGTCCTGCGCCTGCTCGGCTCGCGGCCTAGCTAGGGCGGGGTTTACGCAGCAACTGGTAGAGCCTGGATGCGCTCACGGAACTCCCGGACCGCCGGAACCGACCCGTGCGGGCCGAGCTGGTCGGCGAACTCTTTCAGCCGGTTGAGGGCTCGCATGGAGCTGACTTGGTCTTCGAGGAGCTCGGCCCCGTAGTTGGCGGCGTCCAGCGCACCATCGAGGTCGCTGCCTGCGAGGCGTGCCTCAGCGAGTCGGCTGGAGCGTACGGCCTTGTCCTGGGGTGCGGCCTTGCTGACCGAGGTCTCCAGGGAGCTAGTGGCGCGTTCCACTTGGCCGGAGCGCAGCATGACCTTGCCTTCTGTCGACTTCATCTGCGCCTCGCCGTACCAGTCGAGCCAGTCGGGGACTTCGTCATCTGTGCGACGGTCCCATAGCGCGAGTGCGCGGTTCAGCGCGGTGCCGGCCTGCTGGTGGTCGCCGTCACGAGACAGTGCTTCGGCCTGGTGCACGTAGAGGAACGACTGGGTGTAAGGCGGCAGGGCGCGGGGGGCGTTCTCGATGGCGGTCGTGATGAGTTCAACGCGTTCTGCGGTCCGCCCGGCTTCGGAGACGTGGACGCCCATCTCAGCGAGGACGAAGGCGCCGAAGGCGTCGTCCCCGGCTGTGCGCGCGCTGCGCAGGGCTCCTACGTAGTATTGCTGCCCTGCGGAGCGCAGGCCGGCGTCGTACGCCATCCAGCCGGTCAGGTGGGATACCCGTGCGGCCAGGCCGTACAGGCGGCTGCCGATGTCTTCTGTGTAGCGGCCCTCGCTGAGGAGGCCGGAGATAAGGGCCAAGTCGCCTCGCGCCTGTTCCAGGAGCCTGGCGCCGCCGAGCTGGTCGTCGAGGGCGCGCAGCGTGCCGATGCGCTGCTCGATGGTGGCGACCATCGTGTCGGTGACGCGGTCTCCGTTAAGTGCCGAGGCGAATGCTGATGGCGCCTCGGACCAGCTTGCTGCCAGGCCCGCGAGGGCGGTGCCTGTAATGGTGAGAAATCCTCGACGGTCCATGCGTCCACTCCCGACCAGATCAGCCAACGCTTCCACGGTACCGGCCTCGGTCCAGGGAGCAGTGAGGCCGGTCACTTCCCAGACGGGCAGCCAGTTGGGCCACGGAGAAGCTTGCGCCTGAGCGGCGGGGACGCGCAGCAGGTCAGCGAGGACGCGCTGCGCGTCGGTGTCTGGCTCCTGCCCCTGCTCCCACTTCCAGACGGTGGTGCGGTTTGTCGCCAATGAGATACCCAGCGACTTGCCGTGGGCTTGCATGAGTCGAGCGAATTCGGCCTTCCCCCATTCACGCAACTGGCGGATGTAGGTCAGCGGATGGACTGCTAACGCCTCGTCCAGCACGTCATCGCTCCGTCCCCTCGCGGTGTAACTCGGAGACTACTCGGCGTGCCCACCATTGTTCACGGTCTCATCGAGAGAAACCCCCTGGAAACGTTCCGTCGGCGCCGCCATTGGCCGTTGACTAGCTGCACGCTGTTCGGGCCGCGAAGTCGCCACGCAGCCCCAGCAGTTGATCAGATCCGCAGTGCCGTCCCCGGCCCGGACGGCACCGCTCTCGATCGGCCTCGGAGGCGCTTGCCATGTCTACGCACGTTGCTCGCATCGCCCTCACGGGCGCGGAAGGTGAGGTTTCGCCCGCGCGGCGCGCGATCGTTGAGAACGTGCGGTTGTGGGGTGTGCCCCTGGACGACGAGACAGCCGATGTGATCCGCCTCGTCGCATCGGAGCTCATCACCAACGCCGTAATTCACGCAGGAGGCCCTGTCACTGTGGGCATGCACCATCAGCCGGGCCGGCTGATGATCGAGGTCCTCGACGGCAACTCTGCGGTGCCTCTGATGATCAAGGCCGGCCACGAGGAGGAGAGCGGACGGGGCCTGGCTCTGGTCGAGTCCCTCGCTGTTCGGCTGGGTTGGGAGCCCACTGCTGGCGGTAAGCGCGTATGGGCTGAGATCGCAGTAGCGGAGCCGCCGCCAGCTGACCGCGCTGCCGTCCTGCGCCGGTTCTTCACGGCTGCGCCGAGCCCTCATGCCAATTCGGCGACACGCTCGCTCGTCCTGGCGGTTGCCTGATGGCGGCGCAAACACAACGCCCGTCGGCGCCCCCGGATCCCGATGTGGTGTTCCGGCCGACCCGCCGGGACATCGATCCCGTATCGGGTCAGGCGACGGCGTACGCCCTGTGGGACCGACACGAGTGGCAGCCAGAGGGGGAGTGCTGGCTGTGGTGCGGACGGCGAGGCGTCGAAGTGACCTGGATTGGTCCCGTGCAGTCCAGTGGCATGCACGCTGCTTTCTACGCATGCAGGGCATGTCTGTACGAGTTGGATCAGCGAGTCCTACAAGCCAACATGCGGTCCGATGCCCGGTGCCTGCCCGACACAGGGCATCACCGACGGACCGACGCCCATCGCGCGGGTTACTGAACCCGCTCCAGTGCTGTCGAACGGTGTGACCCGCGGGTGTCTGTTAAGCCGCACCGCCAACGCCTCCGTACGCCAACAAGCTGCCCGCCGGACCCGGTGGGAGAACGGTAGAGGAAGGAGCACGCAGTGGGAGACACAACACCTCCGACCCAGGAGGGCCTCTTGGTCGCCGTGGAAGTCCTCGCGAGCGTCCACGACCGGCACGACAGCAGCGCATCCGATCCGGGGCAAGGCAGTTCCGGTGACGGCCCCTGGCCCGGCGGCGACGGCTTGAACCACGCGGCATAGCCGCTAGTTCTCCGGCGGAGGGGGCGCGCCAGCGTCCCCTCCGCCTCCCATCTGGCTCAAGGAAGGGAACAGCCCGTGAAGCACGCTTTGGTTCACGCCGTCGAGGAAGCGCTGGGATGGGATGGTCCCGCGCCTCTCGGCAAAGAGTTCGCCCGAGGAAGTATCAGTGACACCGAGCTGGTGCGGCGGTTGCTGACGCCTCCCCGCTTGCTCGACATGGTCATGCGCCGCAGCCTCGCCAACCCGCAGTTCCGTTTCTTCAAGGGCGGAGAAGAGCTGCACCCTGACGCCTACCTCAACCGGCAGGTCTCACCCCGCGGGCAGGCAATCCCTATGACGGATATGCGCCGAGTAGGAATCCTCCTTCGAGAGGGCGCGACGCTGGTCCTGGATCAGTCCAACGTCTTCGATCCCACGATGGAAGTGGCATGCCGAGCGCTTCAGTGGTGGTCCCGGGAGCACGTCCAGGCGAACGTATACCTCACCACCAACGACGCCGCCGGCTTCGATCTGCACTGGGACGATCACGACGTCCTCATCCTCCAACTGGACGGCGAGAAGCAGTGGGAGGTGCGTGGGACGTCGCGGCCCGTGCCCATGTTCCGTGACGCGGAGCGCAACAACACCCCCAGCGAAGAGATCGTCTGGACCGGCACGATGAAGGCCGGCGACGTCATGCACATCCCGCGCGGCTACTGGCACGCGGCCACCCGCGTGGGACGAGGCGACGGCCACAGCACCCACGTGACCTTCGGCTTCGCCAAGCGCACCGCTGTGAGTTGGTTGTCTTGGATAGCCGACTGGTCGCGCCAGGAAGAGGTATTCCGCCACGACCTCGATCGCTGGGGAGACCCCGAAGAGCAAGTTGCTCAGCAACTGCGGCTCTCTGCTGCCGCCTCCTCGTTGATCGACTCCCGTGGCCCGGCGGACTTCCTCAGGCTTCGCGAAGAGCAAGCCCCTGCAACCCGCCACGTCCCCTTCTTGGAAATCTTCGGTCCGCTTGAGGCTGTGGCGTGCGTTACGGAGTTCCCTCCCAGCATCCAGGTGGAGGGAGAGACGGTCATCGTGGTGGCCGCGGGCAAGAGACTGACCTTCGCGGCTAAAGCCCTACTGGCACTCCGCGTGCTCCTGAGCGGTCACCCCGTGCAGATGGACGTCGTCGCGCGCGTAGTAGGTAGCGAGGTGGAGGCAGTGGCGAAGATCCTGGTGGAGGAGGAGCTGTGCGCAAGCCTGACCCCCGAGTTGTCCTCGGGCTACACCGGTCTCGTTACGAACGCCGGATCCTGACCAGCGCGCTAGACCTCGGGATCGACGCGATCGACACCAGCTTTAACTATCACGCGTTCTCGGCCCACGCTGCCTTGGCGGAGGTCGGGGTCGAACTTCTCTCCCGCTTCACGGTGTCCACCAAGGTCGGATTCTTTCCAGGGGCCGGCCGAGCGGAGCACTCCCTCGATCCCCTGCGGCTCAGGGAAGCTGTTGAGCGGACCAACCGGGACCTCGGCCGTGCCCCGGATCTGGTGTTCCTTCACAACCCCGAACGATCCCTGCCCGACTCCTCGACCGCCAGCCGGGACGCCCTGAGTGCGGCCTGCGCAGCTTTGGAGAGAGCCGCGGGGGAAGGGCTGTGCGGGGCGTGGGGCATCGCCTCGTGGGATCCGCGCCCGCTGCCCGGCCTCATAGACGGTATGACGCCCAGGCCCTCCGTGGTCATGATTCGTGCCGGTCTCCTGGTCGGGATCGATGTCCTGCAAGCCTCGGAGAACCTCGCAGCCCGGTGGCACCTCAGCACGAACCAGCTCTGGGGAATGAGCCCCTTCGGCGGCAGTACCAAGGATCCGGTGTGGGCCAAGCTCGACCCGCGAGTGTTCGTTGAAGGCCCTGACACGCTCTCGGGCGTGCAGGCAGCCTTCCGGACCGCATACTCGCTGCCGCAAGTGAGCACTGTCGCTGTCGGCTCAGATGATCCCGTGCACCTTGCGGAGCTGCTCGATGCGCTGCGGTACGAGGTCAACGGCGCGAGAGTCCGCGCGTATCGGAGCCTCCTCCGCGAGAGGGCTCACCTTCAATAGGTCTCCGACGTATCGCTGCTGACTTCGATGACTTCCTCAGCCCCGCTGAAGTTCATCCACGATCCGAGCCGCCATCTGGCGTGCCGGTTCAAGTCGGGGGTCCTCAGGGTGTGCGTCGGGCGCCAGGATCTTCGCGCAGACGAACAAGGTCATCAGCTTGCCGTCCCGGCTCTGCAGGTCGCGCTGCCGTTCAAGGCGGACACGGTCGGCCAGGGCCGGAACGGCAAGGGAATTTCCCCACAGGGATGCGGCATCGAGCCCTTGAGGGGCCACGCCCCAGTCCTCCCAGTCGAACAGGCAGAACTGCGGTGCCGTCATGTTCGCCCAGTTGAGGTCGGCATGCGCCGGCTTCCACTGGCCCACCGCCGTGTCGAAGCCGCTGGGAAGGAACCGGCGGACCGCGTCGGTCACACCGCGCTGGGTGATCACCACAGTGTCCGGAGTGGCAACACGACGCGTGTGCTGGGCAGCGAGCGCGTCCAGAGATGCATTCAGCCCCTGCCACCATTCATCCGGCAGGCCGGGGTCGGCAGGTAGCACGCTGCTGCCGATCGGTTCTCCAGGCAGGAGAGCCGTCTCGTCGGCGCGCCACATCACGGCATCATCGGGCTGACGCCAAGCTGTGGCCCGATACCACTCGGGCTTGGCAATCCCTTCCAGCAGGGCTGCGCACTCGGTTCCGTTCCAGCCCTGGCCTCCGATTTTGGCCAGCGGACGTCGCTCGATGCGCACCCAGGTGTCACGGTCCGTCCGCGCCCCCAAGGAACGGCGCTTTCGCACCAGCGAGCTCCGGTCCAAGTGCGTTTGGAGGGCAAGCTCAACGTCTTGGAGCACGGCTTCGACCGGTTCGACGCGGAGATCAGCAGCGGCCGTAGTGGACAGGGAAGACGACACAGGGCCTCCTTGGCGACTGACCGACGCTACCGCCACTGGAGGGCGAAGAGCGAATCTGTGGCTTGGGTGCACTCCGCCCCGCTGGATGAGCTCCAGCGGGGCGGAATTGACCAACAGCGTCGGCGCGTCGGGGGCCCTTCACAGGCTGGTGACCGCGGCGCCGCGAGGGGGCTGATGTGGTGCGGCTGGGCCGGCCATGGACTCTCCCTCATGCGATGCGCGAGATGGGCGTCCTGATCACCGCCTGCGACCCTCACCTGCCCAAGGCCGAAGGTGGTGCGGAGCGCTTCCGATGGGGAGGCGTTGGAGCTGCTGTCGCCGTAGTGTGCCGTACACCGTGATCTG
This sequence comes from Streptomyces sp. NPDC031210, assembly GCF_055570395.1. Lineage (NCBI taxonomy): Bacteria > Bacillati > Actinomycetota > Actinomycetes > Kitasatosporales > Streptomycetaceae > Streptomyces > Streptomyces sp. NPDC031210. The sequence goes on from NZ_JBVIHH010000002.1 coordinate 346,920, forward strand.
AGTTGGCGGGTCATAGCGGTGCTGAAGTCACCGGGGAATCTTCGTGTCCAGGTCTTTCACGGTGACTTCGGGGATTGACCTGCCGCCCTTTTTCTCTGGCCTGGTGGCATTCACGACGGGCGTGATGGCTTCGTACAACCTCGCGAACGCGGCATCGGGATCGACGCGATCGTGTCCACGCTGGTCCAGATAGTCGAGGTATTCGACCAGATTGCGTCCGCTCATTTCGACCGTCACCATCCCTTTTTTGGGCCGGGTGGTCTTGGTGTTGATCCAGGTTCCCTTGGTATACGCCCAAAGATCTTTGTGGCAGTGAAGTCTGAATTTCGGAATTCCGGCCGCTTTCCTAAGAGTCGCCTGATGGCCTTGCGGCGTCTCTGCGCAGGCGGACACGCTGAGAAACGCTCCGGATGCGATGGCGGAGCAAACCGCTCTCCGCATAAGAAAACGTTTCCTACGGCGGAAGATGCGACCAGCGCGCTTGGTCACAGGCTGGCGTGCTCGATGGCTCGATGCTGAGCCATGTAGTACTCAAGCGTCACCTGCATGCCGAGGATGGTCTTTTCGTTAGCCTCCAGCTGGGCCTTGGCTTTGTTCAATTGCTGCAAATACGATTCGGCTTTGTCTGTTCCGCTGCGACCCTCCCTTCCTTCTCCCTTTCGTACTTCTTCAAGGTGCCGGTCAGGGTCCGATCTCCTCCCTTGGGGGCCGGGATGCCCAATTCGCGCTTCCGCTTGAGCACCCAACTTTCGACGGTCTTACGTGGAACTTCATGCTGCTGGCTGATTTCCGGAATGGTCCTGGCCCCGCCGATGACTTGATCAGCCAGCTCGATGCGCTGTTCGGCGGTGACCTTCGACGCGAAAGGCATGATGTGGTTTTCTTCTTTCTACTCGATTGCCCGTAACAACTCGCTCACGTCCGCTGCGGTAACTGCTGCGCAACCCATCTCATCCGACAGTGTGAAAACCGTCTGTTGGCTGACGCCTGGTGAGGCACACGGGCAGTGACGGCACTGCCGACGCCGCACAGCACGATTGTGGGCGGCGACTGTTGGCTTTGTTTCTCCTCGGGAACTGCGGGCCTGGGACGTTGCCGCAGACGGCGTTGCTGGCAGGACCGCACATCGCCCCGCCATCGGGAGTCCCTCATCCGCCCGCATGGCGGTCATCTACGGCGGCCCGCACGGAACGCTTGGGCCTGGCGGCAAGATGCCGGTGGGCGAGCTCGGCCAGGCGTGCCTGCTCCGCCTCCTTGCGTTCGGCTGCCCAGCCTTCATCCGTGTAGGCCGGCCCCATAACTTCACTATGTATGACTCCGCGACTGCCCTGTACTCACCGCAGTCGAAGAATCTGCTGACGTAGCTGTTAATCACGGTGCTGGATGTAGGTGCTCAGGTGATCTCAGGTGAGTGTTAGCTCCCAGGCATCTAGGTCCCTCTTGAGCGCCTCCAGTGAGGGGAAGGGTTTCATGAGCTGCGCGAGCTTCTTGATTTGTGGGGCCCCAGAGGCGGTGGCGGACAGGCACAGGGAGGAGTGAGCGACGTGTGACCCTTCGATTTTTCACGCCCGTTCTTGCATTCCGGATGCCGGGGCTTGAAGCTATCCTCCACGGCTCGCGCTTATAACCCCTCTGGTGCTAGTCAGACCCGTAGTCGCGCGCTTTTCACCCGAACGTGGGGTTGATCAAGCCCGCACGGGGTGCATGGTGCTCGGATGGTGGCATTGACTTTCACGAGAGGAGGATGACCTGCGATGAGTGGGCGGTTGCGGAGTCGCCAAGCGGCGCACGGGAGCTGGGCGAATACTGCCGATCGGTCTGCTCGTGCAGAGGCCGCTCGGAGGGCCAGCGAGTCACGCTTTGTCGTTGAGCCCGCGAGCTCCACCGGGACGGGGCAGCGCAGCAGGTCGACGGTGCCGCCCAGTCTCTGCGAAAGGCGCACTTCGCGAATCTAGCGCTCCTGCCTGCACAGGCGCGTCGTATCAGGAAGGAGTCCAGTGGAGCTAGAAGACGCAGGGGGCTCGTCGGTTAGTAGACCAGCCCGGAGATACACGTATCCGGAGGCGGCGGAGATCCTTCGAGTTCAGCCTCGGTGGCTGGCAGAGAACATCAAGCGGTTGCCGCACTCAAGGAAAGGCCGAACCGTCACGTTTTCCGAAGCTGATCTGGACGCCGTCGATGTCATGTTTCATCACCAACCACCGATGCCGGCACCGGTGGCCAGTTCTCCGACCGTCCCAGCAGGTACGCACCCCCTTGCCTCACTGAAGCCGATGCCTTCTCGCCGAGCACGTCGGTGACCGAGGCGCCCCGCCCTCCTGTCACCGGGGTGCCGATTGCCGATCGTTAGGGTGCCAAGCCCGCTATTGCCCAGTGTGAAGGCAAGACGCCGACTACTGATCTTTTCGTAAGTTCGGTGGGTGTGGTGGGTGGATGGTCAGTCCGGTATGGGCGAGGAATGACCACGGCAGTTGGGGGTTGGTGTTGATGCGGTGGATGCCTTGCTCGGTGGCGTCGGCGACATCGGCGAGGTGGTCGCCGGTGAGGTTGGCGAGTTCACGCTTCTTGAGCGAGGACCACAGCAGTTCCACCGGGTTCAGCTCGGGAGCGTAGGCGGGTAATCGTTCCAGGGTGAGCCGTGCCTGTTCGGCGACCCATGCCTGCATCGCCCGGTTCCAGTGGGCGGACAGGCCGTCCCAGACCAGGACCACTCGCTCGCCGCGGTAGAACACCTTCATCTGCTCCAGGACCTCGATGAGTCCGGCGGTGTGGTAGCTGCCGGGTTTGAGGTGGAAGCACAGGCGGGCCCCGCGATCGGGCTCGGTGGAGTGGTAACCCAAGGCCCCGGCCATTGACGCGCGCTTGCAGTTCTGGCGGTGCCGCAGGAGCGGAGTCTGCCCTCGGGGCGAGTAGGTGCGGCGGACCTGGGGGAGCAGGGAGACGCCTGATTCGTCGAGGAAGACGATCCAGGCGCGTGTGTTCACGGCCCCTTTTTGATGCGCGGCCACTTGTGCGCGATCCATCGGGCGATCTCCGACTCGTCCCGCTCGACCGCCCGCCGCTCGGGACGTTGCAGGCTCCATCCGAGCCGGCCGGTCAGCAGCCGCCACACCGACGCCCTCGACAACACCACCCCCGTGGCCCGGGTGACGACCGCGCCGACTCGTTCCAGGGTCCACAGGTCAGCCTCGAAACCATGAGCCTGGGCACCTTGCTCCAACGCGGCCCGGACCGTCTCGACCTGGGTGTCGTCCAGCTTGGGTGGGCGCCCGGTGGCTGCCCGTCGCCGCAAGGCCGAAGAACCGCCTTGCTCCCACACCCGCCGCCAACGCCGCACACTCTCGGCACACTCCCCCACCGCCCTCGCGATCTCCGCATTCGAGACGCCGTCCTCAAACAATTCGACTGCCCGAACACGATGCGCCTCCGCCAACTGAGGCCGCGACAAAGGAGGGAGGGAGGAGCCGGCAACCGAAGGGGAAGGTTGATAAGCCACCCCGACAGCCTCCCACTCACACGGCCACCACACCCACCGAACTTACGGAAAGTTCAGTAAGACGGTGGGCGAAAACGGCGTGGGGCGCTGTCTACCTGAGCGCCGTGGCTGTGGTTGTTATGTGGCGAGTTGGCGTTCTAGGGGTGTGCGGTAGCAGGGGGTGATGCGGGTGTCGGCGAGGAAGGCCGTCAGCCGGTTGATCTCCTGCTCGACGGCTTTGCGTGCTTGCTTGCCGGGGTCGATCAGGAAGTGGTGGGTGATGCGGCGGTCGGGGCGTTGGGCCCAGACGCCGATGATGCGGCCGTTCCACCACAGGGTGGGGCCGATGTTGCCGTTGCGGTCGAACAGGGCCCCGGTGTGGTCCGCGTGGAGGTAGAACGCTCGGTGGCGCCAGCCCATGGCCGTGGGGTCCAGGCTCGGCAGGAGTGCCACTGCAGGCTCGGGAGTGGGCGGGGGTTCGGTGTCGTCGGGCAGGAGATAGCCGGTGCCTTCGTCGAGTTCGACGGCTTCGGCGCCGACGCCGGCCAGGGCTTTGCGGGTGTCGGTGAGACTCCATCCGGTCCACCACTTGAGGTCGTCGGCCGTGGCGGGTCCGAAGGCTGCGAGGTAGTGCCGGGCGAGGGTAGTCTTCGCCTCTGCCGGAGGGACCTGCGGGAGGGGTTCAGCGGGCGCCCAGCGGAACTGGGCGGAGGTCCAGGAGCCGGCGGGGCGGGCACGGCGGATGTGACCGTCGGCGGCCAGGGCGCCGAGGATCGGTGAGCTCACGCGTTGGCGGGACTCGTAAGACTTGCCGGGGAAGGTGACGATCTGCTCGCGCAGGGCGGGGATGTCAGCGGCGAGTTCGGCAGCCGAGGCTGCACCTCGCGCCCCGAGAGCGTCGCGGAGGTCGCGTTCGACGACGGTGTAGCGCGCCTCGTCCCAACCGGCGGCCTCACGCAGAAGTTTTACCGCGTCCGCGCGGTGGTTGACGGAGAGTTTGGCCGTCGCTGCTTGGGCGGTGGGCGCAAGCGCGGCAGGGACGACGAACATGGTGCGGCGCATGCAGCGCAGGCGCGCCAGGGTGACGTCCTCGTAGAGAGCCTGCTCGATGGTGGTGACGTTCGGGGTGGTCATGCGGGCGGCCGCCGACAGGAAGACGGTGGCGGGATCGGTGGCGTGCAGGGCGACCAGGGCGTCGGTGACCTCCTCGGGGCTGTCGACGCGCGCCGAAGGGGCGAGCAGGTGGCGGCGGACTAGACGGGCGCGGCGCTCACCGGGGCTGATGCGGCGCAGCGTGGTGGGCGTGGGGCTCACCGGACGACCTTGAGGTTGAAGTGCTCGTGTCCGAAGGTGCGGGCCAGGGAGAGGTAGAGGGGTTGGAGCATTTCAGTGGCGCGGGCGGCGGGTAGGTCGCCGAGGTCGATGATGTCGCGCCATCCGTAGGCGGTCAGCAGGTCGGTGACCTGGCGCTTGGCGTCTTGGTCGTTGCCGGCGAGGAAGAGGGTGTGGTCTGCGGCGGCCAGGGCGGCGGGGTCGGTCATCAGGTGGGCGGCGACGGTGTTGACGGCCTTGACCACCTTCGTCAGGGGGAAGGCGCGCTGGATCTGTTCGGCGAGGCTGTCGTTGCCCACCGGGTCCAACAGCGGCGCGGACCCGCCCCACGGGGCCGCCAGCGGGGCAGCGACCGGGGTGGTGAAGTCGTTGGGTGTGGCGGTGTCGATGAGTACTTTTCCGGCCAGGCTGTCGGCCCCGGCGGCAGTCAGGGCGCTCAGCGAGGTGGCGCCGGCGGTGGCGTTGACCAGCAATTCGGCGTCGGCCGCGGCCTGGGCGTAGTTAGCCAGGGATATGTCCGGGTGCTGCTCAGCCCAGGCGGAGAAGGGCTCGGTGCCCATGCTGTCCGGGGCGGTGCGCGAGCGTGTGGCCTGGGGGCTGCGGGTGCCGACGGTCACTTGGTGGCCGAGGGCGGTCAGGGCGGCGGCATGGGCGCGGCCCACCGCGCCGGTGCCCAGCACTGCGATCTTCATCGTGGTTCCTCTGGTCGCTGCCCCGCCACCGGCGTGACGGGGCGTGGGCGGGGCGGCCCTGGTAGGCCGCCCACGGCGGGTGGGTTACCAGGTCTGCTTCTGGTTGACGCCGATGATGTAGCCGTCGGGGTCGGTGAAGTAGATGACCGTCCGGCCCTGCACCTCGGTCTCCTTGACCACGTCCACCAGGGGCCGGATCCGCTCGACGAAGCTGTCGACGTCGTCGACGGCGAGGTAGAACATGCCGAAGGCGCCGACGGGGGTGTCCTGCAGCGGCGGGAGCCACTTCCGCAGCTGGTCATGGCGCTGGATCATGAGCGCGAACTCGCCCCCGAAGAGCAGGATGCGCAGATCATCGTCGTTGTCGGTGTTCGCGCCCGTGGGCAGGGCGGTGAAGCCGAGCTTCTCGTAGAAGTCGACGGTCACCTGGGTGTCCTTCACGCCCAGGCACGCGGAGATGGCGGGAGCCTGCATCTCAATCACTCCTTGAACAGAGGGCACGGCGCCCGCGGACCGCGGCTGCGCCGCTTCGGGAGCCTCAGCAGTCGCTCGCTGGGCGGCTCACCGAAATGAACAGTACATCTGTACTGTAAGCCAACCCAGGCATGCTCGCAACTCGGGCATAAGGGTGTTCGGGGTCGTGGCATGAGTGGTCCGGATCGTCGCAGATGAGGGGCAGTAGAGGTGGTGTGCAATCTGCGTGGCAGAACTCGCGGACGAGTGAACTCGGCGACGGGTAGGCGTCACCCCAGACGGGAGGTGCACCTCATTCTGGAGGTCGTATAGTACGTACGTACATCAGGAAGGGCCTGGATGCCTGCGAAAGGTGGGAGAGACCGGATGGCCGACGAGAAGCCCCCGTCGCCGGCGCGGCGGCGACGTGACCCACAGCGGCGCATAGAGGAGATCGCCGCCGCCACGGAAAAGGTCATCGCCGAGCGTGGCATCGAGGGGGTGACCCACCGCGCAGTCGCCGAGGAGGCCGGCGTCCCTCTGGGGGCGACCACCTACCACTTCGCCACCAAGGACGACCTGATCACCGCCGCCCTCACCCGGGCCACCGACCGCTACGCCGCCTACCTCGACAACTGGGTCGCTGAGCGCCCCGACCTGAGCACCGACACCCTCGCCGTCCTGCTCACCGACGTCCTCCTGCGCTGCTTCGGCCCCGACCGCGATCAGCAGGTCACCGAATTCGAGCTCTACCTCGCAGCGCTGCGACGCCCCGCCCTGCGTCCGCTGGCCGACCGCTACACCGACGCAACCGTCCACGCCCTCGCCCACTACACCGACACCCTCACCGCCACCGCCACCGCCGCCGCCCTCAACGGCCTTACCCTCCGCGGCCTCGCCGGCACCCACACCCTCACCCGCACCGACCTCGAAACGGTCCTGCGACACATCCTCCGCCCCCATCCCGCAGTCGACCACTGACCCGGAGGTGCCGTGTCATCGCCTGGGAGGCGCCCGACGTCGGCCACGCCCTCCACGTGCTCTTTCGCGGCGGGAGCCGGGCGCGCGGTCAGGGCGCCTTCCTGCCGCAGCCGCTTCTTCAGCCGGTATCGGCCATGCCTGTCCGTGAGCGGGCACTGTCGGCTAGCCGCGTTGCGTGCGGGATGCCGATTGCCCACATGGGTGGTGCTTCGTAACCGCAAGGATTCGCATGGAGTTCGTCAGCCATGGACGCTCGCAGAACCTTCGCAACCCTTGCAGTCACCGTTACTACCGCGGGTATTGGACTTGCGGCAGCGGCCCCCGCCTCAGACTGGCGGCATCGGAGGCTTCCTGTCGCCAGTGCGGCGGTGCCGACCTACCTGTAGACACCTCCTATGACCGCTACATCACCGCCAAGGCTCTCCAATTCCTGGGGGCTGGGGCTCTCTAAGCGATCGACTGCCTCCAGCCGACCCGCTCCCTCGCAATCCTCTTGGCATCGGTCAAACCGCTGCCCTGCGCGTATCTCACATCCCACAGCTACCGACCCGACTCAGACGCTGTCAGGCGACGGCCCGACATCCAATCAAGTTCAGTACCTTGGCGCCGGCTAGGCAGCGGACTGGTCGCTTTTCAGCCCAAGCGACGCATGTCTTGTCTCCGCCGATTCAGACGCTCTCGATGTAGGCGATGTGCGCCCGGAGGTCCTCCTCAATCTCTTCCTCATTTCCAGAGGCCGGCAGCTCCCAGTGGGTTTCGTCACCGATTTCCATCGCCCCCTCGCTGCTGAACCGGATGAGTTCGGGAGAGGGGCTGAACTCGTCGCGCAGCCATTTCGCGATAGGAGCGGCTTCCCCTGGGGAGATCCCGATAAGCGTGATGCAGCCGCACTCCTCCACGGGAATGGTCGCCATGCCCTGGACGTCGGCTCCCTGCCCCACCGTCACCTCGAAGTCCAGGTAGCTCCCGCCCCGGAACCTAGTGGGCATCAACTGTGTGACGGCATCAGGAAACTGGCGCTTGAGGGCTGCTTCGAAGCCTTCGAAGGTCATGTGCCATGAGTTCGCGTTGTCGACCGGAGGGTAGAAGAGGAGGGTTGCGCGGTTTTCGTTGTCAGTCATGGGGGAGTCCGTAGTCTCAGGGTTCGTAGCGTGTGGTGCCCTGCACGCCGGTCATGGCTATCATGCTCTGCCAGTAGGCGGAGCCTTCCTTGTCATTGGTGATGATCTCGAACCCCTTGATCTTGGAGTTGCGCGGGTCCGACATGGCCGCGTGGTAGCGCAAGAGTTCCCGTTCGTCTGCCGGGAACATGCCGTCCCGGCGCGGGTCGAATTTGACCGTCGCCCCGTCCTGCTTGAGCTGGACCGGCGTGCCCAGTGTCTTGTCCACTTCGCTCAGACGCCGGAAGGTATTCCGGCATCCGGGCTCCCGGACGTACTTGGCCTCCACGGCGTAGCCGTCCGCAGGTCGCAGCCCGTCGACGCTCAGCCCTCGTTTGGACGATCCAGGTGCTCCGGCGGGGAGCGGTACTTCGCGTTCGGGGTAGCCGGCCACCCTCCTCTGATACGCGTTCTCTGGCTTGCTGGCGTCACCGCCACCGGCAAAGCCGTGAGCGGGCAGCGAGTTCCGCCAGGTCCGAAACGCGGCCTGCCCCGCAGGGGAGAGCAGGTTGGGGTGGTTGGGCGGCAGCGGGTCGCTGTGCGAGAGGCTCGGGTCCACCGCTTGCCCCATGGGCAGCAGGGCTGGTGCTGCCGTGGAGGCAAGCATGATCGGGACGGGCACCCTGATGCCGCCGCCCGGCAGCAGCGGTGGCCGGGGCGCGGTGTCCCCGCCGGGCAGCCTGATCCGTGCCTGCGAGGAGTCCAGGTTGTGCGCGATGTCGCCGAGCTGACGGATGCGGGGATCGCCGAGCACCGCGTCGTAAAGGCCGCCGTCGAAGCCGTTCCCGCCCAGCATCGGCTGCTCCCACGGCAGGTCGAGCCGGAAGAAGTCAGCCTTGTGGACATCGATGGCGGCCAGTGCGGTTTCGATGTGGTCCGCGTAGTTGTCGCAGGCGTTCGCCAACTGGGTACACGCGCCGACAAGGTTGGCCATCAGAGGCTCGTCACCGTGGGCCTGTGAGGGAGGACTGCCGGTGCCGATGCACCGCTTGAAGTAGTCCTGGAACGCGTCGGCTGCGGGCCCGGTGTGATGGCGTCGAGCCGTCGAAGCGCATATCTGGGCTTCCCCGTAGAACCGCTCCATGAGTTTTCCGGCGTGTCGCCACGACCCGGCGACATCCCGCGCCTTCTGGGCTGATCCGCGGTAGAGATCGCCGCCGCCCGGTGCGTACTGGTCGTACCAGGCGGTGTCGCCGACGGCTTCGGGCAACTCCTTGCCCAGTCCGATGAAACGGGACGAACAGTCCGCTCCCGGATCTCCCATATTGGCCGAGAGATCTTCCTGCTTGCCGAGCAGCTCGGCACTCACCTGGCTCTCGGTCGCCATGTACTCCCGGGCGGACTGCATGATGCCCGCACCTGTCGCCCCCATGATGTACGAGCCGAAGCCGATCTGGTCGAGCGTGGCCTCAGCAGCCGCTTTATACACAGAGGCGAACGCTCTGCCGGCATCATCGTCCCCGGCCATCCCGCGCTGGTCCTGCAGCTCACTCGCGAGACCGATCGCAGTGTCCCGGACGCCCCGCATGACGTCCATCATCGCCATCGATGCCCGGATCATCTGGCCAGCGTCAATTTCGAAACCGCTCAATGTCGTCCCCCGGTCGGCAGCATGGCAAATGGCCCCTGTTCTACCGCACAGCGATCACTGGCTGATGAACAGGGGCCGGAACCAGACAAGAATCCGCCCTGCAGCCCGCCACAGCGCCACGCTGCTGCAAGGTCCCTGCCCGCTTCCCTTGCCTAGCCCGTGATCACCGCCGCCGGGGACGGTTCTCCGCCTGGTGGGCGACGGCGGCTGCGGCAGAGACCGGAGTGGGCGCGGTCCGAGGACGCTGCGGCCGGGGAACGGACGCAGGCGGGGTGACGTAGCCGAGGTGGTGCAGTCGCCAGATGAGGACGTCGCTGATCGAGTCCGCGCTGTCCAGTTCGCGTTGCGTGGCGGCCTTGGTCAGCAGGGCGGCGGTGTCATGACCGGCACGGTCGGCCTGGTCGAGCACCGCGGCCAGTGCGTCCCAGCCCGGTTCAGCCTGGAGACGCTCGGCAAGGTGGGGGACAGCGGCGCGGACCGTGTCGGCGTACCGCTGCTGAGCCTGGGCGGGAAGGCGCTGGCCGTAAGCGCGCATGGCGGCCAGTGGTGCTGTGGCGGTGGCCTGGTAGGCGGCACGCAGATGGTTAGCGGCACGCTCAGCGGCCTCGGCCTGCTGGGCGTGGCCGCGGGCAGCATGCCATCGTGCGGCGGCGATGACGGCCAGGACCAGGACATCGAGCACCAGAGCGGTGGCGGCACCGTCCTGTCCGCGTCCGAAAGCGGGGCCGGAGTGGACGATCTGGTGGGCCGCGCGGCGTAGCGCGTACATCTGCTCCTTCTCCGCTCGGATGTGGGAGCGAGTGGCACGCTCGAAGTGCTGTGCTGGTTCCCGCAGTTCGGCTCGCATGGGTCCGGAGGAGGTCTGAGCCAGGGCGTCGAGAACCTCGCCGACCCCGATCATCTGGGCCGCCGCGGTGCCGTCGTCGCGGGATGCCATCGAGTCCAGGGCCGTGTTGGTGGCTTCGGTGGCGAAGTGGCGGGCACGCGCCGGAGCCGAGGCGCCGCCGCGTTCCAGGGCTGCGGGCAGCTCGGGCATGTCTGCGGTGGCGGCGAACCGTTTGCGGATCCGGGGCAGGGACAGGTCCGGTGCGAGCTCGGATCCGGAGTACCAGACCGGCTCGCCAGTTCCGTTGCGGTCAGCGACGATGGCGACTTTGTAGCCAAGGGCGTCGCCGGAGGGCGCGAGGCGCTTGTTGATGCGGACGCCTTCGGCGGCGAGCCGGTCGAAGAACTCGGCTTCATTCACAGCGCCGGCCAGAGCCCGGTGGACGTGCTCGCGTAGCAGCTGCCGCGAGGCGGCTTCCTGGCCGAGGCGTTCGGCCTTGCGGCGTTCGGCGCTGGTCGGGCGTTTAGCGGCGGTGCCGTCGCCTTCCTTGAGGCGGCGAAGTCCGAACTCTTTCTCGATCTTTCGGCATTCGGCCTGGGCGCGGGTGCCGTCCTTGTGGTGGCGGGGGCGGGTGCGGTCGGCGCGGACGAGGGTGGCGACGATGTGGATGTGGTCGGGGGCATGGCGGACTGCGATCCAGCGGCAGGCTTGGTCGTCGCCGTCGGGGGCGATGCCGGTGGCGTTCAGGACGCGGCGGGCGACGGTGGCCCATTCCTCGTCGGACAGGATCCGGTCGCCGGGGGCGGTGCGGACGGGGCAGTGCCACACGTGCTTCTTGGGGGCTTTGCCGCCGAGGGCGTTGACCCACAGGTCGAGGTCGGCTGCCAGTTCGCTGAAGGTGGCGTTCGGGTCGCGGCCGGGGTCGGGCAGGTGGGGGTCGTAGGCGTCGACGAGGTGGGGGTCGACGTGGGCTTCGATGTCGCTGGTTCGGTAGAGGTAGTGGAGCAGGCCGATGGTGCGGTTGCCGCGGGAGACGTCGGGGATCAAGGTGGTTCAGTTCACCAGCTTCCGTGCGGCGGTCCGGATCTGGGTGGCGGCGTCGGCTACGGCGTCGGTGGCGCGGGCGAGGTGGATGGCGTCGCCCCCGGAGTTGAGGACCTTGGCGATCTGGTTCAGGTTGGTGCCGGCGCGGACGAGCTGGATGCGGGCGGCTTCCAGGCGGTCGAGGGTCTCGTCCTGGTCTAGGCGGGGGCGACCGTGGAGTTCGGCGTGGACGGCCTGGGCGATGAAGCGGGCCTTGGAGACCCCCTTGGCGTCGGCGGCTTTCTGGATCTCTGCGGCTTCGGCGGTGCTGGCGCGGAAGGTCTGGCGTTCGGAGCGCTGCTTGGGCTGGCGGGATCGGCGCCTGCCCTGCTTGGCCCTCTGCTCATGGCCGCCCTCGGCCATGAGCTGCTGGTCCTGCGCCCCCTGGCGCGGGGCCTCCTCCGCCACCCCTGGGGCGGAGGCAAGCGCGCTGGACCGGCCCTTGGACGGTCCAGTGCTACAGCTTGCTCCGCCTGCGGCTGAAGTGGCCCCGTCTGCCTCGTGGTGGGGGATGGCCGCGTGGAAGTGGTCACGCATGAGCGTTCTTTCTGTGGTGTGCGGGTGTGACAGGATTCGGTGTCCTTGGGGTGGTGTGGGCTACTGACGCCAGTGGCGGGATGACGCTGCGATAGCCCGATGTCTGCAAGCCCGGACCTCGGCGTCCGGTCCGCAGACCGGCAGATCGACTGCCTGGTCCGCGGCAGGAATGTCGGCGCATCGCGGACGGTCCACCGATCGCTGCAGCGGAGCGAGCCTTCGGTCCGTACCGCCGTCCGCAGAGGTCGGTCCGCGGTCCGGAGGAGAACCGGTCCGCTGTCGGCGGACCAGTGGGCTGACCTGTCTCTTTGTCGGTCCGCAGACCGGACTGGTCTGCGGACCGGGCTGACTTGCGGACCGGGCTGGGCTGCGTGGTGGTCCGCGGAGTTGGTCCGCTGGGCCGCGGACCGGTGCCGGGCAGTCCGGGGGACCGGTCCGCAGATGCCTCGGTTCGATTCGGTCCGCGACGCTGGTCCGCAGTCCGCAGTCCGCAGTCCGCAGTCCGCAGTCCGCAGTCCGCAGGGGAGCTGGTCCGCGGCCCGCGGCCCGCGGCCCGGGGTGTCGGGGTGCGTCGTCTGGTCCGCGTTCCGGGTCAGACGGCTGGAGGGTGATGGTCCGCTGCGGCGGCGGACGGTCCGCTAAATGCTCGCTGCTCTGGTTCCCCGCTGAGCGCTACACCCAGCTCCTGGCGGCCTGGAGCAGACCGCCGGGTGCGTGCTCAAGTGGTGACTGACGAGGCCAGAGGCGCTCAGTGGCGATCTGGGGGCCGTTGGCGAGCCTGCTGGGCTCGGTGTCGACCGTGCGCGGAAACGCGCTGACGAGCTGACATGGAGGCGACAGGCGCGGTGTTCGAGTTGTGGACGGAATCGGCATCCCACGAAGCAGGCGGCGTAGCGGCGAGGGCGTGGTGGCCGGTCGGCGGGGCTCGCGGCCAACACCGTAACCCACGATTCCGGATTGGCCATGGCCACGGCCAGAGCGATCGGTCCGAGACCGGTAGGGGCGAGTTCGTCGGTGAAGCGACTATCCCCGGCGCGCGACCTCGATCGGCCTCCAGTCGGGGTCGCGGAGGCGTTGGCGCACCGCGCCCCGAAAGGAAAGATCCAGGATCCAAGATCCTAGATCCAGACGACGAGCCCTCGACGAGCCCTCGACGAGCCCTCGACGAGCCCTCGTCAAAAATGCACGAGGGCTCGTCGAATGTCGCCTGACCTGCAGTTTTCCGTTGAGGGGCGGTGAGGTCCGCAAACCTCGGCGGACAGTGACGGGTCCAAGGGGCGCGTTGATGGCGCGCCACCCCTTCAAACCATCGAACTACCACAAAGCGGATTGCATGCGGACTCGTCGAGCCCTCGTCGAATACTCGCGAGGGCTCGACGAGCCTTCAGCGAGTATTCGCCGACTGCACGGCATCAACGTCGACGGTCGGTGCCAGGAGTCGCGTATAGCAGTGGATCCCGGAATTCCGTAATCCGGGTTTCTCCTGACGATTGAACAGGTCCGCACCCCGCTGCACGTGGTGGCGCAGCCCGTGCGGAGGTGGAGGACCAGTGCCGCGCGCTCACGCGGAAGGGAGTTGAGACGAGCGCGCGTGCTGAGTCCCCCTGCGCCGGGGTGAAGCACCCACCCGGGCGAATCGTCTCCCCCCTGCAACGGCGTGCCGTGGCGCTTTCCTTGCGCCCGACGCCGAGTGAGGAACCCATGTACCGATCCGCGATACCCCCTGCCCTCGTCACGCCTGTCGGCCCCGGCCTCTCCGCCGGCCGTGTCGCGATGGAGGCATCGGCTTGACCCACACCTCCCGCCGGCCGAGCGACAAGCTGACCGTCGACGAGTTCTGCAGCGAACTGCGTATCTCGCGCTCGACCTTCTACGAGTGGCGGCAGAAGGGCCGGGCTCCGCACTGCATACGGATCCCGAACGGTGCCCTGCGTATCCGGCGCAGCGACATCGAGAATTGGCTGACGGACTGTGAGGGCCGCGCGTGACAGACCGGTCCTTCAAGGTCCGCTTCTACGACACGGAGGTCTACAAGGGAAAGCGCGGCACTACCCACACCGTCCGCTGGTCCGTGAACGGCAAGCGCCGCGGCGAGACCTTCAAGACCAGCGCCCTCGCGGAGTCTTTCCGCGCGACGCTGCTCGTCGCGGCGAACAACGGCGAACCCTTCGACCTGGAGACCGGACGCCCGGTCTCCCATGCCTCGCCCGCGGCCGAGGTCACCTGGTACGAATTCGCCCTCCAGTACGTCGACATGAAGTGGCCCCGAATCTCGGCGAACAACCGCAAGAGCACAGCCAAGGCCCTGACGAAGATCACCCTCGCCCTGCTGCATGCCCAACCGACGCACTTCGACCCCGTCGAGGTCCGCAAGGCCCTGCGGGAGTACGCGTTCAACAAGAACCGACGCGACGAGGCCCCTCCCGAGACGCGCACGCTCCTGTCCTGGATACGGCGCAACTCCCTGCCCATGCGCGCCTGGGAGGACTCCAAGCACGTCGATAACGTGATGCTCGCGCTCGGCACCCGGTTGGACGGGTCGCGGACTGCGGCCAGCTCCGTAAACCGCGACCGGCGCATCACGAACGTGGTCCTGAAGCACGCCATCCGGCAGAAGATCCTCAGGACCAACCCGCTACCCAGGGGAAAGGGCGAGAACGTCGCGCCCAAGGCAGCCGGGGCTGTGGACAAGCGGTCTCTGCTCCATCCCGGCCAAGTCGCCGGTCTCTGCGTCCGGAGGAAGCCGTCGCCCTGCGGGTCGATGCCGCGACGCTGCCGGCTTCCGGCTGGGGAGAGTTCCTGGTCCACGCCGCCGAGCCCGAGGTCGGCCGCAACTGGACCGATAACCGAGAAGTCCATGAGACCCGTGAGCTCAAAGGGCGAGCCGTTGTTGACACCCGGCCCGTGCCCGTACATCCCGCCCTCGTCGCGATCCTGCGCGATCTGACCGAGGAGGACGGCCTCAAGCCCGGCGATCTGCTCTTCCCCGGGGAGAAGGGCGGGCTGCTCGCCGGATCGGTGTTCCGGCGGGTCTGGCGCAAGGCCCGAAAGGCAGTGCTCGACGAGCACGAGTACAGCTCGCCCGTCGGCAAGCGTGTGTACGACCTGCGCCACACCTGCCTGACGACCTGGCTCAACAACGGCATCCCGCCGGCCCAGGTCGCCGCCTGGGCGGGCAACAGTGTCCCCGTCCTCCTGGCCACCTACACACGCTGCATCACCGGACAGCTGACCGAACTCCAGGGGCGGATCGAAGGGCCCCAGCGGCTGCCTGCCGTGCCCGCAGCCGTGAAGGGTCCGTCGGAAAACTTCGGGAAGTTTTCGGGAAAACCAGCCGCCGAGAGCCCTTCAAAACCGGCGGCAGCCGGACTGGCGCCCTCGCCGCCGGGAGTCGTTCCGGCTCTGCCGAAGCCGTCACGCCGCGTCCGTTAAACTGCCCCTGACCTGCAAAAAAGCCCTCCACGAGGGAGGGCTGCAGAACGCGGGAAGAAGAGCGCCCCCGGCAGGACTCGAACCTGCGGCCAAGTGCTTAGAAGGCACCTGCTCTATCCACTGAGCTACGGGGGCCGGGCGGTGGACGTGGATCACGGACCGCGGACAAGGATAGAGGTCCGGGTGCCTCGTCCCGGTTGCTTCACCTCCGTGGCACGTTGTGGAGGTTCGGTGAAGCGGTCCCGATAATCGCAGGCAGGTACGAATTCTGCACCGATTTTGGCGTCGCGTGCACCGGGTGTTGTGCACTCGTTATGCCTGCGCCCCACTTGTCGCGTCCGTCTCATGGGTCACTCATCCCGTTCTGTGGGGGTTCTTGCGGGGCACACGAGGGGTTATACGCTTCAAAAACCCAACGAAATTGGGCATTCTGCACATGTGGCGACCTTGGACGTACGACCCCGGCTCATCGACGCGCTGTCCGTACTGCGCGACCGTGTCGACGCCGCACGCTTTCCTCTGCCACTCCAGGGTGCCGCGCGCGCACGTCGGAACAGAGCTGAGCTGCTCGCGCAACTGGATGACTATGTGATGCCCCGGCTGCGCTCGCCCCAGGCACCGCTGCTCGCCGTCATCGGCGGATCGACCGGTGCGGGCAAGTCCACGCTGGTCAATTCGCTGGTGGGGCGGCGCGTCTCGGAAGCGGGTGTGCTGCGCCCGACGACGCGTACGCCGGTGCTCGTCTGCCACCCGGACGACCGTCACTGGTTCGCGGGACAGCGGATCCTGCCGCAGTTCACCCGGGTGTGGGTGCCCGAACAGGACGGGGGCGACGGATCGGATGACGCGTATCGGGACGCCGTTTATCGGGATCCCACGCAACGGGAGCCCGCCTATCGGGACCCCACTTATACCGATACGGGTTCTGCCTATCGGGGCCCGACCCACCAGGACTCGACCTCTCGGGACCCTGCCTGTCGGGAGGCCGCCTTTCGGGGTCGGGCCTATGGGGAGGGCGCGGCGTATGGCGGGGGGGCGTATGAGGGAGGGGCGTATGAGGGAGGGGCGTACTCCGGCGGGGGTGGGTTCGGGCCGGGGCAGGGCCGCGGGCAGGAGCGGGCGGCCGGGGACGGGCCGGGGACGCGGCAGGGGCAGGCACACAGCCAGGGGCGGGGTGGTGACGGGGCCGGGTACGGCGCTGGAGGAGTGGCGCGGGAGGAACGGGACGAGCGAGGGGAAGGGGAGGGGCGTCCGGAAAGGGGCGGGCGCGCGGCGAGTGGGGGGCTCGGCATTGTGGGGGAGGGGCTGCCCACGGTGCGGATCGAGACGGATCCGGCGCTCCCCAGTGGTCTGGCGCTGCTCGACGCGCCCGACATCGACTCGCTGGTCGCCCGAAACCGTGAGCTGGCCGCCGAGCTGATCTGCGCGGCGGATGTGTGGGTGCTGGTCACCACGGCCGCCCGGTATGCCGACGCCGTGCCCTGGCATCTGCTGCGCACGGCCAAGGAGTACGACGTCACGCTGGTGACCGTGCTCGACCGGGTGCCGCACCAGATCGCCCCCGACATCTCCGGGCGGTACGCCGAACTCCTCCAGCGCGCCGGCCTCGGCCACGTACCGCGCTTCACCATTCCCGAACTTCCCGAGTCGGCCGGCGGCGGCACCGGCCTGCTGCCCGCCACCGCGGTCGCCGCGCTCCGCGACTGGCTGGAGCGGCACGCCCGCGACCCCCTCGCCCGTACGGCTGCCGCGGAGCGTACCGCCGCCGGAGTCATCGCCTCACTGCGCAGCAGGGTGCCCGCGCTGGCCGGGGCGGCCGCCGCCCAGTACGCCGCGGCACTCCGGCTGGCCGGGCGGGTCGAGGAGGCGTACGAGGACGCGTCCGACCGGGTACGGCGGGAGGTCGCGGCCGGCGAGGTGCTGGCCGGAGACGCGCGGGCCCACTGGCGCGACCACGAGCTCGGCGGCCGTTCGGACGAGTTGCTGGACGCGCTGACCGACGGGCTCACGTCCCTGCTCGCCTGCGCCGTGGAGGAGGCCGACGAGCGCGCCGCCGACGCCTGGCGGCGCGATCCGGCGGCGGCGGAGCTGTCACTGACGTTGCAGGCGGGTGCCAAGGGGGCGGATGGGCGGTTGGGAGTCATCGTCCGGCGCTGGCGGCGTTGCCTGGAGGAGTTGGCGGAGGAGGAGACCCGCGAGGCGCGTGGCGGGCAGGCGGGCGAGCGGGCGGGCTCCGTGGAGCCGGAGGAGTCGGCGGCGCTGCTGGCCACGGCGTTGCTCGGCGGCCGGCGGGCGCGTACGGCGGGCGAGCATCTGGCGGAGCTGTTGGGCGCCCAGAGCGCGCTGCGGCTGTGCGAACGGGGCGGCCGGCTGCTGGCGACCTACCTGGAGCACGCGCTGGAGACCGAACGCGAACGCCGGTTGGCCCCTCTTGACCGACTCGCCGTGCCACCGGATCAACAGGCCGATTTGATCGCCGCGCTGTCCGTACTGCAGAAGGAGAAGGTGTCGGGGTGACCGCTTCCACGGAGCACATGGGGCAGACCGCCGAGCACCTCGGGGAGACCGCCGAGCACCTCGGGGAGACCGCCGAGCACCTCGGGGGCACCGGGCCGGTGGGTGGCCAGTCGGACGGGGGGCGCTTGGGGCAGCGGGAAGGGGGAGGCGGAAGGGACCTAGGGGGAGGGGACCGAGGAGGAGGAGAACGGGGCGGTGGTGGGCGGGGGGTGCTGGAGGGGGAGGCGGGAGCTGGCCACCTGGCTGATGCTCCGGAGGGCCCGCCAGGTGCCGGGGCGCAGGAGGTCCAGGAGGCCCACGAGGGTGCCGGGCCGGGAGTAATTGCCGTTGACGGGGAACCGGTGGCAGCAGCCGTGGCGGGGGCGCCGGAGGGGACGGTGGGCGCCGCTGAGGTTGAGGTGGATGTCGTCCGTGATGCGGAGGGTGCTGCCGAGGCGGAGGCGGACGCGGATGCAGCGGCCGAGGGGGAGCTGGTCGAACCCGTGGTGGGGCACGACCGGGCCTGGGATGACGGGCTGATCGCCCGGCGGTCTCGGCGCGGAGCCATCCCGGGGCCCGGGGCGAGGCGGCGGGAGGCTGAGTCCCACGACGAGCTGCACGGTGAGCCGCAGGGTGACCGACAGGGCGAGCCGCACGTCGTCACCCAGGGCGGCGAGCCACCTGCGGGGCCACGCCCGGATGGCCTCCAGCGCGGTGTGAGCGTGGGCGTAGGCGCGGGTGCGGGCGGCGACGTGGCCACGGCCCGGGGCAGGGATACGAAACGGGGCGCGAACAGGGACAGGGACAGGGACAGGGACAGGGACAGGGACAGGGACAGGGACAGGGACAGGGACAGGGACAGGGACAGGGACAGGGACAGGGGTGGGGATATGGCCGGAGCCGTCACCAGGAGCGCGTACGCGACGACACCCCGCCGAGCTTGGGCCGGAGCCGGAGCCGGAGCCGGAGCCGGATTCGGCCACGGGGCCGGTCTCAGCGGCGCCCACGACACCCGTCCATACGGGCTGGACGGCGAGCGGCGCCCGGTCGGTGAGGAGTTGCGGCCGCGACTGGAGGCGTTGCGGGAATTGCTCGCGCTGTCCCGTAGCCGGCTGGACGCCGACACCCTGAGAGAGGCGGGCCGGGTGCTGGAGGCCGCCGACGAGCGGTACCGGCTCTCGGGCGAGCACACCGTCGTCGCCATCGCGGGCGCGACCGGCAGCGGTAAGTCGTCGCTGTTCAACGCGCTGGCCGGGGCGAATCGTTCGCATGTCGGGGCGCGTCGGCCGACGACCTGCGAGCCGGTGGCCTGTGTCTGGTCCGGCGGCCGGCCGGGCGCGGACGGGCTGCTGCACCGGTTGGGAGTGCCGGCCCGGCGCCGCCACACCCCGGCGGACGCGACCCCGGAGCTGAGCGGTCTGATCCTGCTCGACCTGCCCGACCACGATTCGGCGGCGACCGAAAACCGTGCCCAGGTCGACCGCATGCTGGAGCTGGTGGATGCCGTGATCTGGGTGGTCGACCCGGAGAAGTACGCGGACGCGGTCCTGCACGAGCGGTACCTGCGCCCGTTGGCGGGCTACGCCGAGGTCACGTTCGTCGTGCTCAACCAGGTGGACCGGTTGCCGGGCGACGCCGCCGACCAGGTCGTCGACGATCTGCGCAGGCTGCTGGACGAGGACGGGCTGGCCCTGGGCGAGCACGGCGAACCGGGAGCCGCGGTCCTCGCGCTGTCCGCCGCGACCGGCGAGGGCGTCGCGGAACTGCGCGAGACGCTCGGCCAGTTCGTCGCGGAACGGGGTGCCGCCGATCGCCGCCTGGTCGCCGATGTGGATGCTGTGGCCGAGCGCCTGCGCGCGGTGTACGTGGCGGAGCGCCCCGTCGGGCTGACGGAACGCGCTCGGGGGGAGTTCGACGACCGGCTCGCCGAGGCCGTGGGCGCGGTCGCCACCGGGCGCGCCGCGGAACGTGACTGGCTGCGACACGCCGCACGGGCCTGCGGTTCACCGTGGGCGCGGCTGTACGGGTGGCGGAGCGCGCGGCGTGCGGAGGACGGGCCCGAGGGGGGCCGACGGGCAGGGGTGGTCGCCGGGGCCGGTGGGGCCAGCCGTGGACGAGCGGCCTGTGGGGGGTGGCCCACGGGCGCGGCGGGTGCGACCGGAGGAGGCCGTGGGCGGGGCGCCGAGACCGGAGCGGCCCGTACGGGGCGGCTTGCGGGGCAGGGCGGGAGCCGACGGCACGGCGTCGGGCGGCAGGGGCGGGCCGAGCAGTTGAGGGCGGTGGCCGGCGTGCCGGGTGCCGGCTGGGGCGATGCGTCGGCGGACGGTCGGGCGGCGGCGCGGCCGGTGGTGGAGCAGGCCGTACGCGCCGTCGCCGCCGAGGCGTCGCACGGGCTGCCCGCACCGTGGGCCCAGGCGGTGCGCGAGGCGGCGGGACGCGGCGCGGTGGGGCTGCCGCAGGCGCTGGACAAGGTGGCGGCCGAGGCGGAGGAGGCGCTGCGCGGCGGGCCGGCCGTGAAGCCGCGGTGGTGGACGGTGGCCGCCGCGCTCCAGGGACTGCTGTTCGTCCTACAGGTCGTGGGCGTGCTGTGGATGCTCGGTGTGGTCGCGGGCGTGGTCGACGCGGCGGCGTGGCTTTCCGCGCTGCTGCCGGCGGTCATCGGTTCGGTGGGCGGGCCGGTGCTCGGCTGGATGTGCGCGGTGGCGGCACGCGGCCCGGCCCGGCGGTACGGGCAGGAGGCGGAGCGGCGGCTGCGCGGCGCGGCGGCGCGGTGCGGACGGGCCAGGGTGCTGGAGCCGGTCGCCGCCGAGTTGTTGCGCTACCGGGAGGTGCGCGAGCGGTACGCGGTGGCGTCGGGAGCGTGAGGGGCGGGACCGCGTTCATTTCGCCCTGACCGGTGGGAGATTGGGGCCGCGTCGCCAGCACGGGCACGACCACGACCACGAGCACCACCAGGAGCAGCACAGGAACGCCCACAGGCACGACCACGGGCACGCGACGAGCACGACCACGGGCACGGCCACGAGCACGCGATGCGCACGAGCACGAGCACGCGACGCGCACCAGCAGGACGAAGGCGGTGAGCCGCTGACGGCCCGGGCCAGGACCGCCGAGCCCGCCGAGCCCGCCGAGCCCGCCGAGCCCGCCGAACTCCCCGACCCGCCGAAGCCGGCGAAGTCACCGAACCACCCGACCC
Source organism: Streptomyces sp. NPDC031210 (assembly GCF_055570395.1). Lineage (NCBI taxonomy): Bacteria > Bacillati > Actinomycetota > Actinomycetes > Kitasatosporales > Streptomycetaceae > Streptomyces > Streptomyces sp. NPDC031210. Next base: position 368,174 of record NZ_JBVIHH010000002.1, read on the forward strand.
CCCCCGGACCCCGGCGACCCCGCCGAATTGGCCGCGCCGCCCGGCGTATTGGGAGCCGGCCACGAGGCCCAGGCCCCTCCATCCCCCCTCCCAGGTGGCCGAGTTATCCACAGTCGGGCCGTCGCCCACAGCCCGCAGCGGCCGTCGCGGATTCCCTGCACCATCAAAGCGCGGGCGGATCGCCGCGGCACAGCCGGCGGGGCTCGGTGAGAAGCGGACGGGGGGAGTGGGCAGATGAACGACACGATGGTGACGCTGGTGGGGAATGCCGCGACGGCGGTGGAGCATCGGCAGACGACGGCGGGGGTGGCGGTCGCGAGGTTCCGGCTGGCGGTGACGTCCAGGCGCTGGGACAAGACGCGGGAGTGCTGGTCCGACGGGGAGACGAGCTTCTACACGGTCCGGGCATGGCGCGCACTCGCGGACAACGCCGCGGCGTCGGTGGCGGTGGGCGAACCGCTCCTGGTGCACGGCCGCTTGAGGGTCAGGGAAGGGGAGAAGCCTCCCGAGCAGGGTGGGCAACGCTGGTTCGCGGCGGAGGTCGACGCGGTCGCGATCGGGCACGATCTCGCGCGCGGCACCGCCGCGTTCCGCAGAGTGGTACGGGCCCGTACGGACCTCGTCCCGCCGTCACCGCAGGGCGTGCGGCCCGCAACCCCCGCACCACCCACGACGGTTACGCCCCTCCCACCCGCAACCCCGCCAACCAACCCATCAGCCACCCCGCCAACCGACCCACCAACGATCCGAACCACCCCAACCGGTCCACCAACCACCCCGCCATCTCCCAACTCCCTCCCCCTTACCTCCCCCAGGCATTCGAAGGGAGCCACTCTGTGCGGGAGCGAAACGCCCGAAAAGGCGGCAGTACCCTGAAAGATCCCGGTGATTTGTCGATAATCCCAGGTCGGGATGCCTGTTGCCGGTAACGATTGTGATTCGGATCGCTTATGGGATGCCATTGGTGGGGACCCTGATGCGCCTGCTCCATAAGATCCGACGAGTACTCACGGGGGCTGAGTTATTCGGCTGTTGAGTTCTTTGGGATCTTTCCGGCGAGGCATCCTCTCCCACTCGACCGCCTCGCCCAGAGGGGAAATCATGCTTTCGATGAAGAGGCGGGGCGCAGCCCGCCTTGCTGCCGCGATCGTGGCCTCCGGCCTGGTCGCGGCGGGTGCGATAGCCACCGCGGGGACCGCCGCGGCGGACGACACCACCCCCGCGCACGGGGGCGCCACCGCCACGTTGGGCGGGCTGAAGACCTTCGATCAGGCGATCGTGCACACCGGCGGACAGGACCAGCGCGTAGGCGCGGGACTGTTCGAGATGTCGGTCGACAACGGCGGCACGCTCCAGACGTACTGCATCGACATCCACAACCCGACGCAGCAGCAGGCGAAGTACCAGGAAGTGCCGTGGAGCGCCTCGTCGCTGCACAACAACGCGGACGCGGGCAAGATCCGTTGGATCCTCCAGAACTCCTACCCGCAGGTGAACGACCTGGCGGCGCTGGCGTCCAAGGCCGGTGCCGGGAACCTCACCGAGAAGACCGCCGCGGCCGGCACGCAGGTCGCGATCTGGCGCTTCTCCGACCACGCCAAGGTCGACGCGATGGACCCGGCGGCCGAGAAGCTCGCCGACTTCCTGGAGAAGAGCGCGCAGAACCTCTCCGAGCCCAAGGCCTCCCTGACCCTGGACCCGCCGGCCGTGTCCGGTAAGTCCGGCAGCCGCCTCGGCCCGGTCACCGTCCACACCAACGCCGACAGCGTCACGATCTCCCCGGCCGCCGGTGCGCCGGCCGCTGTCAAGGTCGTCGGCAAGGACGGCAAGCCCGTCACCAGCGCCGCCGACGGCACGCAGCTCTTCTTCGACGTCCCCGCGGGCGCCGCCGACGGCAGCACCTCGCTGACCGCCCAGGCCGCCACAAAGGTCCCGGTCGGCCGCGCCTTCACCGGCATCGGCGAGCACGCCAAGAGCCAGACCCAGATCCTGGCCGGCTCCAGCGAGTCCACGGTCTCCGCGGCCGCCACGGCGTCCTGGAAGAAGCAGGGCGCCATCCCGGCGATCACCGCCGAGAAGAACTGCGCCAAGGGCGGCGTGGACGTCACGGCCAGCAACAAGGGCGATGAGGCGTTCCGCTTCCAGCTCTCCGGCAAGGACTACGAAATCGCGCCCGGCAAGTCGCAGACCGTGACCGTGCCGGTGGCCGAGGACCAGCCCTACCAGATCACGATCAAGGGTGAGGGCGGCTTCAAGAAGTCCTTCTCCGGGGTCCTGGACTGCAAGACCGCCGGCACCGGCGACAGCACCCCGTCCCCGAAGCCCACTCCGGCCACCGCCGGCGGCACCGCGGGCGGCGACACCGGTGGCGACCTGGCCGAGACCGGTTCCAGCAACGCCACCCCGATGATCGCGGGCATCGCGGTCGTCCTCGTCCTGGTCGGCGGCGGCGCGGTGTTCTTCCTCCGCAAGAAGAAGGCCGGCACCCCCGCTCAGTGACGCGCTGAGCAGCCGGTCGATACGGCGATGACCGGCAACTGTTCGTAGACCTCGTGGCCCCGGAGCGCCCTTCCCGCTCCGGGGCCACGGGCGTTCGACGTGCGGCACAAGGTGCGCCAACGCTGACACAGAGCGACGAAGTGGACACCGATCCGGGCCCGCGTCAGTGCTGAGCAGGGGCGCTCTGACCTACTCGTTTCCGCCAGAGCGCGGCCGTACGGCAAGATGGGGTGTATCTGCCCTCGCGCGGCCACGCCGCACCATGGCCCAGGCGGCGGAGCTCACACAGACCTGATAGATCCAAAACTGCCGGACGGTTTCTCTTGGCTGAGTACATCTACACGATGCGCAAGACGCGCAAGGCGCACGGCGACAAGGTCATCCTCGATGACGTGACGCTGAGCTTCCTGCCGGGCGCGAAGATCGGTGTCGTGGGTCCCAACGGCGCCGGTAAGTCCACGGTGCTGAAGATCATGGCCGGTCTTGAGCAGCCGTCCAACGGTGACGCGTTCCTCTCCCCGGGCTACACCGTCGGCATGCTCCTCCAGGAGCCGCCGCTGGACGAGTCCAAGACCGTCCTGCAGAACGTGCAGGACGGCGCTTCCGAGATCATGGGCAAGCTCCACCGCTTCAACGAGGTCGCCGAGCTGATGGCGACCGACTACTCCGACGCGCTGATGGAGGAGATGGGCAAGCTCCAGGAGGACCTCGACCACGCCAACGCGTGGGACCTGGACACCCAGCTCGAGCAGGCCATGGACGCGCTGGGCTGCCCGCCCGGCGACTGGCCGGTCACCAACCTCTCCGGTGGTGAGCGCCGCCGCGTCGCCCTGTGCAAGCTGCTGCTGGAGGCCCCCGACCTGCTGCTGCTGGACGAGCCCACCAACCACCTGGACGCCGAGTCCGTGCAGTGGCTGGAGCAGCACCTCGCGAAGTACCCCGGCACCGTCGTCGCCGTCACCCACGACCGGTACTTCCTCGACAACGTCGCCGGCTGGATCCTGGAGCTCGACCGCGGCCGCGCCATCGGCTACGAGGGCAACTACTCCACGTACCTGGAGACCAAGCAGACCCGCCTGAAGGTCGAGGGCCAGAAGGACGCCAAGCGCGCGAAGCGTCTGAAGGAAGAGCTGGAGTGGGTCCGCTCCAACGCCAAGGGGCGGCAGGCCAAGTCCAAGTCGCGACTGGCGCGTTACGAGGAAATGGCCGCCGAGGCCGACAAGATGCGGAAGCTGGACTTCGAGGAGATCCAGATTCCGCCGGGCCCGCGCCTGGGCAGCATCGTCGTGGAGGTCGAGAACCTCTCGAAGGCCTTCGGCGAGAAGGTCCTGATCGACGACCTGAGCTTCACGCTGCCGCGTAACGGCATCGTCGGCGTCATCGGCCCGAACGGCGCCGGCAAGACGACGCTGTTCAAGATGATCCAGGGCCTTGAGACCCCCGACTCCGGTCAGATCAAGGTCGGCGAGACCGTCAAGATCTCCTACGTCGACCAGAGCCGCGAGAACATCGACCCCAAGAAGACGCTGTGGGCCGTCGTCTCCGACGAGCTGGACTACATCAACGTCGGCCAGGTCGAGATGCCCTCGCGCGCCTACGTCTCGGCGTTCGGCTTCAAGGGCCCGGACCAGCAGAAGCCGGCCGGCGTGCTCTCCGGTGGTGAGCGCAACCGCCTCAACCTCGCGCTGACCCTCAAGCAGGGCGGCAACCTGCTCCTCCTCGACGAGCCGACCAACGACCTCGACGTCGAGACCCTCTCCTCGCTGGAGAACGCCCTGCTGGAGTTCCCGGGCGCCGCGGTGGTCGTCTCCCACGACCGCTGGTTCCTGGACCGCGTCGCCACCCACATCCTGGCGTACGAGGGCAACTCCAAGTGGTTCTGGTTCGAGGGCAACTTCGAGTCGTACGAGAAGAACAAGATCGAGCGCCTCGGTGCGGACGCGGCCCGCCCGCACCGCGCCACGTACAAGAAGCTGACCCGGGGCTGAGGGTCGTGCGACACCTGTACTCCTGCCCCCTGCGCTGGTCGGACATGGACGCGTTCGGCCATGTCAACAACGCGGTGTTCGTCCGCTACCTCGAAGAGGCGCGGATCGACTTCATGCGGCGGCTGGCGCCGGGGGGCGGCAGCCCCTCGTTCACGGGCGGCTCGGTCGTCGCGCGGCACGAGATCGACTACGTGCGGCCGCTGGTGCACCGGCACTCCCCGGTGACCATCGAGCTGTGGGTGACGAAGATCAGCGCCGCGTCGATGACCATCGCGTACGAGGTCAAGGACGAGGACACGCTGTACCTGCGGGCCTCGACCGTCGTCGTGCCGTACAACTTCGCCGAGGAGCGTCCCCGCCGCATCACCGCGGAGGAGAAGGCCGTTCTGAAGGAGTTCATGGCGGACGCCTCGCACCAGGAGGGGGCCGTCGCCGTATGACGGCGCTGCGCCTCGCCGATGCCGGGGAGGCGGCGGACCTCGCCGCCTTCCTGGCCCGGCTGATCCACTACGACCGCGCCGCGGCGGTACGGCTCCAGGCCGGCGGCGGCGTCCTCGCCGTCTTCGGCCGCCCGCCGTCCTTCGAGGTGCTCGCCATCCGCACCGCCCGGCTCGCCGACGACCGCACCCTGGACGTCACCGTCTCGGCGGGTGAACTCCTTGAGGGGATAGAGGAGTCGGCGGACACCGTGACCGTGCCGGCCGCCGTCACCGGGCCTCCGTGGGCCGGGCTGCTGCCGCCGCGCGGCGGCTGGCGGCGCGTGCCCGGCCTGCCCGCGCCCGACGCGCTGGCCCGCGCGGTGGCCGCGGCGGTCGCCGAGTTCCGCGCCCGCGACGAGGCGCTGCCGCCGCAACACCGCACCCGCGGTGAACGCGATCGCATCGGCCGGGAGATATGGTCGCGCACCCTCGGCGACACCCACCTTCCGCTGCGCGCCGCGCACGCCGCCCAGGCACTGGGCTTCCTGCGCCCCGCCCACGCGGGCGCTCACGCGGGCGCCGGGACGCCACCCGCGCCCCCCGGCCCCCAGGACCCCACCCTGCTCGCCGCGGGCGGCTGGCTGCGTCTGAGCACCGCCTACGGCTCGATCGCCGTCCGCACGGGTGGTCCGGCCGGCCTGACGAGCCTGTCCGGGCTCACGGTGACGCCCACCTGACGCGCTTGCCCGCTACGCGGCCGCCGGTCTTCCGACCGACCCGTTCACGGGCGGTGTGACGCTTCAAGGACGGTGCGGCGCGGGTCCACCCGGCCGGTCACTCATCCGCGGTGTTGATCATCGAGGCGGCCGCGTACGTGAGGTAGTCCCACAACTGCGTCTCGTGTGCCTCGGACAGGCCGAGGGAGTCGACGGCGTCGCGCATGTGCCGCAGCCACGCGTCGTGCGCGGCCCGGTCGACGGTGAACGGGGCGTGCCGCATCCGCAGCCGGGGGTGGCCGCGCCCGTCGCTGTAGGTGCGGGGGCCGCCCCAGTACTGCATGAGGAAGAGCGCGAGCCGCTCCTCGGCCGGACCCAGGTCTTCTTCCGGGTACATCGGGCGCAGCAGCGGGTCCTCGGCGACTCCCTGGTAGAAGCGGTGCACCAGGCGACGGAAGGTCTCCTCGCCACCGACCTGTTCGTAGAAGGTCTGTTCCTGAAGCGTGCCGCGTGGAATCTTGTTCACCCGTCCATGGTGTCAGACGCGCCGACCGAGGACTTCGGATGTAGGTCGCCGGACGGCAGGGCGGGGACTGCGACGCCCGCGGACCGGGAGCGTGGGGCGCGGGAATCGCCGATGGCAGGACGGGGGCGGGCGGGGCGCGGGACAGTGGGAGGGTGAGCGGTACGGAATCCGGGCGTGCGCCGGGCGGTCGGCGCGGTGGTGCGCCGGCGGGTCCGCGCGCGGAGACGGAACGCGCCCGGCTCGTCCGGTTGATCACCAGGATCGGCGGGCTGGCCGATCCGCGGTGGCGGGCGGCCTTCGCGCAGGTGCCACGCCACGTTTTCGTGCCGTACTACTACGAGAGCGTGGCCAACGGCTCCGAGCGGCTGTCCGCCGACGACCCCGACCCCCTGCGGCACGCCCGCTGGCTGCGCGGCGCCTACCGGGACGCTCCCCTCGCGATCCGAATACGCGACCGGACCCTGCTCTCCTCCAGCAGCCAGCCCTCCCTGATGGCCCTGATGCTCGACGCGCTCCGCGTCGAGGACGGCTGCCGGGTGCTGGAGATCGGCACCGGCAGCGGCTACAACGCGGCGCTCTTGTGCCACCGGCTCGGCGACCGGGCGGTCACCACCGTCGATGTCGACGAGGAGATCACCGCTACCGCGCGGGCCCGGCTGGCCGAGGCCGGCTACCGGCCCGAGGTGGTGACCGGCGACGGCGCGCGGGGGTGCCCGTCACGCGCGCCGTTCGACCGGATCATCGCGACCTGTGCCCTGTCCCGTGTCCCCGTGGCCTGGCCCGGTCAGTGCACGGCGGGGGCGCGGATCCTGGCGCCGCTGGCCACCGGCCTGATCGCGCTGACCGTGGAGCCTGGTGGCGGGCGGACGGAGGGGCGGTTCCTGACCACCCCGGCGTACTTCGTCCCGCTGCGCGGCGAGGACCCGGCGGCGGGCCGCGGCATACCGTCGGCCGACACCGCGGGCTACGGCCTGCCGCCCGAGGCGCTCTACGACGACCGGTTCGAGTTCCTGCTGGCACTCGGCGCGGGCAGCCTGCTGCCCCACGAGGCGTACGAACTGTGGCGACGCGAGGGGCGCCCGGGGCGCGAGCGCTACGGCGTGACGATGGAGGGCGGCCGGCAGTGGGCGTGGCTGGACGAGCCCGGGGGGACGTATGCCTGGGAGTTGACGACCGGGAGTTGAGCGGCCGGCTCCGCGCGGGCGGGACCGTCGCCCAACGGGCTTGCTGTCAGGCGCGGGTGGGCGGGACGCCGCGGCCGGGACGCGAGCGGTCGATCGCGTCCCGGCCCGGTGTCTTCCGTGCTGTGTTCCGTGTCAGCCGCGGCGGACGGTGAGCGTCGTCCAGGCGCCGACGTGCACCCGGTCGCCCTCATGGAGCGGCACCGGCACGTAGGGCTGGATCGGGTCCTCGGCGAGGTTGATCGTCGTGCCGTTGGTCGAGTTCTGGTCGACCACGGCCCAACTCCCGTCCTGCTGCTGCACCAGCAGGGCGTGCTGGTGCGAGACGCCCGGGTCCTCCGGCGAGCGGCCCAGGTCGACGTCCGGGGCCTCGCCGGTGCTGTTGCGGCGACGGCCGACGGCGATCTGGCCGTTGGCGAGGGGGAGCACCTGCTCGGAGGAGTACGCGGGCAGGTTGAGGCCCGCTGCCTCCGGGCCGCTGCGGCCCATCATCGCCATGAAGTACTCGCGGTCCGGCGCGATGGCGACGACCCAGCCGGCGCCGACGACCGGCGGCGGGCCCTGGGGCGGCGCCGCGGGGCCCTGACCGGGGCCGGGACCGCCGTTCCACTGCTGATCGGGCTGCTGCTGCGGAGGCGCCTGCTGTTGCTGCTGGTACGCCTGGGGCGGCTGCTGCGGGTCGTAGTGCCCGGGCTGCTGCTGTTCGTACGGTGCCTGCGGGTGTTGTTGGGGCTGCTGCTCGTACGGCGGCTGCTGGGGCTGCTGTTCGTACGGGCCCGGCTGCTGCGGGGGGAACGGCGCCGGCTGCTGCTGGTCGTACGGGGCCTGCGGGCCCGGCTGCGGGGGCGCCATGGGCGGGGCGGCGGACTGCGCGCCCGGCGGGTTCAGCGTCCAGTCGTCGCCGCCCTGCTGCGGCTGCTGCGGCGGGCCGGGCATGCCGGGCTGACCGGGGCCGGGCATGCCGGGCGGCGGGCCGGGCTGGCCCGGATAGCCGCCGGGGCCGGGCATTCCGGGCGGGGGACCCTGCTGTGGCTGCTGCTGCGGGGGCGGGAAGCCGTAACCGTCCGAACCGCCCTGCGGGCCGGGGCCCGGGGCGGGCGGCGGGAAGCCGTAGCCGCCTTGGCCGCCCTGGGGGCCGGGGCCACCGGGGGGCGGACCCTGCTGCTGGCCGGGCGGCGGGCCTTGTTGCTGAACGGGCGGCGGGCCGGGCTGTGCGGGCGGCGGCGGGGCGTAGGAGGTCGCGGAGTGCGTCAGGAAGTTGTACCGGCAGTTCTCGCAGAACGGCGCCATCGCCTCGCGCGGCGTCCGGCACTGGGGGCACAGCTCCAACTGCCCGGACGGGTCGGGGCCGGGGGCGGGCGGCGGGAAGCCGTAGCCTCCCTGGTCACCCTGGGGGCCGGGCGCGGGGGCGGGCGGCGGGAAGCCGTATCCACCCTGGTCACCTTGAGGGCCGGGACCGGGCGCGGGCGGCGGAAAGCCGTAGCCGCCTTGGCCGCCCTGGGGGCCGGGGCCACCGGGGGGTGGGCCCTGCTGCTGGCCGGGCGGCGGGCCGGGCTGGCCGGTCGGCTGGGCGGGCGGCGGCGTGTTCAAGAACCCCGCGGGCAGGGAGGGCGGCGGCGGGACAGCACCCGCCATCCGGTGGCCGCACACCTCGCACCATTCTTCGGCCACCGACTGGTGGCCGTTCGGGCAGGTCGGCATGTCGGTTCTTCCCCCTCCGTACCGTTTCTTCCGGTGGTACTTCTTGTGGTGATTTCTGCTCGGTCATCTCTTCACGCGAACGGTTTTCGTCGAGCGCGCCACGAGGGTCATCTCGTCCGCCTCGGCGACCTTCGCCTTCTGTCGCACAGTACCGGTCGCGGCCTCGGCCACGTCGGCCACCTTCGCAAGCAGTTTCGCAGCCCGCGTGTTCGGCTTGCGTCCATCCGGCCACCCCTGGCCGAATGGCGCCGGTCGCCCCCGGGCCCTGAGTGACGCGCCCCCCGCGGAATGATCGTTTCTGCGTTCGTGACGGCTACCGCGTCGAGCGCCGCTCCCTCCCGCGGGCCGCTCAGGCGGACTCCGACGGCGCGGGGAACCGCACCAGTGCCACCGTAATGTTGTCATGTCCGCCGCCCTCCAGGGCATGCCGCACCAGCGCCCGGGCCGCGTCCAACGGCCGGGCCGGCGCGTCGACCGGCAGCACCGCGGCCATGCGGTCCGCGGACTCGGCGTAGTTCCACAGACCGTCCGTGCACACCACCGCCACCCCCGGGCCGTCCGGCTTGAACGTCGCGGTGTGCGGCTCGACCTCGTACGCGTCCGCGCCGAGCCAGCCGGTGATGGCGTGCGCCCGCTCGTCGGCGTTCGCCTCGGCCTCCGTCATGAGGTTGTTGGCGACCATCTGGGCCGCCCACGAGTCGTCCTCGGTGAGCCGGGCGGGCGGCGCCGTCCGGTCGTCGGGGACCCAGTAGGCACGGCTGTCACCGACCCAGCCGACGGTCAGCAGCCCGCCGCCGACCACCGCGCCGACGAACGTGCAGGCCGGGGCGTTCTGCTGGCGGTGTTCGTCATGCGCGGCGGCGGGGTCGTCGGCCAGGGCGTCGACGGCGGCGGAAGCCGCCGTGATCGCTTCGTGCATCGCCTGCTGGGGGTGCGTACCGCGCGGCAGCGACGCCCGGAGCGCCTCGCCGGCGGCCTCGGACGCGGCCCGGGACGCCTCGTCGGGCCGGGTCGCGGACGAAACGCCGTCGCAGACCACCGCGACGACCGCGGGTGTGCCGTCCGGCAGCGCGGTCGAGGTGAGGGCGAAGAAGTCCTCGTTGCGATGGTGGCGGTGGCCGCGGTCGCTGACCGCCGTGACGCCCGCCAGTTCCTGTTCCATGTGGTCGCGCTCGGGAGGCCGGGCGTGACCGGGGTGCGGGTCGGGGGCTCCGGGGGCTCGTGGGGCTCCGGAAGCTCCGGCCGTCCCGGCGACGGCCTCGTAGCCGGCGACGCGGGGGTCGGCGGCGGCAGGGTCTGCGGACGGGTCGGCGGACGGGGGTCTGCGCTCTGCGGCGGCTTGGAGGGTTGCCGGGTCCGTGGCGTGGCCGGTCGGTTGTGCCGTGCCCGGGGCCCAGCCGGCCGTCGGGGCGTGCGTGGGGACCGGCGGCATTCCGGTGTCCTCGTACGGGAGGCGGGTCTGCGGGGCGGGGGGCGGCGGACCGGCGGGACCTTGCGAATGCCCGGGACCTTGCGAATGCCCAGGGCCTTGCGGCTGCCCCGCACCGGGCGGTGCGGAAGGGAGGGGCGGTGCGGCGGGTGCAGGTGGGGACGACGGTGCCGCCGGGGCGGGCGTGCCGCCATGCCCGGGTCCGGCGTTCGACGCAGAGGCACCAGAGGCACCAGAGGCACCAGAGGCACCAGAGGCACCAGACGCACCAGACGCACCCGGGCCCGGGCCCGGCGCAGACGCCCCCGAGACCGGCGCGGGCATCGGCGGACGCACCGGCGGCGCCGACTGCCGCGGCACGGCGGCCCCGGGCGCCGGCGCGTACGCGGGCGGAGGCGGAGGCGGCGGCCCGTACGCGGGGGCCTGCGCGGCACCGTCCCGTGCGGTCGCCGACCGCCCGTCCGGCGGGGTGGACGTCATCGGTCCGGCCCCGCACCGCCCGCAGAAATTGTCTCCCGCGTCGAGCGGCTCCTCGCAGCTCGGACACCGGGACGGCCCAGTCACACCCATGTCACACCCACGTCCTGGGGCGGAAACGGTTGGCCCGCTCCACCAGCTCGATCCTTTCCTCGCCACGCCGCGCCAGCCGCGCGAGCAGGCGGTACGACCGCTCCAGGCCGAACCGCAGGCCGCGCTCGTCGAGCGCGCTGCCGAGCAGCGTCGGCCCCTCGTGCGAGGGCTGTCCGCCGTCCGGCCCGGCACCGTGGCTACCGGAGAGTACCCAGTCCAGGGCGGTGCCCAGTACCTCGGTGGCGAGTTGTTCGCGGCGCCCGGCGTCCAGGCCGAAGTCCGCCAGCGCTTCGACCTGTTCGGCGGCGGTGCGCAGATCCGCCAGCAGGGCATCGTGGGGGGAGCGCTGCCGCAGCCGGGCGCGGACCGCCGCGATCCGTGCCGCCGTGTAGTGGATGGACGACTCCGGTACGGACTCCAGCGCCCAGGCCGCGCCCGTCCGGTCGCCCACCGCCAGCCGCGTCCGGGCCAGGCCGAACGCGGCGCTGACGAAGCTGTGGTCGGCCGTCCACACCAGGCGGTAGTACTCGGCGGCGTTGTCCGTCTGCCCCAGCAGCTCGGCGCAGATGCCCAGCGCCAGCTTCGGCGCCGGCTCGCCGGGGAAGGCGTCGTACACCGCGTCGAAGGACAGTGCGGCGGTCTCGCGGTCGCCGGTCGCCAGCGCCACCAGGCCGCGGTGCCACACCACGCGCCAGTCGGCGCCCCACTCCTCGGGGTGCTCCGCGCCGAGCCCGGCCCCGTGCTCCGCCTCGATCGACGCCAGCGCCGCGCGGGCCGCCGGGCCGTCCCCCGTCTCCAACAGCGCGCGCAGCTCGCGCAGCCGGGTCTCCAGGGAGTCGGCGGGGGCGGAGCGCAGGGCGAGGAGGAGTTCCTCCGGCGGGGCCGCCACCAGCCCGGCCAGGAAACCGGCATCGGGGTCGGCGGGATCGACGCGCGGTAGCGGCAGCGCGAGGGCGGCGGCGCCGGCGTCCAGGGGGCGGAGGTCGGGACCGCCGTCCGGCAGGCTCGTGGACCCGCGCGCCGGCGCACTCGCCACCCCGCACACCGCCCCAGCCGCGGCCCCGCCCGTCGGCTCGCTCGCGTATGCGGCCCGCGCCGGGACATCGGCCGGGCTGCCCGCAGGGCCGGTTCCGTCACCCGCCGGGCCGCCCCGCGCCGCGCCGCGGCCACCGAACAGGGAACGACCACCTGGCGGCACCCGGCGGCCACCGAGCAGGGAAGAGCCACCTCGCGCCCCCCTGCGGCCACCGCGCGGCGACCCGCCGCCCCGCGTCACCCGACGGTCACCGAGCAGGGAGCTGTCGCCCCGGACCGCCGCCATCAACTCGGTGTCCACCACCCGCATTTCCGGCCCGAACAGCGTGGAGAGCGACGGGCGCTGCTCGCCCGTCCGGAGCGCCACGACCTCCCGCAGCACCCCCGTCAACTGCTCGGCCATCTCCTCGGCGGAGGCGAATCTACGGGCCGGATCGGGGTCGGTGGCGCGGACCAGCAGCCGGTAGAACGACTCGTAGTCGCGGAAGACCTCGATGTTGTCCGGGTCCGGCAGGGAGTCCGCGAAGACGTTCGTATAGCCCTGGAAGTCGAAGGTGAGCACGGCGAGCGTGCGGGCCACGGTGTAGAGGTCGGAGGCGACCGACGGGCCCAGCTCGGCGACTTCGGGCGCCTGATAGCCGATCGTTCCGTAGATCGCGCTCTCGTCGTCGTCCATCCTGCGCACGGCACCCATGTCGATCAGCTTGAGCTGGTCGTTCTGCTGGATGGCGTTGTCGACCTTGAAGTCGCAGTACAGCAGGTTGCGGCTGTGCAGATGGCCGAGCGCCTCCAGCGCCTCGATGCCGTACGCGCAGGCCTGATCGACCGGCAGGGGATCGCGCCGCCCCTGGGGCGTGCGGCGGTCGTTGGCGATCTCCTTGAGGGACTTGCCGCCGACGTACTCCATGACGATGTAGCCGTCCAGGCTGCTCGTCGACGGGTCGAGATGCTCCACGAAGTTGTAGATCCGCACGATGTTGGAGTGCTCGATCTCGGCGAGGAACCGCCGCTCCGACATGGCGACCGCCAGCGCCTCCTCGTCACCGGTGTCCAGCAGGCCCTTGAGCACCACCCAACGGTCGGAGACCGCGTGGTCGACCGCGAGATAGATCCACCCGAGGCCGCCGTGCGCCAGGCAGCCCACGACCTCGTACTGGTCGTGCACGAGATCGCCCGCCCGCAGCTTGGGCACGAAGCTGTACGGGTGGCCGCACTTGGTGCAGAAACCTTCCGTACTGCCGGGGACCGCGCCGCGGGGTCGGCCGACCGGTGCGCCGCAGTCACCGCGGCTGCAGAACCGCTTGCGTTCGGGGACCTCCGGATTCTCCAGGACCGCCGTGCGCGGATCGGGCCGTGGCACAGGTGGTACGGCCACCAGGCCCGCGCCCAGCCGGCCCCGCGCCGGCCCCGACCCGGAGCCCGAGGCCCGTGCGCCCCCCGAACGGCGCCCCGACACCGCCGACACGGCCCGCGTCGGCACGCCCCCGGACAGCGCCCGCGACAGCCGGCCGGACACCGAACGGCGGGAGGGCGCCGAATGGCCGGCCCGGGCGCCCGGGAGTACCCGGCCCGTCAGTCCCGTGGGCGGCGAGGACAGCAGGCCGCCGGGCGAGACGACCGGCGCGAGTCCGCAGGTGTCGCAGTAGCGCTCGCCGCCGCCCGCGTCCTCGTAACTCCCCGCGCACTCCCGGCGCTGACACCCCGCGTCGGCCTCCTCTCTCACGCTTCCCCCTCGGCTCCACGCGGTGCGCTTCCCACCCACCGCGGATCCCACGTCTTCGTCACGCTTCCTCCCGTGGCTCCGCCCGCGGCGGTTCCCACGCCTCCGCGGCCGCCCGCTGATAGCGCCACACCGCCTGCTCGGCCGCCCTCAGGTCGCACGGGGCGCTCCACAGCATCCGGCGGGCCGCGTCATACCGCTCCATCAGCAGCGGATCGTCCGCCAGGCCGTGCCGCGCGACCTTCGCCCGGTAGGCGTCCAGCCGCCCGCGCAGCTCGGCCCGTATCGCCAGGGGGGCGGTCACGGCCGTCAGCGACTCCCGGGCGCGGTGGAGTTCGTCCTCCGCCCGCTCCTCCAGGCTGTCCAGGAGAGGCGAGAGACGGTGCCACTGCGACCGTCTGCGGTATTCCGCGGCGGTCGCCAACTGCTCGTGCAGTGTGGTCGAGGGGCCGCTGACCGCCGGCACCTCGGATGCCGCGATCTTCGCGAGGACCTCGCCGCGGGCCTGCCGCGCCTCCGTCAGCGTCCGGTCCGCCCGGGACAGGACGTCCCGCAGCCGCATCAACCGCCGCTCCGCGTCCTGCCGGACGTCCAGCACCGCCTCGACCTCCCGCCGGATGCCCTCCAGCGCGCGGGCCGCCCGGTCGTACCGTTCGGTGTCCGGACGGCCGCCGCCCGGGGCGGAACTCCCCGTGGACGACGACACCCAGAACGCCAGCGGATCCGAGATCACCCGGGCCCGCAACCGCGACAGCTCGTCCGTGATCCGCTCCAGGTCGTCGCCCGCGGGATGCTCACCGGGGCGCACCCCCACCGAGTGCGCCAGCGAACGGGTCCGCCGCAACTCGGTGGAAAGCAGGTCGATACGGGCGGGAAGCGCGGTCCACACGGCGTCGGCGGCGACGATGACGTCGAGCGAGCGCGCGTACTCCACGTTCATCCGCTCGACGAGCTCCCGCAGGCTGATCCGCTCGCCGGCCCGAGCCGGATCGTTTTCCGAGCGGGGAGGATCGTTTTCCGGCCGAGCCGGGTTGTTGTCCGACCGAGGAGGATCGGTCTCCGGCTGGGTGGGACCGCCCTCCGACCGGATGGGGCCGCCGCTCTCCGGACCGCCCTCCGACCGGGTGGGGCCGCTCTCCGGACCGCTCTCCAGCCCGCCGTCCGCCGTGCCCGCGACCGTCACCCCGCGGCCCTGGAGCAGTTCCGTCAGCTCCGCGAGATCCTCCGAGGACGGCAGGCGCCGTCGCTCGCGCACCTTCCGTGCCGCCGCCAACGCCTCCGTATACGTGTCGAACAACGACCACAGGAGCGTGATGGCCCGCTCCGTGGCGGCCCAGTGCTCTTTGGTGACACCCGACAGATCGGCGCCCTCCAGAAGCCGGCGGCCCGCGTGATCCTGCAACGCCAGCAGCGACGTCTCGATCGCCTCGTACTCCGCGTCGAGCCACGCCAGAGCGCGGTCCACCTCGTCCTGGCCCATCACCTGGGCAGGGGGCTGCCCCGCGAAGCCGGGGAAGGATCCCGGGACCCCCATCGATCACCTCTCCAATACACCTGCGCCGCACGGCGGTTGACGTGCTCTGCTCGCTGCTCGCGTTACCTGTTTCTCTCCGGCTTCTCCCCGTCCATAGTGACGGCATCGGGCCGCTCCTGGGCGGTCAGTCGCTGTACTCAGGTGCCGGCGGTCCCGCTATCCCCGGCAGATCGGCCCGCAACCAGGTGCGGTACGCCCGCATCCAGGGACTGTCCGCGCCCCCGTCGCCCCGGTAGTCCTCCAGCACCTTGTTGACGCGCCGGACCAGATCCGTGTCGTCCTTGTTCATCGCCACGCCGTACGGCTCGTCCGTGAACGGCTCGCCCTTGAGCTCGACGGTGGGGTCTTGGGCGGCCTGCGCGGCGGCCAGCGCGTTGTCCGTCACGACCGCGTCCGCCTCGCCGAGCTGCAGCCGGACCAGACAGTCGAGCTGACTGGGCACCGTCAGCACCCGCGCACCGTGCCGCTGAGCCGTCAGCTCGCTCTCGCCCGTCGAACCGGCGGCCGTGCACACCCGCTTGCCGCGCAGCGAGTGGTCGAACGCCGTGATCTTCGACGCCTTCGGAGCCAGCACCTGCTGCCCCGCCTGGAAGTACGCCGTCGAGAACGCCACCTGCTCCTTGCGCGCACAGTTGACCGTCATCGTCCGCACCACCATGTCGACGGTGCGTTCGCGCAGCGCCGGCATGCGCTGGTTGGTCGGCACCGCATGGAAGACGACCTTCGCGTCCGGCCCCAGAATGTCCTCGGCGATGGCCCGCGCCAGATCGATGTCGAAGCCCTCCAGCTCGCCGGTCCCGGGGTTGCGATAGCCCCACCGGTAGGTGTTCTGGTCGACGCCGACGACCAGTTGGCCCTTCTCCTTGATCCGCTCCACCGCCGTGCCGTCGGCTGAGGACGGACGCAGGCTCTCCGCCGCGTTGCGCGCCGTGCAGCGCGCGGCGGCGGGCGCGGCGTGCCCCGCGCCGGGCTCGTACGCCCGGTGCGCCGCCGGTCGCGACGCACCCGCGGACCCGTCGGCCGGCCCGCCACCGGCCCGGGCGGGCACCAGCAGCGGCACCACCACGACCGCCGCGGCCGCCATCACGCCGACCCCGGCCGCGACCGGCGCCAGAACGGCCCGCAGATTTCCCAGCGTGGCCTTGCCCACCGGGCGTTCGCCCACTCTCACCAGCCCGTCCCCTCCCTCACCAGGCGCCCCTCACCGGTACTCCGACAGTCTGCGCCCGATCCCGAGCACCGTGCCGGTCGCCGCCAGCACCGCGAGCACCGCGGCGCCCACCGCCAGCCCACCGAACGCCCGGCGCCCACCGTCCGCCGCCGAGCGGAACTCGGCCTGTTCGTGCGCCAGCGCCTTCCGGAGCGCGGCATCCACCCGGTCGAAGGACTCCCGGGTGGGCCGGTCGGTGCCGATCACCTTGGCCAGCGCCCGGTCGTAGTCCCCCTTGTCATCCGCCGCCCGCGCCTCGGCGTGCCGCAGCCGCCACTGCCGTACGTGGGCCACGGCATCGCGCACCGGGCGCCGCCCCGCCTCGTCGTCCGCCAGCGCCAGCGCCGCCCCCAGCCTGCTGCCCGGCGCCGCGTCCCCCCTCTTCTCCGCGTCCGCCAGATTCTCCATGCCCGCCAGGCGCTCCATGCCCGAACGGAAGCCGGCCTCGTAGAAGTCCTTCTGGTCCCCGGTGAGCACCGCCCCGCGCGCCACCAGCGTCAAGTTCTCGTCCCCGCGCGCCTGGAGTGCCTCGATCCGCGCCTCGGTCAGCACCCGCAGCGAGCGGGCCCCGTGATCGGCGGAAGCGGTCAGCCCCGAACACGCCACCGCATGGCCCGCCACCAGCCACAGCAGCACGGCGACCGACGCGGCCGTCGCGGCGAGCAGCCCGCGGTTGAACACCCGGTTCGTACGCCGGTAGTGCCTGCGCTGCGCCCAGACCAGCGCCGCGACGGCGGCCACCCCGGAAGCCAGCGCCCATCCGGGCCACGCCTTCGCCGCGTCGTAGTCCGCCGCCAGCCGGCCGGTCTCCGCCTCGTACAACGCCCGGGCCGCCGGCAGAAGTTCCGTACGCATCCGCTCATTCGCGTACCTCAGATACGCGCCGCCCAGCGGCAGGCCCTGCCGGTTGTTGGTCCGGGCCGTCTCCACCAGGCCCGCGTAGCGCGGCAGTTGCCTGTTGAGCTGGGCGATCCGCCGGTCGGCGCCCCGGGTGCTCGCAGCCGCCTTGACCAGCAGCTCCGACGCCGTCGCGATGTCGGCGGCATAGCGCTCGCGCGTCGCCGGACTCTCCTCGGCGCCGGCCAGGAACCCGCCGGCCGCGGTGGTGTCGGCGTCCGCCAGCGAACGGTAGATGCTGGCCGCGTCGGCGCTCAGCGGTTGGCTGCGCTCCACCACGTCGTCCGCGGCCGCCGCGCGGTCGGACACCTGCCAGGCCGTGACGCCGCCGAAGACCACCAGCAGCAGGGCGAGGAACGCGCCGATCACCCGCAGCCTTCCGGGCTCGGTCGTCGCGGCGGCGCGCAGCTCGTCCAGGCCGTCGGCCCACGCCGTACGGCGACCCGGCACGGGCGGTGACACGCTGCTGGTCGACACGGACGGCACCCAACCTCCCCCTAGGCCGCTGACTCGATCCGGCCCCGGTGCGGCGCGCTGTCCCGCGCGAGTGCGCGAGAACTGGGGCACGGGCAGCAGTATGTCCGCCGCTGACGGCCGGCACACCGGTATTGGCCCGATCTTGTTCGTATCCGGTTGGGTTGGGGTCGGCGAGGGACGGGGCGTGCGGGGCGGGCTGCGCGCCCGTCGATTCACTCCCATGCGCTGGTGACCAACGCCCGCCGAGACGACTACTCTCTGTCACGAAAGGTGGTTGTCCGCCACTGCCCGGCACAGGTTCGCACCGCGTGCCCCGCGTATCGGAGGTCCCTCATGCGACGCCTCACCAAAGTCCTCGGCCCGCTCGCCGCCGCCACGACGAAAGCCGCCGCCGTGCCGGGCTACGCCCGCCCGGCCAGGGGTTTCCTGACCATCGGGGGCACGACGTATGTCGACCCGGGCGGCAGCTACCCCATCGATCACCCGGCGGACGGCCGCGCCATCCTCATCATCAATGACACCGACCGGCACGTCACCATCGTCACGGAACGCGACGATGGGGCGGGGGCGAGAGCGGAGGCCGGGGTGGGAGGTGGGGGAGGAGAGGTGGAGGCGGCGGCGGTCGGGGGTGCGACGGGCGGGTGTGAGGCGATCGGCCGTGAGGTGGCCGGGCGTGAGGAGGTCAGCCGTGAGGCGGTCGGCGGGCCCGCGGACATAACGGCTCGTGCAGCCGGCGGGACCGACATCGTGCTCGCACCAGGGGAGCGCGTCGAGACCTGGCGCGGCTGGAGCGTGGAGATCGGATGACGCCCACCAAAGCGGCCGGCGGACGCCCGGCTCACGTGCTCGGCCTCCTCCACAAGCTCCGCAAAGCCCACAAGCTCCGCAAGGCCAGCAAGCTCCGGACCCTCGCGCGGTGGACGCCACGGCGGTGGCGCCGCCCGCCAGTCCCTGCCACCCACAGGTTCCCCGCTACTCCCAGGTCCTCCGCAACCTCCGATACGCCCCCTCGTCCGCGCCCGCCCGGTCCAGGGCGTGGAGAGCCGCGCCCAGCACCGGCGGCGCCGTCATCACGCGCGGTACGGCCTTCGGTGCGCGCTCGGCCAGCAGGTGCACCACCCGGTCGTGCAGCAGCGGATGCCGGGCGGCCAGGACGCCACCGCCGAGGACAACCGGCGTCCGCTCGCCGAGGAGATCGAGCCGCTCCAGCGCGACCGAAGCCAGCAGCACGACCTCCTCCGCCTGGCGGGCCACGATCGCGCGGGCGACCGGATCACCGTCCGCCGCGACGTCGAACAACACCGGGGTCAGTTCGTGCCGCCGCCGGTCGGGAATGGCTCCCAGATGCAATGCCTCGATCAGCGCCGGCATGGTCGCGAGGCCGAAATGCGCCGGCAGGGCGCGAGCCAGCTCGCTCCGCTCACCCCGGCCGTCCTCGGCGCGCGCTGCCCACCACAGCGCCTCCTCGGCGAGAAAGGCGCCGCCGCCCCAGTCACCGGAGAGCCGGCCCACGGCCGGGAACCGCGCCGTGGCCCCGCCGTGCCCGATGCCCGCTCCGTTGATGCCCGCCCCGCACACCACCGCCACCCCCACCGGTTCCCCGGTGTCCGGCAGCCCGGCCCGCAGCAGGGCCAGGGTGTCGTTGCCGACGGTCACCTCCCGCGCCCAGCCCCGGTCCGTGATCTCCGCCGTCAACGCGTCCTCCTCGGCGGGCAGATCTGCATTGGCCAGATACGCCGAGACCTGCTCGACAGGTCCCTCGTGCCCGACCTGCGCCAGCGCCGACGCGACCAGCGGCGCCAGCACGTCCACCGCCCGCCCCACACCCACCACATGAGGTTGGAACCCGCCACCCCGGGCGGTCCCGAGCACCGCTCCGTCCGGGCCCACCAGAGCCACGTCGGTCTTGCTGTTGCCCGCGTCGATGGCGAGGGCGGCGTTCGTCAGGCCCACGTGAGGTGCTCCCGGTTGTGCGCGATCAGCTCGTCCGCGAGCCGGTCCGCGTAGTCGATCTGACCGATCAGCGGATGGGAGAGCAGTGCCTCGAAGACCCTTTCCCTCCCACCGCGCAACGCCGCCTCCAGCGCCAGGTGTTCATACGCCGTGACGTTGGCGACCAGCCCGGCGAACAGCGGCTCCAACGGCCGCACGGGCAGCGGCGCGGCTCCCGACGCACCCACCCTCGCCGGCACCTCGATCACCGCGTCGTCCGGCAGGAGGGGCAGCGTGCCGTTGTTGAGGGCGTTGACCACCTGGACATCGCCGGTATCCCGCAGCAGAGAGGACGTCAATGCCACCGCCGCCTCCGAATAGAACGCACCACCCCGCTCGCCCAGCAAAGCCGGTTTCTCCTCCAGCGCCGGATCGCCGTACATATCGAGCAGCCGCTTCTCGATCGCGGCGACCTCCGCCGCCCGGGACGGCTTGCCGCGCAGTTCCCGTACGACCTCGTCGTGTTGGTAGTAGTAGCGCAGGTAATAGGAAGGGACGACGCCGAGCCGGTCCAGGAGCGAGCGGGGCATGCGCAGATCGCCGGCGACCGCGTCGCCGTGGCGGCTGAGCAGCTCGGGCAGCACGTCCTCGCCGCCGACGCGGACGGCCCGCTCCCAGGTCAGGTGGTTGAGGCCGACGTGCTCCAGCTCGACCTGATCGGGGCTGACGCCCAGCAGCCCGGCGAATTTCCGTTGGAAGCCGATCGCGACATTGCACAGCCCCACGGCCTTGTGGCCGTGGGTGAGGAGGGCACGGGTGACGATGCCGACGGGGTTGGTGAAGTCGACGATCCAGGCGCCGGGGTTGCGGCGGCGGACCCGCTCGGCGATGTCCAGGACGACGGGGACGGTCCGCAGCGCCTTGGCGAGTCCGCCGGCACCGGTGGTCTCCTGGCCGACGCACCCGCACTCCAGCGGCCAGGTCTCGTCCTGGTCGCGGGTGGCCTGGCCGCCGACGCGCAGTTGCAGCAGTACGGCGTCGGCGCCGTCGACGCCGGCGTCCAGATCACCGGTCCAGGTGATCAGGCCTGGGTGGCCCTGCTTGTCGAAGATGCGCCGGGCGAGCCCGCCGATCAGTTCGAGCCGGTCGGCGGCCGGGTCGATGAGGACGAGTTCCTCCAGCGGCAGGGTGTCCCGCAACCGCGCGAAGCCGTCGATGAGTTCGGGGGTGTAGGTCGAGCCTCCGCCGACCACTGCGAGCTTCATTGTTCCGGTTCAGCCCTTCACTCCGGTGAGCGTGACGCCTTCGACGAAGGCCTTCTGCGCGAAGAAGAAAACGATGAGGACGGGGGCCATGACCAGCAGCGTCGCGGCCATGGTCAGGTTCCAGTTGACGCCGCCGTGGGCGCTCTTGAACGACTCCAGGCCGTAGGAGAGCGTCCAGGAGGCGGGGTTCTGCGCGGCGTAGATCTGCGGGCCGAAGTAGTCGTTCCAGCAGTAGAAGAACTGGAAGAGGGCGACGGCGGCGATGCCCGGCTTGGCCATCGGCACAATGATCTTCAGCAGGGTGCGCAGTTCGCCGCAGCCGTCCACCTTGGCCGACTCGATGTACTCCTGCGGGATCGTCAGCAGGAACTGCCGAAGCAGGAAGATCGAATATGCGTCGCCGAACGCCATCGGAATGATCAGCGGCCACAGTGAACCGGACAGGTGCAGTTGCTGGGCCCAGACCAGATACATCGGGATCACGATGACCTGCGGCGGCAGCATCATCGTGGAGATCACCAGGACCATCGCCGTGCGGCGCCCACGGAAGCGGAAGCGGGCGAGCGCGTAGGCGACCGGTACCGCCGAACAGACGGTGAACAGCGTGCCCAGGCCCGCGTACATCAGCGAGTTCTTCCACCAGTCCAGAAACCCGGGGGTGTTGAAGACAGTGAGGTAGTTCGACCAGTGCCACTCGTGCGGCCACAGTTCGCCGCTCATCGCCTGGTTGTCGCTCATCACGGAGGTGAGGAAGACGAAGACGAACGGCAGGACGAAGAAGAGGCCGGCGGCGACGGCGAGGGAGTGCACGGCGATCCAGTGCAGCAGCCGCCTGCGCCGGCCGCGCGCCGCCGGGCCGCGGTCGGTGGCCCCCGTACGGGCCGGTGTGCTGGGCGCTCGCAGCGTCGTGGTGGTCATATCGGATCAGCCCTCCGCCGGAAGCAGGCCGGCGCGCTTGCGCATCAGCAGGGTGGTGACGGCCATGGCGATGGCGAACAGCACGAGGGAGAGCACGCACGCCGCGCCGGTGTTGAAGTTCTGGAACCCGAGGGAGTAGACGAGTTGCGGAACGGTGAGGGTGGAATGGTCGGGGTAGCCGGGCTGGATCACCGAGCCGGGGCCGATGGAGACGCCGGAGGCGAGTTTTCCGGCGACCAGGGCCTGGGTGTAGTACTGCATGGTCTGCACGACACCGGTGACCACGGCGAACAGCACGATCGGGATGATCGCGGGCCAGGTGACATAGCGGAACTTCCCCCAGGCGCCCGCCCCGTCCAGTTCGGCGGCCTCGTACTGCTCCCGGGGGACGTCCAGCAACGCCGCCATGAAGATCACCATCAGGTCGCCGATGCCCCACAGGGACAGGATGACCAGCGACGGCTTGGCCCAGGCCGGGTCGTTGAACCACGAGGGCGCCTCGATGCCGACCGCCCCGAGGATCTCGTTGACGGGCCCGGTGCCGGGGTTGAGCAGGAAGACGAAGGCCACGGTCGCGGCCACCGGAGGGGCCAGGTACGGCAGGTAGAACGCCGTGCGGAAGAACCCGGCCCCCGATTTGATCTTCGTGACGAGGACGCCGATGCCCAGTCCGAACACGACGCGCAGCGCGACCATCACCACCACCAGCCACAGGGTGTTCCACAGCGCCGGACCGAACAGCGGCATCTGGGTCAGCACGTATTTCCAGTTCCGCAGCCCCACGAACTCGGGCTCCTGGATCTGGTTGTAGTGCATGAAGGAGAAATGGACGGTGGCGATCAGCGGATAGCCGAAGAAGACGGAGAAACCGACCAGCCAGGGGGAGAGGAAGCCCAGGGTGCGCAGGCGCCGGCGGGTGCGTTTACGGCGCAGTTCGGGCGCGGGAAGGGTGGATGACATGGCGGGATCTCCGTCAGTTCTCGGACTGGAGGTTGTCGGCGTCGATCTGGGCGTCGAGCCCGCGCAGGCCCTTGCCGAGATCCTGGACCTTTCCGGCCTCGACGTCGTAGGAGAAGTCCTGGAGCGCGGTGATGTACTGACCGCCGTTGACGGACGGCGGCAGAGCGGTGCTGTGCCGGTTCCGGGCGATAGCGACGAAGGTGCGGAAGGCCGGGTCGGCGTCCAGCCGGGGGGATTTCAGGGCCGCGAACGTCGACGGCACGTTATGGATGGCGTTGGCGAACCGCACCACCTGATCGGTGTCCACCGTCAGGAACCTCACCAGCTCCCAGGCCGCGTTCTGGTGCTGACTGCTGTGCGCGATACCGGCGACCGTGCCCGTCAGATAACCCCTGCCGTACGTCTCCTCCTGGTCGTCCGGCACGGGCATCGGCGCGGTGTCCCAACGGAACGTCGTTTTCGCGTCCTTGAGCATCAGCCCGCGCCACTCGCCGTCCATGTGCATGGCGACCTTCTGCGTCAGGAAGGCGTTCTGCGAGGACATCTCGGCACCGAAGGTGGTGCGGAACTTCTCCAGCGCGCTGTAGCCGCCCTGCGCGTCGAGCAGCGCGCGCTGGGTGGTGAAGAAGTCCTCGGTGTGTGGGTCCTCGGCCAGCCGGGCCTTGCCGCGCTTGTCGAAGTACGTCGGTCCCCACTGCGCGAACAGCCGGTCCGGGCTGTTCTGGTAGAGCCGGAAGTCGGGCATGAAACCCACCTGTTCGTACGAGCCGTCCTCGGCACGCCGGGTGAGTTTCGCCGCGTCCCGCCTCAGTTCGGACATCGTGTGCGGCGGCCGTTCGATGCCGGCCTTTTTGAAGGCGTCCTTGTTGTAATAGAGCCCGTAGGAATCGGCGAGCAGCGGCAGCGCGCACTGCGTGCCCCGGTAACTGGTGTACTCCAGAAAGGTCTTCGGGAAGACCTTCTCCTTCTTCACCCCGGTCTTCTTCATGAAGGGGTCGAGATCGGCCCACATCCCCGACGAGCAGTACTGCCCCACGTTGTTGGTGGTGAACGACGACACCACATCCGGCGCGTCGTCCCCGCCGGCCCGCAGTGCCTGATTCACCGTCTCGTCGGTGACGTTTCCGATGGCCTCGACCTTGATGTTGCGGTGAAGCCTCTCGAACCGGGCGATGCTGTCGTTGATGGCCCGCACCTCGCCCGGGGTGGACCAGCCGTGCCAGAACTTCAGCGTGACCGGCTTCGTCGGATCGTCGCGGTCGTTTCCGACGGCGGGATTGGCGCAGCCCGAAACGAACAATCCGGCGCCGGCCAGCGCCGCGGACAGGCAGATGCGCATGCGCGAGAACGGCACGGCGACTTCCTTTACGAAGGAGGATGGAAAAGCGGCAAGGTGCGAAAAACGACGTGCGTTCGGCCTCACGCCGTGTCGAAGACGGCGTCACGGGCCTCGGCGAGCGCCGTCCGCAGTGCGCCGATGAGGATCGGATTTCCCTCGATACGGCTGAGCCGCAGCTCGGGACGCGGCAGCGCCAGCCCGGTGAACTCCTCCTCCACCAGCTCCCGCAGCGGCTCCCCGCCGGCCTGCGCCACCTCGCCGGACAGCACCACCAGCCGGGGGTCGACCACCGCGACCACCGCCGCCAGCCCGGTCGCCAGCCGGCGCGCCACCTCGGCCCGCACCTCATCGTGGGCCAGGGCCTCGGCGACCGTATGGACCCGGGAATTCCCGTACTCCCGGGCCAGTGCCACCACGCTCGGCGACCCGACGAGCCGCTGGAAACCGCCCCCGCCGTCCGGCCGGGCGGCGCTGCGGTCACCGCCCCGGGCGAGCGGCGCGCCCGGCAGCGGCATGTACCCGATCTCGCCCGCACCGCCGGTCGCCCCGCGCAGCAACTGCCCGCCCAGCACGATCGCGGCCCCGACGCCCTCGTCGGCCCACACCAGCACGAAGTCGTCGAAATCCTGTGCCGCGCCGCCGTATTGCTCCGCCACGGCCGCCAGGTTCACATCGTTCTCGATGACGATCGGCGTGCCCAGCACCTCGCCCAGCTCTTCCTTCAGCGCCCGCGAATGCCAGCCCGGCAGATGCGGGGCGTACCGCAGCCGCCCGGTCCGCGGGTCCAGCGCGCCGGGCGTCCCGATCACCGCCCCGTGCAGCCGCTCGCGCGCCAGCCCCGCCTCGGCGAGCGCACCGTCCACGGCCGCCGCCACCAACTGGGCGGTCCGGTGCGGCGCTTCCTCCTCCACCGCGTCCGTCCCGACCCGTTCCTGGCCGAGCACCCGCCCGGTGATGTCGGCGACCGCCGCGGTGATTCCCATCTGGTCCACGGCCAGCGCCGCGACATGCGCGGCCACCGGATTGACCTCGTACAACTGCGCGCTCGGCCCCGGCCGCCCGGTCACGTTCCCCGTCGTCCGCACCAGCCCAGCGGCCTCCAGCCGCCCCAGCAACTGCGAGGCGGTCGGCTTCGACAGCCCGGTCATCTCCCCGATCTGCGTCCGTGTCAACGGCCCCTGCGACACCAGCAGATCGAGCGCGGCCCGGTCATTCATGGCCCGCAGAACCCGCGGCGTCCCGGGAACCCCCAGCCCACCGGCCACGACGCCTCACCCCGTCTCTCGGCCGCCACACCCGCCGACCATCTGTTAAGAAACTTTCCAATCGATGAACAGGAAGGTAGGCCGCCCACCGAACCCCGTCAATGCCCCCGACGGGCCGACTTACCGCGACCCCGTGCGGGGCAGCGCGGACAGCCGCCGCCGGCACGCGATAGGGGCGCACCGTCGTGGTGCGCCCCTATCCCCCCGTATGTGCGCCTCAGGTCAACCGGGCCTCAAGGGGTCCCGCGCGGGGGCGGGGAATCCTTGGGGTGGCTGGGTGTGAGGCGGGTTTTCGGCCTGGTTCAGCCCTCTTGCCAGCCGACGCTGCCGACGCCGGTGCCGCCGCTGCAGGTGGCGGCGGAGGTGTCGCGGGCGCCGGGGTTGAGGGTCTTCCAGGGGCCGGTCTGGTCGGGCCACCAGCCGCAGACGACGGTGGCGCGGAAGGCGATGGTGCGGTTGGTGCGGTTGGTGCAGTCCGCGGTGCCCGTGCGACCGTCCGTCGTGGTGGTGCAGCTCAGGTCGTTGGTGATGCGGGCGGCGGTGCGGGCCTCCGCCGCGGGTGCGGCCGGGGCGGCGGCAGCGGGGGCGGCGGCGGTCAGGGCCGCCGCGCTGCCGAGCATCAGAACCGAAGCGACGGCCCCCGTGGCCACGCGATTGCGGATCTTCATGGTGAAGTCTCCTTCTCCGTCGAACGTGTCGTTGGTGCTGACACTCCGCACACGTTTCACGGGGGAGGCGTGTATGACAGCAGCGGATGTGATCTACGTCACATCCGCTGCTGTCATGCGGCGGGCGGTCATCGCCCGCGCGGCCGTCGTCCGGTCGTCGTCCAGCCGTGGTCCGGCCCTCGCCCAGCCGTCGACCGGCCCTCGCCGCGCCTCCTACTTCGTCAGGTGCGGTGGCGGGATCGGGCTGGTCGCCACGGACTGCGGGGAGAGCGGGTTGTTCAGGGCGGAGGGGGCGGCCACGGCGGCGGTGGGGTCCGCGGCCTCCTCTTCCTCTTCCTGGGGGGCCGGGCGCGCGGCCAGGTGGATACCGGCGGCGTCCAGGGCGCGCTTGATGCGCCAGCGCAGCTCCCGCTCCACGCCCGCCGCCTTGCCGGGCATCGTCTTGGCCGAGACGCTGAGCGTCACCGTGTCGAGATGCACCTCGCTCAGGCCCAGCACCTCCACCGGCTCCCACAACTGCTCGTTCCACGGCTCGGCCTTCGACATCTCCTCGCCCACGCCGGTGATCGTCTCGCGGGCCCGGCCCAGGTCCTGGTCGGCGGCGATCAGGACGTCGACGCTCGCCGTCGACCAGCCCTGGCTGAGGTTGCCGATCCGCTTGACCTCGCCGTTGCGGATGTACCAGATGGCGCCGTTGGGGCCGCGCAGCTTCGTCACGCGCAGCCCGACCTCGATGACCGTGCCGGTGGCCACACCCGCGTCGATCTCGTCGCCGACGCCGTACTGGTCCTCAAGGATCATGAAGACGCCGGAGAGGAAGTCGGTGACGAGGTTGCGGGCGCCGAAGCCGATGGCGACACCGGCCACTCCGGCGCTGGCCAGCAGCGGGGCCAGATTGATCTTCAGCACGGAGAGGACCGTCAGGGCGGCCGTGCCCATGATCACGAAGGACGCGACGCTGCGCAGCACCGAACCGATGGCCTCCGAGCGCTGCCGGCGCCGCTCGGCGTTGACCAGGAGGCCGCCCAGCGCGGTGCCCTGCGCGGCCGCCGCGGTGCGGTTCATCCGCTCGATGAGCTTGGTTATCGTGCGGCGTATCACATGGCGCAAAACCACCGCGATCACGAGGATCAGCACGATCTGCAGGCCGGACGTGAGCCACGTCCCCCAGTTCTCCTCCACCCAGCCGGCGGCGTTGGTGGCCCTCTGAGTGGCCTCGTCGAGCGAGGTCGGGCCGGTTGAGCCGGACGACGCGGAGCCCAGGGGCGCGGCGGCGGCCGGCGAAGCGGACCAGTACACAGCAGAACCTTCCATGTGGGACAGCGGACCCGGACACCGATGGGACCTCTGAAGCCGGGGCAGATCAACCACACTAACGGGGCAACGGGGGCGGTCCTCGCCCGTGTTCGCGCCGAGAGGTCACGCCGTGGCCGGAAAGACCCCGGTGTGCGGGGGTGTGATGCGGTGTGGTGGAAAACACCTCCGGCCCGTTACCCGGTGATGGTGGCGCTCCGACCAGGCACCGGGGGACACTGTGGGGAGATCGTCCCGGCGCGAGCCACGCGCCGCCGGCGTACAAGGAGGCACCCGTGCCGCATGTCCTGGTCCTCAACGCGTCGTACGAGCCGCTCGGCGTCGTACCGCTCCGCCGCGCGCTCATCCTCGTCCTCAATGAGAAGGCCGTAAGCCTTGAGGAGTCCGGCGCCCTGATGCACAGTGCGACCCGCGTGATACCGGCCCCGAGCGTGGTCCGCCTGAAACGCTTTGTGCGGGTGCCCTTTCGCGGCCCCGTCCCCCTGACCCGCCGGGCGTTGTTCGCGCGTGACGGCGGGCGCTGTATGTACTGCGGTGGCGTGGCAACCAGCGTCGACCACGTCGTCCCCCGCAGCCGCGGCGGACAGCACACGTGGGAGAACGTCGTCGCCGCCTGCCGGCGCTGCAACCACGTCAAGGCCGACCGCCATGTCGCCGAGATCGGCTGGCGGCTGCGCCATCCACCCGCCCCGCCGTCCGGGCTGGCGTGGCGGATCATCGGTACGGGACATCGCGACCCGCGCTGGCTGCCCTATTTGCAGCCGTACGGCGCGGATGACGCCCTGGCCCGGATCGACGCCGTATCGGCGTAGGTCCGGGATTTCGCGTCCGGGGGCCGGTACCGCGCAGCCGACGCGGTACCGGCCCCCGCCGGTCCTCACTCCCCGGCCGCCCCCTGCCCCGGCGGCGCCGGCTGCTTCTCCGGCCCGGCGCCCTGCTCCGCGCCCTGTTTCCCGCCCCGCTCCCCGTTCCGCGTCCGCGCCTCCCCGGCCCGCTGCCCGGGCGCCTGGTCCGCCTTCTTCCCGCCCTCGCCGGCTCCCCGCTCACCCGCCGGCGTCACGGCGTACGCCTCCACCGACCACAGCGAGTACCCGAAACGGGTGGCGCGCTTGTCGCCCTGGACGCGCACGAACCGCACGTCCTTGGCGTCCATCCGGACCGACTCGCGACCGCCCTTGCTGTCACGGACCGTGGCCGCCGTCCGCCAGTTGCGGCCGTCCGCCGAGACCTGGACGCGATAGCGCGCGGCGTGCGCGTCCTGCCAGTGCAGGACGACCTGGCCGAGGCGGGTCGGACGGGGCAGGGCGAACTGCAGCCAGGCGCCGTCCTCGGCGGGTGAGGACCAGCGCGTCGCGGGGTCGCCGTCGGTGGCCGCGGACGCGGGGAAGTCCCGGGTCTCGTCACCGGAGGAGGTGACCGCCGCGCCGCGCGCCAGATCCTCGCCGCCGGTGCGCGGATAGGCCCGCACGGTCAGCGTCCGCTGCTGCCCGGCGAAGCCGACGGGGATCTCGTACGTCCCCGACGGGGCGGACTCGGGGACGTCCACGGTGATGCGGACCGTGGCGGTGCCCCCGCGCGGGGCGGTGAGCCGCTCCGGCGCGTGCACCGCGAAGCCCTTGGGCGCCTTGACCGACAGTTTCTCGCGGACGTCGCCCGGCCGCCGGGAGAAGACCCGGGCGTCGACGCTCGCCCGGCCGCCGGTCTCGGCGTCGATCTCCGCGCGGGACAGCTCCAGACCGGCCGGCGGCGTGTCGCCGAACCAGGGGTTGAGCGCGTGGACGGAAGGCGCCTGGGCGCCCTCGGGCCAGGTCAGCCGCACCGCGTCGGCCCGCAGGCCGCGCGCCGGCGACTCCGTCCAGCCGGTCGGGGAGAGACGGCCCAGCCGCCGCCAGCCCTCGCCGGGGACGTGCGCCTCCAGGGAGACCGCGTCGGCCGAGCGGCCCGGCTCGGTCAGCGCGGTGACCGCGTCGAGCGGCCTGACCCGGTGGAAGGGGACGGTGAGCGCGGTGGAGCCGGGGCCCTTGCCGGGCGGCGCGGTGGCCCCGCGCGCACCCGTCCAGGCGTCGGCCTCGATCATCGTCCGCTCCAGGAACGGCGCCAGCACCCCCTTGCCGACCGTGGCCGTGCTGAGCCCGATCTCGTGGCGCAGCTCGCGCACGGCCCGTTGCGCGGACCAGGCGGCCGCGCCGTCGCCGTGCGCCTGCGCCGTCAGGGTGTCCACGGCCCGTTCGCCGGCCTTGCCGTAGCGGGCCAACTGCTCGGCCCACGGCCGCACTTCGTCGGCCAGGTCGGAGTGCAGGTCGCGGGGCACGGCGGCCATGGTGTGGAACGCGGCCCGCAGCGCCTTCGCCGCCTTGGCGAAATCCGGGTCGTCGCCGGGCGCGCCCCGGTTGGTCGCCACCTCCCGCGTCTTCCAGAAGCGGTCGATCAGCGGCCGCAGATACGCCGACTCGCCGCCCGCGTCCGGCCCCCGGCCGCTCAGGTGGGAGGAGGCGTCGTTGCCGGCGAGCGCCCGCAGCGCGGTACGGGCGCGCGGATCGCCGCCCGCAAGGTCGTCGATGGCCGCCTCCCACGACTCGGCGGGGCGGTAGTCGCGCGGGTTCCAGGCGTAGTCGGCGGCGGTGAACAGCGGGATACGGGAGGCGACGGGCTGCTGCATGGCGTTGGCGAGGAGCGCTGAGGAACCGGTCGCGACGGCCGGCTCCCGGCCGCTGTAGGGGCCGAGGAAGAGCCGGTCCTGCGCGTAGTCGTTGACCGGGTAGTTGTCCATGGTGACCAGCGGGTGCCCGAACGCCTGGCGGGCGGTGGACAGCTCCCCGCCGGTGATCGTCCGCGGGATGACCCCGACGCCGGTCCACGCCACCTCGACCCGGTCGTCCAGCGCGTCGGCGAGCGCCTCGCGGTACGCCGTCGAGCCGTTTTGGTAGTACTCCGTCGGCATCAGCGACAGCGGCAGCGCGCCGGGATGCCGCTCCGCGAGATGCGTCGCGAGCGCGCCCGCGACCTTCGCCTGGGCCCTGGCCGCAGCGCGCGGGCCCGAGCCGAAGACCTCCTCGTCGGCGCCGCAGTGCCACTCGCTGTAGCTGACGTCCTGGAACTGGAGCTGGAAGGAGCGCACGCCCAACGCCCACATCGCGTCGATCTTGCGCCGCAGCGCCCGCAGGTCCTCCTCGGACGACAGGCACAGCGACTGGCCGGGCGCGAGCGCCCAGCCGAGCGTGACGTGGTTGGCGCGGGCCCGCTCGGCCAGTGCCCGGAAGCCGGCGCGCTGCGCGGCCGGGTAGGGCTCGCGCCACTGAGCCTGCCGGTAGGGGTCGTCGCCCGGCGCGTAGAGATAGCGGTTCTGCTTCGTACGGCCCATGAAGTCCAGTTGCGCGAGCCGCTGCGGCCCGCTCCACGGCTGGCCGTAGAAACCCTCCGTGACGCCGCGCACCGCCGTGCCCGGCCAGTCCCGCACGAGCACCGAGGCCAGTTGCCGGCCGCCGCCCTCGCGGTCGGTGACGAGCTGGCGCAGGGTCTGCGCGGCGTGGAAGAGGCCGTCGGAGCCGACGCCGTCCATGGCGACGGTGTCGCGGCCCGCGACCTGGCCGACGGCGAGGCGGTAACCGCCGGCCGGCAGGTCACCGCGGGCGGGCGCGCGCAGCGCCCGCAGGGCGTCGTCGGCCGGCCGCCCGCCGACGTAGAACACCGGGCCGGCCGCGGGCACCGGCTCCCCGGCCGCCACCTCGCGGATCCGGCGCACCCCGGCGTCGCGCAGCAGGCCGCGCAGCACGTCCAGGGCGTACGGGTCGGTGTCCCGCCCGGTCACCAGGGTGGCGGCCGCGTCCAGCGGCACCGCGGCGCCCGTCTCCCGCAACGACTGGGGACGCGGCCAGACGGCGGGCGAGCGTCCCGCGCCGGCCGGCCGGTCGGGCCGGTCGGGTGCGCCGACGGCCGGGTCGGCGGGCGCGGCCTGCGCGCTCGGGGCCCCGCCCAGCAGACCTCCGATGACCGCGGCGGCCAGTGCGGTGGTCCCCGCCACCCGCGCACGGGCGCCCGCGCCCCTGCCTCCCCTGTCGCCCCTACCGATTCTTCCGACGCTCCATACGCCCCGGACTCGCACGGCCGCTCCTCGTCCCCGTCACTGTGCATGCCGACCCGCGCCGGCGCCCCGTTTCCCCGTCGCCCGGCCGCCTCACGCCCGCGCGCCCGAAGGCCCGCCCCGGACGTGCGCCGCGGTGAAGACCCCGGATCGTGGGTACGCGCGGCGGGGACCGGTGGGATTCCTGCCCGCCGGCGCCCGTTCGGACAGACCTTCGGCTGTGAGCCCACCATTGTGGCGGTGAGGTGTCAACCGTGCGATACGGGGTGTCCCGGGCGGCTGCCGACCCGCTGCTCCGGTGCCGGACCCGGCCGGTCCGGTGCGGTGGGCGGCCCGCAGAACTTCCGCCCCGATGCCCGTTTCGCCCGTGCTCTGTGTGCTCCCCGGCGGGCCAGGCAACGAAATCGCCTGCGGACGGTAATCTGTGACGTGGGACACGTTTAGTGCTCGGATGCGTCTGCGATCGTGTCCAGTGGGTAGGGCAGACGTGTCCCACTACCGATGAACGGGAGGCCCTCGTGGCCGCATCCGCTCAGTTGCTCCTCGACGCGCTGTCTTTCAAACCGGGAGGTGCCTCGATGGAGCCCGACCTCTTCGACGGCGTCTCCTACCCCGACTCCGGGCCGGCCGGCTCCGGGTCGTTCAGCTTCGCCGAGCCGCCCCTGACCAGCGAGCCGCCGCTCGCCGACGCCGCGCCGCTGACCAGCGAGGTCCCGATCGCCGGCGAACTGCCGCTGACCAGCGAGCCGACAGCCGCCGGCCTGGGTACGGAGTCCATGGAGGTCTGAGGACCCATGGGCCGCACGCGGCTCGCCCGGCTGCACGGCATCGCCACGTCGTACGAACCCTCGCCGGGCAGAAGCGTCCACATCGGTGACGACACCGTCGTCGCCGTCCTCGCCGCGCTGGGAGTCGACGCCTCGACCCCGCAGGCGGTACGCGCCGCCCTCGACGCCTACGAAGCCGGACCCGGCCGCGCCCTGCTGCCCCGCACCGTCGTCGCCCGTTCCGACCGCCCACCGGACCTCAGCGGACTCCCCGCAGGCACCGCCCTGCGGGTGGAGACCGAGGACGGGCGGACGCTGGAAGCCGAAGCCGGCGGGCCGGGCGGGCGGACTCCCCAAGACGACAGCCGCCCCCCTGCCCGGCCCCGCCCCCTTGCCGGGCTGCCCCTGGGCGTCCACACCCTGCATGCCCAGGCCCCCGACGGGCGTACCGCCGGCGCCCGGCTGATCGTCGCGCCCGACCGGGTGCCCGCCCCGCCCGGCCGCACCCACGGCTTCATGGTGCAGCTCTACTCCCTCCTGTCGCGCCAGTCCTGGGGCATGGGCGATCTGGGCGACCTCGCGGACTTCGCCGCCTGGTCCGCGCGCTCGCTGGGCACCGGCTTCGTCCAGCTCAA
Source organism: Streptomyces sp. NPDC031210 (assembly GCF_055570395.1). Taxonomy (NCBI): domain Bacteria; kingdom Bacillati; phylum Actinomycetota; class Actinomycetes; order Kitasatosporales; family Streptomycetaceae; genus Streptomyces; species Streptomyces sp. NPDC031210. Next base: position 401,220 of record NZ_JBVIHH010000002.1, read on the forward strand.
CCCGCTGCACGCGGCCGTCCCCGGCCCGCCCACCGACCCCTCGCCCTACCGCCCCTCCTCCCGCCGCTTCCCCGACCCCGTCCACCTGCGCATCGAACACATCCCTGAGTACGCCCACCTGACGGGCGCCGCCCGGGCGCGGGCCGACGAACTGGCCGGCCGGGCCGCGGCACTGCGCGCGGACGTCCTCGAACGCGGCGCGCTGATCGACCGGGACGCGGTGTGGGCGCTGAAGAAGGAAGCGCTGGAGCTGCTGCGGACCGTGCCGCTGCCCCCCGGCCGCCGGGCCGCGTACTGCGACTTCCTCGCCGAACAGGGCCAGGCCCTGGACGACCACGCGACCTGGTGCGCCTTCGCCGAACGGCACGGCCCCGACTGGCGCGCCTGGCCCGCCGAGCTGCGCGACCCGCGCTCGCCGGGCACCGCCCGGCTGCGCACCGAGCTGCTGGAGCGGATCGACTTCCACTGCCGGCTGGCCTGGCTCACCGACCAGCAGCTTTCCGCCGCGCAGCGGGCGGCGCGGGACGGTGGGATGGGCGTCGGGCTGGTGCACGACCTCGCCGTCGGTGTCCATCCCTCCGGCGCCGACACCTGGGCCCAGGCCGACGCCTTCGCCGCCGGCATGTCCATCGGCGCGCCGCCCGACGCCTTCAACGCGCGCGGCCAGGACTGGGGGCTGCCGCCGTGGCGCCCCGACGCGCTGGCGGCGACCGGCTACGCCCCGTACCGCGAGCTGCTGCGCGGCCTGCTGCGGCACGCCGGCGCGCTGCGCATCGACCACGTCATGGGGCTGTTCCGGCTGTGGTGGGTGCCCGAGGGGCGGCCGCCGACGGAGGGCGCGTACGTCCGCTACGACGGCGAGGCGATGCTGTCGGTGCTGGCCCTGGAGGCGCACCGGGCGGGTGCGGCGGTGATCGGCGAGGACCTGGGGACCGTGGAGCCGGGCGTGCGCGACGCCCTCGCGGAGCGGGGCGTGCTGGGCACGTCCGTGCTGTGGTTCGAGCGGGACTACGACGGCGGGTGCGCGGCCGGTGCGGCGGACGGCGCGGAGGCCGGGCCGCCGCCGGACGGCGAGGCGCGGATCCTCGCCCCCGAGGAGTGGCGTGCCGACTGCCTGGCCACCGTCACCACGCACGATCTGCCGACCACCGCCGCCCGCCTGACCGGCGAGGACATCGCGCTGCGCGAACGGCTCGGGCTGCTCGCCGGGCCCGCCGAGCGGGAGCGGGCGCGGGCGAAGTACGAACTCGCCCAGTGGCTGGGCGAGCTGGCGCGGCGCGGGCTGCTGCCCGAGGGCGCCGGCGACGAGGAGGCGGCGGTCAAGGCGGTGCACCGCTTCCTGCTGCGGACTCCGGCCCGGATGGTCGGGGTGTGGCTGCCGGACGCGGTGGGCGACCGCCGGCCGCAGAACCTCCCGGGCACCTGGCAGGAGTACCCGAACTGGCGGCTGCCGATCGCCGGTCCGGACGGCCGCCCGACGTGCCTCGAAGAACTCGTCGCCTCCCCCCGGCTGCACGCGCTCCTGCGTGAACTGACCGACCCCGCCGCCTCCCGGGGGCCCGGGTCGGCGCGGCCGGGGAAGGGTGCTGACGCGACCCCGGGCGCGCGCGCCCGCGAGGCGTCCGCTACGTTGGCTCCGTGAGCTACAAGGTCAAGAAGAATGCCCTGCGCGCCGGGACCATCACGGCCGGTACCGCGCTGATGCTGCTGGTGTCGTCCCCCGCGTTCGCGCTCATCCCCGACGACGGTGACGACCCGGGTCCGGGTCTGAGCGTGCTGGAGACGCTCGGCCTCTATGTCGCCGCACCCGTCGTTCTCTTCCTGGTCATCGCCGGGCTGGTCATGGCGGGCGACAAGTCCCGCAAGCAGACCGCGTCCAAGAGCTGATCAGCACACCACAAAACCCTTCGAGGGCGCCCGCCGGTTCGATCGAACCGGCGGGCGCCCTTTGTCGTATCTGGGGTATTTCCGCAGGTGAAAAAGGGGTTGCGGAGAGGCTATCGAGCGCTTTTGGGCGGGTTTACGAGGGCCGATATGTTTAACCGAACCAAACCTACGATGACGTAACCTACGGAGCCGTAGGTCAACCTGCGGCCCCCGTAGGTCATCGTCGTCCCCAGGAGTTCCCGTATGACCATCGCCCCCGCCCGCCATAACGGAGAGCGCGGCCAGACCGCCTGGAGCGACGCCAAGCTGCTCTACGCACTCGAAGAGGTCGTCGAGAAGGAGCTCAACCGGCACCTGAAGGTCGCCAAGGAATGGATGCCTCACGAGTACGTGCCGTGGAGCGACGGGCGGAACTTCGACGGAGTGATGGGCGGCGAAGCCTGGTCGCCCGAGCAGTCCAAGGTCACCGACATCGGCCGGATCGCGCTCGTGGTCAACCTCCTCACCGAGGACAACCTCCCCAGCTACCACCACGAGATCGCCAGCCTCTTCGGGCGCGACGGCGCCTGGGGCACCTGGGTGCACCGCTGGACCGCCGAGGAGGGCCGCCACGGCATCGTGATGCGCGACTACCTCCTCACCAGCCGCGCCGTGGACCCCGTGGAGCTGGAACGGTTCCGCATGGCCCACATGTCGGAGGGCTTCGAGTCCGACAACGCGCACAGCATGCTGCACTCGGTGGCGTACGTCGCGTTCCAGGAGCTCGCCACCCGCATCTCGCACCGCAACACCGGCCACCACTCCGGTGACCCGGTCTGCGACCGGATGCTGACGCGGATCGCCACCGACGAGAACCTCCACATGGTCTTCTACCGCAACCTCCTCGGTGCGGCCTTCGAGCTGGCGCCCGACCAGACCATGTGCGCCGTACGCGACGTCGTCACCGGCTTCCGGATGCCCGGCCACGGCATGCCCGGCTTCGAGCGGGCCGCCGCCCGGATGGCCATCGGCGGCATCTACAACCTGCGCATCCACCACGACGACGTGCTCCAGCCCGTGCTGCGCTACCTGAAGGTCCTGGAGATCGGCGGACTCGGCCCGGCCGGCCTCGCCGCGCAGGAGGAGCTGGGACTGTTCATGGGCGGCCTGGACGGCCAGGCGCGCAAGTTCGACGAGCGGCGGGCCGCCCTCCTGGCCCGCCGCGAGGCTCGCAGCGCTTAGAGGTTCCTTTCAGATTCACTGAAAGGTATTGGCAAAACTATTCGATGGACCTGATCAGTGGCGGGCTGCCACGGTGGACTCATCCACCACCGAGGGAGAGGAAACCGTGGCAGTCCTGGAGAGGGTCCGCGCACACCGCACATCCACCGCACAGGGGGCGGGCCTCGCGCTCGCCCTCGCGGCGACCGTCGTCTGGTCCGGCAACTTCGTCATCGCCCGCGCCCTGCACGACACCGTCCCGCCCGTCCAGACCGCCTTCTGGCGCTGGATCATCGCGCTGCTCGCGGTCGCGCCGTTCACCCTCCCGCAGGTCCGCCGCCAGTGGCCGGCCATCCGCCGGCACCTGGGCTTCCTCGCCCTGGCGGCCCTGCTGGGCGTCGCCCTCTTCAACACCCTGATCTACCAGGCCGGGCGGAGCACCTCCGCCACCAACATGGCCATGATCGCGGCCGCGGCGCCGGCGATGATCGCCCTGTTCGCCCGCGGTGGGGAGAGGCTCGGCCGGCGGCGGGCGGCCGGCATGGCGATCGCGCTGGTGGGAGTGGTGGCGCTGGTCGGCAAGGGCTCGCCCGCCGCCCTCGCCGCCCTCGATTTCGCCGGCGGCGACCTGGTGATGCTGGCGGCCACCGCCACCTTCGCCGGATACAGCGCGCTGCTGCGGCGCAGGCCCCGGGAGATCGGCGGCCAGGCGTTCCTGTTCATGACCTTCGCGCTGGGCGCGGCGATGCTGGCGCCCGCGTACGGCGTCAGCCTGGCCCTCCAGGGCGGCTTCGAGCCGACCGGCGGCACGCTCGGACCGCTCCTCTATATCGGCGTGTTCTCCTCCGCCGTCGCCTACTACACCTGGAACAAGGCCATCGCCCTCGTGGGCGCCGCCCGGGCCGGGGTCCTCTACTACCTCCAGCCGGTCTGCGTCGCGCTGCTGTCCCACACCGTCCTCGGCGAGGCCGTGGGAGGCACCCAGATCGTCTGCATGGCCGCGATCACCGCGGGCGTCGCGCTCGGCGCCGGGGGCCGGCGCTGACTGCGTACGCTGCCCGCATGGCCGACTGGGACATCAAGAAGCTGCGCATCCTGCGCACCCTCCACGAGCTGGGCACGGTCACCGCGACCGCCGAGGCGCTGCACATGACGCCCTCGGCGGTCTCGCAGCAGTTGACGGGTCTGGCCAAGCAGCTCTCCGTCACGCTCCTGGAGGCCCACGGACGGCGGGTCCGGCTCACCGACGCCGCGCATCTGGTGCTGCGGCACGCCGAGGCGGTCTTCGCCCAGTTGGAGCGCGCGGACGCCGAACTCCTCGGCTACCTCCAGGGCGAGGCGGGCGAGGTGCGCGTCGGCGCCTTCTCCACGGCCATCCCCGCCCTGGTCGTCCCGGCCGTGCAGCGGCTGCGCCACACGCACCCGGGCCTGGCCGTGGCCGTACGGGAGGCGGAGGCGGAGGCGGCGTACGAGCTGCTGGCCCAGGGCAGCGTCGACCTCGCGCTGTCCCTCGCCGCGCACGCCCCGACCCCGCGCGACCCCAAATTCACCCGGGTCACGCTGCTCGCCGACCCGCTCGACGTGGCACTGCCGGCCACCCATCCGCTGGCCGCCGAACCGGGCCTGCGGCTGGCCGACCTGGCGGGCGAGCCGTGGATCTTCGGCAGCAGCGGGCCCTGGTCCCAGATCACCACCACCGCCTGCGAGAGCGCCGGGTTCGTGCCCGAGCAGGCGCACGCCGCCGCCGACTGGAGCGCGATCTGGGCGATGGTCGCGGCCGGGATGGGGGTCGCGCTGGTGCCGCGCATGGCGATGGCGGGCGGTATCGGGGCCGTCGGCCGAGGCGGCCGGGGCGAGCGGGGCGGCGAGGTGGCGCTGCGGGTGCTGCACGCCGACCAGCCGCGCCGCCACGTGGTCGCGGCCGTGCGGCGCGGCTCCGAGGGGGCGCCGGGCCTGGCCCGGGTGCTCGCGGCGCTCCAGGGCGTGGCGGACGCGCAGACGGCGGCCGGCCGGTCGCTGCCCCACGACGGCCCGGAGGCGAACGTTCAGTCCACCTGAACGTATTCGTCAAAAACTTTCGATGGACCTGCGGGGTGGGGTCCTGCGACCGTGGAACGGTCCGCAGCACCCGGCACACGAAGGGCAGAGATGACCACCACCCCGGCCGCCGACTCCACCGATCCGCACGCCAACGACGCCAACCCGTACGGTGGCGGAGACCCCTACGCCGACTACCGCGGCGGGGACTTCCCCTTCACCTCGCTCGTCGATCTCGCCGACCGCCGCTTCGGCGCCGGTGTGATCGCCGCGAACGACGAGTTCTTCGCCGAGCGCGAGAACCTGCTGAAGCCCACGCCCGCGGTCTTCGACCCGGAGCACTTCGGCCACAAGGGCAAGATCATGGACGGCTGGGAGACCCGGCGCCGGCGCGGCGCTGACGGCGACCATCCCTTCCCGACCGACGACGAGCACGACTGGGCGCTCATACGCCTCGCCGCCCCCGGCGTGATCCGCGGCGTCATCGTCGACACCGCGCACTTCCGCGGCAACTACCCGCAGCAGGTCACCGTCGAAGCGACCGCGCTGCCCGGCAGCCCGGGCCCCGACGCGCTGCTGGTCGACGACGTGAAGTGGGAGGAGATCGTCCCGCGCACGCCCGTCCGCGGCCACGCCGCCAACGGCTTCGAGGTCACCGCCGAGCGCCGCTTCACCCACCTGCGGCTCAAGCAGCACCCCGACGGCGGCATCGCCCGCCTCCGCGTCCACGGCGAGGTCGTCCCCGACCCCGAGTGGCTGGACGTGCTCGGCACCCTCGACCTCGCCTCCGTCATGCACGGCGGCAGCGTCGAGGACGCCTCCGACCGCTTCTACTCCTCGCCCACCCAGATCATCCAGCCCGACCTGTCCCGCAAGATGGACGACGGCTGGGAGAACCGCCGCCGCCGGGTCAAGGGCACCAACGACTGGGTGCGCTTCCGCCTCGCCGCCCAGGGTGAGATCCGCGCCGTCGAGATCGACACCGCCTACCTCAAGGGCAACTCCGCGGGCTGGGCGGCTCTCTACGGCTGCGACGCCGAGACCGCGGACCCGGCGGACCCGTCGGCGTGGTTCGAGATCCTGCCCAAGACGAAGCTGCAGCCGGACACCCCGCACCGCTTCAAGCTGCCCGCCACCGTCACCGCCACCCACGTACGCCTCGACGTCTTCCCCGACGGCGGGCTCGCCCGGATGCGCGTGCACGGCGGCCTGACCGACGCGGGCCGCGCCGCGCTCGGCCGCCGCTTCGAGGAACTGGGCGGCTGACCTCAGGTCTTCGCCCGCCGGACTCCGTGGGAGGGGAACGGGGCCCGGCGGGGACCGACTCGCCCGGCGGGCGGCCGCGCATGGACGCCCGTCCGCCGGGCGGTTTCACCGGACAGGCCAAGGGGCGCCCGGGACCACACAGGTCCCGGGCGCCCCTCGCGTTACGGGGAACGGTCAGCCGGCCGCGGCGTCCGCCGCCTGAGCCTTCAGCGCCCGCTCGACGCCCGCCCGCGACTCGGTGACCAGCCGGCGCAGCGCCGCACTGGGCTCGGCCGAGGCCAGCCAGGCGTCCGTCGCCTCCAGCGTCTCCCGCGAGACCTGGAGCGACGGGTAGAGGCCCACCGCGATCTGCTGCGCCATCTCATGGCTGCGCGAGTCCCACACGCCCTTGACCGCGTCGAAGTACTTCGCGGTGTACGGCGCCAGCAGCTCCCGCTGGTCGGTCTGCACGAAGCCGCCGATGACGGCCTCCTGCACGGCGTTGGGGAGCTTGTCGCTCTCCACGACCGAGGCCCAGGCCGCGGCCTTCGCCTCCGCGGTCGGCCGCGCCGCGCGCGCCGTCGCCGCGTGCCGCTCGCCCGCCGAGGTCTTGTCCCGCTCCAGCTCCGCCGCGATGGCCTTCTCGTCGGCCCGCCCGGTGGCGGCCAGCCGCTGGAGCAGCGACCAGCGCAGCTCGGTGTCGACGGCCAGCCCCTCGATCGTCTGCGTACCGTCCAACAGTCCCTGGAGCAGGTCCAGTTGCTCGTCGGTACGGGCCGTGGCGGCGAACGCGCGGGCCCACGCGAGCTGGTGGTCGCTGCCCGGCGCCGCGGCCCGCAGGTGCTCCAGCGCCGCCCGCGTCCACCGCGCCAGGCCGCTCTCGCGCCATTCGGGGGCCGCGTACAGGTCCAGCGCCAGCTTCACCTGGCGGTGCAGCGACTGGACGACGCCGATGTCGGACTCCTTGCCGATGCCGGACAGCACCAGCGACAGGTAGTCCCGGGTGGGCAGTTCGCCGTCCCGCGTCATGTCCCACGCCGAGGCCCAGGACAGGGCGCGCGGCAGCGACTCGGTGAAGTCGCCCAGGTGCGCGGTGACGACCTTCAGCGACTCCTCGTCGAGCCGGACCTTGGCGTAGGACAGGTCGTCGTCGTTGAGCAGGATCACCGCCGGGCGCGGGGTGTTCTTCGGGAACGGCACCTCGGTCAGCTCGCCGTCCACGTCCAGCTCGATGCGGTTGGTGCGCACGAGCTTGCCGTCCTGGAGGTCGTAGCAGCCGATCGCGATGCGGTGCGGGCGCAGCACCGGCTCGCCCTGCGCGCCGGCCGGCAGCGCGGGCGCCTCCTGCTGCACCGCGAACGCGGTGACGTGACCGGCCGCGTCCACCTCGACGCGCGGCCGCAGGATGTTGATGCCCGCGGTCTCCAGCCACTTCTTCGACCAGGTCTTCAGGTCGCGGCCGCTGGTCTCCTCCAGCGCGCCCAGCAGATCGCTCAGCCGGGTGTTCTTGAACGCGTGCGCCTTGAAGTACGCCTGCACGCCCTTGAAGAACTCCTCCATGCCGACATACGCCACGAGCTGCTTGAGCACCGAGGCGCCCTTGGCGTAGGTGATGCCGTCGAAGTTGACCAGCACATCGTCCAGGTCGCGGATCTCGGCCATGATCGGGTGCGTGGACGGCAACTGGTCCTGGCGGTAGGCCCAGGTCTTCATCGAGTTGGCGAACGTCGTCCACGAGTGCGGCCACTTCGAGCCCGGCGCGTACGCCTGGCAGGCGATCGAGGTGTAGGTGGCGAACGACTCGTTCAGCCACAGGTCGTTCCACCACTCCATGGTGACCAGGTCGCCGAACCACATGTGCGCCAGCTCGTGCAGGATCGTCTCGGCCCGCACCTCGTAGGCGGCGTCGGTGACCTTCGAGCGGAAGACGTACTGGTCGCGGATGGTGACCGCGCCGGCGTTCTCCATCGCGCCCGCGTTGAACTCCGGCACGAAGAGCTGGTCGTACTTCGCGAACGGGTAGGCGTAGTCGAACTTCTCCTGGAACCAGTCGAAGCCCTGCCGGGTCACCGCGAAGATCTCGTCCGCGTCGAGGTGCTCGGCGAGCGAGGGCCGGCAGTAGATGCCCAGCGGGACGCTGCGCCCGTCCGTGCCCTCCCAACTGCTGTGCACGCTGTGGTACGGGCCGGCGATGAGCGCGGTGATGTACGTCGAGATGCGCGGTGTCGGCTCGAAGCGCCAGACGTTGCCGGACGGTTCGGGCGTGGGGGAGTTGGAGATCACCGTCCAGCCCTCGGGCGCCTTGACGGTGAACCGGAACGTGGCCTTCAGGTCCGGCTGCTCGAAGCTCGCGAAGACCCGGCGGGCATCCGGCACCTCGAACTGCGTGTAGAGATACGCCTGCTCGTCCACCGGGTCGACGAAGCGGTGCAGGCCCTCACCGGTGTTGGTGTACGCGCAGTCCGCGACCACCCGCAGCTCGTTGTGCCCGGCCCGCAGCCCCGCCAGCGCGATCCGCGAGTCCTGGAAGACCTCCGCCGGGTCCAGCGCCCGGCCGTTGAGCACCACCTCGTGGACGGTCGGCGCGACCAGGTCGATGAACGAGTCCGCACCCGCCTCCGCGGCGTCGAACCACACCGTCGTCTCCGACCGGTACGTGCCTCCCTCCTGCGCGCCGGAGAGGTCGAGATCGATCTCGTACGCGTCCACGGTCAGCAGTCGCGCCCGCTGCTGCGCCTCGTCGCGGGTCAGATTCGTGCCAGGCACCCGTTGGTCTCCTTCTTCGCATCATTCGCATCGTTCACATCGGTCTCTTCGGTCATCCTTCCACGCGGGACCGGGCGGGAGAGGTGGCATTTGAGGTAGCTAAATGGTAGCCATCCGGGTAGCATCGATCGTATGAAGATCAGCGTGAGCCTGCCTCAGGAGGATGTCTCCTTCCTCGACGAATACGCCGCCGAGGTGGCGGCGGAATCCCGGTCCGCGGTGATACACGCCGCCATCGAACTGCTTCGCGCCTCGCGCTTGGAGGCTGATTACGAGTCGGCCTTCGCCGAATGGGACGCGAGCGAAGACGCCGCGTTCTGGGACAAGTTCTCGGCGGACGGGCTGACCGATGAGGCGCGGTGACATCTACCTGGTCGACTACGAGCCGGCACGGGGCAATGCAGTCAACAAGGCGCGCCCTGCGGTAATCATCTCGAACGACGGTGCCAACGCCGTGGTGGGTCGGACCGGGCGAGGCGTGGTCACCTTGGTGCCGCTGACGACGAACACCTCTCGCGTCTACCCCTTCCAGGTGCTGCTCCCCGCCGCCGAGTGCCGTCTGCCGAAGGACTCCAAGGTCCAGTGCGAGCAGGTGCGCGCCCTTGCCTTCGAACGGCTTCTCCGGCAGATCGGCTCAGTGCCGCGGCGGTACATGGCGGAGATCGACATCGCGCTGCGCCGGCACCTGGCGCTCTGAGCGGGGGCGGGTCGACGCCGCGGCGGGGGAGCGCGTCGCATCCGGAAGCACGAAGTCCGTTTTCCGCCAGCGGACGGGCGGCCCGGACGGGACGCTGGAGGCATGATCAAGTACCTCCCCCGGCCCATTCCCCCCACCGCGCTCAAGGAACTCCGCGACACCGACGACGCCGGCCGCCCGGTCGTGCCGTTCCAGGCCCGCGAGGACGGCCTGCCGGTCGCCTGTGTCGGCAGCCCGCTGCGCTGCTGCCTGCGGACGATCCGGCCCGGTGAGCGCATCGCGCTCGTCTCCTACGCACCGCTGCGCCGGTGGGCCGCCGCCACGGGGGTCGACCCCGGTGCCTACGACGAGCAGGGGCCGGTGTTCCTCCACGCCGACCCGTGCGAGGCGCCGGACCCCGACGCCACCGCGTACCCCTTCGCGCAGCCGGGCGCGCTGCGCACCCTGCGCCGCTACAACGCCGCCGGGCAGATCACCGGCGGCCGGGCCTTCGAGATCCCCCAGGACGCCGCCGCCGGTTTCGACCGGGCCTTCGACGAGGCGTTCGCCGACCCCGAGGTGGCCCTGGTCCACGTACGGGCCCTGGAGTACGGCTGCTTCCAGTTCGAGGTGCGCCGGGACTGAGAGGCCAGAACTGAGAGGTGCGCCAGGACTGAGAGGGGTGCGCCGGGAGCGGAACGGGCCCCGGCATGCCGAAGGGCGGGGGTCCGTACGCACCGTACGGACCCCCGCCCCTCATCCGGCGTGGGTCAGCCGCGCAGCTCCGCCGCGACCAGCTCCGCGATCTGCACGGCGTTCAGCGCCGCGCCCTTGCGGAGGTTGTCGTTGGAGACGAACAGCGCCAGGCCGTTCTCGACCGTCTCGTCCTCGCGGATCCGGCCCACGAAGGACGCGTCCTGGCCCGCCGCCTGGAGGGGGGTCGGGATGTCGGAGAGGCTGACGCCGGGGGCGCCGGCCAGCAGCTCCTGGGCGCGGGCGGCGCTGACCGGGCGCGCGAAGCGGGCGTTGATCTGGAGCGAGTGACCGGAGAAGACCGGCACGCGCACGCAGGTGCCGGACACCTTCAGACCCGGGATCTCCAGGATCTTGCGGCTCTCGTTGCGGAGCTTCTGCTCCTCGTCGGTCTCGTTCAGACCGTCGTCGACGATCGAGCCCGCCATCGGCAGCACATTGAAGGCGATGGGGCGCACGTAGGTGTCCGGCTCCGGGAACTCCACCGCCGAGCCGTCGTGCGTCAGCTTGGTGGCGTCCTGCTCGATGACCTTGCGGGCCTGCCCGTCCAGCTCCGCCACACCGGCGAGCCCGCTGCCGGACACCGCCTGGTAGGTCGAGACGACCATCGAGACCAGCTCGGCCTCGTCGTGCAGCGGCCGCAGCACCGGCATCGCGGCCATGGTCGTGCAGTTCGGGTTGGCGATGATGCCCTTGGGTCGGTCGGTGATCGCCTGCGGGTTGACCTCGGAGACGACCAGCGGGACCTGGGGGTCACGACGCCAGGCCGAGGAGTTGTCGATCACGACGGGGCCGGCGTCAGCGACCTTCTCCGCCAGCGCCTTCGAGGTCGCACCGCCGGCCGAGAAGAGCACGATGTCCAGTCCGGAGTAGTCGGCGGTGGCCGCGTCCTCGACGGTGATCTCGGTGTCCTGCCAGGGCAGCGTCCGTCCGGCGGACCGGGCCGAAGCGAACAGGCGCAACTGCTCGACCGGGAAGTTCCGCTCGGCGAGAATGCCCCGCATCACGCCGCCGACCTGTCCGGTGGCTCCGACGATTCCGATCCTCATGGGACTCCTTCTTCCTAACCTGACATCGGTGTCTGCTGGGAACACCTGCTCAGTAGCGCTCCCATCATGTGTGTGACACCCGTCGCCTTGTCCAATCCATTCCATACCGTGGAGTGCGCTTTCCGCCCCCGGTCCCAGGATACGGGCCAAAGGGGACGCGGCTAGACGGTCGTATGCTTTCCGTCCCATACGGCCCTCAGGGCGAACCACGGGTGCCCGGTCCTACCCCCCTGTGCGCAGATGGGCCATCCGCGTTGCGGTGCCGTTCACGCGCGCGTCACTCCCGGTGCCAACCATCCCAGGTGAGGGGGCAGTTGAGCTGCCCGGCCGCCGCCCGCGCTCGCATCGGGGAGTCCGCGCATGTCCCGTACACGGTCCACCGCCGCCGCTCTCGACCGCCGTACCTTCCTGGCCGCCACCACGGCCGCCGGTGCCGCCGCCGGACTCGGCCTCGCCTTCGGCGTCGGCCCCGACCGGCCCGCCGCGGCCGCCACCGTCTCCCCGGGCCCGGCCCCCGCCGCCCCGCCGCCCGTCGACGCCCCCGCCGTACCCCGCGTGCCGTACACCAAGGGCACCACCCTCGCCGGCGTCGCCACCCCCCGCGGCACCACCGGCTACCGCCGCCTGGCCGACGGCCCCGCCTGGCCGCGCGTCGTCCGCGCCGACCTCGCCGCCGCCCACCCCGGCCGCGACCGGCGGCGCACCGCGCTGGCCTCCTTCGTGCAGTTCACCGACCTGCACCTGGTCGACGTGCAGAGCCCGCTGCGCTACGAATACCTGCGCGCGCAGACCGCCAGCGCCTGGCGGCCGCAGGAAGCCCTCTCCGTCGCCGGCGTGATCTCCCTGATCGAACGCGTCAACGCCCTGCCCGGCGGACCCGCCACCGGCGCACCGCTGTCCTTCGTCATGACCACCGGCGACAACACCGACAACAACTCCCGGCTCGAACTCGACTGGTTCCTGACCGCGATGAGCGGCGGCCGGATCACCCCCAACTCCGGCGACCCCCGCCGCTACGAAGGCGTCCAGGACAGCGGCCTGACCCTCTACTGGCAGCCCGACAGCGCCCTGCGCGACGCCGACAAACGCCTCGGCTTCCCGCACCTCGACGGCTTCCTCGACGCCGCGATCCGTACCCTGCACAGCCCCGGCCTCCGGCTGCCCTGGTACTCCACCGTCGGCAACCACGACTCCCTGCCCGGCGGCTGCTACGCACCCGGCGACCCCTTCTTCACCGACCTCGCCACCGGCGGCCGCAAACTCCAGACGCTGCCCGCCGCCGAAGCCGCGCGGGTGTGGAAAGCGGTCGAGGACGGCCTCGACCCCAAGGGGGAGGACTTCAAGCGCCTGCTGAAGACGCACGCCAAGCAGGCCCGGCCGGTCACCCCCGACGAGCGGCGCGCACCGTTCACCCGCGCCGACTACCTGCGCGCCCACCTCGACCCGGCCCGCACCGGCCCCGGTCCGCACGGCCACGGCTACACCGCCGCCCACCTCGCCGAGGACCGGCTCTACTACACCTTCCCCGTCTCCGACGACGTCCTCGGCATCAGCCTGGACACCACCGACCCCGGCGGCCACTACACCGGCTCCCTCGGCGACGGCCAACTGCGCTGGCTGAAGAAGATCCTGGCGGACAACGAACGCCACGGCCGCCGCCACGTCCTGGTCTTCAGCCACCACACCAGCAAGACCATGAACAACACCCGCCCCGACCCGGCCCGCCCGCACGAACGGCGCCACGGCGGCGACGAACTCGTCGCGCTGCTGGCCGCCCACCCGGGCGTCGTCGGCTGGATCAACGGCCACAGCCACAAGAACACCATCACCGCCCACGACGGCTTCTGGGAGGTCTCCACCGCCTCGCACATCGACTTCCCGCAGCTCGCCCGGGTCATCGAGCTGGTGGACAACCACGACGGCACCCTGTCGCTGTTCACCACCCTCGTGGAGTCGGCCGCACCGCACCGCACCGACTTCGCCGACCTGTCCCAGACCGGCCTGGCCGCCCTCTACCGCGAACTGTCCTGCAACGCCCCCGAGGCCCGCACCGACCTGGCGGGCACCGCGGCGGACCGCAACGCCGAACTCCTGCTGCGGCGCGGCTGACCCGCCCCGCCGCTACCGCGGCAACACCACCACATACGCGCACGGCTCCCGGTCGGTCGCCGCCATCAGCGCCGTACGGACCACCGCCGCCTGCTCCTCCGGCGCCTCGCGCAGCGTGCGCGGCGCACAGCGCACCACCGTGATGCCCAGCCGCTCCAGATACTCCCGCTTACGGTCCTGCGGCGCGCCCGGCGGGTCCTGCGGGCGCGCGGCCCGGATGTCGATCTCCAGCGCCACCGCGTGCTCGGGCCAGAACGCGTCCACGCCCCCCAGGTGCGGCCCGCCCGGCAGCCGGAGGTCCACGTTCCACAGAGGATCGGGCAGGCCGTGCGTGTGCACCATCGCGTACAGCCGCTGCTCGGCCAGCGCCCGGCCCTCGGCCAGCAGGGTGTCCACCGCGTCCACCACATGCGGACGGCCCAGCAGCCGCGCCCGGCTCAGCTCGGCCACCACCGCGGCCGCCTCGCAGTGCCCGCCGCGCACCGCCTCGGTCAGCAGCCGGCGCACCGAAGCGCCGTCGGTGAGCCGGCCGACCGCGTCCGCCAGGGCCCGCGGGACCGGGGCGGTGGGCACCCCCGTCACCGACACGGGCACCGGCAGCTCCGGCGTCCGCACGATCTGCGCGAAGCCCGTCGAGCGCAACCGCCGGGTCCGGGCCACCAGCACGTCGATCCGGTCCAGGGCCGGCAGCGGGGGAGCGGCGGCGAAACCGTGGAGCGCAAGCGCCGCCAGGCCGGTGATCAACGCCTCCGGCGTCTCGCGCCCCGGACCGCTCTGGCTGGGCACCGCCGAGGCGCGCTGCGTCGCGTACAGCAGGACGGCGTGCAGCCGCTCCTCACTGGTCGGCGGGCCCGGATGCAGCAGGTAGACGCCCGGCAGCAGTTGCCGCCAGGAGCCACCGGGCCGGCACCGTTCGGTGGTCTCCGCCGCCCCGACGCCGTGCTCGCGCAACTGACGCGTGGTCAGCACCCGGCACTGGGCGTCGGAGAGGTGGCGGAGGGGGAGCGGGGAGAGCGGGGTGTCGTGGTTCATGACCCGGCCATTCCCGCCGCCGCTCCGCCTCCTAACCGCTGTTACACGCCCGTGGCACAACCCGGACATCCCTGTCCTCAAGTACGGGCGTTCGACTGCCGAAAGAGGCTGGTCACCCCGCGGGTTACGGCTTCGCGGCGGCCGCCTCGTCACAAGCCTGTGCGCGCAGCGCCCGGGCCAGATCGTCCCGCTCCTCCGACACCAGCCGGCGCAGCGCGGGCGCCGCCCCGGCATGCCCGGCCAGCCACGCGTCCGCGGCGTCCAGCGTGGCGCGGTCCACCTGCCAGGACGGGAACAGCCCGCGCACCACGTCCATGCCGATCTCGATGGACCGCTCCCGCCACACCCGCTCGATCACCTCGAAGTAGCGCGGCGCGTACGGCGCCAGCAGCTCGCGCTGCCCCAGTTGCGCGAACCCGCTGATCGTCGCCTCCACCAGCGCGTTCGACAGCCGGTCGGAATCGACCACGTCCGTCCACGCCCGCGCCTTGACCTCGGCGGAGGGGCGGGCGGCCAGGCAGCGGACGTGGTGCCGCTTGCCGGACGCGGTGTCGTCACGGGCCAGCTCGGCGTCGACGGCCGCCGCGTCCGCAGCGCCGTGCGAGGCCAGCGGCTCCAGGAACGCCCAGCGCAGTTCCTGGTCCACCTCCAGCCCCTCGATCTCCGTCGTGCCGTCCAGCAGCTCGCGCAGCAGCCGCAGGTCCTCGGGGGCCGAGGCCACCGCCGCGAAGTGCCGCGCCCAGGCCAACTGGTGGCCGCTGCCCGGCTCGGCCCGCCGCAGCTCGCGCAGCGCGCCCTCCGACAGTCGGCGCCCGGCGCTCTCGCGGCCGCCGGGCGCGGTGTAGTGCTCCAGCGCCGTACGGGCCTGGCCGTGCAACGACTGGAGCACGCCGATGTCGGTCTCCCGGCCCGCGAAGCGCAGCACCAGGTCCAGGTAGTCGCGGGCCGGCAGCAGCCCGTCCCGGGTCAGACCCCACAGCGCCGCCCAGCACAGCGCGCGCGCCAGCGGGTCGGTGAGGTCGCCGAGCCCGGCCCGCAGCGTCTCCAGCGACGCCTGGTCGAAGCGGATCTTGCAGTACGTCAGGTCGTCGTCGTTGACCAGCACCAGCTCGGGCCGCAGCGCACCGACCAGCTCCGGCACGACCGTGCGCGGCCCCGAGACGTCCACCTCCGCGCGCGCGAAACGCGTCAGCGCGCCGCCCTCCTCGGCCCGCCCGTACAGGCCCACCGCGACGCGGTGCGGGCGCAACTGCGGATGCGACGGCGCGGCGTCCTGGACGATGCCCAGCTCCGCGATCCGGCCGTGCGCGTCATAAGTGACCTCGGGCGTCAGGGTGTTGACACCCGCCGTCTCCAGCCAGGCGCGCGACCAGGCCGCCATGTCCCGCCCGGACGTCTCCTCCAGCACCGCCAGCAGATCCGCGAGCCGGGTGTTGCCGTAGGCGTGCCGCTTGAAATACCGCCGCGCGCCCTCCAGGAACTCCTCCCGGCCCGCGTACGCCACCAACTGCTTGAGGACCGCGGCCCCCTTGGCGTAGGTGATGCCGTCGAAGTTGAGCTTGGCGTCCTCCAGGTCACGGATGTCCGCGGTGACCGGATGGGTCGAGGGGAGCTGATCGGCGCGGTACGCCCAGGACTTGCGGCGGTTGGCGAAGGTGATCCACCCGTTGCGGAAGCGGGTCGCCTCCACCAGCGAGAACGCGCCCATGAAGTCGGCGAACGACTCCTTCAGCCACAGGTCGTCCCACCACCGCATGGTGACCAGGTCGCCGAACCACATGTGCGCCATCTCGTGCAGGATGACGTTGGCCCGGCCCTCGTACGAGGCGGTGGTCACCTTGCCGCGGAAGATGAACTCCTCGCGGAAGGTGACACAGCCCGGGTTCTCCATCGCGCCGAGGTTGTACTCCGGCACGAACGCCTGGTCGTACTTCCCGAACGGATACGGGTAGTCGAAATGGTCGTGGAAGAAGTCCAGGCCCTGCTTGGTGATCGTGAAGATGTCGTCGGCGTCGAAATGCTTCGCCAGGCCCTTGCGGCACAGCGCGCCCAGCGGGATCTCCAGCTCGGTGCCGTCCTCGAAGACGCGGCGGTAGCTGTCGGAGACGTAGTGGTACGGGCCGGCCACGACCGCCGTGATGTACGTCGAGATCGGCCGCGTCGTCGCGAAACGGTACCGGCCGTCCTGAGCCGGGCCGTCCTGCGCGCCGTTGCTGAGGACCGTCCAGCCCTCCGGGGCGGTCACCTCGAACGTGAACGGGGCCTTCAGGTCCGGCTGCTCGAAGTTGGCGAAGACCCGCCGTGCGTCGGCCGGTTCGTACTGGGTGTAGAGGTAGACCTCGCCGTCCTCCGGGTCGACGAAGCGGTGCAGGCCCTCGCCGGTGCGGCTGTAGGCGCACCGCGCCTCCACGACGAGGGTGTTCTCCGCGGCGAGCCCCTCCAGCGCGATCCTGGTGCCGTCGAAGACGGCCGCCGGGTCGAGCTCGCGGCCGTTGAGGGTGACGGAGGTGACCTCCGGCGCCAGCAGGTCCGCGAAGGTGGCCGCGCCCGGCTCGGCGCAGCGGAAACGGATCGTCGTGCGGGACCCGAAGGTGGTGGCGTCGTCGCCGCGTCCGACCGCTGAGCGGACATCCAGCGCCACGTCGTAGCTGTCGACGCTCAGCAGTCGGCCCCGCTCATGGGCCTCATCCCGGGACAGATTCTCACCTGGCACGACGTGACTCCCTCGTCCTCGTCTCGAATATCGAACACGGGAATCATGGCATGGCGACCGGCTGTTGAAGGGTTTACCGATCAGCTCTCATGAGGAGACGACGTGCCCGAGACCGCCAAGACCCCAGCAGACTTCTGGTTCGACCCGCTGTGCCCGTGGGCCTGGATGACCTCCCGCTGGATGCTGGAGGTGGAAAAGGTCCGTCCGGTCCGGGTGCGCTGGCACGTCATGAGCCTGTCGGTCCTCAACGAGGACCGGCACGACGAGCTGCCCACCGAGTACACCGACTTCCTGCGGACGGCGTGGGGGCCGGTGCGGGTGTGTGCCGCCGCCGAGCAGGAGCACGGCGCCGACGTGCTCGGGCCGCTGTACACCGCGCTGGGCACGCGCTTCCACAACCGGGGCCTCGCCCGCAGCCGCGAGACGTTGGTCGACGCGCTGGCCGAGGCGGGCCTGCCCGCCTCACTCGCCGACGCGGCGGACTCCGACGTCTACGACAAGCAGTTGCGCGCCTCCCACAAGGCGGGCATCGACCTCGTCGGCCAGGAGGTCGGCACACCGGTCATCGCCGTCCCCGGCTCCGACGGCGAGCAGATCGCCTTCTTCGGCCCGGTCGTCACCCCCGCGCCGAAGGGCGAGGAGGCCGCCAAGCTGTGGGACGGCACGCTGATGGTCGCGTCCATCCCCGGCTTCTACGAGATCAAGCGCACGCGTACGCGGGGGCCGGTCTTCGACTGATCGTTTCACCGGGCCGGCCCGGGCCGAGGAGAGGGCCCGGCCCCGCGAGTCACGTCCTCGTGGGGCCGGGCCCTTGTGCCGCCTGCCACGGTGAAGGTTGAGAAGACGATCACGAGGCAGGACGCAGGGGGCGCGCCGTTACGGCGCGAGCAGGAGGTTGTTGGCGCGCTGCTTCGCGGACGCGTACCGCTTCGCGACGTCCTGCCAGTTGACGACCTGCCACATCGCTTCGATGAAGTCGACCTTCTGGTTCTTGTACTGGAGGTAGAAGGCGTGCTCCCAGGCGTCGAAGACCAGGATCGGCACGGAGCCCTGCCCGACGTTGCCCTGGTGGTCGTAGACCTGCTCGACGATCAGCCGCCCGCTGACCGGCTCGTAGGCCAGTACGCCCCAGCCGGAGCCCTGCGTGGTCGCCGCGGCCTTCGTGAGCTGCGTCTTGAACGCGGCGTACGAGCCGAAGCTCTCCGCGAGGGCGTCGGCCAGCTCGCCCACGCCGTCCTTCTCCAGCGGCTCGCCGCCACCGTCGCCGCTCATGTTGTGCCAGTAAATGCTGTGCAGGATGTGGCCGGAGAGGTGGAACGCGAGGTTTTTCTCCAGGCCGTTGATGCTGCCCCACTGGTCCTTGTCGCGCGCCTCGGCCAGTTGCTCAAGGGTGTCGTTCGCGCCCTTCACGTACGCCGCGTGGTGCTTGTCGTGGTGCAGCTCGATGATCTCGGGGCTGATGACCGGGGCCAGCGCCGCGTAGTCGTAGGGAAGTTCAGGAAGTGTGTAGGTGGCCATGCCGAGCCTCTCCAACTGCGTACAACTTCTTATTGCAATTGATGTGCAAGAGCATGCTACCAGCAGTAGTGATCCTCGGTGCAGGACGGGGCGGGACCCGGTACGAAAGACGGAGGCGGGGGGGGGGGGGGGGGGGGGGGGGGGGGGGGGGGGGGGGGGGGGGGGGGGGGGGGGGGGGGGGGGGGGGGGGGGGGGGGAGGTGGAGGGATAGGGGGAGAGGTA